>JACDFR010000034.1 GCA_013815685.1 Ramlibacter sp.
GTCCATCACGGTGAAGCTGATCAACCCCATCGCCATGCAGGAAGGCCTGCGCTTTGCCATCCGCGAAGGCGGCAAAACCGTGGGCTCGGGCGTCGTGGCAAAGATTCTTGAGTAATTTTGCGGGACAGATCTTTAGCTCTGTCCCCAACTGATTAGGACCCAACATGGCCACCCAACAGAAAATCCGCATCCGCCTCAAGGCATTCGATTACAAGCTGATCGACCAGTCCGCCGCCGAGATCGTCGACACCGCCAAGCGCACCGGCGCCATCGTCAAGGGCCCCGTGCCCCTGCCGACGCGCATGAAGCGCTTTGACATCCTGCGCTCGCCGCACGTCAACAAGTCCAGCCGCGACCAGTTCGAAATCCGCACGCACCAGCGCCTGATGGACATCGTCGACCCGACCGACAAGACCGTGGACGCGCTGATGAAGCTCGACCTGCCGGCCGGCGTGGACGTCGAGATCAAGCTGCAGTAAGCCCCGCAGCAGCCTCCAAATACGCGCTCTTGCGGGAAACTGCAGGAGCGCGTTATAATTTACGGCTTCGCCCGAATTGGGTGAGGAGCCATCGTCGGTACGCGGGCGGCGGCTTTAAGTTTTTATCAACCTTCTTTCGCACGTCCGTGGTTCACGCGGGCGTGAAAACCTGGCAGCCAATTGCAGCGGCCAAGGCGAAAGTAACGGAGCAAAAATATGAGTCTGAGCAACTCCCTCGGGTTGCTGGGCCGCAAGGTGGGCATGATGCGCCTGTTCACCGATGATGGGGACGCAGTTCCTGTCACGGTGGTGGATGTGTCCAACAACCGTGTGACCCAGGTCAAAACCCAAGAGAACGACGGCTACGTGTCCCTGCAGGTCACGTTCGGTTCGCGCAAAGCTTCGCGCGTGACCAAGCCGCAAGCCGGCCACCTTGCCAAGGCAGGTGTGGAAGCCGGTGAAATCATCCAGGAATTCCGCGTCACGGCCGACACCGCTGCCAAATACGCAGCCGGTGCCACGGTTCCCGCCACCGACGTGTTCGCCGTGGGCCAGAAGGTCGACGTGCAGGGCACGACCATCGGCAAGGGCTTTGCCGGCACCATCAAGCGCCACCACATGAGCTCGCAGCGCGCGTCGCACGGCAACAGCCGTTCGCACAACGTCCCCGGCTCGATCGGAATGGCGCAGGACCCGGGCCGCGTGTTCCCCGGCAAGCGCATGACCGGCCACCTCGGCGACGACACCGTCACCACCCAGAACCTCGACGTGTACCGCATCGACGAAGCCCGCCAGCTGCTCCTGATCAAGGGCGCGGTTCCCGGCTCCAGGGGTGGTTTCGTCACCGTCCGCCCGGCCGTCAAGGTCCGGCCGCAGGCCGCTGCCAAGCCCGCAGCCAAGCCCGCCCCTGCGGCGAAGGGAGCGAAGTAATGCAACTCGAACTCCTGAACGAACAAGGCCAGGCCTCGTCCAAATACGACGCGCCCGAGACCGTGTTCGGCCGTGAATACAACGAAGACCTGGTGCACCAGATCGTCGTCGCCTTCCAGGCCAATGCCCGCCAGGGCACGCGCGCCCAGAAGGACCGCGAGCAGGTCAAGCACTCGACCAAGAAGCCGTTCAAGCAAAAGGGAACGGGCCGCGCCCGTGCCGGTATGACTTCCTCACCGCTGTGGCGCGGGGGCGGCCGGATTTTCCCGAACAGCCCGGACGAGAACTTCACCCAGAAGATCAACAAGAAGATGTACCGCGCCGGCATGGCGTCCATCTTCTCCCAGCTGGCCCGTGAAGGCCGCCTGGCCGTGGTCGACTCCATGAAGGTGGATTCGCCCAAGACCAAGCAGCTGGCCGCCCGGTTCAAGGCCATGAACCTGGAATCGGTTCTCGTGATCGCCGAAGAAGTCGACGAGAACCTGTACCTCGCCTCACGCAACCTGGTGAACGTGCTCGTCGTCGAGCCGCGTTATGCCGACCCGCTGTCGCTGGTGCACTACAAGAAGGTGCTGGTCACCAAGGGCGCCATCGACAAGCTCAAGGAGATGTTCGCATGAGCACGCCGAGCCGCCTCAAGGGCGAATACCGCAATGCGCAGCATGGAGGTTTCCAATGAGCCGTGTTAACCCAACACCCGCATCGCGCAGCAAGTTCGACGAAGGTCGCTTGATGCAGGTCCTGGTCGCCCCCATCGTCTCCGAAAAGGCGACGCACGTGGCCGACAAGACCAATGCCGTCACCTTCAAGGTGCTGCAAGACGCCACCAAGCCCGAGATCAAGGCGGCCGTTGAACTGATGTTCAAGGTCGAGGTCAAGGGCGTTTCTGTGGTCAACACCAAAGGCAAGTCCAAGCGCTTCGGCCGCTCGCAAGGCCGCCGCGACAACATTCGCAAGGCCTACGTGATGCTCAAGCCCGGTCAAGAGCTGAACCTCAATGGGGAGGCCGCTTAACAGCGCGAACAGATCATGGCAGTCATCAAAATGAAACCGACCTCACCAGGCCATCGCGGCATGGTGAAGATCTCGCGGGATCACCTGCACAAGGGTGAAGGTTACGCCCCCCTGCTGGAACCCCAGTTCCAGAAGTCGGGCCGCAACAACAACGGTCACATCACCACCCGCCACAAGGGCGGTGGCCACAAGCATCACTACCGCGTTGTGGACTTCGTTCGCAACAAGGACGGCATCCCGGCCAAGGTGGAACGCATCGAGTACGACCCGAACCGCACGGCCCACCTCGCCCTGGTGTGCTATGCCGACGGCGAGCGCCGCTACATCATCGCTCCGCGCGGCCTGGAAGTCGGCGCATCGCTGCTGTCCGGCTCCGAGGCCCCGATCCGTGCCGGCAACACTCTGCCGGTGCGCAACATCCCGGTCGGCTCGACGATCCATTGCATCGAACTGAAGCCGGGCAAGGGCGCGCAGATCGCGCGTTCCGCCGGTACCTCCGCGACGCTGCTGGCGCGCGAAGGCACCTACGCCCAGGTCCGCATGCGCTCAGGTGAGGTTCGCAAGATCCACATCGAGTGCCGCGCCACCATTGGCGAAGTCGCCAACGAAGAACACAGCCTGCGTCAATTGGGCAAGGCCGGCGTGAAGCGTCACATGGGTATCCGCCCGACCGTCCGCGGTGTGGTGATGAACCCGGTCGACCACCCGCATGGCGGTGGCGAGGGCAAGACCGGCGAAGGCCGTCACCCCGTCGATCCGTGGGGCAACCTGACCAAGGGTTACCGTACCCGCAACAACAAGCGCACCCAGGTCATGGTCGTGTCGCGTCGCAAGAAGTAAGGGGTTGACGAAATGACTCGCTCACTCAAAAAAGGTCCCTTCGTTGACCACCACCTGGTGGCCAAGGCCGACAAGGCCGTGACGACCAAGGACAAGAAACCGATCAAGACCTGGTCGCGCCGCTCCATGATCCTGCCCGAGTTCATCGGGCTGACGATCGCCGTGCACAACGGCAAGCAGCACGTGCCGGTCTACATCACCGACCAGATGGTGGGCCACAAGCTGGGCGAATTCGCCCTGACGCGCACCTTCAAGGGTCACCCGGCGGACAAAAAAGTCCAGAAGAAGTAAGGAAAGACCATGGAAACACGTGCAGTCCTCAGGGGCGTCCGTCTGTCGGTCGACAAAGGCCGCCTGGTCGCCGATCTGATTCGCGGCAAGAAGGTGGATCAGGCGCTCAACGTTCTGGAATTCACCCAGAAGAAGGCCGCCGGAATCATCAAGAAGGTGCTGGAGTCCGCCATCGCGAACGCCGAGCACAACGACGGCGCCGACATCGACGATCTGTTGGTCAAGACCATCTACGTCGAACAAGGCGCTTCGCTCAAGCGTTTCACCGCGCGCGCCAAAGGCCGCGGCAATCGCATCGTCAAGCCCACGTGCCACGTGTACTTGACCGTCGGCAACTAACAGGCTTTAGGACACTATGGGACAAAAAATCCATCCTACCGGCTTCCGCCTGTCGGTCAGCCGCAACTGGGCCAGCCGCTGGTACGCGAGCAACCGTGACTTCGCCGGCATGTTAGGCGAAGACATCAAGGTGCGCGAGTACCTCAAGGCCAAGCTCAAGAACGCCGCCGTTTCGCGCGTCCTGATCGAGCGTCCCGCCAAGAGCGCCCGCATCACTATCTTCTCGGCTCGCCCGGGCGTGGTGATCGGCAAAAAGGGCGAAGACATTGAAGCGCTCAAGAAAGAGCTCGGCAAGCGCCTGGGCGTGCCGGTGGCAGTGAACATCGAGGAAGTGCGCAAGCCCGAAATCGATGCCCAGCTGATCGCCGACTCGATCACCCAGCAGCTGGAAAAGCGCATCATGTTCCGCCGTGCCATGAAGCGCGCTATGCAGAACGCGATGCGCCTGGGCGCCCAGGGCATCAAGATCATGTCCGCCGGCCGCCTGAACGGCATCGAAATCGCGCGTACCGAGTGGTACCGCGAAGGCCGCGTGCCGCTCCATACGCTGCGCGCCGACATCGACTACGGTTTCTCCGAAGCCAAGACCACCTACGGCGTCATCGGCGTCAAGGTCTGGGTCTACAAGGGCGACACGCTGGGCCGCAATGACCTGCCGGCCATCGTCGAGCCCCGTGCCGAGGAAGAACGCCGCCCCCGTGGCCCCCGCCGCGACGCTCGCCCGGGTGACCGCCCGGCCGGCGACCGCCGTGGTCCCGCCACCCGCCGCCCCGCAGCTGGCGCGGGCAATGTCGCACCGGCTGACGGCAGCGACAAGCCCGCGGAAGCAACGACAGGTGCCGATGCACCGAAAACTACCGTTAAGCGCGTCCGCAAGGCAGCGCCGGCAGGCACTCCGCCCGCTGACGGTAAAGGAGAGTAAACATGCTGCAACCCGCTCGCCGCAAATACCGCAAAGAGCAGAAGGGCCGCAACACCGGCGTCGCCACCCGGGGCAACTCGGTGGCATTCGGTGACTTCGGCCTGAAGTGCACGGACCGTGGCCGCCTGACGGCCCGCCAGATCGAAGCCGCGCGCCGCGCGATTTCCCGCCACGTGAAGCGCGGCGGCCGCATCTGGATCCGTGTGTTCCCCGACAAGCCGATCTCCCACAAGCCCGCCGAAGTGCGGATGGGTAACGGCAAGGGCAACCCCGAGTACTACGTGGCCGAAATCCAGCCGGGCAAGGTCGTGTTCGAGATCGTCGGTGTGCCCGAAGAGCTCGCTCGCGAAGCATTCCGCCTGGCCGCCGCCAAGCTGCCCCTGCGCACGACGTTCGTCACGCGCATGATCGGCGCGTAATTCAGGAGTGATGAAACATGAAAACGACTGAACTGCGCCAAAAAGACGTTGCCGGCCTGAAAACCGAAGTCAAGGAGCTGCAAAAGGCCCACTTCGGCCTGCGCATGCAGAAGGCTACGCAACAGCTCACCAACACCGGCACGCTGCGCGTCACGCGTCGCGACATTGCTCGGGCCAAGACCATCCTGGCCCAGAAGCAGACGGAAGAGCGGGCCAAGACGCCCGCCGCCAAGTAAGGAAGAAGGCAATGACGGAAGCCAAAACATCCCTCAAGCGCACCTTGGTCGGCAAGGTGGTGAGCGACAAGCGCGCCAAGACCGTGACGGTGCTGGTCGAGCGCCGTGTCAAGCACGAGCTCTACGGCAAGATCGTTGCCAAGTCGAGCAAGTACCACGCCCATGACGAAAAAGGCGAGTTCCACACGGGCGACGTGATCGAGATCACCGAGAGCCGGCCGATTTCCAAGACCAAGAACTGGGTCGCGACCCGGCTGGTCGAAAAGGCCGCCGAAGTGTAATCAGCGCACTTTGGCGCGATAGCTAAAAACGGCTCACAATGTGGGCCGTTTTTCTTTTTCTGGAGCTCTGAAATGATCAAAGTCGGCGACCTGCTTCCCAACGTTACCCTGCAGGAATATTCCGAAGTCGAAGGCAACGGTTGCAGCATCGGCCCCAACCCGGTCAAGGTGGCTGAAGCGACGGCGGGCAAGACCATCGCGGTGTTCGCGCTCCCCGGTGCTTTCACCCCAACGTGTTCGGCCAAGCATGTGCCGGGATTTGTCGAGAAGGCGGACGAATTCAAGAAGGCGGGCGTCGACGAGATCTGGTGCGTGAGCGTCAACGATGCCTTCGTGATGGGTGCATGGGCGCGGGAACAGAAAACCGGCAACAAGGTGCGCATGCTGGGCGATGGAAGTGCCGAGTTTGCCAAGGCCACCGGCCTCACCATGGACCTCAGCACGCGCGGCATGGGCATCCGCAGCGCGCGCTACTCCATGCTCGTCAAGGATGGCAAGGTATCGGCCGTCAACATTGAAGCGCCGGGCAAGTTCGAAGTGAGCGACGCCGACACCTTGCTTGCCCAAGCCCGCGGGTAAGCCGGCGACTGCCGATCCCCGGCCTAGAGGTCAGCCTTCAGGTAGTGCGCACCCGGAATCGGGTTGTGATAGTAGGGGGGAATATCGTGAAAGCCGAGGTCGTGATACAGGGCACGCGCTGCTTCCATGTCGTCCAGGGTGTCCAGCAACACGCACGAATAACCGGCTTGGCGGGCCATGTCCAGCGCGGCCTCGGCGAGCTCCCGGCCCAAGCCCATGGCGCGGAAGGCCGGGCGCACATACAGGCGCTTCATTTCGCAGGCGTTCGTGTAGTCGGCCGAGTCCAGCGGCCGAAGGGCGCAACAGCCCGCCACTCGCTCGTCGACATTGGCCAGCAGAAGCGCGCCGCGCGGCGGCGCGTAGTCGCCCGGCAATTCGGCAAGCTCCTTGTCGAATTGCTGGAAGCACAAGTCGACAACCAGGTTGTGGGCGTACTCGCGAAAAATTGTGCGCACCGCATCGAGCTCCTGCAGGCTTGCCGGTGCGATCAATTGGACTGACGGAATCTGTTTCGTTTCCACGCGAGTGCGAATGCGAATGCGAATGCGGAGGCGGGACGGCCGGCCAGTTTAGCGCTTCTGCAATGGCTTCGCACTATCCCCCGAGACTGACGAGCCAGGCCACCAGCCCGGCGCATCCGGCCAGCACCACCAGGGCGGCGAAGCGCGACGCGGCATCGTCCCTGGACGGCTGGGCTGCGCCCGCCACGCGCTTGTCGCCATGCAGCATCGGCCCGATGAGGTTGTTCTTCCTTTTCCAGAGGTAGTACAGCACCGCCGCAATATGGAGCAGCACCAGGCCGAGGATCACCCACTGTCCGATTCGCTTGTGGTACCACGTGGCCGCCAGCCCCTTGCTGCTTTCGACGAAGCGGTTCAAAGGCCCCGTGAAAGAGATCTCGTCGTCA
This sequence comes from Ramlibacter sp., assembly GCA_013815685.1. GTDB lineage: Bacteria > Pseudomonadota > Gammaproteobacteria > Burkholderiales > Burkholderiaceae_C > Ramlibacter. The sequence goes on from JACDFR010000034.1 coordinate 7,238, forward strand.
CCGACGAGCCCGGTCTCGACCTGGGCGAGCAGCAAGCCGAGCATGGCGAAGACCGAGCCGGCGCCGAGTGGGCTGTGGCCGATCAGGTGATCGGGGTGCGGGCGGCCGCGCAAGTAAGCGACCACCGCGCCGGGCGCATAGATGAACGAGCCGAAGCGCGACCAACGCCCGCCGACGAAACCCCAGACAATCCGGAACAAGAGAAGCGTCAGCAATGCATAACCCAGTCGGGCGTGCCAGTCCATGACCGCGCCCCCTCGGTATCCAGTAATCGCCAGGCCCACGATGCAGGCCACCAGGGCCCAGTGAAAAAGGCGTGTAGGCAGGTCCCACACCCGCACTGTGTTCGACATGACAGTTCCCCCTGGGGATTGGCAGATTCCCTGCGCAGCAAGTTCCGAAGCGAACTTTCCGCACAAAATCGGCTCAGCATCGATTGTGCCTGCCAACTTTTATGAACCCAGGAGAAGAAAATTCATGAAGATTGCCGCCTCACTGGCCATTGCCGCCGCCGCCGTAGCGGTGGCGTTCCCAGCTTCAGCCCAATTCGCCAAGCCGAAGACGCAGTCAAATACCGCCAGAGCGCCCTGTTCGTGATGGGCCAGCATTTCGGCCGTATCGGCGCCATGGCCAATGGGCGGGTGCCGTATGACGCCAAGGCGGCTGTCGAAAATGCGGAGATCGTGGCTGAGATGGCCAAGCTGCCCTGGGCCGGTTTCGGGCCCGGTACCGACAAGGTCACGCCCAGCCGTGCGAAAGCCGAGATCTGGAGCGAGCAGGCCAAGTTCAAGGAGCACAACGAAAAGCTGGTCGGCGAGAGCGCCAAGCTCCTGGCTGCCGCCAAGACCAACAACCTGGACAACCTGAAGGTGGCGTTCGGCGCCACGGCCAACACCTGCAAGGCCTGCCACGACGCGTTCCGCAAGGAGTAGGCGCCGCCGCGCCCCTCAGCCCTCGGCGAGCAGCTTTTCGATCAGCTGGTGCAGCTGGTTGAAATCGGGCTCGCCGATGTAACGCTTGACGATCTCTCCGCGCTTGTTCACCAGAAAAGTGGTGGGCGTGAGCCGCACATCACCCCAGGCCTTGGCGACGGCGCCCGTGTTGTCGATGGCGACAGCGAAGGGCAATTTGCGCGTCTGCGAATAATTGACGACATAGCTGGGCGGGTCGTAGCTCATGGCTACGGCCACCGTCTCGTAGCCCCTGGCCTTGTACTTGTCGTGCGTCGCGACAATCTTGGGCATTTCGGCGACGCACGTGGTGCAGCTGGTCGCCCAGAAATTCACCAGCGTCACGCGGCCCTTGAGGTCCGCCGTCGTCTTGCTGGAACCATCCAGGAGCACGAACGTCGATTGCGGGGCGGTTTCGTTGCCGGCGCCCAGGTACAGCGCAGCACCGGTTGCCAGCACGGCCGCCGCTGCGGCACCATAGAGGACTCTTTTCATTTCAGGACATTCCCATGCATCGTCGCCAGTTTAGTTCCGCCGCTGCCTGCGCGCTGGGCATCGCCTCAATCGCCTGGCACCAGGCCCATGCGCTGAGCCTGGGCGACCTGAGCAACACGGAGGTCTCCCAGGGACTGAAAACGGCTCTCGAGCGCGGCGCGGTGGCGGCCGTCAGCCTGCTCGGCAAGCCCGATGGATTCCTCGGCAATCCAAAAGTTCGAATTCCCTTGCCGGGTTATCTGGCCGACGCGGGCAAGTTGATGCGCGCGCTTGGCCGCGGCCATCAGGTGGAGGAGCTTGAAGTGGCCATGAACAGGGCCGCCGAGGCGGCGGTGCCCCTGGCCCGGGACCTGCTGGTGAACGCGGTGAAAGCGATGACCGTGACCGACGCAAAGGACATCCTGTCCGGGGGCAACACATCGGTCACGGATTTTTTCGCGCAGAAGACGCGCGCGCCGCTGGGCGGCCGCTTCCTGCCGGTGGTGACCCAGGCCACGCGAAAGGTCGGCCTGGCGGAAAAGTACAACCGGGTGGCCGGCAAGGCGGCCGGCATGGGGCTGCTCAAAAAGGACGATGCCGCGATCGAGCCGTACGTCACGCGCAAGTCGCTGGACGGGCTCTACGCCATGATCGGCGAAGAAGAAAAGAAGATCCGCCAGGACCCGGCCGGCACCGGCAACGCGATCCTGCGAAAGGTATTCGGCTCGGTCAAATGATCCCGTTCGGGTCAGATCACTTGGCCCTTTCGAAGGTCCGCCAGCCGCTCGTCGCCGCAGCCGAGCAATTCGCGAAGCACTTCGTCCGTGTGCTGCCCAAGCAACGGGGGCGGCAACTCGTTGCGCACGGGGGTCGCGCTCAGCTTTATGGGGCTGGAGACCAAACGCAGTCCCTGCTGCAGGGGGTGTGCCCAAGGGGTCACCATGCCCCGCTCCTTCACCTGGGGATCTTCGAAAACCTCGGCCAGGTTGTTGATGGCGCCGCAGGGAACCTTCGCCGACTCCAGCGCGGCCAGCCAGTGGGCCTTGCTGCGGGTTTTCATGATCGCCTCCAGTTGCGGTACCAGTAGGTCGCGATTGCGCACGCGATCCTGGTTCTTGGCGAACCGTGGGTCCGTGGCCAGGTCCGGGCGGCCCGCCACTTCGCAAAACTTCGCGTACTGGCCGTCGTTGCCAACGGCGAGGATGAGGTAGTCCTTGCCGGCGACCGAAGGCGGCGCCACCTCGAACACCTGGTAAGGCACGATGTTCTGGTGGGCGTTGCCGGCGCGGCCGGGCACCGTGCCGCTGACCAGGTAGTTGGCCCCCAGGTTCGCCAGCATCGCCACCTGCGTGTCGAGCAAAGCCATGTCGATGTGCTGGCCCTCTCCGGTTTGCCCGGCGTGGCGCAAGGCCGCGAGAATGGCGACGGCGGAGTACATGCCGGTGAAGAGATCGGCCACCGCAACGCCGACTTTCTGCGGCCCGCCGCCAATGGCGTCCCGCTCGCCGGTCACGCTCATCAGGCCGCCGATGCCCTGTATCGCGTAGTCGTACCCGGCGCGCTCGCTGTACGGGCCGGTCTGGCCGAACCCCGTGACGCTGCAATAGACCAGCCGGGGGTTCAATGCCTTGAGCGAGCTGTAGTCCAGGCCATAGCGGGCCATGTCGCCCACCTTGAAGTTTTCGATGAAGACGTCGCAATGCGGCACCAGCTCGCGGATCAGCGATTGCCCGGCCGGCTTGGCGATATCGCAGGTCACCGAGCGCTTGTTGCGGTTCGTGCCGAGGTAGTAAGCGGCCTCGGGCGTGTCGTTCCCGGCCCCGTCCTTGAGAAAGGGCGGCCCCCATCCGCGCGTGTCGTCGCCGCATCCGGGCCGCTCGATCTTGATCACGTCGGCGCCGAGATCGGCCAGGGTCTGCGTACACCAGGGTCCCGCCAGGATGCGGGAGAGATCGAGGATGCGGATGCCGGCGAGCGAGGTCATGGTGCGGCATTGTCGGTGCAAATCCCTGTCCCTGCGATGCGCCAAACGCATAATCCCCGGATGCTTCGATCCGCTGCCGCCCTCATCAGTGCAGGGATGCTGGCCGCCTGCAGTCCCACGTTCAATTGGCGCGAGGTGCGCGCGCAACCCACTGCGTTGACGGCGGCATTGCCCTGCAAGCCCGATAAGGACACGCGCAACGTGCCGATGGCCGGCCGCAGCGTCAGCTTGCAGGCGCTTGCCTGCGACAGCGGCGGCGCGACCTTCGCCGTGCTGTTCGCCGAGCTCGGCGATGCCGGGGCTGCCGGCGATGCCCTGGGCCAGTGGAAGGCCGCCACCCTGTCCAACATGCGCAGCACCCGCGCCCGCGAGAGCCCGTTCGTGCCGGCCGGCGCGCTTTCGCTGCCGCAATCGGTTCAGGTCGTGGCCGCGGGGCAACGCGCCGACGGCACTCCGGTGGAAAGCCATGCCGCGTATTTTGCCCACGGCAGGCACGTGTTCCAGGCCGTCATCTACGCCGGCCGGCTCAAGCCCGAGATGGCCGAGCCTTTCTTTTCGGGGATCAGGCTGCAATGAGCGTGCTCGCCCGACGCACCGCCATCACGGTATTCCTGGCTTTCGCGTTCGCCTACTTCTTCTCCGCCCTGGTGCGCGCCATCACGGCCACGCTGTCACCGGCGTTGACCCAGGAGTTCGCGCTCAGCGCGCAGGAGCTGGGCTTGCTGGCCGGCGGCTACTTCCTCGGCTTTTCCGCGACCCAGCTGCCGTTGGGGACCTGGCTGGACCGTCACGGTCCCAAGAAGGTGATCCTAAGCTTCCTGCTGATCGCCGTGGCGGGCTGCATCGCCTTCTCGATGGCAACCAGCTTCCCCGCCTTGCTGGCGGCCCGGGTGCTCTGCGGCGTGGGCGTGAGCGCCTGCCTGATGGCTCCGCTGACCGGCTTTCGGCGGTGGCTCGATCCCACCGCCCAGCTGCGGGCCAACTCATGGATGCTGATGACAGGGTCGTTCGGGATGGTGGCTTCGACGTTGCCGGTGCAATGGCTGCTGCCCGTGGCCGGCTGGCGCCCGCTCTTCTGGGGCCTGGCGATCCTGATGGGTGTGGCGATGGCGCTGATTGCCTGGAAGGTGCCTGCCTGGCAAGCCGCCCCGCACGACGCCGGCCGAAAGCCCGGCAGCTATGCCGATGTCTGGGCGCACCCCTACTTCCGCCGGATGACGCCGATCGGCTTTTGCAACTACGGCGGCATGATCGCCATGCAGACGCTGTGGGCCGGTCCCTGGCTGGTGCGCGTCGCGGGCTATGCGCCGGCAGACGCGGCAGGCGGCCTTTTCACCATCAACCTGTCGATGCTGGCGACCTTCTGGTGCTGGGGGATGCTCAGCCCGTGGCTGGCCCGCCGGGGCCTGACCATCGAGCGCCTGATCGCCTGGGGCCAGCCCTTCAGTCTTGCCGCTCTTGCTATCATTATTGCAGCAGGCCCGGCGGCCGGTGTGGCTGCCCTGGCAGCTTACTGCGTCCTGTCGACGGTGGGGTCGCTGGCCCAGCCCGCCGTCGGCATGGTGTTTCCGCAGGCCCAGGCCGGGCGCGCCCTGTCGGCCTATAACCTCGTGGTCTTCGGCGGCGTGTTCATCGTACAGTGGGGCATCGGCCTGCTGCTGGACGGTTTTGCCGCGGCGGGCCTGGACGAAATCGCCTCGTTCCGGGCCGCGCTGGGCGTGTTCCTGGCATGCTGCGTGGCCTCGTACGGGTATTTCATGCTGGCGAGACCGGATAATGTGCGTTCATGAACGCGATCCTGATCATTGCCCACGCCCCGCTGGCCCACGCGCTGCGGCAGTGTGCCCTGCATGTCTTCCCGGACTGCGGCGCCCACCTGGCGGCGATTGACGTCCAGCCCAACCTGCCGCCCGAGGAGACGCTGGCCACCGCCCGCATCGCGATCAGCCAGCTCACCCGTTCGGGCGCCGTCAAGGGGGTGCTGGTGCTCACCGATATTTTCGGCGCCACGCCCAGCAACGTGGCGCAGAAGCTGGTCGACGGCGCGAAGTCCCGGCTGATCACGGGCGTCAACCTCCCCATGCTGCTGCGAAGCGTGAGCTACCGTAACGAACCTCTGGAAGCGCTGGTATCGCGCGCCGTCATCGGCGGAACCCAGGGCGTAATGCAGGTGGCCATCACAGCGCCCCAGAACCAGCCGCGAAGAAACAATGAGCAAGACAACCACGATCATCAGCAATAAGCTTGGCCTTCATGCCCGGGCTTCGGCCAAGCTCACCAAACTGGCCGGAAGCTATCCGTGCGAAGTGTGGATGAGCAGAGGGGACCGGCGCGTCAATGCCAAGAGCATCATGGGCGTGATGATGCTGGCTGCAGGCGTCGGCAGTGAAGTGGGCATTGAAACGATCGGGGAGCGCGAGCAGGAAGCCCTGGAGGCGCTGGTTGCGCTGATCCGCGACAAGTTCGGAGAGGGAGAGTGAAGAGCGCCGGGCCGAACCACGCGATCGGGCGCGGCGCCGCGGCCGCCGGGCGAGCGGAGGCCCTGTGACTTTTTCCGTCCACGGCCTCGCCGTTGCCCGAGGGATCGCGATCGGACGGGCGGTACTGATGGCTTCCAACCGGGTCGACGTGGCCCACTATTTCATCGAGGGGGGACAGGTCGAGTCCGAGATCGAGCGCGTGCGGGTTGGGCGCAACGCCGTGGTCGACGAACTGCATCGCCTGCAGCACACGATTTCGCTCATGGGCCCGAAGGAGGCGCCGCATGAGCTCACGGCCCTGCTCGACGTCCACCTGATGCTGCTGCAGGACGAAGAGCTGATCTCGGGCGTGAAGCGCTGGATCATCGATCGCCTCTACAACGCCGAATGGGCGTTGACAACCCAGCTGGAAGTGCTGTCGCGCCAGTTCGACGACATGGAAGACGAGTACCTGCGCGGGCGAAAGGCCGACCTGGAACAGGTGGCCGAGCGGATTCTGCGCTACATGAAAGGCGTGGCCTCGCCCACGGCGCCACCGAGCGCGGGCCGCCGCAAGACCCAGCAGGATCTGCTGCTGGACGACAGCATGGACGTGCCGCTGGTGATGATCGCGCACGACGTGTCTCCGGCCGACATGCTCCAGTTCAAGCAAAGCGTGTTCGCGGGTTTCGTGACCGATGTGGGCGGGCGCAATTCGCACACTGCGATCGTCGCGCGCAGCATGGACATTCCGGCCGTGGTCGGGGCGCGCGGCGCCAGCCACCTGGTGCGCCAGGACGACTGGATCATCATCGATGGCGATGCGGGCGTGGTGATCGTCGATCCTTCGCCCATCATCCTGGCCGAATACGGGTTCAAGCAGCGCCAGGGGGAACTGGAGCGCGGCCGCCTGACCCGACTTCGGCACACCCCGGCAGTGACCATGGACGGCCAGAAGGTCGAGCTGCTGGCCAACATCGAACTGCCCGAAGACGCACCGGGTGCGGTGACCGCAGGTGCCGTGGGTGTGGGCCTGTTCCGCAGCGAATTCCTGTTCATGGGCCGGCGCGGCCATTTGCCGGACGAGGAAGAGCAATACCTGGCGTACCGCCGCGCGGTGGAGGGCATGGAAGGCCTGCCGGTGACGATCCGCACCATCGATGTCGGCGCGGACAAGCCGCTGGACGACTCGGTGCGCGACGAAGCCCACCTGAACCCGGCCCTCGGGCTGCGCGCGATCCGCTGGAGCCTGGCCGACCCGGCGATGTTCCTCACGCAGCTGCGGGCGATCCTGCGCGCCGCCGCACACGGGCAGGTCAATATGCTGATCCCGATGCTGGCGCACGCCAGCGAGATCCGCCAGACGGTGTCGCTGATCGATCTGGCCCGCGTGGAACTGGACAACCGCGCAGTGGCCTATGGCCCGATCAAGCTGGGTGCGATGATCGAAATTCCCGCCGCCGCACTCACGCTGAAGATTTTTCTCAAGTACTTCGATTTCCTCTCGATCGGCACCAACGACCTGATCCAGTACACGCTGGCCATCGACCGTGCGGACGAGTCCGTTGCGCATCTCTACGATCCGCTGCATCCCGCGGTGCTGCGGCTGGTCGCGGAAACGATCGCCGAATGCAATGCGCAGGGCAAAGGCGTGAGCGTGTGCGGCGAAATGGCGGGAGACACCAGCCTGACGCGGCTGTTGCTGGGACTGGGCCTGCGAAGCTTCTCGATGCATCCCGCCCAGATCCTTGCCGTGAAGCAGGAGGTGCTTCGCGCCGATACGTTGCGATTGGCGCCTTGGGCGCAGCAGGTCCTCGAAGCGGAAGACCCCTTGCAGCTGATCGGCTGATCACCCGGCCGGCTGCAGGCCCCAGTGCTCGTACTCGGCCTGTCGCGCAACCGCCCTGCCTGACAGCATCGCCGTCACCAGCGATTTCGCGTGCAGGCGCAGTTCCGGGACAGCCGTAGCCTCCCAATGCTGGGCTTTGAGGAGCGGGCCGACATAACGAAGCCCGTGGACCAGGTCGCCGCCCGCATCGAGCAGGTGGTAGTCGGAAGAGACCTCCAGCCCCATGCCCATAGCATCAAGGCGTACCATGCCGGCTCGGCGCAGGTTGCAGATCAGCGGATCCTCGCAGGCTTTGAGGTCGTTGGACGGGCCTGTGCAGTTGACCACCACCTGAGCCGCAAGCCATTGCCGGGCAGATTGGCCTCGCGCACGCCAGGCGATCCGCAGGCCCTGGCCTGCGGCGCCGGCCACCTCCAGCAGGCGCCCGCAGCGCAGGCCGATCCGGCCGCTTTGCAGGGCCTGGTCGATCCGGCTGAAGATGGCTGGAGCGGCGCAGTGCCGGTGGGTGTCCCAATACGGCCCGATGTGCCTCACGAACTGCCGCCTGCCTTCAGTTGTCAGCTGTTGCCACAACCGTGGCGTGATGGGCCGCAGCCCGCCCACGACATCCCGCCAGTCGTAGCCGATGTCCATGGCTACCCTTACCAGCTTGCGCACCGCGCGCATCTGCTCCCGGGCGCCCGTCAGCCCTTTCATGAAATCGCCGGGCACCAGTGACGCCGCGGGCGCCAATTCCTGCACGCGGTGCGGCTGGGGAAGCAGGCCGCGGCGCGAAAGCATGGTGAGCTTTCCGGTGTGTCCCTGGTCCAGCAGCTGCAGGGCCACATCGCAGGACGTGAGGCCGCTGCCCAGTAGAACGACGTCGGCGTCAGCCTCGATACCCGCGAGGGCGCCAGAAGCCCAGGGGTCGGCGATCAGATCCCCGGCGCCCCAGTCGGCCGAGGTGGGCGCAGCGGGTTTGCCGGGCAGGAAGTTGCCCATCGCCAGGATCACCTCGGCCGCCTCGATGGAGGGCTGCGCAGAGCGGTGAAGCAGGAACCGATGCTCGCCGACCATCGGCCGCGCCGGCTCCACATCGTGGATCTCGGCGCGAATGGTTTCCAGCGTGACGCCGGGTGCGGCCTGGGCCTGGGCCACGGCCATCGTGGCCTCCAGGTACTCGCCGTAGTGGCAGCGTGGGACGAAGGCATGGCCGCTAGGGCAGTTCGCGCCTGCAAAGGTACTCGGCAAAGTCATCCGGGCTGTCGGGATAAAGGCTCATGCGCGCCGCAGGCACGTTCAGCACCAGGCTCGACGAGTTAGTGCCATAGGCCAGGCCGCGGCCGAAGCGGGCACTCCTGTTGATCAGGCATATGCGCGCGGGCTGCCTGACCTGCTGGAGCAACTGCGCTGCTACGGCAAGGCCCGAGAAACCGCCGCCAACGATGGCAAATTGATAGCGCTGCATGACAGGAACTCCGCAGGTTGCTGCATCGAGAAGGATAGTCCCCGGCGGCCGCGGCGGCCATGCATGCAGCCGATTAAAGATGCTTTAAATCCGCTAATTCATCATTGTCGGTGGTTACATGTTCTCTTCCCCGCAGAGCGGAAAAACAGAAATATCGCGGCGCCAAAAATATGGTTTCTGGCTCGAACCCTGGTAACTTTGACAGGAGGAACTCATATATCTGATGTCCCATTGCGCGGGCCATAAAGGCCAGCGCCCGCATCGGGATTTGGCTGTCAGCAATGACAGTCCCTTTTGTCTTTACTCGAATCAGATACGCCGGTCCAAAAAAATGGCAAAACATCGATATGCCTAACGTTAGGTTGCAATATCTCGATGCGGTCCGGCGAGCCGGTGCTAGATTGCGCCGCTCGGCCCAACGGTGCCGTGCGCGCTAAAAAGCAGAAAGGTCGCGGTGAATCCAGCCACGCACTTGGTGTCCCAACAGCAGAATGCATGCGAGAAAACGGCCACCGGCCCCGCGCCCGTAGCGCCGGGCAGTGCCCAGCTTGCCGCTCATGTGCTGGGACACTACGCATGCCATGCGCAGCAGTGCATGATCGACGCGCATGGCGATTCATTGCCGCTGCTGGCGGCACTCGCGGCCATGGAGACAAGCGCGAGGCTGGGCCGCCGGCTACCCATCAGCGTCAGGGCCAGGCATACGCCGACGCTCCGGGATGACGATTTTTCTCAAGACCACGACGGCGGCGTCAACGCCGTTGCGCCGGCCGCCGATCGGGCGTTGCATTGGTCGCAGTGGGACGAGGCCCAGCTTCGCTATCGTCCCGCGAGGGAGGCGCTGGCCGTGCTGGCATCATCGCAGGCCGGCGGTCAGCCGCCTCATCCGCTCCTGGTCGAATTGACCGGCCATCAAGTTGAAGTTGCCGCGCAACCCGCCGAGGCGCCGGTGCGCATTCTGTGCCGCGTGGGCACCGAAACATTGTTGGTCACGGTACTGTGCGAAAAGAACGACCCGTGGGCGCCGGCGTCTGGCGCTGTGGCGGAGATGTTTGCCGAGATCCTCTGCGAGTTGATGAACGACCCCGGTTGTGTCCCGGCGCGGGTTGCGGCCATCAGCGCGGCGACACGCACCTGGGTACTGGGCCCGCTCTCCGGGCGCACTCATGACCATGGCGAATTCGCCGCCATTCCGCACCTGATCGAGCGCAGCGTGGACTTGCGGCCTGATCGCATCGCCTACCGGTTCGGCCGCCGCTCGCTCAGCTACCGCCGGTTCGATGGCCTTGCCAACGCGCTGGCGGTGCTGCTGTGCGAGCGCGGCGTTGTCCGTGGCCAGACAGTGGGCGTCGTGCTGGCGAACAGCCTGGAGATGCCCGTCGCGTATCAGGCCCTGATGAAGCTGGGCGCAGCGTTCGTTCCGCTCGATCCGGCGTGGCCGGTACAGCGGCTGCAGCAGGCGCTGTCGATGCTCGCCGGCCAGGTCGTGTTGTGCGGCGACGTGGCCACCGTGCCCGATGAGAGCCGCGGGCGAGCCCTGGTGGTCGACATCGACGCGCTGGTGCCGATCAGCTTGCGCCCGTGCGTGCGGCTGGAGCCCGAAGACCCGATCTATGGGATTTTCACCTCGGGGACCACCGGCCGCCCCAAATGCGCGATGAACAACCATGGCGGATTGACCAATCGCTTCCGATTCATGTCGCGCTACTTCCACGGCGGCCGCGGCGTCGAACACGTCCTGCAGAACAGCAAGCACACCTTCGACTCCAGCGTGTGGCAGCTGTTCTGGCCCCTTACTGCCGGTGGCGACGTCGTGATTCCCCAGCAGGGGGCGTTCCTGGACCTCGAGGCGATCATCGAGGTGATCGCGGGCCATGCCATCGCCATGACCGACTTCGTTCCCAGCGTGTTCAACCAGCTGGTAGCACTGGCCGAGCGACACCCTGAAACGCGCGCCAAACTCGGGACGCTGCGCGAACTCATCGTGGGCGGAGAGGAAATCACGCCCCCGATGGTGCACAAGCTTCGCGCCCTTCTTCCCCAGCTGCGCGTCACCAACGCCTACGGCCCGACGGAAACGTCCATCGGCATGGTGTTCCATCCCGTCGATTCGGCGGATGGCGTGGAGATACCGCTGGGGCGCCCGATCGACAACTGCCATGTGGTCGTGGTGGACGAAGCGCTGAGGCCGTTGCCGCCGGGCGGGTGCGGCGAGATTCTGATCGGCGGGGCCTGCGTCGGCAGCGGCTATCTGAACGACCCGGATAAAACGGCGCATGTGTTCATCGATAACCCCTTCCCGTCGATTCCGGGCAGGCTTCTCTACCGCAGCGGGGACCTCGGCTACTTCGACAGCCACGGCCGCTTGCGGTTCGCCGGGAGGCGCGACTTCCAGGTCAAGGTGGCCGGCGTGCGCATCGAACTGGGCGAAGTCGAGGCTGCGGCGCAGCAGTACATCCACGTCCATCATGCCAAGGCCCTGGTGAGCGGCGCGGCGCAGGCCAAGTTCCTGGCGCTGTTCGTCACCGGCGACTCCCGGCTGCAGGAGGCGGCGCTGCTTTCTCACCTGCGCGGCGTACTGCCGCGCCACAGCCTTCCGCGGCATGTTCTCGTGCTGCCCGCGATGCCCTTGACCGATGGGGCCAAGGTCGACCGCGGGCTGCTGCGGCTGGCGCTCGACCGGTACCTGGCGCAGCAGGGCATCGCGGGTGGCATTGGCCGCGCGGGCGAAGCAGCCGATCCACTGCTGAACCAGGTGCTGGCCATTTTCCGCGCCAGCCTGCAGCTGCCCGCGCTCGCGATCGATCATGATTTTTTCGAGGCCGGCGGCGACTCGCTGCAAGCCATCGAAACGGTGCTGGCGCTCGAGGAGGCGTGCGGCGTCCGTCTGGGTGTGCAGGAGCTGTTCGACCACCCGACGGTCCGGCGTGCCGCGGTGCACGTTCGCCAGCTGCAGTTGGGGGCGGCAAGCTACAGCGCGCCGATCGACGACCGGCACCTGATGGAGCGCGACGCGGCTCTGCATGCCGACGCGCCGTCGCCGTCCGCTGCTCCCCGGATCGGCATCTCAAGGCCCAGCCGGATTTTCGTCACCGGCGCCACGGGCTTCGTCGGGGGCTACCTGGTCCGAGAGCTGCTGCGCGCCGGCGTCGAAGTCCACGCGCTTTGCCGCTCCAAAGGCGATGTCCAGCGAAAACTGACGGCATCGATGAGCGCGAGGCGGCTTTGGGAGGACCGGTTCGCGGGGCGGCTGCACGCGGTCGAGGGTGACCTCGGCAAACCCCAGCTCGGCATGGACGATGGCGCGTGGTCCCGGATTGCCGGCGGCTGCGACGCCATCTTGCACTGCGGGGCGCTGGTCAATTTTCTCTACGACTACCGGGCGCACCGTCCGGCCAATGTGCTGGGCACGTTCGAGCTGCTGAAGCTCGCGCGCGAAGGCCGCGTGCCGCTGCATTTTGTCTCCACCCTGGGCACGCTCGACCGGCAGGCGGCCTCGCAGAGCGGCCCGCTGGGCGAGGACTTCGACCCATCGCAAGCCATTGTTCCCAGTTCGGGCTATAGCCGCTCCAAATGGGTCGCCGAGCGCATGCTGCTTTCCGCCCGCGAGCAGCATGGGACGGTCACCGTATTCCGCCTGGGCGAGGTGATGCCCTGCGCTGCGGGGGGGCTGGCCAACGAGAGCGCGCTGACGCACTTCCTGCTGTCGGCGTTCGCCCTGCTGGGCGCCACGCCGGATGCCGCGATCCGCTCTGACTGGTCGCCGGCCGACTATGTGGCGCAGAGGGTCATCGCCGCGGTGCTGGACCCGGTTTTCTGGAACCGCACCTACCACGTCTTTCATCCCGACAGCGTGTGCTTCGCTCGAGCACTCGATCGGGCGGGCGCCCGCCTGGAGAGCCTGTCGTGCCAGGACTGGCTGCAGCGTCTGGAGGGGCGAATCGCGCTGCCGGGACCGGTGCCGCGCGAGCTGGTGTTGCTGCGGCGCTTCCTGCCGAAAGCGCAGGCGGGCGAAGCGGCGCTGGTGCAGGCATTCGCATCGCTGCTCACGGACAACCCTCGCCTGTTCAGCCGCGCGGGCTGCCGGGCGCTCGAACAGGCGCACGAGTTGCCGGATGACGGGATTCAGGGCGCCATTGGCGCGTATGGGCGATCGCTGAACCAGCGGGCCGCGAGGCCAGCCGAATCATTGCATGGGGGGACGACAGCATGAACTACCGCAGGATGGGCCGCCTGAACTGGCGGGTGAGCGAGATCGGCTATGGCATGTGGGGCATTGCCGGTGGCCCCGGCAACTTCACCGGGGCGAACCCCGAAACGGCGCCTTCGTGCCTGGATCTGGCGGTCGAGATGGGTTGCAATTTCTTCGACACCGCGTGGGCCTACGGCCGAGGCGTCAGCGAGCAGATGCTCGGGCGCCTGCTGCGCTCGCATCCCGGCAGGCGCCTGTACGTCGCCACCAAGATCCCGCCGAAGAACTGGGAGTGGCCACCGCGTCCGGGTGATGCGCTGGATGATGTGTTTCCGGCTTCGCATATCCGCGAGTACGCGCTGCGCAGCCTGGAAAACCTGGGCGTCGACCGCATCGACCTGCTGCAGTTTCATGTGTGGGAGGACCGCTGGGCGCAGGACGAACAGTGGCAAAGGGCGCTGGGCGACCTGCGCGCCGAGGGTCTGATCGAGGGCATCGGCGTCAGCGTCAACCGGTGGGAGCCGAAGAATTGCCTGAAGACCATCGACACCGGGCTGGTCGACGTGATCCAGGTGATCTACAACATCTTCGACCAGGCGCCGGAAGACACGCTGTTCAAGGTCGCGGCCGAGAAGGACATCGGCATCATCGCGCGCGTACCTTTCGACGAAGGCGGCCTGACCGGTACCCTGACCGGGTCGACGCGCTTTCCGGCGGACGACTGGCGCAGCACGTATTTCGGCCAGGAGAACCTGGGCCCGACGGTGGAGCGCGCCGAGGCGCTCAAGTCCATCGTCCCGGCCGGCGCGACGCTGCCCGAGCTCTCGCTGCGCTTCATCCTGCACCACCCGGCGGTATCCACGGTGATCCCGGGCATGCGGCAGGAGCGCCACGTGCGGGCCAATCTTTCGGCCAGCGACGGCAAGCCGCTGCCGCCTCAGCTCCTGTCGCAGCTGCGCGCGCACCGCTGGGACCGCGCGCCCACCGCCTGGTCGCAATAAGAGATGCCATGAAGCCCATCATTGCGCTGTGGGCGCACCAGCGCTCCATGTCCACGGCTTTCCTGCGGATGATGATCGAGCGCGCCGACGTCACCGTGATCCACGAGCCGCTGGTGACGCTCCTGGACGAGGGCGAAGTGCCGCTGCCCGACGGGCGCGGCGGCCAGGTCGTCGTGCGCGACGAAGAGGCGTTGTTCGAGCATATGAAGGAACTGGCCCGCGACCGGCGCGTGTTCTTCAAGGATACCGTCGAGCACCGCTACGCCTGGCTGTTCGAGCATCCGCTGGCCATCACGGATATCGAGCACACGTTCATCGTGCGCGAGCCTCGCCGAACCATCAGCTCGATGTACCACATGAAGCCGGCCATCACCTGCCCGGAAGTGGGCTATGAGCATTTGTTCGAGCTCTTCGAGCTGGCGCGGCGGCTCAAGGAAGGCTCTCCGGTCGTCGTGAACGCCGACCAGTTGGTGCAAGACCCGCGCGCGGTCGTCGGCCGCTACTGCGAACAGGTGGGCCTTCCCTTTGTCGAGAAGGCCCTTTCCTGGCAGCCCGAGGACCGGCCCGAGTGGAGCCGCACGCGCAAATGGCATATCGACGTGATCAGCAGCTCCGGGTTCGCGCCGTCGCACAAGACCTATCCCGCCACGGTCGACAACCACCCCGTGCTCGCCAGCTTCCTGGAGCACCACTTCCCGTTCTATCAGCAGCTCGTGCGCCACGCCATCTGAGCTGCGCTGTTTCCCCTCTCAACCGTTCAGCAAGGAGCCCGCCATGACCGCCCAAGCAACCCCCTCATCCGGCAGCGAAGTGCCGTCATCGGGCGACCTGTTCGCCCGGGCGTTCCGGGAGCAGGGCCCGAAAACCGAGGTGCGCTTCGATTTCACGATCACCGAATCCTTCAAGCCCACCCTGGACCGGCCGCGCCTCATGGTCAGCCAGTTGTTCAAGAAACGCCTGGTCGATCAGGGTACCAGCCGCTTCTGGTCGGAGAGCCGGCCACCCAAGGGACAGGCGGCGGGCATCGCCGAGGCCGAGCTGCGGCAGGAAGCCACCTTCCAGTTCGGCATGGGGGAAGGCACCGTGCGGCCGATCTCGGCGTGGGTGCAGATTCCCCCGGCGCTGGCCGATGATGCGCGGGGTTTGGCGGAGTTCATCGATTACCGTCTGCTGGTACGGCTGGCGACCGCCGAAAACCAGGCGCTCACTCTGGGCCCCCACGGCTTGCTGAACCATGCCGGCGTGACGCAGCTGCCTTATGGCGGCAGCTACGCGCAAGGCCTGATGGCGGCCTGCAATGAGATCGAGCAGAACGGAGCCACCGCTCACGCCATGATCGTGAACCCGGTTGACTACTACCACCAGATGGTAGGCTGCGGCAGCCTGCTGGGCGACCTGGAGCGCAATGGGACCAAGATCGTGCGCACGCGCATGGTCGGTCCGGGCTGCGCGCTGGTGGGCGACTTCGCGGTGGCCGCGCGCATCCTGCATACCGGCAAATCGGTGATGCGGGTGGGGACTGCGCCCGCGGGCACGTTCGCGACCGACGGCCTGGCGGTCAGTGCCGAGATCTACGAAGGGCTGGCGGTGCATCTGCCAACGCATTTCTTCCATGTGAAGCCCCGCGGCTGATCCTGCCGCTGCGACCCAGGAGCCGACGCAAATGGAAAACAACCGCGACAGTGGCTTTCGCTTCTACCGGCCCTTCATGCCGATATTCCTGGGCTTGTTCTTCTGCCACCTCGGCATCGGCGCCACGCTGGCGGTGCTGCCGTTCTATGTGAAGGACGTGCTGGGCGGCAGCGATGTCGAGGTAGGGACCGTGATCGCCGCCATCGCGCTGGCCGTGGTGGTGACGCGCCCTATCGCGGGCCGGCTGTCGGATCGCATCGGCTACAAGGTCCTGATGCTGACCGGTGCTGCGCTGTGCGCCGTCGCGGGCGGCGCCTATGCCTGGGTGTCGAGCGTCGACGCCACGACCGGGCTGAGGCTGTTGCATGGCGTCGGCGAAGGCTGCGTGTTCACGGCCGGCGCGACCTGGCTCGTGGCGCTGGCCCCGGCGGCGCGGCGCGGCAAGATCATCGGCTTGTACGGCGTCAGCATGTGGAGCGGTGTGACCCTGGGCGCGCTCGCGGGCGCCGTGGTCATGCAGATGGCCGGGTTCGGCATTGTGTGGGCGCTGTGCGCCCTCACGCCGCTGATCGGGTTGCTGCTGATCCTGCTGAAGAAGGAACCGGCCCGCGTCGCGGCCGGCAGGAAGAGCGCCTTGTTCCCTGCGTCGGCTTTCGTCCCCGGATTCACCCTGGCGCTCGCTTCGATGGGGTATGCGGCGCTCGCGTCATTCGTCTCCCTGTACATGGCGGGCCAGGGCATCGACAACGGGATCCTGGCTTTCAATGTCTTCGGTTTCGCCTATGTGGGCTCCAGGCTCTTCCTGGGCCACTGGCCCGATCAGCTGGGTCCCCAGCGAGTAGCGCTGTGGTCGGCCGTCGTGGAAGCCCTGGGCCTGGGCATCCTGGTGTTCGCCTCCAGCCTGCCCATGGCGATCGCCGGCGGCCTGGCCATGGGCCTGGGCTTGTCGCTGCTCTACCCTTCGCTGGCCCTGATCGTGGTGCGCAACACCGACCCCTCACAGCATGGCGCCGCCCTCGGCACGTTCACTTCCTTCTGGGACCTCGGCATCGCCATCGGCGGCGTGGCAGCCGGCTTCATCGCGAGCCGGTTCGGCTATTCGATGATCTACGCGGCCATGCTCATCACGGCGTTGATGAGCGCGCTCGGCGTGTTGTGGATGGGCCTGCCGGGCCGTGTGCATCCGGTTTCGCCGCCGTCACGCGGCGCCTGACCCCCGGGCAACAAAATGCGGATTGGCATAGCCCGGTTTGCCGTAGCGAAGCGGCTCCCCCTGTATGGTGGCAACCTCGCCGCCGGCGGCAAGCAGGACGGCGTGGCCAGCCGCGGTATCCCACTCCATCGTGCGCCCCAGGCGGGGATACAGGTCGGCCTGGCCCGCGGCAATCAGGCAAAACTTGAGCGACGAGCCTTTAGGCAAGAGCGTGCAGGGGCCATAGCTTTGCAGGAACTGCGCCAATGCATCGTTGTCGCCGTGCGACCGGCTCGCCAATACGACCCAGCCGTCAGCACCGGGGCGTCGGCAAGTAATCGCGCGCGCGCCCTCCGTGTCCTGCGAAAACGCACCTGCGCCGAGGGCGCCCCAGAAGCTGCAGCCGAGTGCGGGCGCATGCACCACGCCCATCGCCGGGACGCCGTGCTCGATGAGCGCGATGTTCACCGTGAATTCGCCGTTGCGGGCGATGAACTCGCGCGTACCGTCCAGCGGGTCCACCAGCCAGAAGCGTCCGCCGCGCTGCTGCGCACTGAGGTCGGCCACGCATTCCTCGGTGACGACCGGGATCTCGGGCGTCATGGCCGCCAGTGCGCCGCGAATGCAGAGGTCGGCGCGTTCATCCGCCGCAGTCACCGGCGAGCCATCGCTCTTGTCCCGCGCCGCACAGGCCGGGTCCGCGTAGCAGGCCAGGATCTCGCGGCCGGCCGCCTGCGCGATCTCGCGCAGCCGCCGCAGGCACTCGTCACGCCACTCGGGCTGCATCGCGTTCATCACTTCTTTCGAAAGGACCTCGTCGCAAGGGGGACCGGGATTATCCGGCAAACCCGCCGCGGCAGGGCATCTTCATGAACGACCCACTCTTGCGCGCACGCGCCGGCGAAAGCACGGCGCATCCCCCCGGAGGGGCCGGCGACATCGTGTGGCACCCCACAGCCCTCGGGAAGTCGGCGCGGGCACAGCAGAAACGGCAGAAGGCCAGCGTGCTCTGGTTCACCGGGCTGTCCGGCGCGGGCAAGTCGACCATCGCCGACTTGGTCGAGCAGCGCCTGCACTGGCGCGGCTGCCACAGCTTCCTGCTCGATGGCGACAACGTCCGGCACGGCCTGAACAAGGACCTCGGATTCAGCGATCAGGACCGCGTGGAAAACGTACGCCGGGTGGGCGAGGTTGCCAAGCTGATGGTGGATGCCGGACTGATCGTGCTGGTCGCTTTCATTTCCCCGTTCCGGGCGGAGCGCCGCGCGGCGCGCGCCTTGCTGGAAGAAGACGAGTTTTTCGAGGTCTACGTCGATACGCCCCTGGTGGTGGCCGAGGAGCGCGACCCCAAGGGCCTGTACCGCAAGGCCCGTCGCGGCGAGCTGAAGCACTTCACCGGAATCGACTCGCCCTATGAGCCGCCCGAGCGGCCCGACATTCGCATCGACACCACGGCACTCACCGCTCGTGAGGCCGCCGATCTGGTCGTGCGCCACCTGGCGCAGGCGGGCCGCATCTGAAGTCCGATTTCATTGTCCTGGGCGGCGGTATCGCCGGCGCGAGCTGCGCGTATTTCCTGTCGCGCCACGGCCGGGTGACGCTGCTCGAACGCGAGGAGCATTTCGGCCGCCACGCGAGCGGACGCTCGGCGGCGGTTTTTTCCGAGTATTTCGGCAATGCCTCGGTGCGGGCGCTCACCGCGGCCAGCCGCGGTTTCTTCGAGACGCCACCCGCCGGGTTGACCGACGTGCCCCTGCTGTCGCCCCGGGGTGTCGTGGCGCTTGCCAGCCCGGGCGATGTGGCGCGGGGGCGCTTCGCCGCCGCGCTGGCCGGCGGGCTCGAGGCGGCGCAGCGGCCGGTCGAGATCAGCTTGAACGAGGCCTGCAATCTCTGCCCCATCCTGGCGCCACGGCGCTATGCGCGCGCGCTGTACCGGCCGTCGGTCATGGATATCGACGTCGATGCGCTGCACCAGGGCTTGCTGCGGCAGGTGCGCGCCGGCGGAGGAAAAATCCTCTCGGATGTCGGCGTCAATGCGATCAGCCAGGCTACCGGCTCCTGGCTGGTCCGCACCGGCGCGGGCGACCATGTCGCCCCCTGCATCGTCAATGCCGCGGGCGCGTGGGCGGACGAGTTGGCCGGGCTGGCCGGCGTCGCACCCATCGGGATCCTGCCCAGGCGGCGCACCGTCGCGCTGGTCGAGCTGCCCCTGGCCGCGATCGGGCAGCGCGCATTGGCCGCATGGCCCATGGTGGTCGACCTGGCCGACAGCTTCTACTTCAAGCCGGAGAGCGGCAAGCTGCTGGTCTGCCCTTGCGACGAAACGCTGGCGGCACCGGGCGATGCCCAACCCGAGGAGCTCGACGTGGCGCAAGCCATCGCGCGGCTGGAGGAGGTCACCACCCTGTCGGTGCGGCGCGTGACGCACAAATGGGCGGGACTGCGCAGCTTCGTCGCCGATGGAAGGCCGGTGCTGGGCCAAGCCCCGGACGCCCCGGGCTTTTTCTGGGTGGCCGCACTGGGCGGATTCGGCATCCAGGCGGCGCCGGCGATCGGCGCCGCACTGGCTTCGCTGGCCGTGTACGGAAAGATGCCGCCGCAGCTGAACGGGCTGGCGATGGACGCCAGATTGCTCTCGCCCGCGCGGGTTCAGCCCGCTGGGGCCCTGTGAGTCACCGCACCCGGGTGCCGGCCCATGCCGCACCGACGATCAGCAGCGCGGCCAGGCCGATGCTCCCGGTCAGCGGGCGCCCCGTTACCGCCATCAGCAGCGCTGTCGAGGCCAGCGGGGTAAGGTAGCTCAGGATGCCGATGTGGCGGGCATCACCCAGCTTGAGCGCCTTGTCCCAGAGAAAGAACGCGGCGCCCAGCGGGCCCAGTCCCATCACTGCCAGCAATGCCCAGTCGCCCGCCGCCACCGCAGTGGCTGGCTCCAGCGCCCAGTGGCAGGCCAGCGCAAGCAGCCCCGCCACCAGTCCGAACAAGCCGATCGCCGCGGTGGGAAAAGCTGGAACGCGCTTGGTCAGCAGGGAGTAGCTGGCCCAGATGAATGCCGAGCCGAGTGCGGGCAAGTAGCCCCATGACCAGCCCGCGCCGGAATCGCCGGTCCGGCCAAGGATCGCGACAGCCGCGCCGCCGAATCCCACGGCCGCGGCAACCACATGCGCCGCCTTGAGCCGAAGCCCCGGCAGGAACGCGGGCGCCAGCAGGACGATGAGCAGCGGCCACAGGTAGTTGACCAGGTTGGCCTGCACCGGCGGCGCCAGGCGCAAGGCGATGAACAGCAGGAAGTGGAAGCCGAACAGGCCGTAAATGCCCAGCGCCAGGGTGGAGGCCGGCACTTTCCACTGCCTGATCAGCGGCCACGCCGGCATGCTGCCGATCACCAGCGCGATCCCTGTCAGCAGGAAGGGCGGCAGATGTTGCAAGGCCAGGCCGAGCGAGGCCAGCGTGGCCCACAGGACGATGGCGCCGAGCGCGTAGAGATTGGCACGCCCGATCGGGGCCTGCATCTCAGGTGTTGGCAACGCCCGCGGCGTGGGCCTGCTGGTCGGCGTGGTAGCTGGAGCGCACCATGGCGCCCACCGCGGCATGCGAAAACCCCATCTCGCGCGCTTGCGCTTCGAACATCTTGAACGTGTCCGGGTGAACATAGCGGCGCACCGGCAGGTGCGAGGTGGACGGTGCCAGGTACTGGCCGATGGTGAGCATGTCGATGCCGTGCTCTCGCATGTCGCGCATCACCTGCAGGATTTCGTCGTCGGTTTCGCCCAGGCCGACCATGAGGCCGCTCTTGGTCGGCACATCTGGGTGGAGTGCCTTGAATTTTTTCAACAGGTTCAGGCTGAATTGGTAGTTTGAACCCGGCCGTGCTTCCCTATACAGGCGCGGGATCGTTTCGAGGTTGTGGTTCATCACATCCGGCGGTGCGGCCTTGAGAATTTCCAGGGCCCGGTCGTCGCGGCCGCGGAAGTCGGGCACCAGCACCTCGATGGTGGTGGCTGGGGACAGCTCGCGCGTCTTGCGGATGCATTCGACGAAGTGGCCGGCCCCGCCGTCTCGCAGGTCATCGCGATCGACCGAGGTGATCACCACGTACTTCAGCTTGAGCCGGGCGATGGTCCGGGCGAGGTTCTCCGGCTCGCTGGCATCCAGCGGGTCGGGACGGCCGTGGCCGACGTCGCAGAAAGGGCAGCGCCGCGTGCACTTGTCGCCCATGATCATGAAGGTGGCCGTGCCCTTGCCGAAGCACTCGCCGATATTGGGGCAGGAAGCTTCCTCGCACACGGTGTGCAGGTTGCTCTCCCGCAGGATCTGCTTGATCTCGTAGAAGCGTGTCGTCGGCGAGCCCGCCCGCACACGGATCCAGTCCGGTTTCCTGAGCCTCTCGGCCTGCTCCACCTTCACCGGGATGCGCGCGAGCTTGGCGGCGGCCTTCTGCTTGGCGCCGGGCTGGTAGGTTTCGACGGACTGCGCCTCGCGCACCACAGGGTTGGAGCTCATGGGACCCCCACGTTTGCCGCCACGGCGGCTGCACTGCCCCCCGAGGGGGTGCGATCTTGCTTGAAGCGGTTCTGCGCTGCGATCATGGGATCTTTCAGGCCGAGAGGTGCGTGCCGAGCTTCTGGCCCAGCACCCGAGCCGCCTCGTTCCAGGTGACTGATATGCCGATTGTAGAAAGATCCACGGTTTCCAGCCCGGCATAGCCGCAAGGGTTGATACCGGAGAAGGGCGCCAGGTCCATGGCCACGTTCAGGGCGACGCCGTGATAGGTGCAGTGCCGGCTCACCTTCAGGCCCAGGGCGGCGATCTTGCCCAGGCCCTTGAAGGGGCCGCCCGGCGCAAAAGGACCGACCGGCGCCGCATGGGACAGCGGATCGTCCAGCCGCACATAGATGCCCGGCGCGCCGGCAACGCGATGCCCGGTCACGCCGAAATGTGCCAGTGATCGGATCACTGCCTCCTCGATGCGATAGACATATTCCTTGATGAAGTAGCCCGTCCGCCGCAAGTCCACCAGCGGGTAGGCCACCACCTGGCCAGGCCCGTGATAGGTGACCTGGCCGCCGCGATTGGTCACCACCACCGGGATGCCGCCCGCATCCAGCACATGTTCGGGCCTGCCCGCCAGGCCCTGCGTGTAGACCGGCGGGTGCTCGCACAGCCAGAGCTCGTCCGGCGTGGCTTCGCCGCGCGCGGCCGTGAATGCCTGCATCGCCTCGTAGGTCGGCAGGTAGGCCACCCGCCCGCGCACCACGGGGGTCATCGCTAGAGCACGACCTTGACCATCGGGTGGGTAGACAGCGAGCGGTATAGCTCGTCGAGCTGTTCGCGGCTGACGACCGTGACGGTGATCGTGACACCCAGGTAATTCCCAGCCTTGCTGTCGCGCAGTTCGATGCTCGCGGCGTCGAAGGCCGGGTCGAACTGGCGGGCGATGAGGGTGACCGCCTGCACGAGGCCATCGACATTGGCGCCCATGACCTTGATGGGAAACCGCGACGGATACTCGATGAGCGAGTCCCTGGAGTGGGGGCTTGGGCTTGGGCTCGTCATGCTAGGGGGGCTTGCTTTGCCCGCTGGTAGCCGGCGTACAGCTTCTCGTAGATGGGGCCTGGCTTGCCGTTTCCAATGGGCTGCCCGTCCAGGCGGGTGACGGGCAGGATCTCCTTGGACGCGTTGGACAGCAGCAGCTCGTCGGCGGTAAACACATCTTCGCGGGCGATCCGCCGCAGCTCGAAGGGGATGCCGGCGTGGGCGCACAGCTCTTCCAGCAAGCCATAGCGGATACCTTCGAGCACCAGGTTGTCCTTGAGCGGGCCGATGACGCGCCCACCGCGCGCCACCCACACATTGGCCGCCGCCCCCTCGCTGAGGAAGCCGTCGCGGAACATCACGGTTTCGGCTGCGCCCACGTCCGCGCTCATCTGCCGCGCCAGCACCGAGCCGAGCATGCTGACGCTCTTGATGTGGGCTTTTTTCCAGCGAAAGTCATCCCCGCTGACGCAGGCGACGCCGTTCGCCCGATCGGCGGCCGACGGGGCGCTGATGCGATTGCTGGTGGCGAAGACGGTGGGCGTGATGCCGGGGGGCATCGCATGGTCACGCATCGCCACACCACGCGTCACCTGGATGTAGACGAGCTGGTCGGTCTGGCCTGCGTCATTGCCCAGCGACCGGGCATAGGCGTCGATCAGCTGATCCACCAGCGCGCGCCACTGCGGGTGACTCATCGGGTTGGCGATCCGCAGTTCGGACAGGCTGCGATCCAGGCGCGCCATGTGCTGGGCGAAACGGAACGGCCGGCCGGCGTAGACCGGCACCACCTCGTAGACGCCGTCACCGAAGATGAAGCCGCGGTCCATCACGCTGACCTTGGCTTCGCGCAAGGTGCTGAATTCGCCGTTGAGATAGCAGGGAAGTTCGGGAAGCAGGTCGATTGTCATGGGGGGATTTGCTTTGTTGGATGTGCTCAGCGCCACAGTATCACCGCGGCGATGGCAAGCCAGCCCAGGCCCAGGTTGATCTTGGCCAGCCACGTGATCTGGGCCGCGCGCTTGCCGCCCTCGGGCCAGGCTGCGGCGGCCACCGCCAGCTTGAGGCGGCGATAGGGCGAGAAGTAGATGTGGCCGAAGACCAGCATCATGGCCACACCCAGCACGGCCATCGCGTGCCATCCCGGAGGCCGCGCGCCCGCCGCGCCCAGCCACAGTGCCGCGCCAGTGGCCAGCAGCACCGCGATGCTGATGGCCACCACCCCGAAAAAGCGCGCCAGCACCGCCGACAAAAGCTGCAACCGCGCGGGCGGCTGCAATTGTTCAGCCATGGGCTGGCGCAACGCCAGCAGCATGAAAGCCATGCCGCCCATCCAGAAGACAGCGGCTGCCAGATGAAAAAACAGGAGAAGGTTGTGCATGAATCGTGGCGCGGCGGCTCGAGTGGTGACGCATTGTGCTGCCGTGCGCAAAACACCTTGAACGTGGCGCCAAAGCCCGGCGCCATGGTCGGGTACGCGGAGCGGCGGGGATTTTTATTTATAATCAATGGCTTTGTGAAAATTGCAGAGCCTGGGAGCGGGGCTGGACCCGATGAAAAAAATGGCCTCACTTCCCGAGACGACTGAGGACGAGCCTGCATTCAAGCCGCTGACCGCCGAGCAGGCGCGTCGGCTGCGCGAACAAAACCCCTCGGTTTCCGCCTGGTGGGTGGTGGCGGGGCAGGCTGTGGTGGGTCTCCTGGTGGCATTGGCCGCCTGGGGCGTCACCGGGAGGCAAAACGTTGGGTGGTCCGCCGGATACGGCGCGCTGGCCGTGGTGATCCCCGCGGCCATTTTTGCGCGAGGACTCACTGGGCGTTTTTCCTCGGTGAACGCGGGCACCGCGGCGGTTGGCTTAATGGGGTGGGAGCTGGTTAAGTTGGCTTTGACGGTCGCGATAATGGCGGCGGCGCCAAAGCTGGTGGCAGCACTGAGCTGGCCGGCATTGCTGGCGGGCCTGGTGCTGACGATGACGGTGTATTGGGTCGCGCTTGCCTATGTGCCGCGCAAACGCAAAGAGATAACTGAGTAATACAAGATGGCTGCTGAAGAACACGGACTCACGGCGAATGACTACATCGTTCACCACCTGACGCACCTGGAAAATCACCCGGCCAAGAGCGTCGCTGATCTCTCCGTTTTTCACGCCGATTCCATCTTTTTCACCGTCTTCCTCGGAGCCTTAGGGTGCTGGCTGTTGTGGCTGGCAGCGCGCAAGGCCACCTCGGGCGTGCCGGGCCGCTTTCAGGCCGCCGTCGAAATTCTGGTGGAGATGGTCGACTCGCAGGCCAAGAGCATCGTGCACAACGCCCAAAGCCGCAAATTCGTCGCGCCGCTGGCCCTGACGATCTTTGTCTGGATCATCCTGCTCAACACCATGGACCTGCTACCGGTGGATCTGCTGCCGTGGTTGTGGCAATCGGTTTTCGGCCTGGCGGGCCATGACCCGCAACATGCCTATCTACGCGTCGTGCCCACGGCCGACCTGTCCATCACCATGGGCATGTCCGTCGCCGTGCTGCTGATTTGCCTGTACTACAACGTCAAGATCAAGGGCATCGGCGGGTGGGCTCACGAGCTGGTGACCGCCCCGTTTGGCACCAGCAAGAACCCCGTGATCGCTCTGATTCTGGGGGTTCTGAACTTCGGCATGCAGATGATCGAGTTCGTGGCCAAGACCGTGTCACATGGCATGCGGCTGTTTGGCAACATGTACGCGGGCGAGCTGATTTTCCTGCTGGTCGCGCTGATGGGCGGCGCCTGGACGCTGTCGGCCGGCGGCGTGGGCCTGGCCATCGGCCACATCATCGCCGGCACGGTCTGGTCGATCTTTCACATTCTGATCATCGTGCTGCAGG
This sequence comes from Ramlibacter sp., assembly GCA_013815685.1. Classification (GTDB taxonomy): domain Bacteria; phylum Pseudomonadota; class Gammaproteobacteria; order Burkholderiales; family Burkholderiaceae_C; genus Ramlibacter. The sequence goes on from JACDFR010000034.1 coordinate 32,812, forward strand.
CCTTCGTATTCATGATGTTGACGCTGGTGTACATCGGCCAGGCCCACGACCATCACTGAGCCGCTTTCGTCCCGAAGTTTTTGCGCTTTATTTTTTCAACCAAGTCTCTAGGAGTCATCATGGAAGTTATCGGTTTTGTCGCTTTGGCCGCCGGCCTGATCATTGGCCTGGGCGCGCTCGGCGCCTGTGTGGGCATCGGCATCATGGGCAGCAAGTTTCTCGAAGCGGCGGCGCGCCAGCCTGAGCTGATGGGCGAACTCCAGACCAAGATGTTCCTGCTGGTCGGTCTGGTCGACGCGGCGTTCATTATCGGCACCGGTATCGCGCTGTGGTTCACCACCGCCAACCCGTTCCTGGCCCAGATCGTCAACCTGCCGAAGTAAGCCTTGCTCGAACCCATGTCGTTCCCTGGCCTGTCGCGCCGGGGTGAAGGATGAAAAAGTGAGCATTACCGCAACCCTGATCGTTCAGATGATCGTCTTCCTGATCCTGGTCGGGTTCACGATGAAATTTGTTTGGCCTCCCATCGCTGCGGCGCTGGACGAGCGCGCCAGCAAGATCGCCGAAGGCCTGGCCGCTGCCGACAAAGCCAAGGCCGAGCTGTCCGCCGCCAACCAGCGGGTGGAAGCCGAATTGGCCAAGTCGCGCAACGAGACCGCGGCGCGGATTGCCGATGCCGAGCGCCGCGCCCAGGCGATCATCGAGGAAGCAAAAGCCCGCGCCACCGAAGAAGGCAACAAGATCGTCGCCGCCGCCAAGGTCGAAGCCGATCAGCAGGCCCTCAAGGCTCGCGAAACCCTGCGTGAGCAGGTGGCCGCGCTGGCCGTCAAGGGCGCCGAGCAGATTCTGCGCAAGGAAGTCAACGCCGGTGTCCATGCCGAGTTGCTCAGCCGCCTGAAGACCGAGCTGTAGAAATATGCGCCCCCACGCTCACATTCGTTCGCTGCCCCCCGAGGGGGCCGTGGCCTCCTTTGGGGCGGCCCGGCAGGAGGCCAATATGCGCCCCCCCGCTCACCTTTGTTCGCCGCACGAGGCCGCATCTCATGGCTGAAATCGCCACCATCGCCCGCCCCTACGCCGAGGCCCTTTACCAGTCGGGCAAGGCCGACCTGAACGGCACCGCGCAATGGCTGGACGCCCTCGCGGCGGTCGCCGCCAACGAGCAGCTGCTGCAGTTCGCGGGCAACCCCAAGGTCACGGACCAGCAGGTCTTCGACGTGGTGTCCGACGTCGCGAAGATGCAATTGCCCCAGGCGGCCCAGAACTTCCTGCGCACCGTGATCGAAAACGGGCGCCTCACGGCACTGCCGGAGATTGCGAGTCAGTTTCGCGCGCTCAAGAACGCGCAGAGCGGCGCTTCCGATGCCGTGGTTCACAGCGCTTTCCCGATCGCGGCGTCTTCGCTGGACGATGTGGCGGGCGCATTGGAAAAGCGGTTCGGCCGCAAGCTCAATCTCACCGTGCAGGAAGATCCCTCCCTCATCGGCGGGATCCGTGTCGTGGTCGGCGACGAAGTGCTCGACACCTCGGTCAAGGCCCGCCTGGAACAAATGAAAGTCGCCCTCACCGCCTGATGGCGACTGAGGCTGTCAGCCAACCCCAAGAAAGGAAAGAGTCATGCAACTCAATCCCGCAGAAATTTCCGAACTGATCAAGAGCCGTATCGAGGGCCTCGCCGCCAGCGTCGACATCCGCAACCAGGGCACCGTGGTGTCGGTGGCCGATGGCATCTGCCGCATCCACGGCCTGTCGGACGTGATGGCCGGCGAAATGCTGGAGTTCCCGCCCACCGCCGACGGCACGCCGACGTTCGGTTTGGCCCTGAACCTCGAGCGCGATTCGGTCGGCTCGGTGATCCTGGGCGAGTACGAGCACATCTCCGAAGGCGACACCGTCAAGTGCACGGGCCGCATTCTCGAAGTGCCGGTCGGCCCCGAGCTGATCGGTCGCGTGGTCAACGCGCTGGGCCAGCCGATCGACGGCAAGGGCCCGGTCAACGCCAAGATGACCGACGTGATCGAAAAGGTCGCCCCAGGCGTGATCGCCCGGCAGTCGGTGAGCCAGCCGATGGCCACCGGCCTGAAGTCGATCGACTCGATGGTGCCGATCGGCCGCGGCCAGCGCGAACTGATCATCGGCGACCGCCAGACCGGCAAGTCCGCCGTCGCCGTCGACGCGATCATCAACCAGAAGGGTCAGAACATGACCTGCGTGTACGTCGCGATCGGGCAGAAGGCGTCCACGATCAAGAACATCGTGCGCGCCCTCGAACAGGCCGGCGCGATGGAATACACCATCGTGGTGGCCGCTTCGGCTTCGGAGTCGGCGGCCATGCAATATGTGTCGGCGTACTCCGGCTGCACGATGGGCGAGTACTTCCGCGACCGCGGGCAAGACGCGCTGATCGTCTATGACGACCTCTCCAAGCAGGCCGTCGCGTACCGTCAGGTCTCGCTGCTGCTGCGCCGCCCACCGGGTCGCGAAGCCTACCCCGGCGACGTGTTTTATCTCCACAGCCGTCTGCTCGAGCGCGCCGCCCGTGTGAACGCCGACTACGTCGAAGCGTTCACCAAAGGCGCAGTCAAGGGCAAGACCGGCTCGCTCACCGCGCTGCCGATCATCGAGACGCAAGCCGGCGACGTGTCCGCGTTCGTTCCGACCAACGTGATCTCGATCACCGACGGCCAGATCTTCCTGGAAACCAGCCTGTTCAACGCCGGCATCCGACCCGCCATCAACGCCGGTATCTCGGTGTCGCGCGTCGGCAGCGCCGCGCAGACCAACTGGATCAAGGGCCTGTCGGGCGGTATCCGTACCGACCTGGCGCAGTACCGTGAACTGGCCGCTTTCGCCCAGTTCGCCTCGGACCTGGACGAAGCCACCCGCAAGCAATTGGACCGCGGTGCCCGCGTGACCGAACTGCTGAAGCAGGCCCAGTACAGCCCGCTGCCGATCTCGCTGATGGGCGCGACGTTGTTCGCCGTCAACAAGGGCTTCATGGACGACGTCGAGATCAAGAAAATCCTTCCCTTCGAGCACGGCCTGCACGCCTACCTGAAGGACAAGCACGCCGCCCTGCTGGCAACCATCGAGAAGAATGGTGCCAAGTGGGATCCGAAGCCCGCCAAGGATTCCGACGCCGACGACAAGAAGGCTTTCAAGAAGGTCTGCATCGACGCCGAGGCCGAATTGACCGCCGCCATCGGCGCGTTCAAGAAGTCCTTCGCCTAAAAAAATGTTGACCCCCACGCTCACTTTGTTCGCTGCCCCCCGAGGGGGCGCGGCCGGCTTGGGGCGGCCCGGCGCCCGGCCGGGTCTCGCCGCATGGCAGGAGTTCTAGATGGCTGCAGGTAAAGAGATTCGGGGCAAGATCAAATCGGTGGAGAACACCAAGAAGATCACCAAGGCCATGGAAATGGTGGCGGCCTCCAAGATGCGCAAGGCGCAGGAGCGCATGCGCCACGCCCGGCCCTACAGCGACAAGGTGCGCAACATCGCCGCCAACCTCGGCAAGGCCAATCCGGAGTACACGCACCCGTTCATGAAATTGAACGATGCGAAGACGGCCGGCTTCATCGTCGTCACGACCGACAAGGGCCTGTGCGGCGGCATGAACACCAACGTGCTGCGCCTGGTGACCACCAAGCTGCGCGAGGCGCAGGCCACCGGGATGGACTCGCATGCAGTTGCCATCGGCAACAAGGGCCTGGGTTTCCTCAACCGCATCGGCGCCAAGGTGGTGTCGCACGTCACCCAGCTGGGCGACACGCCGCACCTCGACAAGCTGATCGGCCCGGTGAAGGTCCTTTTGGACGCTTACGCCCAAGGCAAGGTGAGCGCGGTGTACCTGTCGTACACCAAATTCATCAACACGATGCGCCAGGAGCCGGTGCTCGAGCAGCTGTTGCCCCTCACCGCGGACAACTTCAAGGCCGACGAAGGCCAGCCGGGCTGGGACTACATCTACGAGCCGGATGCACAGGCCGTCATCGACGAATTGCTGCTGCGCTACGTGGAAGCGCTCGTCTATCAAGCCGTCGCCGAGAACATGGCTTCGGAGCAGTCGGCGCGCATGGTGGCGATGAAGGCCGCGACCGACAACGCCGGCAACGTGATCGCCGAACTCAAGCTGGTCTACAACAAGACGCGCCAGGCCGCGATCACGAAAGAGCTTTCGGAGATCGTCGCCGGAGCGGCGGCCGTCTAACAAGTTAATTATTGGAGCAACAGAAAATGGCTCAAGCACAAGCAAGTACGTCGATGAACGCGCGCACTCAGGGCAAGATCGTTCAATGCATCGGCGCCGTCGTGGACGTCGAGTTCCCGCGCGACAAGATGCCCAAGGTGTATGACGCCCTCAAGATGGAGGGCACGGCACTGACGCTGGAAGTGCAGCAGCAGCTCGGCGACGGCATCGTGCGCACCATAGCGCTGGGCTCGTCCGACGGCCTGCGCCGCGGCAACATGGTCTACAACACCAACGCATCCATCATGGTTCCCGTCGGCAAGGCCACGCTGGGCCGCATCATGGACGTGCTGGGCAACCCCATCGACGAACGCGGCCCGGTCGACGCGACCCTCACCGCTTCCATCCACCGCAAGGCCCCGGCTTATGACGAGCTGTCGCCGTCGCAGGAACTGCTCGAAACCGGCATCAAGGTGATCGACCTGGTGTGCCCGTTTTCCAAGGGCGGCAAGGTGGGCCTGTTCGGCGGCGCCGGCGTCGGCAAGACCGTGAACATGATGGAACTCATCAACAACATCGCCAAGGCCCACTCCGGCCTGTCGGTGTTCGCCGGCGTGGGTGAGCGCACCCGCGAAGGCAACGACTTCTATCACGAGATGGCCGACTCCAAGGTCGTGGACCTCGAGAACCTGCCCAACTCGAAGGTGTCGATGGTCTATGGCCAGATGAACGAGCCGCCGGGCAACCGCCTGCGCGTCGCGCTCACGGGCCTGACCATCGCCGAGTCCTTCCGCGACGAAGGCCGCGACGTGCTGTTCTTCGTCGACAACATCTACCGCTACACGCTGGCCGGCACCGAAGTGTCCGCGCTCTTGGGGCGCATGCCCTCCGCCGTGGGCTACCAGCCGACGCTGGCCGAGGAAATGGGCCGCCTGCAAGAGCGCATCACGTCCACCAAGGTCGGCTCGATCACCTCGATCCAGGCCGTGTACGTGCCCGCCGACGACTTGACCGACCCGTCGCCCGCCACCACCTTCGCGCACTTGGACTCCACCGTGGTGCTGTCGCGCGACATCGCCGCTTTAGGCATCTACCCCGCCGTGGACCCGCTGGACTCCACCAGCCGCCAGCTCGACCCGCTGGTCGTCGGCGAAGACCACTACAACACCGCCCGCGCCGTGCAGAACACGCTGCAGCGCTACAAGGAACTGCGCGACATCATCGCCATCCTGGGCATGGACGAACTGGCGCCGGAAGACAAGCTGGCCGTGGCCCGCGCCCGCAAGATCCAGCGCTTCCTGTCGCAGCCCTTCCACGTGGCCGAAGTATTCACCGGCTCGCCCGGCAAGTACGTGCCGCTGGCCGAAACCATCCGCGGCTTCAAGATGATCACCAACGGCGAGTGCGACCACCTGCCCGAGCAGGCGTTCTACATGGTCGGCACGATCGACGAAGCCTTCGAGAAAGCCAAGAAGGTCTAACACGCCATGAACACCATCCACGTCGATGTTGTGAGCGCCGAGGAGTCGATCTTCTCGGGCGAGGCGCGCTTTGTCGCCCTGCCCGGCGAGGCCGGCGAACTGGGCATCTACCCGCGCCACACGCCGCTGATCACCCGCATCAAGCCCGGCTCGGTGCGCATCGAGAAGGCCGATGGCAGCGAGGAGTTCGTCTTCGTCGCCGGCGGCGTGCTCGAGGTGCAGCCGAACTGCGTCACCGTGCTGTCCGACACCGCCATCCGCGGCAAGGACCTGGACGAAGAGAAGGCCAACACGGCCAAGGCCGCGGCGGAAGAGGCGCTGCGCAATGCCAAGGGTGAACTGGACATCGCCAAGGCGCAATCGGAGCTGGCCGTCATGGCCGCCCAGATCGCGGCCCTGCGGAAGTACCGTCAGAAAAAATAAATTCTTGCGGGACAGATCTTTAGCTCTGTCCCCAACTGATCAGGTTTGCAATAAGAAGCGCTAAAAACCGCGCCCTCGGCCCCGCTCGCAAGACCGGGGCCTTTTTATTGGCAGTCGACCACACCTTTCTTCAAAACATTGTTCGTTTGATGGCTCACCTGTATCGACTTGTTCGCCTTCACGAAGGGCCTAATCGATGTGGGAAATGGCTGACGTCATTGTGGGATTGATCCTACGAGCGCAATCAAAGTCTTAGCCCGGCAGTAACGGCTCCTCACGGTCAATCACAAACACGAGCTGAGCAATAACTTACCTTCGAAACCTCAACAAGAAGGGGCTGGGATGGTGGTAAATCAATGTCGGGCGGGACGCATCGCGATGCACGTACTGGCCGGCCTCGCCCTTGCCGCCGCCCTGGTGGGTTGCGGTGGCGGCGGAGGTGGGAGCGGCGCAGGCGCCGGCCCGCAGGGCGCGGAACCGCTGCCGCCCGCGGTGCCGACCTCGTTGGCCGACGCCTCCAGGCTGGCCGACCAGGCCAGCTTCGGCGCGACGGAGAATTTGCTCGACGAGGTCATGGCGGCCGGCCCCCAGCGCTGGATCGCCCTGCAGTTCGCGGCGGATGCATCGCGCTACCAGCGTGGAGGCAACGACGCCATCCACGCCTTCGACGGCACCGACTACTGCGCCGAGGTGGACGTGGGCCCCAACTGCTGGCGCGACTGGGTGTCGAACCGGCCGCTGGTATGGGATTTCTTCCGCAACGCGGTAAACAACCCCGACCAGCTCAGGCAGCGCGTGGCGCTCGCGCTGTCGCAAATCCTGGTGGTCTCACAGCTCGAAGTCGACGGCACGTACGGCCTGCGCAACTATCAGAACGCATTCCTGGAAAACGCGTTCGGCAACTACCGCACCGTCCTGAAGAAGGTTGCCATGTCCCCGGTGATGGGCGACTACCTCAACAACGCCAACAACAGCAAGACCGCCCCCAACGAGAACTTCGCGCGGGAACTGCTGCAGCTGTTCGCCATCGGCACCTGCGAGCTGGAAGCCGATGGCCGGCTCAAGGGCGGCAAGTGCCAGCCGACCTATGACAACGCGCGGGTGCGCGAGTATGCCTATGCCTTGACGGGCTGGACATACCCACCCGGCGGCCGGCTGGCCTGGTGCACACCGAGAAACGGCACCAATTGCCGGTACTACGGCGGTGACATGGTGCCGCGGCCCGGCGCGCATGAAGAGAAAGCGCTGACGCTGCTCGGCGGCGTCAGCCTGCCGGCAGGCCACTCGGCGCCGGCCGCGCTCGAAGGCGTCGTCGACAGCCTGATGAGTCATCCCAACATCGGCCCGTTCGTGGGGCGGCAGCTGATCCAGCATCTGGTCACCAGCAACCCCTCCCCTGCGTATGTCGCCCGCGTCGCCGCGGCCTTCAATACAGGCCGCCACGCTCAATTCGGCACGGGCACCAAGGGCGACCTGCGCGCGACGGTCGCCGCCATCCTGCTGGACGCCGAGGCGCGGACATCCCCACCGGCTGCCAGCGCCGGGCGGCTGCGCGAGCCGGTGCAGTTCGCCACGGGCGTGCTGCGCGGCCTCAACGGCCAGACCGACGGCGACCCCTTCACATGGTGGTGGGGCGACGCGATGGGCCAGCATCTCTTCCGCTCCCCATCGGTCTTCAATTTCTACCCGCCCGACTATCCCGTGGCCGGCACGGCGTTGCAAGGCCCGCAGTTCGGCATCCTCAATGCCAACACCGGCTTGGCCCGCATCAACTTCGTCAACTACATGGTGAACTGGGGCGGCTCGCAGCCCATCGCCGGGGTGCCCGACGCCATGGCCACGAAGGTGAACCTGCAGGCCTTCGTAGCGGACGCGGCGGACCCCGCGAAGCTCGTGGACCGGATGGTTCGCCTGGGCCTGGGTGGGCGCATCTCGCCCGCTTCGCGCCAGGCCATCATCGATGCCGTGTCCGCGTGGACCCCTGCTTCGACCGATTACCTGACGTACCGCGCCAAGACCGCTGCCTACCTGGTCTTCGCCTCGCCGCACTACCAGATCGCACGCTGAGAGGGACACCATGCAACGCCGAAAATTCCTTTGCTCCGCAGCCGCCGCGATGGCGGGCGCGGCGGTGACGCCGCTGATCCCTGGCGCAGTACAGGCCCAGTCCGCCGACTACCGTGCGCTGGTGTGCATCTTCCTTTACGGCGGCAACGACGGCCTGAACATGGTCGTGCCGCGCGACAGCGCTCGCCACGGCCAGTACGCGGCGGTACGCCAGGCGCTGGCCCTGCCGCAGGGGTCGCTCGTGCCGCTCGGCACCGACTACGGGCTGCACCCGTCGATGGCCGCGTTGTCGGGCACCTGGGCCGAGGGCGCACTGGCGCCGGTGTTCAACGTGGGCCCGCTTTTCCAGCCGTTGACCAAGGACGAATACCGGAACTTCATCGCGCGGGGCAAGACCATTCCCGACAGCCTGTTTTCGCACAGCCACCAGCAGGGCTTGTGGGAGACGGGCTACCACGATGCCACCCGCCGCACCGGCTGGGGTGGCCGGGCGGCGCAGGAGCGCTCCAGCGTCGTCGTGTCCGCCGGGGGCAACGGCCGATTCGGCGTGGGCGATACGCAGGCGCCGCTGGTGATCCCGGGACCGGGCGCGAACTTCGGGCTGGAAGGCTACTTTCAGGGACCAGCCGCCGCGACACGCACGGCATTGATGGCGCTGCATGCCGAACGCGATGCGCAGGAGCTGCACAACGCGTTCGCGGCGCAGCAGAACAATACCTTCGCGGTATCGGGCAGCCTGTCCAGCATCCTGCAGATCAATCCCCGTGACAACCCGGGCGAGCCGCTCAACGCGGCCTTCGCCCCCGTCACGGGCAGCAATGGGGCGCTGACGACCAGCCTGGCGCGCCAGCTCTACCAGATCGCCAAGTTGATCGCCTACCGCAGCAGCGCCCCGGCCGGTGTCGGCGGATCGCGCCAGATATTCTTCGCCTCGCTCGGCGGGTTCGACACGCATGGAGGCCAGATCGAAGGCAACGCGATGGGGGGCCATCACGCCGGCCTGATGAAAACATTGGCCGACGCGATGGCGGCTTTCCATCAGAGCACCAAGTCGATGGGGCTGGGCGCCAACGTCACCGCGTTCACCCAAAGCGACTTTGGCCGCACCTTCGCGCCCAACGACAGCTTGGGCACCGATCACGCCTGGGGCAACAACCAGCTGGTGATGGGAGGGGCCGTCCGGGGCAATGCGACCTACGGGACTTATCCCGAGCTCGCGCTGGGTGGGCCCAACGATGTCGGCACCGCCGGCTGGGAGTTGCAGGGCCGATGGATCCCGACCACTTCGGTCGACCAATACGGCGCCACGCTGCTGCGCTGGTGGGGGCTGGACGACGGCCAGCTCAACGGCGTATTGCCCAATCTGCAGAATTTCGGCAGCGCGCGCAGCGTGGGGTTCCTGGCTTAGGAACGCAGGGACGGGACACTAGCCGACCACCGGGTGGTCGGGCAATTCGTTGGGGTTGGACTGGCCTTGCGCGAGCGGGAAATGGGCGGCCAGCAACGCCGACACTTCTTCCAGCGCCTGGGTCAGGCCGTCCTCGAACCGGCCTTCGTGGAAAGCCGAGCCCATGCGCTTGGCGATCTGCTGCCACACGCCGGGATCGACCCGGTTGCTCAACCCGCGGTCGGCCACGATTTCGATGGCGTGTTCAGCCAACAGCAGGTAGATCAGGACGCCGTTGTTCTGCTCCGTGTCCCAGACCCGCAGCTTGCCGAAGATCGCCAAGGCGCGCTCGCGCGGCGTGGCGTCCCGCAGCAGGTAGCTCGTCGGAAGGCCTGCTTCGACGTAGATGCGGACCTCGCCGCTATGGCGCGACTCGCTTGCGGCAACGCGCCGCGCCAGCCGCTCGAGCAGCTCCGGCGGAGCAGCCTTGCGGAGATCGGAATCGTCCAGCCAGCGATGCCGCAGCATGCGCCCCAGGATGCGTCGCCAGTCGCGTGCCTGCGCCATCACCAGTCTCCCGAGGCGCCGCCGCCGCCAAAATCGCCGCCACCACCGGAGCCGCCCCAACCGCCGCCTCCGCCGCCGCCCCAGCCGCCGCCACTACCGCCCCAGCCGCCGATGACGGGTCCGCCGCCCCAGCCGCTGCGGCGCGATCCGAGGCCGCCGCCGCCCCCGGAGATCATGGAAAAGAGCAGCGCCACCAGTGCGGCGATGCCCGCAACCACCACGCTGGACGTGGCGACCAGGGCGATCGCGCCAACGCCGCCACCGGTCGCCAGGGCGCCGAGCTTGCGTCCCAGCATTCCCCGCAACACGCCGCCGACCACGGGCACGGCGATGAACAGGAAGATGGCCATGTCCATCCACTCGAAGCCCCCGGCGCCGGGTCGTTGCGCGGTGGATCGGGGCGCCGGCAGCGCTTCGCCCGTGATGCGCGCGCCCAGCTGGTCCACCGCCGCGTGCAGACCCGCGGCGAAATCGTTCTTGCGGAAGTTGGGCGTGATCGCCGCGTCGATGATCTGCCGGGCCGCGAGGTCGGGGATGGCCCCTTCCAGTGTCTTGGCGACTTCGATGCGAACCTTGCGGTCATCCTTCGCGACCACCACCAGGACACCGTCGCCAACCTCCTTGCGCCCGATCTTCCAGGCGTTGCCCACGCGGTTGGCGTAGCTGGAGATGTCTTCGGGCAGGGTGGTGGCCACCATCAGGATCGCGATCTGCGTCCCCTTTTGCTGCTCGAAGGCCAGCAGCTTGTCCTGCAGGCCCTTGAGCTGGATGGAATCGAGGCTGCCGGTCTGGTCGACCACGGGCGCCGACAGGGGCGGCACCGGCAGCACGCCCTGCGCGCCTGCGAGGCCCCAGCAAAAGAGCGCCCACAGGAGAGCGACGGCGCGCGCGACGGCCATCGGCGCTTATTTCTTGGTGCCGAAGTCCACCTGCGGCGGCACGGAGATCTGCGCTTCGTTCTGCACCGTGAAGTTGGCCTTGGGCGGGTAGCCAAACACCATGGCGGTGAGGTTCGACGGGAAGCTGCGCGCCAGCACGTTGTACTCCTGCACGGTCTGGATGTAGCGGTTGCGCGCCACGGTGATGCGGTTCTCGGTGCCCTCCAGCTGAACGCGCAGGTCGCGGAACCCCTGGTTGGCCTTCAGGTCGGGGTAGCGTTCCACGGTCACCATCAGCCGGCTCAGCGCGCTGGACAGCTCGCCTTGCGCCTGCTGGAACTTCGCGAAGGCTTCGGGGTTGTTCAGTGTCTCGGGCGTCACCTGCATCGAGGTGGCCTTGGCGCGTGCCTCGACCACCTTGGTCAGCGTCTCCTGCTCGAAATTGGCCTCGCCCTTGACAGTGGCGACGATGTTGGGAACCAGGTCCGCGCGCCGCTGGTACTGGTTGAGCACTTCGCTCCAGGCCGACCTGCTTTGCTCGTCGAGCCGCTGGAAATCGTTGTAGCCGCAACCGGTCAGCGACAGGACCGCCACGATCATGAGTAACCAGCGCTTCATCGGTTTGTTTCCTTGGGACTTGGGAATGTAACGGTAGCATAGATGGATGCATGCGGAGCCATTTCAAGTCTTGTGCGCCCAGGCGCCGGGCGCGTTGCCGCGCAAGCCGCGCCTGGTCGTGGCCGGCGCCACTGGGGCCCTGGGCAACGAGGTTCTGCGCCGCCTGGTGGACGTGGAACAATTCGAAAATGCACTGGTCCTGGCGCGCGAGCCCATCACTGCGGGGTTGCGCGGGGTGACGATGATGCGGGTGCCGGACGGCTCCCCGGACGTATGGCCGCCAGCGGCCGCCGATCTGGGCGTCATCCTGTTCGACCCACCCCGCCTGTTCTACGACCGCGAGCGGGCACTGTGGACGCCGCGTCCCGAAGAGTTGCCGGAGATCGCGCAGTGGATGCGGCGCAGCGGCGCAACGACCCTGGCCATCGTGCTTGCGCATGCCCCCGGCCGCCTGCCCGAGGCCCTGAAGCCTGGCCTGGCGGGCCTGGATGAGCAGGCGGTGGCCGCGCTGGGGTTCGAGCGCCTGCTGATCGTCCGCTCGGCCCAGAAGCCGCCGCCCGCGGCCGCGCCCGGTGTTCTTGCGGGCCTGGCCCATTGGATGCTGTCGATTTTCAAGTACATGGTGCCCAGCAGCGAACAACCCGTGCGCGCCGCCAAGGTGGCGCAATTCGTGGCGACGGCGCTGAAGCTGGCGCCGCCGGGCATCCATATCGCCGCGCCCGAGACTGTATGGCACGCGGCCCAGGGCGAGCTGCAGGCGGCCGTGCGCCGTTGGCTGCGCCTCTGAATCCACGGCAGAATCGCGCTCACGGACCCGAACAGCTTCATGCCCAAGAAAACCAAACTCCAGGCGGCCAACCTTCAAGGCACTGCGGACGACGTCGAAGAAGCCTTCTACCGGGCGCTGCAAAAGGGCGATATCGACAAGCTCATGGCGTGCTGGGCCGACGAGGACGACATCGTCTGTGTCCACCCCGGCGGGCCCCGGGTGGTGGGGGCCACGGCCATCCGCGCGACTTTCGAGGCCATGTTCAGCAATGGCAGCATCCGCGCCTGGCCGCAGCGCGCTCGCAAGACGCAGGCCGTCGGCAGCGCCGTGCACAGCGTGCTGGAAAAGGTGGAAGTGCTCGGGCCCCGCGGCCCGACCCAGGCCTGGGTGACCGCCACCAATGTCTACCACCGCACGGCGCAAGGCTGGCGCATGGTGGCGCACCACGCGAGCCCGGGGACCGACAGCGAGATCCAGGAAGTCTCGGGAAATCCCCAGGTGTTGCATTGACGCAGGCGTGCTGTTGAACTACGCGGCGCCGTGGTGGTTGCCCGGGGGCAACCTGCAGACCATCTGGCCCGCGCTGTGTGCGCGGCGCGTCTTCGGCGGCCCTGCGCAATTCCGGCGCGAACGCTGGGTGACACCGGACGGCGATTTCGTCGACCTGGATTGGCTGATCCATCCTGCCCCCGCGCTTGCCACTGCGTGCACTGCGCTGCCCCCCGAGGGGGCTGGCCCGGCTTGGGGCGGCCCGGCGCTGCGGCCGCCGGCTCCCGCTGACGGGCGACCTTTGCTGGTGCTGTTCCATGGCCTGGAGGGCTCCTCGCGCAGCCATTACGCCGAGGCCTTCGCCGATTTCGCGGCCGAACGCGGCCTGGCCTATGTCGTGCCGCATTTTCGCGGTTGCAGCGGCGAGCTCAACCAGGGCCCGCGTGCCTACCACTCGGGCGACTACGAAGAAATCGGCTGGATCCTCGAGCGCCTGCGGCAGCGGCATCGCGGCCCCGTGGTCGCGGTGGGCGTGTCGCTGGGCGGCAATGCGCTGATGCGTTGGGCCGGCGAATCGGGCGAGTCCGCCGCGCGGGCCGTGAGCGCGGTGGCGTCGGTGTGCTCTCCGCTCGATCTGGCGGCAGGCTCGGTGGCTATCGGCCGCGGTTTCAACAAGCTGGTCTACACCACCATGTTCCTGCGCAGCATGAAGCCCAAGGCCTTCGCCAAATTGAAGCAGCACCCGGGGCTGTTCGATGCCGCCAGGCTGGTGCTGGCGCGCGACCTCTACCAGTTCGACGACATCTTCACGGCGCCCCTGCACGGCTTTCGCAACGCCGACGACTACTATGCGCGTGCGTCGGCCAAGGCCCACCTGCACCGAATCCGCATACCGGCCCTGGCGCTCAACGCCTTGAACGACCCGTTCGTGCCGGCCGCAAGCTTGCCCAGGGCCGATGAGGCGGGCAACTTCGTGACCCTGTGGCAACCCCGCCAGGGCGGCCACGTCGGCTTCACCGATGGTCCGATGCCCGGACATGTGCGCCGCATGCCGGACGAGGTGGGGGGTTGGCTGTTGCAGGCGCTCGCAGGCGCGGCGCGCGCGGGTTAGGGTAGCTACTGCGCGGCGGACGCTTTTGCTGCCGCGGTTTTGACGGCCGCCGCCACCGGGGCCGAAGCCGGCCTGGCTGCCGCTGCCGAGGCAGCCAGGC
>JACDFR010000083.1 GCA_013815685.1 Ramlibacter sp.
AGCAGGCCGTCTCGGCCTGGATGGCCAAGGGCAAGCACGACCCGCTAGCCCAGCTGTGGGCCAAGGGCCTGGCCCTGGACTGGGAGCTGATGCACCCCGAGCCGAAACCCCGCCGCATCGCCTTGCCTGCCTATCCCTTCGCGCGCGAACGCTATTGGATCCTGGACAGCGAAAAAGACAGCACGCCGCCCGTCGCGGCTCCCGCGCCGTGGCCTGCGCAGGTCGAGCGGTCCGAACGCATCCTCGTGAAGGATTGGGAGCCGCATCCCCTTGCGCCGCAAACGCATGAGCCGAACAACGCCATCATCCTCGTCAATGCCGGGACACGGGCATTGGGCGAGCGACTGATGGTGCATCTGGCCGGCAGCCGGTTGCTGAACCTGGCGGATGCCACGGCCCAAGGGGACTGGGCCGACTGCGGCGGATGGATCGACCTGATCGGGTGCGGCGACGAAAGGGACGAATCGCTGGCCTGGATCGCGCCGCTGCAGCAACTGCTCGCGCAAGGGCCGCGGTCCGGGATGATGGTCCTGGGCGTCACACGCCGCCTCGAGGCCTACCGCAACGCCGCGGTGAACCTGGCGGGCGCATCGCGCGCCGGACTGTACCGGATGCTGCAAAGCGAATATGCACGGGTGAGCTCCAGACACCTGGACAGCGACTTCGACTTGCACGACGAGGCACTGGTCCAGCAAATCGCCGCGGAGTTCCGCGCGCCGGGCGACGACGCGCAGGTCTGCTGGCGCCAGGGTGAGCGCTCGCGGGCGTTGCTGCGCGAGATCCAGCTCGCAAGCGCCGACATGGCGCCGCCGCTGCGATCGCATGAGCAGGCGCTCTTGATCAGCGGAGGCACCCGCGGCATCGGCTTGCGCTGCGCACAGCATTTTGTCGAACACCACGGCGTCACGCGACTGGTGCTGACGGGGCGCGAGTCATTTCCGCCGCGCGCCGAGTGGAAGGCGCTGGCGCGGACGGACACGCCGATGGCGCACAAGATCCAGGCAGTTCTGGCGCTGGAGGCGCTCGGGGCCCAAGTGCGCTTGTCGAGCGTCGATCTGTGCGACGAGGGTGCGCTGCGCGCGGAGCTCGACGACATCCGGCATACCGTAGGACCGATCGGCGGGGTGATCCACAGCGCGGGAATCGTCGACAAGGAAACGCCGGCCTTCGTTCGCAAGACACTGGACGGCGTCGCGCGTGTTCTGGCGCCGAAGACCGTCGGCCTGGACAACCTGATCAAGTGCCTGGGCGACGATCCGCTGAGTTTTTTCGTGCTGTTCTCCTCCGTTTCGGCGGCAATCCCGAGCCTGGGGTCCGGCCAGGCGGACTACACGATGGCCAACGCGTACATGGACCATGCGGCCCAGGCCCACTGTAGCCGGTACCCCGTCACCAGCATCCAGTGGCCGAGCTGGAAAGAGACGGGTTTCGGTGAAATCAGGAGCCCCGCCTATCGCCGCACGGGCCTGCTGGCGCTCACCGACGCGCAAGGGCTGCACCTGCTCGACCTCATCCTGGCAAGCGGGCAGCGTGGCGTGCTGTTGCCTGCGATGGTCGACCCCGTTTTGTGGCAGCCGCGGGATCTGATGCACCGCGCTCCTGCGCGCCAGGATGCCGCCTCGACAGTTGCGGGGCCCGCACGCGCCACCGCGGCTGGCGAGGTCACGACCTGGCTGGTAGGGCTGTTGGCGGCGGAGCTGGGCATGCAGCCCGCGCAAGTGGCCGTCGACCAGCCTTTGCAGGACTACGGTGTGGATTCCATTGTCATGCTGCAGTTCCTGCGCGCGGTCGGCAAGATCGCCGGGGCCGAGCTCGACCCTTCGATCCTGTTCGAGCACCCGACCCTCGAAACATTCGCGGCATGGCTGGCGAGGGTGCACGGCACGAACTTGTCCGGCCTGCACGCGCCAACCGATGAAGCACCGCCGCTGCCGTCCGCCACTTCCACTGCGCAACCGCAACCACACCCCCAGCCCCAGCCATTGGCAGACCCGGGCTCCACGGGCGACATCGCCGTGGTGGGCATGTCCTGCTGCTTTCCGGGCGCCAGCGATCTCGACAGCTACTGGACGCTGCTGGCCGAAGGGAAATCCGCCATTCGCCGTGTTCCCGAATCGCGCTGGGGACGCTCCGGCCAGTGGTATGCCGGCCTCATCGACAACGTCACGCATTTCGACCCGCAGTTCTTCCTGTTGTCGCAGGCCGATGCGAGGGCGATGGATCCGCAGGCCCTGCTGGTGCTCGAGCAAAGCCTGAACCTGCTGCATCACGCCGGCTACCCGGCGGCGGAAGCCCGGGGCCGGGCCGTGGGCGTCTACCTGGGTGCGCGCAGCCGCCATGTGCCCGACGCATCGCGGCTGCGCGACGCCAGCTACCCCATCCTGTCAGTGGGACAGAACTACCTGGCGGCCAACATCTCGCGCTTCTTCGATTTCCGCGGCCCCAGCCTGGTTGTGGACACCGCCTGTTCTTCGGCCCTGGTGGCGATGCACATGGCGATCCAGGCGCTGCGGGGCGGGGACATCCCGTGCGCACTGGTGGGCGGCGTCAACCTGCTGCAAACCGACGAGCCTGCGCGCATCTTCAGCCAGCGCGAGATTCTCAACCCCGGGCCGGACTTCCATATCTTCGACAAGCGCGCCCAGGGCGCGGTGCTGGGCGAAGGCGCGGGCATGGTCCTGCTCAAGACACTGGCTCAGGCGATCGCCGACGGGGACCACGTCTACGCGGTGATCAAGTCGACGGCCATCAACAACGACGGCCGCACCGCCAGCCCGGTGGCGCCCAGCCTGCAGGCGCAGAAAGATGTGATGCAAACCGCGCTGGAAAAGAGCGGGATGCGGGCCGGCCAGATCGACCACATCGAGGTCAACGGCTCCGGCTCCGCGGTCACCGACCTGCTCGAACTGAAGGCCATCGAATCGGTCTATCGCAGTCCCGGCACCCTGGCCTGCGCGCTCGGATCGGTCAAGCCGAACATCGGTCACCTGCTGTGCGCGGAAGGCATTGCGAGCTTCGTCAGGGTTGCGTTGATGCTGCATCGAAGGCGCACCGTCCCGTTCCTGTCCGCGCAGCAGCCGCTCGCACACTACGACTTCGCACGCTCGCCCTTGCGCTTCGACCGGGAATCGGCGCCGTGGGGGGGTGGGGTCCGCACAGCCGCGGTCAGCTGCTTCGGCGACGGCGGGACCAACGCGCACGCCATCGTGCAGGAACCGGATGCATCGCATAACGCGCGGGCCGCCCGGCAACCCCTGGCGCCTCCCCTGCTGCGGCGAATCGACTTGAGCGATCGGCAAGGGCCGCCCATCGCACCGGCCGTGCCGGCATTCTGGGGCCGCCTGAGCCCCGTGGACTAGACACCACCGCAGCCGCGAAAGCTTTCCATGAAGACCCAACTCTTGCTGGCACAGCAGCACCCCGTCATCCGTGGCCACCAGGTTCACGGCCGGCACCTGTTGCCCGGCCTTGCCTATATCGACCTGCTGTACCAGGCCTTTCGCGAGCACGGACACGACTACACCGTCATCGAACTGCGCAACCTGCTGATCTACCACCCGCTCGAGGTCGCGGCCGGCTCTGACATCCAGCTGTCGATCGAGGCCTCGCCTTCGAGCGGCGGCGCGAGCTGGCGCGTCGAGGTCTGGGGCCGCGAGCACCGGGGCGGCACGCCGGCCGGCGCGCCGCGCCGTTACGCGACGGCGACGATGCATTCGGCACCGGCTGCCGCGTTCGATGAAACGATCGATCTCGAGGGAATCCGGCGCGCGGCCGTCGAGCGAATCACTCTGGACGAGGTCTATGCGGGTTGCCGCCGCGACGGATTGCTTCATACCGGCCTCATCAAGGCAGACGGGACGGTCCATGTCGGCCAATCGGAGATCTGGATCGAGTGCACCGTGCCGCCGGCGCCGGGTGGAATGTCCACAGGCTCGCTGTTCCACCCGACCTTGCTGGACGGCTGCGTGGTGGGCGCCACCCGCACGCTGGATAGACTCGACAGCGAGCCGGACCCCCGGCTGCTCCTGCCCCTGCACTACGCGTCGTT
Source organism: Ramlibacter sp. (assembly GCA_013815685.1). Lineage (GTDB taxonomy): Bacteria > Pseudomonadota > Gammaproteobacteria > Burkholderiales > Burkholderiaceae_C > Ramlibacter. The sequence continues at coordinate 4,049 of JACDFR010000083.1, forward strand.
TCGGGCCTGCGCGTTGCTGCAGGAAGGCTGCATTGCCCGAACGGTTGTCGCCTCGAGCCGGATTGAGAATGATCTTCGCTATCTCTCGGTCGATTTTTTCGACACAAGCGGACGCAAGGTCGCCGAACTGAAGGATTTCGCGGGAAAACGCGTGCGCGACGCGAGCACGCTCGAGCATGTCATCCCCGCCTTTTCCACCGCTCGGGCTGATATACCCGCCCCGGCTGTTGCGCCGGCCGGGGACATCGGGCTGTTCGTGCGAACGCTCATTGCACAGCGATTGGACCGGCGTCCCGAGCAAGTCGACTCCGGCCAGGGTTATTACGAAATGGGCCTGAAGTCGTCGCAGCTGCTCGAGATCGCAGGCGCCATCGCCGAACGGCTGGGCATCGACCTGCCGCCGACGCTCCTGTTCGAACATGCGAGCGTGGCCGAGCTGACCCGCCATTTGGCGGGCGGCTACGGGACCACGCCGGCGGTCGCTTTCGATCCACCCGCGCCCGCCGCGCCCGCGGCCGCGGCCGCGCCACGGGACACGCCGTTCGAGACGGCGGCGGCGGACCAGGACATCGCGATCATCGGCATGACCGGCCGTTACCCGCAAGCGGCGGACCTGGCGCAATTCTGGGACAACCTGCAGGCGGGAAGGGACTGCGTCGGCGAGATCCCGCCGCAGCGCTGGGACGGGCAAGCCTACTTCGATGCGGATGGCGACCAGCCGGGCAAGACCCGCAGCAAGTGGGGCGGGTTCATCGATGGCGTCGACGAATTCGACCCGCTCTTTTTCAACATCTCTCCGCACGAGGCGCGGACGATGGACCCGCAGGAGCGGCTGTTTCTCCAGGCCGTGTGGACCCTGCTGGAAACCGCGGGGCACACCCGCGAATCGCTGCGGCAGGCGCACGGCGGGCGCATCGGCGTCTACGTCGGGGCAATGTACCAGCAGTACGCATCGCTCTACGCCAGCGCCACGGCCGAGGCGTCCGCACCCGTGTCTTCGTATGCGGCGATCGCCAACCGAGTGTCGTTTTTCTTCGGATTCGAAGGCCCGAGCATCGCGGTGGACACCATGTGCTCGTCGGGCGCGGTCGCCATCCACATGGCGTGCGAAGACTTGCGCGCCGGCCGCTGCGACGTGGCCGTCGTCGGCGCCGTGAACCTGTCGCTGGACCCGAGGAAATACATCGGCCTGAACCAGATGGGCTTGCTCGCCAGCCATGCCGGCAGCCGCAGTTTCGCCCAAGGCGACGGTTTCATACCGGCCGAGGGCGTGGGCGCCGTCCTGCTCAAGCCGCTTCGGCAGGCAGCCGCCGGCGGCGACGGCATTCTCGCCGTCATCAAGTCCACGGCGACCAACCACAACGGCCACTCCGGCGGCTACACCGTTCCCAGCCTGGGCGCGCAAGCGCGGCTGGTGCAGGAGTGTCTTGCCAGGGGACGCATCGACCCTCGCACCATCAGCTACGTCGAGGCGGCGGCCAGCGGCTCTGCGCTGGGCGATCCGATCGAGGTCGCCGCTTTGGACAAAGTATTCCGGCAGTCCGCCGTGGCGCCGGCGTCGTGCGCGATCGGGTCGGTCAAGTCCAACATCGGCCACGCCGAGGCGGCGTCCGGGATGTCGCAGCTGGCCAAGGTGGTGCTGCAGATGCGCCATCGGCAGCTGGTGCCCTCCATCAAGGCCCAGCCGCTCAACCCCGGTTTGCAACTGGATCGGAGCTGCTTTCGCCTGCAGAGCGATCTGCGCTCCTGGCCGCGGCCGGTGCTGGAGGTCAACGGGCAGCGCACGGAGTACCCGCTCCGCGCGCTGATCAATTCGTTCGGCGCGGGCGGTTCGAACGCCAGCCTCGTCGTCGAGGAATACCTCCCGCCAGGGGAAGAGGCAAGCTCGGAGGGAACGCTGTCGGGACCGCAGATCGCCGTGCTTTCCGCGCGCAGCGCCGAGCGCCTGCGCGCCGTCGCCGGGCAACTGGCCGAGTACCTGGAGCGGCACGACGATATTGCGCTGCCCGCGCTCGCCTTCACCTTGCAGGCCGGGCGAGAGGCGATGCAGTACCGGGCGGCGTTCGTCGCGCAGAGCCCGGCGCAATTGCTGGAGCGCATCCGCGTCTATTTGTCCTGGCCGGGCGATGACGGTTCGCGCTCCGGTGAGCTGCCGATCTTCGCCGGCGGTCCCGCTGAAAGCTCGGGCATGCGGCAGCTGCTTTCGGGTCCGCTCGACGAAACCGTCGCGCGCGCACTGGTGCAAGAAGGCCGTCCGGAAAAGATAGCGCGCTACTGGACCCAGGGGGGAACCATCGACTGGGCGGCCTTGCAGGCGGGCAAGCGGCTGCGCACGATCGCTCTGCCCACCTACCCGTTCGCCCGGGAGCGCTACTGGCTGCCGGACGGTGCGTGCTTGCCGAGTGGCGTGGCCGCGGCTGCCGGCGCAGCGGCCGTGCCCGAAGCGCCATCGGTGGGCGTGCTGAGCCACATCACGGGCCTGCTATCGCGAGCGCTGGAGATTCCGGCCGCCCAGTTGAAGATTGACAAGGATCTCGGCGAATACGGCCTCGATTCGATCCTCGGCATGCGGCTGGCGCGCAGCCTGGAGCAAACGTTCAGGCTGAAGCTCACCGGGAGAATGCTGCTCGAACACCGGACCATCGCGGCCCTGGCTCGGCATGTCGAGCAGTCGACTGGTACGGCGGAAAACGCGGTACCCGCGGGGCCGCGCGCGCCTTTGTCGGAAAACCAGAAAGGGCTGTGGGCGCTGCACCAGATGCGCCCGAACTCGGGTGCCTACAACATCCCGCTCGCCTTGCGGGTCTCCGGGGCGTGGGATGGCGCCGCCTTTGAACAGGCCTGCCGTGCACTGGCACGCCAGTATCCTGTCCTCGATACCGTGATCGCGCACGAGGACGGCGTCCCGTATCGACGCAGCGTTGCCCGCGACCTGATACTGGAGCGGGAGGACGTCTCGGCATGGGCACCGGAACAGCGCGTTGCCCGCCTGAAAGACAGCGCCAGGCGGCCCTTTTCCCTGGAGCGGGGACCTCTGTGGCGCGTCGCCATCTTCGAGACCGGGCCGCAAGCGCGGATCGTTCTTCTCGTCGTGCACCACCTGATATGCGACGCCCACTCGCTGCAGCGACTGGTGGCGGCCCTGTTCGGGTCCTACCGCGCCGCGCTAGGCGGCATGGATCCGGAGCCGGGCGAGCCGTCGGCGGATTATGGGGAGTTCGTCCGCTGGGAGCAGGCGTTCCTGTCGGGAATCGACGCACAGCGGCAACGCTCCTATTGGCTGCAGCATCTGAAAGGACCGCTGCCGCTGCTGGAGCTGCCCACCGACGCGCCGCGCACTGCGCCGGAGAGCCGTCCCGACGCCTGCTTGCACCCCCTGCCCAACGAGCTCTGCCGGCGCATCGCGCAGTTGTGCAAGCTGCGCCAGATCACGCCGGCCATCCTCTTCCTCGGCCTCTACCAATTGCTGCTGCATCGCTACACGGGTGGCGACGACATCATCGTGGGTATGCCGGCGATGGGAAGGCCGCAGCCCCGATTCGACGCCGCCGTGGGCTACTTCGCCAATGTGGTGGCGGTGCGCAGCAGGGTGACGGGCGACCGGCGCTTGCACGATTTCCTGAAGGCGGTGCAGCTGACCGTCGCCGATGCGATCGATCATGCGGGCTATCCCTTCGCGCGGCTGGTTCGGGACCTGAAAGTCGACCGCGCGTCCGGCAAGTCGCCGGTTTTCCAGGCCGCGTTCGAGTTCCAGAGTGCCAATGCGTTCGACCTTCACAAGATCGGGCGCCAGCATCGCGACATCCTGGCAGCGGACTACATGGAAGAAGTCGGCCAGGAAGGCGAGTACGACATGGTGCTCGAGGTGCTGGAGCAGCCGCAGGGCTTCCTGCTCAAGATCAAGTACGACGCCGCGCTGCGCGAACGGGCTTCGGTAGAGCGGATGTTCACTCACTACGCGATGCTGCTGCAGGCCGCCGCAGACGATGCGGACCGGGTGCTGGACGATTATTCCATCGTGCCCGAGGATGAGGCGCAGAGGCTTCTGGCGCGGTGGAATGACACAGCAGCCGGCTATCCGCGCTTGTGCGTCCATGAACGGGTCCAAGGGCAGGCCCAGGCATCGCCCGATGCCTGGGCCGTCACCCACGGGCAGGACCGCCTGAGCTACCGGCAGCTCGACGAGTGCAGCACCGCGCTTGGCGCGTATCTCCAGGGCCAGGGGGTGGGCCCCGACGTCTTGGTGCCGATCTGCGTCGAGCGTTCGCCGCGGATGATGGTGGGGCTGCTGGGCATCCTGAAAGCGGGTGGCGCGTATGTGCCGCTCGATCCGGAGTTTCCCGCCGAGCGCCTGCGGTACATGCTCGGCGACTGCAGGCCGGCTCTGGTGCTGGCCGAGGCGGCGACGGCCGGCAAGCTGCGGCCCCTGCTGCAGGGGGGCAGCAGGCTCGTCCTGCTGGATGAGGCCTGGGACGACATCCTGCCGGCGGGCCCCGCGGCTGCCGTCACGGCGCTGCAGCCTCACCATCTGGCCTACGTCCTCTACACCTCGGGCAGCACGGGCCACCCCAAGGGCGTCATGGTGACGCACGGGGGCCTGGCCAACCTGCTTGCCGCTATGGCGAGGGAGCCCGGCCTGTCCGCCACCGACACCTTCCTGGCAACCACGACCTACTGCTTCGACATCGCCGCGGTGGAGCTTTTCCTGCCCCTGGTCCGCGGGGCGCAGGTGCGTATCTGCGGCGCGAAAACGGCGCGCGACGCTCAGGCGCTCAGGCGCGAAATCGCCGGGGCCCGGCCCACGGTGATGCAGGCGACGCCCACCACCTGGAGCATGCTGTTCCAGGTCGGCTGGATGAATGAGGAGAAGGTCAGGATCTTCTGCGGCGGCGAGGCGATTTCCGAAGGACTGAGGCAACGCTTCGTGCAGTTCGGCTGCGAAGCCTGGAACATGTACGGGCCGACGGAGACCACGGTCTATTCGATCGTTCAGCGGCTGGATGCGCAAGGACCGATCACGATCGGCCGGCCCGTGGCCAACACGCAGGCCTACGTCGTCGACAAGCGCTTGCGCCCGGTGCCTATCGGCATCACGGGTGAGTTGTGCATCGCGGGCGACGGCGTCGCGCGGGGCTACCTGAACCAGCCCGCGCTGACTGCGGAGAAATTCGTCGACAACCCTTTCACGCCCGGCACCAGGCTCTACCGAACCGGCGACCTGGCCCGCTGGTGCGCCAATGGCACCATCGAATTCCTGGGGCGCGCCGACGAGCAGGTGAAGATTCGCGGGATCCGCATCGAGCTGGGCGACATCGAGAGCAGCCTGGCGAATCATCCCGGAATTGCCGGCGCAGCCGTGGCGGTCCAAGGGCGCGACGAAGGCAAGCGGCTGATGGCCTGGTACGTCCCGGCGACGCCCGCAGGGGACGCCCCGGCCGCGCCGCTCGATTCGCGTTCCTTGCGGGAGCATCTCAAGGCTGCCATCCCGGACTACATGGTGCCGTCCAATTTTGTCGCGGTTCCGGCATTGCCCCTGACCGGCAGCGGAAAGGTGGACCGGCAAGCCCTGCTGAGCCAGTTCCAGGCGCAAGCGGCAGGCCCTTCGCGTCCGGCTGCCCCGCTGTCCGCGATAGAGAAAGCGGTGCTGTCGATCTGGCGGCAAGTTCTCGCCCAGGACGAAATCCAGGCGGACGACGGCTTCTTCGACATCGGGGGCGATTCGCTGTCGGCGATCACGGTGTCGCAACGCATTTCCTCCGCTTTCCGGATCGACTTCACGTCGACGTCGATCTTCGAACATTCGAGCGTGAGGCGCATCAGCCGCCACATCGCCCAGGTGCTGGGCGCCGATGCGTTGCCGCCGCAGGCGCATGCGAATCCGGACGCCACGGCCCGGCTGCCGGACCCCGGCACCATTGCGCAAACGGAAGGGGAGATCGGCGGCGTGGCGATCGTCGGCATCTCCTGCCATTTCCCCGGCGCGCAGGATCACCGCCGGTTCTGGTACAACTTGCGGCACGGCAAGGAATCGCTCCAGCGGATACAGCCGGACGAACTGCGCGCGGCAGGCGTGCGCGAGGACCTCATTGGCGACCCGAACTATGTGGCGGTGCGATCAACCATCACCGGCAAGGACCTGTTCGACCCGAAATTCTTCAACATTTCCGGCCGTGACGCGGAGCTGATGGACCCGCAACTGCGGCTGCTGCTGATCCATTCCTGGAAAGCGGTAGAGGATGCAGGCTACGTCGCCAGGAAAATTCCGCAGACCAGCGTATTCATGTCGGCCAGCAACATCTTCTACCAGTCGCTGGCGGGTGGCCTGCCGTTGAACGCTTCCAAGGTCATCGAGCATGCGGACAGCTACGTCTCGTGGCTGCTGGCGCAAAGCGGCACCATCCCCACGCTCATTTCGAACAAGCTGGGGTTCAAGGGTGCCAGTGTCTTCCTGCACTCGAACTGTTCGTCCTCGCTGGTGGGCTTGCACGCCGCCTGCAACAGCATCCTTTCGGGCGAAGCGCGGCAGGCACTGGTCGGGGCGGCAACGCTCTTCGCCTCCGAGCGCCTGGGGTACCTGCACCAGGAGGGCCTCAATTTCTCCAGTGACGGGCACCTGCGCGCATTCGATGCGGCCGCCGACGGCATGGTGGCGGGCGAAGGCGTGGCCGTGGTCATGCTCAAGAAGGCCGCGGATGCCATCGCCGACGGCGACCACATCTATGCGCTCCTGCGGGGCGTCGCCGTGAACAACGACGGCGCCGACAAGGCCGGGTTCTACGCGCCCAGCGTGCAGGGACAGGCCGAGGTGATCCGCAAGGTCCTGGATGCGACCGGAATCGACGCCGCGACCATCGGCTACGTCGAAGCGCACGGAACGGGCACACGGCTGGGCGACCCGGTCGAGATGCGGGCATTGCAGGACGCGTATCGCGTGGATACCCCCGGCAAGCAGTTTTGCGGCATCGGTTCGGTGAAGACCAACATCGGCCACCTGGATACGGCCGCGGGCCTGGCCGGGTGCATCAAGCTGGCCCTCAGCCTGACACACGGCGCGCTGCCGCCGAGCCTGCACTACCACCAGCCCAATGCGGCCATCGATTTCGACGCATCGCCTTTTTATGTGGTGGATCGCCTGCGCGCCTGGCCCCGCGGCGAGTCCCCGCGGCGGGCGGCCCTGAGCTCTTTCGGAATAGGCGGCACCAACACCCATGCCATTCTCGAGGAGGCCCCGGCGATGGCGCGGATGCCGCAGCCGGTCTCCGGGCCGTACGTCATCCCGGTTTCGGCCAAAGGGCGGGACCGCTTGAACGAGTACATCCAGACCTTGCGCGATTTTCTCGGCGACCATCCTGAGACCGACCTGGCGGAGTTCGCCTACACGCTTCAGGTAGGACGCGAGCCGATGGCCAGCAGGGTCGCCTTCGTCGTGGATGCCATCGACGATCTGCCGCGCAAGCTGGGGCAATTCCTGGAAGGCGGCGCGCCGATCGAAGATTGCTTCCAGGCGGAGTTGCGGCCCGGCGCGTCCCTCGACGATCTGGTGGCCGACGAGGAAGAGGCCGCACTGTTGGTGGACAAATGGATCGAGGGGCGAAAGCTGGCCCGCCTGGCGCAGGCGTGGACCAAGGGACTGCCGGTGGCGTGGGAGCGGCTCTACAGCCCGATGCCGCTGCGGATGAGCCTGCCCACCTATCCGTTCGCGGCCGAGCGCTATTGGATCCGCGATGCCGGCGGTCCGCCCGGCGTGGAGCCATCTGTCGAATGTGCTTCGACTGCGCAATTGCACCCATTGGTCCAGGCCAATACCTCGGACTTGCGGCAACAGCGTTTCTCGTCACTGTTCAGCGGGCAGGAGTTTTTCCTGGCCGACCACGTGGTGCAAGGCCAACGGGTGTTGCCGGGAGCCGCCCACCTGGAAATGGCCCGCGCGGCGATTGCGCACTCGGCAGGCGGGCCGCCTGGCGATGCGGGTCTGCAGGTGACGCTGAAGAATATTGCGTTCGTGCGTCCCGTGATGGCCGGCGCACAACCGCTGGCGCTGCATATCGCTCTGTGGCCCGTGGCACATGGAGAGATCAGCTACGAAATATTCAGCGGCACGGCGCAGGATGAACAGGTTCACTCGCAAGGCACGGGCTCGGTGGGTTTGCCCTCGCGCCCAGAGCTGCTGGACTTGCCGGCTTTGCGTGCTGCATGCGCACAGAGTTTCGCCATGGACGCTTGCTATGAGGCTTTTGAGCGCCTTGGGTTTGCCTATGGGCCCGCGCATCGAGGTATCTCGGCGCTGCAAGCCGGGACCGACGGCCGGGGCCATGCGCAGGTTCTTGCCCGCATCGCGCTGCCTGCCTGCGTGGCGGCCACGCGCGCCGACTACGTGCTGCACCCTAGCGTCCTCGATGCCGCGCTGCAGGCGCCCATCGGGCTGCTGCTGGCCGCCACGCCGCGAGAGCAACCTGTGCGGCCGTCGCTGCCCTTCGCGATCGAAGAGCTGGAGATTATTGCGGCGCCCCCGGCCGAGGAGTTGTACGCCTGGGTGCGCTACAGCGCGGGCAGCGGTCCGCACGACAGCTTGCGCAAGCTGGA
>JACDFR010000035.1 GCA_013815685.1 Ramlibacter sp.
ACAGCTCCCACTGGATCGGCAGGCGGTTCTTGCCGTAGCCGTTGGCTGCCAGGTAAGCCACATCGGCCGCGCGAGGCACCGTGAAGTTCAGGTTGGGCTGCGTGCTCTGGCCATAGCGCAGGCCGGGCCGGGCCCATTCCATTCCGGACAGGTTGGTGCCGATGGCCAGACCGGCGGGCGGCGTCGAAGGTGCCGGCACAGGTGCGGGCGCTGGGGCAGGCGCGGGTGCCGGCGCCGGTGCGAGGGCAGGCGCTGGCGCTGGCGCTGGCGAGGGTGCCGGCGCGGGCGCTGGTGCATTGGATCCCCTGAAGCCACCTCTGGCGGCGTATACCGTTCCACCGGCGACAACCGTAGCAGCTACGGTTGCTTTGGAAAAATCGCGTCTTTTCATGTGGCCACTCGTTCTGGATGTAAAACGATGCGAAATGTCCAAGACACTCGCAACTCATCAGGAAGGCCAATGTTAGTAGGATGCGGACTACATAAGCAGAAGACGTTGTCCGATAAGCTTAGGGAAACGGCCTGGATTTTTTACAAAATTAACTCAGCAGCAATGGGAGCCTTGGCTGTGCACAAAGTACAAGTTACATAGAGAATCTTTTATGGCGATATCTATTACGCAAATACTGAAACTTTCACCACGGACCGTGTCACCTCCCGCTCCATCAGTTGCGCCGCGCCTTGTTTCGGTGTAGGACGTCGCCGCGACCACTTTTATGGCCCCTTTTCGGTGCCCGGGCCGCGACAAAATCAGGCCCATCATTTCCCCGCGCGGGCCGGCCGCGCCAAACAGATACCCATGATTTCCGTCCGCTCCACAGCCGCCCTGCTCGCGTCGCTGCTGCTCGCAGCCGTTGCACACGCCCAGTCCGGCTCCGCGTCACGAGGGCCGGCCCGGCCCTCTCCCGCCTGTCACGCTGTCACACCCGAGACCTGCGCTACGGCAAAGGCGCTTGGCCGCGGCATCAATCTCGGCAATATGCTGGAGGCCCCCACCGAAGGCCAATGGGGCGTGAAGCTCGAGCCGGGCTACATCGACATCGTCGGCAAGACCTTCACGACGGTGCGGCTGCCCGTGCGCTGGAGCAACAACGCCGCAAAAACAGCGGACGCGACACTGGACGAAGCGTTTGCCAAGAAGGTAGACCAGGCGGTGGATGCGTTGCTCGCCAAGGGCGTGTATGTCATCCTCAACATGCATCACTACAGCCAGCTGTCCGGCAGCGCCTTGCACTGGAACGAATTTGCGGTCGAGCCGGAGGTGCTGGAGCCCAGGCTCATCAACATGTGGCGCCAGATCGCCCTGCGCTACAAGGACCGCTCGCCCAAGCTGCTCTTCGAGCTCCTCAATGAGCCCACGGGCCGGCTCGATGGCGAACCCTGGAACCAGCTCTCCCCCCAGGTGCTGGCCGCCGTTCGCGCGAGCAACCCCACTCGCACCGTGCTGATCGGGCCGGGTGAATGGAACGGCATCCCCGCGTTGCCCAAGCTGCGGCTGCCGCCCGATCGTCACCTGATCGTGTCCATCCACAACTACGACCCCTTCCCTTTCACCCACCAGGGTGTCGAGCATCTGGCCAAGCTGTTTCCCGTGGGCGCGACCTGCTGCGATGCGGCCCAGCGCAAGGAGCTCGCCAACGCCCTGGACTCGGCGCACAAGTGGAGCCACGACATGGGCTATCCGCTGCACCTGGGCGAGTTCGGCACCCACCATGTCGCCGACATCAAGTCGCGGGAAGCCTACGCCCGGATGGTCCGCGATGAGGCCGAGCGCCGGGGCATCGGCTGGACATATTGGGAATTCGCGTCGCCAGCATTCGGCATGTACTCGCCGAAGACCGGCATCTGGCTGGAGCCCATCAGGCGCGCACTGCTCGAATAAAAAGCAAAGTCTGCACCTGTAGGACGACGTCGAAGATTCGTTCAGTTACATGCTGATGGGATGCTGGCTGTAGCAATATCTCTACTTACTTCAACAATTGGCAACAAAATGAATTTGGCGCATAGCGACGAGCTTGCTGCGCAGTACGCGCAAGCAATCGAATCGGAACGCGCGGCGTGGCATGAACTGCAGGCCTGCCGGCCGGGCAGCCAAGGTCGCGCCCAGGCCTGGGACAAATGGGCGCAGGCTATCTCGCAGACCAACCGCGCGTGGCGTGCACTCAGCAGCCGTAACTATCCGACGACGTCAGCCAGCAGCACCAGGCAGGCCGCGCGCTACGTATGCTGAGATCGGTGGTCAGCAAAGGCCTGAGCCTGGCGGACGATGTCTTCATCGCCTTGAGCCCGGACGCCCGTCGGCCGGCTGCCGCCCTGGTCGGCGTGCTGTTCCATTCACTCTACGCCAGCCGGGAGCAGCTCTGCAATGGATTGCTGGCTCCCAACCAGGGTGTGACGGTCGACGGTTTCCGCAACTTCGTAGAAGCCGCGCTGGAAGCCGGCTACCACGTCGTTTCGCCTGAACAGGTGGACGCCGGCCTCGAGCCGGGCCGCAACTACGTGGTCATCACCTTCGATGATGGGTATTACAACAACACCCTCGCGCTGGATGTGCTCGAGGAGTTCCAGGTACCGGCGACGTTTTTCGTTTCCAGCCACCACGTCCTGCAGAACAAGGCATTCTGGTGGGATGCCTTCAGCCGCCAGCTCACGCGCGCGGGCGCCACGCACCGTGCGCTCAAGGCCCAGATCAACGCCCTCAAGACCTTGACCAACGACGGCATCGAAGCGGTTTTGCGCGAGCGCTTCGGCAACGCCGTGCTCCAGCCGCACAGCGACCTGGACCGGCCTTTCACGGCGCCCGAGTTGCGCGACTTCGCCCGCAACAAATGGGTTCGGCTGGGCAACCACACGCGCGACCACGAAATACTGACGAACTGCCTGCCATCCGAAATGGCCAGCCAGATCCAGGCCTGCCAGCGCGAACTGGCGGAAATCTGCGGGTATGCGCCGGTGGCCATCGCCTACCCCAATGGAAACTGCTCGCCCGCCGCTATCGAGGCGGCGGCCGCGGCCGGATTGCGCGTCGGCTTCACCGTGCGGCCCACTCGCAACGCAGTGCCGCTGGCGACCGAGTACAGCCGCATGACCCTCGGCCGCTTCATGTTCTGGGGAGGCCAGGACGCGCGCGTCCAGTGGCGCAAGTTCAGCTCCAGCTTTGTTCCCAGCAATGCTCTGCGAACCTTGATCAGCGGCTACTGAAAGCGTCGCGACGTCGTCCGGATCGCAACTCTTCAATGGAAAATTGCTGCGCACAAATGCGGTGGTTTCCCAGAAACACAGCGGCAACGCTAATATGAATAGTGACCCTGAGGCATGTGATGAGTAGTACAAGCGCTGTTTTTATCGGCGACGGGAGTTTGTTGATCCAGTGCGCCGAGGCTTACCTGAATGCCGGGCATGCGGTCGTGCGCGTGGCCAGCCGAGCACAAATCATCTTGCAATGGGCGCAAGCCAAAGGCATTGAACGGACCTCGCTCGATTCGAGCTCAGGTGTCGAAAGCGTCGCCGAGGAGTTCGATTATCTCTTCAGCGTCGCCAACCTGCGCGTCCTCCCCGCCCCGCTGATCGCGCGCGCGAAAAAGCTTGCGATCAATTTCCATGATGGGCCGCTCCCCCGGTATGCCGGCCTGAACGCTCCGTCGTGGGCCTTGATCGCCCGGGAAAAGCAGCACGGCATCACCTGGCACGAGATGACGGCGGCAGTGGACGCCGGGCGCATCGTCCGGCAGGCGCTGTTCGACATCGCGGCCGACGAGACCGCCTTCAGCCTCAACACCAAGTGCTACGAAGCCGGGCTCGCTGCCTTCGCTGGAATCGTCCAGGACATCGGGCGCGGCGACCTGGCCCTGACCAGTCAGGTGGGTGCCCGCAGCTACTTCGGGCGCGACCGCCGGCCCGAGGCGCTGGCTACCCTCGACTTCGCCCGGCCCGCCCAAGAACTGGCGGCGCTGGTGCGGGGCCTGGACTTCGGGCCCTACCCCAACCCGCTTGCTCGGCCCAAGATCCTCCATGCCGGCACGCTGCTGCTCGTCGGTTCGGCGCGCCTGGGCAACGCTGCTACGTCGGCGGCGGTGCCCGGCACCGTGCTGGAAGTCAGTGGCCAGGAATTACGCGTTGCCACCGGCGAGGGCGACATCGTTCTGAGCGGGTGTGTCGACCTGCAGGGCCGGCCGCCGCAAGGCTACGCGCCGGGCACGGTTATCACGGGGCCCGCAGCGGCAGCGCGCGAAAAGCTGGAGGCCCGCCTGGCGCAGATCGCCAAGGGCGAGATGACCTGGCGCAAGGCGTTCGCGGGGTTCGCGCCGGTTGAACTGCCCTACCCCAGGAACATCTGTGCAACGACATCAGTCGCGGGGCAACCCATCCGCCAGCCCATCGACGCGGCTGCGCATGGGGCAAGAACGGCCGCCGCCTTCGGGGCCTGGCTGTCGGCCTTGACCGGGCAGGAGCGCGTATCGATCATGTATTGCGATGCCGCGCTTTCACACGCGGCAAGAGATCTGGAACACTGGCTGTCCGCATGGGTTCCCTTGACGCTGGCGCTTTCGCCTGACGCCGGCGCCGACGACGTGGCGGCCGGCGCCGAGCTCCAGGTCGCGAAGATGCGCGATGCCGGCCCTTGCCCGCGCGACCTCCCTGTGCGGCTGGCGGACAAGCAGGCCGGGCTGGAACAGGCCGCCAGGTTCGGCATCGGCCTGGGCGACGTGGAGCAGCCGCCCGGCTTCGAGCTGCTGCTGGCGACCGACGCGACCGGCGAACGGCTCGAGCTGGTCGCCGATGCCGCCGTGTATCGGCCCGATACCGTCGCGCTCATGGCGGCGCATCTGGGCGCCTGGCTCACCGCTTTCGAATCGCCGCCGCGCCGCCTGGCCGACATTGCATTGCTGCCCGCTGAAGAGGCGCAGGCAATGGCGCTCCTGAACGACACCGCCGCGACATACGATGCCACGATCTGCGTGCATCAGGCCATTTCGGCACAGGCCGCACGCACGCCGGGCCGTGAAGCGATCTCGTTCCAGCAGCGCATCCTCTCCTATCGCGAACTCGATGAGAGGGCCGCGGCGCTCGCGGCGGTGTTGCGCCAGCGTGGCGTCGTGGCCGGCGACATCGTCGGCCTGTGCCTGGAGCGCACGCCGGAGCTGGTGATTGCCGCGCTTGCCGTGATGAAAGCCGGGGCCGCCTACCTGCCGCTCGATCCCGACTATCCGCACGATCGCCTCGCCTTCATGATCGAGGATTCGCGCACCAGGCTCGTCGTCACCAGCGCGCCGCTGGCGGCTTCGCTCGCGCTGCCGGCGCAGCAGGCTTTCGTGCCGGACCACCAGGCGGCCGCCGTCCCCGAAGCATCCGTGCCGGCGCAAGGTTCACCCGCCAGCGCCGCCTATGTCATCTATACGTCGGGCTCCACCGGCCGACCCAAGGGCGTTGTGGTGAGCCATCGCAACGTGATGAATTTCTTTGCCGGCATGGACCGGCGCATCCCACACGAGGCCGCGGGGCGTTGGCTGGCGGTAACCAGCCTCTCGTTCGACATCTCCGTGCTCGAGCTGTGCTGGACGCTCGCGCGCGGCCTGACCGTCGTGCTGCATTCGAACACCGTGACGGCAGAGGCCCGCGCGCCCGAGTTCAGCCTCTTCTATTTCGCCAGCGACACCGCCTCGAGCCCGCAGGACCGCTACAAGCTGCTGCTGGAAGGCGCAAAGTTCGCCGACAGGGAAGGCTTCGCCGCGATCTGGACGCCGGAGCGCCACTTCCACGCCTTCGGCGGCCTCTATCCCAACCCGGCAGTCACCAGCGCCGCCCTCGCGGCCATGACGACACGCCTCAAAATCCGCGCGGGCAGCTGCGTGCTGCCGCTTCATCACCCGATCCGCGTCGCCGAGGAGTGGGCGTTCGTCGACAACATCTCGCAAGGGCGCGTGGGTGTGTCGTTCGCGTCGGGATGGCAGCCCAACGACTTCGTGATCGCCCCGGCGGCCTTTGCCAACCGCAAGAACGAGATGATCGCGAACATCGACGTGGTCCGGCGCCTGTGGCGCGGCGAGAGCGTCGCGTTCCCGGGCCCCCAGGGCGAGCCCGTCGGCGTGCAGACCTTGCCCCGGCCGATCCAGAAGGATCTGCCGATCTGGCTCACCGCCGCCGGAAACCCGGAAACCTTTCAGCAGGCCGGCGAACTCGGCTGCAACCTGCTGACCCACCTGCTGGGCCAGAAGATCGACGACGTGGCCGAGAAGATCGCGCTGTACCGGGCGGCCTGGCGCAAGGCCGGCCATCCGGGCGAGGGGCACGTCACGATCATGATGCACACCTTCGTCGGCCGGGACGAGGACGAGGTCCGTGAAACCGTGCGCGGGCCGATGAAGGAATACCTGCGCAGTTCGGTGGACCTCATCAAGCAGGCGGCGTGGTCGTTTCCAACGTTCGTGCAGCGCGGCGGCGAGCAGGGCAAGAGCCCGGTCGAGATCATGGATGCGGAACCATTGTCGGCGCAGGACATGGACGCCCTGCTGGAACATGCGTTCTCGCGCTATTACGGCACCAGCGCCCTGTTCGGCACGCCGCAGCGCTGCCTGGCGATGGTGGACAGTCTCAAGGGCGCCGGCGTCGACGAGATCGCCTGCCTGATCGACTTCGGCATCGAAACCGGCAAGGTGCTGGCCCACCTCGAAGACCTGAAAGGCTTGATGGAAGCCTCCCGGCGGGCGCGGCCCGGCGTCCAACGCGCTTCGGTCGCCGAACAGGTCGTGCAGAACGCCGTCACCCACCTGCAATGCACGCCGTCGATGGCCTCGATGCTGGTGGCGGACGCGGCGGGCCGCACGGCCCTGTCGCGGTTGTCGGTGCTCATGGTCGGCGGCGAAGCCCTGCCCCTGAAGTTGGCCCGGGACCTGCGCGCCCTGGTCCCGGGCAAGCTGCTGAACATGTACGGTCCCACGGAGACCACCATCTGGTCCACGACGTGCGACCTCGCCGGGATCGGCGACTTCGTGCCGCTCGGGGAGCCCATCGCCAACACGCAGCTGGCGGTGCGCGTGCCCTGGGGCATGGAATGTCCGGCCCTGGTGCCCGGCGAACTGCTGATCGGCGGCGACGGAGTGGCCCAGGGCTATTGGCAGCGGCCGGAGCTGACCGCGGAGCGCTTCATCGACGACCCCGCGCGGCCTGGCACGCGCATGTACCGCACCGGCGACCTGGTTCGCCGCCATCCGGGCGGCGCGCTCGAATTCCTCGGGCGCATCGACAACCAGGTGAAGATCCGCGGCCATCGCATCGAGCTGGGCGAAATCGAAAGCGCACTGATGCAACAGGCGGGTGTCAAAGAGGCCGTCGTGGTGGCGCGAGAGGATGCCGGTGGGGACAAGCGGCTGGCGGGGTACGTGACGTCCCGGGCCGGCGCTGTCCTCGGCGCCGAGCAGCTGCGCCATGCTTTGGCACAGGCGTTGCCCGAGGTGATGGTGCCATCGGCCGTGGTCGTGCTGCAGTCGCTGCCGCTGACGCCCAATGGCAAGGTCGACCGCCGCGCCCTGCCCGAGCCGCACGCCGCGACAGCGCTGCGCCCGGCCGGCGAGCCGCAAAGCCAGCTCGAGAAAAGCATCGCGGCCATCTGGCAGGACGTGCTGGGCCATCCGCAGGTCGGCACCTCGGACAACTTCTTCGACCTGGGCGGCCACTCGCTGCTGGTCGTTCAGGTGCAGCGCCGGTTGCGCGATGCGTGCGGCTTCGAAGTCTCGATCACGGACATGTTCCGCCTGCCGACGATCGCCAGTCTGGCCGAACACCTGGGCGGCAACGCCACGTCCACCGCCGTGGGCGACGGATTGAGCCGCGCCAACGCGCGGCGCCTCATGCGGTCGCGTACCGCCGGGCAGCCGGCCCCCACTACCGTGTCATGAGGGCAGCGCCGTGACTTCCCCTGTCGAACCCATCGATCCCGGCAGCATTGCCATCGTCGGCCTGGCCGGGCGTTTTCCGGCCGCCCGTTCGGCGGGCGAGCTGTGGTCCCTGCTGCGCGACGGCAAGGAAGCCACGCAGTGGCTGAGCCCCGAAGAGTTGCGGGCGGCCGGCGTGCCCCAGGGCGATATCGACGATCCCGCGTATGTCCGCGCAAGCCTGGTGCTGCCGGACATGGAAATGTTCGACGCGGAATTCTTCGGCTTCAGCAAGCGCGACGCGGCCGTGCTCGATCCTCAGCATCGCCACTTCCTCGAATGCGCCTGGGAAGCCCTGGAAGACGCGGGCCACATGCCCGAGAGTTTTCCCGGCGCCATCGGCGTGTTCGGCGGCTGCGGCATGCAGGCCTACCTGCCGTTCAACCTGCTGTCCAATCCCGAACTCGTCAAGTCGATGGGCCTGTTCCTGCTGCGGCATACCGGCAACGACAAGGACTTTCTCTGCTCGCGCGTTTCCTACCTGCTGGACCTGAAGGGCCCGAGCCTGTCGATCCAGACGGCTTGCTCCACGTCGCTGGTCGCCGTCCACATGGCGGCGCAAAGCCTGCTGTCGGGCGAGTGCGACATGGCGCTTGCCGGCGGCGTCAGCATCGAATTGCCGCACCGCCGGGGCTACCACTTCGCGCAAGGAGAGATCCTGTCGCCCGACGGCCACTGCCGGGCATTCGATGACCAGGCCGCGGGCACGGTTTTCGGCAGCGGCGCCGGCATCGTGGTGCTGCGGCGCCTGGAAGATGCCCTCAGGGACCGGGACAATATCTATGCGGTGATCCGCGGCTCGGCCGTGAACAACGACGGCTCGCAGAAGGCCGGTTACCTGGCGCCCAGCGTCGACGGCCAGGCCCGCGCCGCCGTCGAGGCGCTGGGCGTGGCCGGCGTGGAGCCGGGGAGTGTCAGCTACATCGAGGCCCACGGCACAGGCACTCCCGTGGGCGACCCGATCGAGATCGCCGCGCTCACCCAGGCCTATGGCGCGGGTGGCACGGGCTTTTGCGGCATCGGCTCGCTCAAGACCAACATCGGCCACCTGGACACGGCGGCCGGTGTCGCCGCCCTGATCAAGGTATCGCTCGCGCTTCGCCACGGGCTGATTCCGGCCAGCCTGAATTTCAGCCGCCCCAACAGCCGCATCGACATGGCGAACTCGCCGTTCCGCGTGGCCGACCAGGCCCGGCCCTGGACGCGTGCCGCAACTCCCCGCCGCGCGGCCGTCAATTCGCTGGGCGTGGGAGGCACCAACGCGCACGTGATCGTGGAAGAGCCACCCCTGCACGATGCGGCGCAGGCGCGGGACGGCTGGCAGGTGTTGACCTTGTCGGCCCGCACGCCGGCTTCGCTCGAGCGCCTGACGGCCAGGTGGCAGGACTTCCTGGCGCAGCCGCCCGCCGGCTTCACGCTCGCCGACGCCGCGTACACCACGCAGGTCGGGCGCCGGCAGTTCGAGCATCGCTGCGCCGTCGCCGCGCACGACATCGCGGGGCTGCGCGAGGCCCTGTCCGCGAAAATGCACACCCGCCGCGTCGTGGGCAAGGCGGACGCTCGCGCGCCGGGAGTGGTGTTCATGTTCCCGGGCGGAGGTGCCCACTACCCCGGCGCGGGGCGCGAGCTGCTGGGCCAGCCGGCCTTTCGCCAGGCTGTGGACGAATGCATGCGCGCGATGCCGGCCGAGGTGCCGCAAGATTTGCGCACCATCCTGTTCGACAGCGACGCCCGTGACGCGGCGGCTGCCGCCAAACTGGCGCGGCCCAGCTACGCCATGCCGGCCCTGTTCACACTCGAATATGCATTGGCCAAACTCTGGGTGAGCTGGGGGATCAAGCCCGCCGCCGTCATCGGCCACAGCGCCGGCGACTATGCGGCGGCCTGCCTGGCCGGCGTGATGCCGGTCGCGGATGCGCTGGCCATCGTCGTTTTGCGCGGACAGCTTTTCGAAGCCGCCCCCGCGGGCGGCATGCTCTCCATCGATCTGCCCGAAGCTGAACTGGCCACCCTGATGTCGGGGCTGGACCTGGACATCGCCGCGATCAACGCGCCCGACCTGTGCATCGCCTCCGGCGCGCTGCACTCGATCGCGCAACTGGAGCAGCGGCTGGCCGGGCGCGGCATCGAGGGACGGCGCCTTCATATCGATGTCGCCGCTCATTCGCGCTTGCTCGACGATGTGCTGCCCGCCTTCCGCGAGCGTGTGTCGCGCATCCGCTTCAGCGCCCCGGCCATCCCCTTCATTTCCAACCTCACCGGCACCTGGGCCGACGCCAAAACGCTGACCGATCCCGAGTACTGGGTGCAGCACCTGCGCAACCCGGTGCGCTTTTCGGCGGGTCTGCGCCAACTGCTGCAGGACATGCCCGGCAGCGTGCTGGTTGAGGCTGGGCCCGGCCAGGGGCTGTGCGCGCTGGCCCGGCAGAACAGCGCCGGCCAGCAGCGCACCATCCTTCCTTCGACGGGCAAGGCGCAAGAGGCCCACGCCGACCTGGCCCTGATGCTCACGGCTGCGGGCGCGTTGTGGACCCGCGGTGTCGTTGCGGACTGGCAGGCCCTGCGCGGCAACGCCCGGCCGCGCCGCGTGTCGCTTCCCACTTATGCCTTCGATCATCAGCGGCACTGGATCGAGCCCGGCATCCGCACGCCAGGGCCGGCCGGCGAGCGCGGCGAGCCCGCTGTCGCGGCGCCGCCCGCCGGCGCCCTGACCCGGCTGGCTTCGTACGACGACTGGTTTCGCGTGCCCGAGTGGGTCCGCGCACCGGCACCCGCAACCTCGCCGCAGCCGGGCGGCAAATGGCTGGTGTTCGGCAATCATTCCAAACTCACCGGCGACATCGTCTCGCGCGTGGCGCAGGAGGGCGGCAGTGTCACGCTGGTGCACCGCGGCCATGACTTCGCGCGCGAGCGCGATGGAACCTACCGGCTCGCCCCGGCCGAGGCGCAGCACTACGCCATGTTGCTGGGGGCGCTTGAGCAGGCGCAGGCTGTTCCCGACCACATCCTTCACCTCTGGTCGATGGACACCGTCCCCGGCGCCTCCGGAAGGCAGCTGGCCGGGCAGGCGCTGGCGTTCGACAGCCTGCTCTATATCGCCAAGGCGATCCAGGAACTGGACCTCGCGGCGCCTTTGCGCCTGACGGTCGTGACGGCGGGCAGCCAGGCCGTGATGGGCGAGGCAGTGCCGCATCCCGAACGCGCGCTGGCGCTGGGCCCCTGCCGGGTGATCCCCCGCGAACTGCCGAACGTCGGCACGCGCCTGATCGATCTGGCCCCATTCGATGTCTCGTCCGGGCCAGCAGCCGCGGCCATCGTGGCCGAAGCCCAGCACGCCGAGGGGGCCGACATGGTCGCCTTCCGCGGCGACGAGCGCTGGACGCACCAGCTGGCGCCGGCCGGCAAGGCGTTGCCAGGCGGCGGGCAACAACGGTTGCGCGCGGGCGGTACCTACCTCATCACCGGCGGCCTGGGCGACATCGCGCTGGATCTCGCCGGCTACCTGGCCTCAACCCACCGGGCCAAGCTGGCGCTGGTGAGCCGCCGCACCCTGCCGCCCAAGGCCAGCTGGCCCGGCCTGGCCGCAAGCGGCAGCCATTCGAGCGAAGTGCGGCTGGTGCGCCGGCTGCTTGCGCTGCAGGAGCAAGGCGCCCAAGTCCTGGCCATCAGCGCGGATGTGGCGGACCGCGAGGCGATGGCGCGGGTCGTGTCCGACTGCCGGGCCCGCTTCGGCACGATCAACGGGGTCTTCCATGCGGCCGGAACGCTCGAAGACGGTCCCATCGCCACCAAGAGCGCGGACAGCGTGTGGCGCGTGCTCAGCCCGAAAGCCCGCGGGGCCCAGGTGCTGCACGAATTGCTGCCGCCGGGCGACCTCGACATCTTCGCGGTGTTCTCGTCCACCAGCGTCTACCTCGGCGCGCCGGGGCAGGTCGACTACGTGGCAGCCAATGCGTTCGTCGACTCGCTGGCCGCCTCGCGCGCCGATGGGCTGGCGGTGCACTGGGGGGTGTGGGGCGACAGGGGAATGGCCGCGCGCGCCTATGGCCGCCACAGCCTGGGCCATGAAGCGCCCAAGGGCGGCCACCCGCTGCTGGGCCTGCAGGTGGACAGCGAGGTCGGCGCCACGTTCGAGGCCACTTACGCCAGCCGCGACCTGTGGGTGCTGCAGGAACATTCGGTGGCGGGCCGGCCGGTGCTGCCGGGCACCGCCTATATCGAGATCGCCCGCGCCGCGATGGCGGTGCTGCATCCCGGCGCGGCCGTCGAAATCCGCTCGCTGTCGTTCGAGGAAGCGATGGTGTTCGAAGGCACGTCCGCGCGTGTCGTGCGCGTGGAGATGCCGCGCACCGCGGGGGGCTACGGCTTCATCGTGCGCAGCCGCGACCTGCTGGAGGAACGGTGGCTCGAGCATGCACGGGCCAGCGTCGGCGTTTTTCTGGGCACGCTCGCCGCGGCCGCGCCGGTTTCGACCGCCGAGTGGGAAACCGGCCGCATCCCGCAGGAAAAGACGGTGGCCTTCGGCGCGCGCTGGCAGAACATCGCGCGCATGCAGTTGTCCGGGCAAAGCGCCATGGCCCAACTGGAGCTGCCCGCACGGTTCGGTGGCGACCTGGCCGAGTACGCCGCCCACCCGGCGATCACCGACATGGCCGCGACGTTCGGGCTGCACTTGATCGACCCCGCGGAACGCAACGAGAACCTGTTCGTGCCGCTGTCGGTCGAGCGGATCCGCCTGGCTGCGCAGGTACCTCGCACCCTGATCAGCCGAGTCCAGCTCAAGGGCCAGCCGAAGAACCGGTTCGCGGCGTTCGATGTCAGCCTGCACGCCACGGACGGATCGCCGATCGCGACCTTCGAGGGCTTTTCCCTGCGCGGCGTCAAGCCCGGCGCGATGTCCCACCAGGCCCCGGCTCGCCGCGAGCGCAGCCTGACCGATGCCATGCTGGCCGGTGGCATCCGTGGAGAAGACGCGCACGAGCTTTTCAGACGCGTCTTCTCGGGCGCGCACCGCGACCTGGTGGTCTCGTCGATCGAGCTTTCACAGGTGAAGCAGGCGATGGCGGATGCCGCGCCCAAAGCCGCCGGCCGCAAACCGGCGGTGCGGGGCGAGTCCGCCGCAACCGCGGACCTCAACCCCGTGGAGCGGACGATTGCCGAGGTGTGGCGCGAACTCCTGGGCGTGGAAGAAATCGGCGCGGACGACGACTTCTTCGCGCTCGGCGGGCATTCGTTGGCAGCGGTGCGCCTGTTTGCGCGGATCAGGAAGCAGTACGCGGTCGACCTGCCGCTCGCCACGCTCTTCCAGGCCCCGACGCTGGGCGCGCTGGCGGCCGTGGTCGCGCACACGGGCGGGCTGGAAACGGCGCAGCCTTCGGCTTCACCGAAAAAGGCTTCGTCCAACGTGATCTCGCTGGTCACGCGCGCCTGGTCGCCCCTGGTGGCGATCTGCCGCGGCAACGCCGATCGCACGCCGCTTTTTTGCGTGCACGGTGCCGGCGGCAATGTCCTGAATTTCAAGATCATCTCGGACCGGCTGGGCCGCGAACAGCCTTTCTATGGGCTGCAGGCCCAGGGCGTCGACGGCCGGTTGCCGCCCCTCGCGTCCATCGAGGACATGGCGTCGCAGTACCTCGAGGCAATTCGCACCGTGGCGCCGCAGGGCCCGTACCGCCTGGCGGGCTATTCCGCCGGCGGTGTGATCGCACTGGAGATGGCCCAGCAGCTCAGAAAGGAAGGCGCGACGGTCGAGATGCTGGTGATGATCGACACGCTGTCGCCTACCGCGGCCCGGCGGCGGGTTTCCTACGCCAGGAAGCTCTGGCTGATGCGGCAATGGTCGCTGCAGTTCGCGCTGGAATGGCCGGGCCGCCGCCGCAAGGGCAAGGAGGCGGACGCTACCTACGCGTTGGCGCTGGAACGTCTTGCGCGGGGCGAGCCGCTGCCGCCCGAGCTGGTCGAATTCCACCTGTTCCGCAGCTTCGTGGCCGCGCAGTCGCGCTACCAGCCCGCGCCCTACGATGGCGACGTGGTGCTGTTCAAGGCCACGCAGGCCGATACCCAGTACCTGGGGGCGGGCGACACGCTGGGCTGGGAAGAGCACATCAGCGGCGATGTCCGCGTGACCACCATCGCCGGGTCGCACTTCTCCATGATGGCCGAGCCTGGCGTCTCGCAACTGATCGACGCTGTCCAGAGAGAACTCGACCTCCTCGATGGCGATGCCAAGCCGCCGCCTGTCACACGCAGCGCGGCGCCACTGCGCGGCTAGCGCAAGGCCGTTGCCGGAGGGACGGAACCGCCGACCCGCGCTCGCGGCAAGGTCCTACACCGAGGGGAGTTCGCCGCGTCCTAGGATGAAAACTCATCCATTGAGAACATCCCATGGCAAACAGCGGCACCCGGCGCATCGCAACCACGCGAGCGATTAGCAGATTTTTCATCGCCATGGCAGTTGCAGCCCTTGCGGCGTGCGGCGGTGGCGGTGGCAACAGCAGCCCCAACGGCGCACCGGTCGCCGGCAGTGTCGGTGAGTCGGGAGGCAGCAGCACGACTGGGGAAACGGGCTCCGCCCCACCCACGGCCGGCGGGCCCGGGCTCGTGGCGCAGGCGCCCGTCCGCGTCAACACGACCACCGCGGGCAACCAGTTCGTCCGCGCCATCGGCGCCCTCGCCGACGGTGGGTACACCGTGGCCTGGACGTCCCCCGCAGGCAGCGGCGCCGCATCGTCCAGCTTCTACATCCAGCGCTATGACGCGGTGGGCAACAAGGCCGGTGCCCAGACGCTGATCCCGTTCCAGTTCGACAACGGCGCCGTTCCCGCCCTCACGGTGATGGGGGACGGCAGTGTGGTACTGGCGTACGCCGCCGGCCGGACGCCGTCGCCCCTAGAGCCCTGGATGACGAGTACCGGCATCTACACACGGCGATTCGATGCCGGCGGCGCCGCTGTGGGCGCCGAGACGGTGGTGGTCTCGCGCGTTTTCAATTCCATCGGCGACCAGGGACTTCATTACTTCACCAATCCCGCGGTGGTCAGCTGGGCGGACGGCAGCTATGCCGTCGGCTGGGCCTACGTCGAAGGCAACTACACGGGGGTGGTCCCCAGCTTCGCGACACAGCGCTACGACGCCCAGGGACAAGCTGCGGGCGGCCCCCAGTTCAGCATCGGCAGCGGCGGCGCAGATGTCCTGCCGACTTTCAGGATGACGGCTGCCGCCGGCGGCAGCTTCGTCTTCGCCATTTCCAGCCGTAACCTGAACCGTCAGCCGGCGTTCTTCCATTTCAGCGGTGGCGGCAGGATCGGCAGCTTCGACGGCGACACTGCCCTGCCCTGGGACCAGACGATCTTGCTGCCCCTGCGCGATGGGCGCTTCGCACTGTGGTCCACGAACAGCTCCGGGCCGTACCTTCAAATGCTCGACGCCCGGGGCCAGGCCGTGGGCGCGGCCACGGCGGTGGCGGCCCGGCCTACCAGGGCGACGGCGCTTCGCGACGGCGGTTACCTGCTGGTGTTCGACCCGCAGGGAACGGCACAACGCTATGACAGCGCGAGTGCCGCCGTGGGCCAGCCCTTCATGCCATCTCCGTGGGGCGAGACCACTGCGCTTTCGGGCGGCGGCTTGGCCACGGCCTGGACGGGCACCTCGGCGGCGGGCGATCAGGAGGCGATGACGCAGCGGTTCCTGCCACCCAATTAGCGGAAGGCCGCGGCGCCGTGGCCGGAGAAGCCGCCGGACGCCTATTCATGCCGGCCGAGCATCAGTCGAGCGCCAAAGATTCATCAAGCGCGAGACCGATTTCGACCAGACTGCATCGCAAACCAAACGAGACGGTCATGCATCCCTTACACCTCCTGCTCGCGGTGGCCGTGATGGCCATCTGGGGCCTCAATTTCGTCGTGATCAGGATCGGGCTGGATGGCATGCCGCCGATCCTTCTGGTGGCACTGCGGTTCACCCTGGCCGCACTGCCCGCGGTGTTCTTCGTGAAGCGGCCCAACGTCAAATTCGCCAGAATCGCGCACTATGGGCTGGTGGTGTTCGCGCTCCAGTTCGCGCTGCTTTTCGGCGGCATGTACCTCGGCCTGTCTGCCGGCCTGGCTGCCGTCGTGTTGCAGATGCATATCTTCTTCACCATGCTTCTGGCCTTCGCGCTCCTGCGCGAGCGCCCCACGGTGTTCCAGCTGGCCGGGGCCGTGCTGGGTTTCCTCGGGGTGGCGATCATCGCGCTCAAGCAAGACGTCGATGCGCCGACGATCGGGCTGGCGATGGTGGTGCTCGCCGCCATGGCGTGGGCAGCCGGCAACATGATTGGCAAGCAGTTCGGCAAGGTCGACATGTTCGCCGTGGTGGTCTGGAGCAGCCTGGCAGCGCCACTGCCGCTGTTCGCGCTGTCCTACATGGTCGAAGGCCCCATCGCCATCGCGCGGAGCCTGTCGAACATCAGCCTTACGTCATTGCTGGCCCTGGCGTACCTCGTCTACCTGAGCACCCACTTCGGCTTCGGCGCATGGACCTGGCTGCTCAATCGCTACCCCGCATCGACGGTGGTGCCCATGACCCTGCTGGCGCCCGTGTTCGCGATGACAGCCTCCGCCCTGGTTCTGGGCGAAAAATTGCCTTCATGGAAATTGCTCGCTGCCGCCCTGGTAATCGCGGGACTGGCGATCAATATCTTCGGCGGGAAGGTTGCAGCATGGCGGGGTCGGGCGTTGGGGAAGGCAGAGCCGCAGGAGGTCAAGTAGGCCTGTTGAGCCCGGTGCGCCGGGCGGCTGGGCCGCTATTTCTTGCCGAGCCCCATTCTTGCGGCGCCTTCGGTGTAGAGCTTCGTCTTGCTCGCCATGAAACCCTCCATGTCTTCGAGGCCGACATTCAGCAGCTCGAAGCCGTTGCGGGCCGCGAGATCCTTCATCTCCGGGTCGCTGTTCAAGGCGCGCCACAGGTCCGACAGGCGCTTGCGCGCATCGGGCGGCGTGGACTTCGGCACCCCGATCCCGCGATAGGCGCCGTCCACCCAGTCGACCCCCAACTCCTTGAAGGTAGGCACGTCGGGCATCAGCGGGTGGCGCTTGTCCATGGCGACCGCCAGCGGGCGGATACGCTCCTTGTTGGTGATGGCGAACGGCGTGTACGTCATGGCGCCACCGATCTGGGCGCCCATGACCGACGTGGCCATGTCGCCGGTGCCCTTGAACGGGACATACAAGGTCTTGATGCCGAACGCGGCGTCGAGGCGTTCATGGGCGGCATGGTTCGCCGAGAACTGGCCCGAGCCGCCGAGGCTGATCTTGCCGGGGCTCGCCTTCGCGGCCCTGATGAAATCCTGGAAATTCCTGATCTCGCTTTGCGCGGGCACCACCAGGATGTCGGGCGTGAAGTGGAACCAGAACACCGGCGTCACGTCGGCCGTCTTGTACTGCACCTGCCCTTCGATCGGCTGGAACACGATGTGCGGCAGGTTGACGCCCACGACGTTGACGCCGTCGCCGGGCAACTGGTTCATCTGCGACCACATCAGGGCGCCGCCCGCGCCCGCCTTGTACTGGATGATGGTTTCGATGCCGGCGCATTTCTTCTTGAGCACGACCTGCTGGTGGCGCGCCGACAGGTCCGACTCGCCGCCCGGCGGAAAGGCCTGCCAATACATCACGTTCTTGTCGGGACACGGCACCTGTTGCGCGGATGCCAGCGGCGACAGGGCCGCGAGCGCGATGGCGTAAATCAGCTTCTTCATGTCGTCTCCTTGGGAATCGATCAATACTACGACTGCAGCCGGCGGCAAACAGCTTCGGTGACCGCCGCCGTTGCGGCGGTGCCGCCGAGATCGCGGGTGTGCAGGCTGGCGTCGGCGGTGACGGACTCGATGGCCCGCATGAGCCTGGCCGCCGCTTCGCGCTCGCCCAGGTGGTCGAGCAGCATGACGCAGCTCCAGAACGTGCCGACCGGGTTGGCGAGGCCCTTGCCCATGATGTCGAAAGCCGAGCCATGGATCGGCTCGAACATGCTGGGGTAGCGCCGTTCGGGGTCGATATTGCCGGTGGGCGCGATGCCCAGGCTGCCCGCCAGCGCGGCCGCCAGGTCGCTCAGGATGTCGGCATGCAGGTTGGTTGCCACCAGCGTGTCCAGCGAGGCCGGGCGGTTGACCATGCGCGCGGTGCAGGCGTCCACCAGCTCCTTGTCCCACTTGACGTCCGGGAACTCCCCGCTCACCTGCACGGCGATCTCGTCCCACATCACCATCGCATGGCGTTGCGCATTGGATTTGGTCACCACGGTGAGCTGCTTGCGCGGGCGCTCCCGTGCCAGCCGGAAGGCAAAGCGCATGATGCGCTCGACCCCGGCGCGGGTCATCATGCTCACGTCGGTGGCCACCTCGATCGGATGGCCCTGGTGGACACGGCCGCCGACGCCCGAGTATTCGCCCTCGGAGTTCTCGCGCACGATCACCCAGTCAAGTTGAGCGGGCGTGCAGCGCTTGAGCGGCGCATCGATGCCCGGCAGGATGCGGGTGGGCCGCACGTTGGCGTACTGGTCGAAGCCCTGGCAGATCTTCAGGCGCAGGCCCCACAGCGTCACGTGGTCAGGAATGTCCGGATCGCCGGCCGAGCCGAACAGGATCGCGTCCATGGGACGCAGGGCGTCGAGCCCGTCGTCCGGCATCATCACGCCGTGGAGGCGGTAGTAGTCGCCGCCCCAGTCGAACGAGCTGAACTCGAAGCGGAAACCCGCACCCGCATCCGACAGCGCGCGCAACACCGTTTCACCCGCGGGTACCACTTCCTTGCCGATCCCGTCGCCGGGGATGCAGGCGATCCTGTACGTCTTCATGACATCGCTCCTTCGTGGACCCACTTTAGGACCGGCCGAGGCTGGGTGCGGATCCATAATTCAAGGCATTCTTAACCTCGGCCTCACCAATGCAGAAGACCTCATCGCAGGACATGCAGTTCTTCGTCCAGCTCTTGCGCTGCGCAAGCCTGACCGGGGCGGCACGCGAACTGCAGGTGAGCCCCGCCGCCGTGAGCAAGCGCCTGTCGGGCCTGGAGTCACGCCTGGGTGTTCCCTTGCTGAACAGGACGACGCGGCGTCTTTCACTGACCGAGCAAGGACGTACCTACCTGGACAATGCGCGCCGCATCCTCGAAGAAATCGAAGCCGTGGAAAGCGGTCTTCAAGCCGCGCTCGCCCAGCCGGCCGGCCTGTTGCGGGTCAATGCCACATTGGGCTTCGGCCGCATGCACGTGGGGCCGGCGATCGCGGGCTTTTCGCGCAAGTACCCGCGCGTGGAGGTGCAGCTCCAGCTCACCGCCAGCCCGCCGCCGATTGGTGATGAAGCCTACGACGTCGGAGTGCGATTCGGGGAGCCGCCCGATTCGCGCCTGATCGCCCGCCTGCTCGCGCCGAACCGGCGCCTGCTTTGCGCGTCCGCGACGTACCTTGCGCGGGCCGGCACGCCCCGCATTCCGCAGGACCTGGCGCGCTGCAACTTCATCTCGATCCGCCAGGCCGACGATGGGCAGGGCCTCTTGCGGCTGACCAGCGGCGCGCGTGCGGCGACAGTGAAAACGCGCGGCAACCTGAGCACCAACGATGGCGAGGTGGCGGTGAACTGGGCCCTGGGCGGCCTGGGCATCGTGCTGCGGGCGGAATGGGATGTCGCGCGTTACCTGCGCAGCGGCCGCCTGCAGAAGGTGCTGGAGGATTGGCAGGCAGCCCCGGCGGACATTTATGCGGTGTATCCGGCACAGCATGCGCGCACGACGAGGGTGACGGTGTTCGTGGAGCACCTTTCGCGGTATTTCGCGCCGTGACAGCGCTCGGCGAGCACGATGAAAAAGTCACCGGCGGGCAACATGCATGGCTTTCGATCCGGATGCCGGCCTGTCGGAGCGAGGCGACGCCGATTTTTTACCCACGTGCTCGTTCTTCCCGAGCTCATCGAGGATAGGACAGTCCGGCCGGTGATCCCCCTGGCAGCAGCGCACCAGATGGTCCAATGCCCGCTTCATCTCCTCCATTTCAGCCATGCGTTGTTCGAGATCGGCCACGTGCTTCTCCGCGATACGGCGCACGTCCGAGCTGGACCTGCGCCGGTTCTGCCAAAGTTTCAGCAGGTCTGCGATTTCCGCCATGCTGAATCCGAGGTCGCGCGAACGCTTGATGAAGCGAAGCGTGTGAACCTCTTTATCGGTGTATTGGCGATAGCCCGAGTCGGTTCGCTCGACGCTGGGCAGCAGGCCCAGGGACTCATAGTGGCGCACCATTTTTGGAGAAACATCGGACTGACGCGCAGCCTCGCCGATGTTGAAAGGGCCCGAGGATCCGTCGTTCATGTGTTGCTTCCTTTCCAGCGGCGCAGCATCAGGGCGTTGGTGACCACGCTGACACTGCTAGCGGCCATGGCGGCGCCGGCAATCACCGGGCTGAGCAGGCCGAAAGCGGCCAGCGGCACGCCGACCACGTTGTAGACGAAGGCCCAGAACAGGTTCTGGCGAATCTTGGCGTAGGTCCTGCGCGAGATGTCGATAGCATCCGCGACCAGGGCCGGGTTGCCGCGCATCAGCGTGACGCCGGCGGCATGCATCGCCACGTCGGTGCCCGTGGACATCGCGATCCCGACATCGGCGGCGGCCAGCGCCGGGGCGTCATTGATGCCGTCGCCCACCATCGCCACCGCGGCGCCACCGGCCTTGAGCTCGCCGACGATCCGGGCCTTGTCCTCGGGCAGGACCTCGGCGCGGATTTCATCGATTCCCAGCTGATCGCCCACGGCCTTGGCGCTGCCCCGGTTGTCGCCCGTGACCAGCACGGAACGCACCCCCTGCTCGCGCAGCCTGGTGATCGCCAGCGCGGCGGTGGACTTTATCGTGTCGCCAAAGGCAAGCAGCCCCAGCAAGACCGGTTGACCGGTGACATCGGCCACCCAGGAAACGGTGCGGCCTTGAGCCTGCAGTTCGGCGGCTCGTGCCGACACCGCGCTGAGGTCCACATTGAGCTCTTGCATCAGCCGGCTGCTGCCCAGGCGCAGGTCGCGCTGCCCCACCACCGCGGCCATGCCCCGGCCCGCGATCGCGCGAACCTTGGAAGCAGGGATCAATTGAGCGCCTTCGCGATGAGCGGCATCCAGTACGGCCTTCGCCAGCGGGTGCTCGCTGCCCACCTGGATCGAAGCACTGGCGGCCAGGAAGGCGAGGCGATTGCCGTCGGCGGCTTCCGCCGCCACGAGTTCGGGCTTGCCCTCGGTGAGCGTGCCGGTCTTGTCGAAGGCGACGATCTTGACGTTGTGCGCGATCTCCAGCGCTTCGGCGTCCTTGATCAGGATGCCGTGGCGGGCGGCAACGCCGGTTCCGGCCATGATGGCTGTCGGCGTGGCCAGGCCCAAGGCACAGGGACAGGCGATCACCAGCACCGCCACCGCGTTCAGGATGGCGTTTTCCCAGTTGCCGGTCGCGAGACCCCAACCGAGCAACGTGAGTAACGCGATGCCGATCACGATGGGTACGAAGACCTCACTGACCTTGTCGACCAGGCGCTGGATCGGTGCCTTCTTCGCCTGGGCGGATTCCACCAGGCGCACGATGCGCGCCAAGGTCGACTCCGTGCCGATTGCCGTTGTCTTGACCACCAGCAAGCCCTCGGCGTTGACCGAGCCGCCGGTGACCTTGTCGCCCTCGTGCTTGGCCACGGGCAGGCTTTCGCCGGTGATCAGCGATTCGTCGATCTGGCTGGCCCCCTCGACGACCACGCCGTCCACCGGCACTCGCTCGCCGGGTCGCACTACCACGAGGTCGTCTTTTGCTATCTGGCCGATCGGCAGTTCCACGTCCTGGCCGTTGCGGCGTACCCGGGCGGTCTCGGGCCTGAGCGCATTCAGCGCGCGGATGGCTTCGGTGGTCTGGCGCTTCGCGCGCGTTTCGAGCCACTTGCCAAGCAACACCAAAGTGATCACGACCGCGGAAGCCTCGAAGTACAGATGGGCCATCCCATGGCCGCCATGTACCAGCAGCTGATAGACGCTGAGGCCGTAGCCCGCCGAGGTGCCTAAGGCGACGAGAAGATCCATATTGCCGGCGCGGGCCTTGATCGCCCTCCACCCCGAGCGATAAAAACGGGCACCGAGCCAGAACTGCACCGGGGTTGCCAATGCCAGCTGCAGCCAGCCCGGCAGCATCCACCCCGAACCGAAGAGCATGCCAAACATCGGAATGATCAACGGCAGCGACAACGCGGCGGAGACCGCCACCGGCCACCACTCGTTGGCTGCTTCCCCTTTGGCCGCGCCAGGCGCGGCGGCCAGGCCCACCGAGTAGCCCGCCTTTTCGACGGCGCCTCGCAGCAGGTCCAGAGCCACGCCCTTGTCCGCCTTGACGGTCGCCATCTCGGTCGCGAGGTTGACGCTCGCCTCGCCCACGCCAGGGACCGCCGACAAGGCCTTTTCGACACGAGCGACACAGGACGCGCAGGTCATTCCCTCCACGGGGAACGTCCAGTCGATCCGGCTCAGCGATTCGGGTTGAAGTGTGGCTGTTGTGTTCACGTTGTTTCCTCTGCGCTTGAAGCCGGCTTGAGCGGCGATGAGGCAAGTCTGAACCTTTCCATCATGGCAGGGTCAAGCGCGGAAGGATCAATCCCCTCAGTCCAGTGGGGATACACGACAAAACGATTTGACCTTCCTATCGTGGCAAGGTCTAGAGTCAGGCATTCAAAATTCTACGGAGTAACCCATGCTTGAATTCAATCTCCCGGACATGAGCTGTGGCCACTGCGCCAGCACCGTCAGCCAGGCCTGCAAGCTCGTGGACCCGGCCGCCAAGGTCGAGGTCGATGTCAACAGCAAGAGGGTCAAGATCGAGAGCGCCGGGGATCGACGGGAGTTTGCCCAAGCGCTGACCGAGGCAGGTTATCCGCCGGCTCCATAAAGGTGGCAGCCCATTCCCCGGCTTCGGCCTGGCTTCTGGCTGAACTGGCGGCGAGCCGCCTTCTGCCGTAAACTTGCGCCATGACCTGGGCCCGGAAACATCGCATGCTCACAGTGATCCTTTCGCTGTGGGCACTGCTGTTTGCGCAGGCCGCGCTCGCCGGTTATGCGTGCCCCGCGTCCGACAAGGCGGTTCAGGTCGCGCAGATGACCGAAGCGGGCATGTCGTGCGCTGAATCGATGTCCAAGGCCATGGACGACAGCCAGCCCGGGCTATGCCACGCGCACTGCCAGACATCGCAACAGTCGGCCGACAGCTACCAGGTACCTCACCTGGCAACCATTGCCGAGCTGGGCGTGGTAATGACCCTCGAAGCGGCGCCGCTGCGCTCTGAGCTTCCTTATCCGGCCCCCCTGCGGCCGCACACCGGTCCACCGCTGGCCATCGCGCACTGCTGCTTCCGCATTTGACCTCCTGAGCAATCTATCCCCCCCGTGCACCTTGCGCGGCGGTTCGGTTTGATGTTCGGAGGTTATATGGTTCCCATCGCTTTGTTTGGCCGCCTTGCGCTGGCCGGGTCGCTGATTCTTTTGCCCACCCTGGCCTGGACGCAGGCAGCGCTCACGCTCCCCGAGGCGCAGCGCATCGCCCTGTCCAGATCGCAACTGATCACCGCGCAGGACGCGGCAGCCCAGTCAGCACGCGAGATGGCGGTGGCCGCCGGGCAGTTGCCTGATCCGGTCCTGAAACTGGGCGTCGAGAACGTGCCGGTGACCGGTCCTGACCGGCTCAGCCTGTCGCGCGACTTCATGACCATGCGGCGCGTGGGCGTGATGCAGGAACTGCCCCGCTCCGACAAGCGCCGGCTGAAAGTTGAGCGGGTGGAGCGCGACATTCAACGCATCCAGGCCGAGCGCTCGCAGGCCGTGGCGACCGTTCAGCGCGAAACCGCCCTGGCGTGGATCGACCGCTACTACGGCCAGGCGACACTCGAACTGCTGCGCAAACAGTTCGCGGAAACGCAATTGCAGGGGCAGGGAGCCGAGATTGCCTACCGCAGCGGGCGCGGCAGCCAGGGCGACGTGTTCGCTGCCCGCGCGGCACTTGCGGGTCTGCGCGACAAGCTGGCTCAGACCGAGCGCCAGGCTCGCAGTGCCGGCCTGATGCTGGCGCGCTGGGTCGGACCGGATGCACAGCACCTGCCCTTGCAAGGACCGATCGACTGGCGTACCAGCGCCGGCGCCGACGGGCTCGCCAGCCATCTGGCGCACCTGCCTCAGCTGGAACAGCTGGCCGCCCAGACCGCGGCCGCGGAGACCGAGTTGCGTCAGGCGCAGGCCAACACCCGGGCCGACTGGACGGTGGAGGCGACGTATTCCCAGCGCGGCTCCGCCTATTCCAACATGGTGTCCATCGGTGTCTCCATTCCGCTGCAGCTCGATCGGGCGAACCGGCAGGACCGCGAGGTTGCGGCCAAGCGTGCGGCCTTGAATGAAGCCCAGGCGAAGTACCAGGACGCACTCGTTTCGCATGAAGCGGAAGTACGCGTGCTGCTGAACGACTGGCACATCAACAAGGAGCGGATCGCCGGGCTTTCGGCCGATCTGCTTCCGGCCGCCGGGCAGCGAACGGATGCGGCCCTCACCGCCTACCGGTCGGCCAAGGGCGACCTGGCAGCCGTGCTTTCGGCGCGCCGCGACGAAATCGATGCCCGGATGCAGATCCTCTCGCTGGAGATGGAAACGGCCCGGCTCTGGGCCCAGCTGGCTTACTTGATCCCCGACACCAGCACCTTGCCCGCTCGAGGAGATCAACCATGAACAGGAAGATCGCCTTCGGCGCAGCGGCCGCCGTGTTGGCATTGGCCGGCGGCTATGGCCTGTACCGGATGGGCCTGCAGCAGGGCACCGCGTCATCTGCGCAAGGCGCGACGCAGCCCGCGGCAACGGGTGCGCCCGCAGGGCCACCGGCGGCTGTTCCACAGGGCATCGCCGAGGGCGAGGACGCCACGCGCCGGCACATCAAGCAAGGCGTCAAGGCGGGCGACACCGATCCGGCAAATGGGCGCAAGATCCTGTATTACCACGACCCCATGGTGCCGGGCAACAAGTTCGACAAGCCCGCCAAGTCACCGTTCATGGACATGATGCTGGTGCCGGTCTATGCCGACGGCGGCGCAGACCAGGGCAAGGTCACGGTCAGCCCGCGCATCCAGCAGAACCTGGGGGTTCGCACGGCGCTGGCCACGCAGGGGCTGCAATCGCCCCAGTTGTCCGCCGTCGGCAGCATCGGTTTCAACGAGCGTGACCAGGCTGTGATCCAGGCCCGTGCGACGGGATACGTGGAAGGGCTGCGCGTGCGCGCGACACTGGATCGCGTCACCAAGGGCCAGGTCCTGGCCGAGCTGTATGTGCCCGACTGGGTGGCGGCACAGGAAGAATTTCTTGCGGTGCGCCGCCTGCAGGGCGCGAACGTCGCACCGCTGGTCGAGGGCGCGAGGTCGCGCATGCGGCTCGCGGGGATGTCGGACGAACAGGTCCGCGGCATCGAGGCCGGCGGGCGAGTCAATCCTCGCACGCAGGTGATCGCGCCGGTCAGCGGCCTGGTGACCGAACTCGGCGTGCGCGAAGGCATGACCGTCATGCCCGGTGCAACCCTGTTCCGTATCAGCGGCTACTCCACGGTCTGGGCGAGCGCCGAGGTGCCGGAGAGCCAGGCGGCCCTGGTTCGTCCGGGTGCACGCGTACGTGCCCAGACCGCGGCGGTACCCGGCGTGGTGTTCGAGGGCAAGGTGGAGGCGCTGGTCCCCGATGTGAACCAGGCCACTCGCACGATCAAGGCCCGTGCGGAACTGCGCAACAGCGGTGGCCAGCTCATCCCCGGCATGTTCGTGACCATGCAATTCACCGACATGCGCTCCGAAAAAGTGATCCTGGTGCCCACCGAGGCCGTCATTCAAACCGGTAAGCGTTCCGTGGTCATACTGGCAGAGGAAAATGGCCGATTCCGTCCGGTCGAGGTCCAGGCCGGCATCGAAAGCGCCGGGCAGACCGAGATCAGGAAGGGGATCCAGGCCGGCCAGCGGGTCGTCGTGTCCTCCCAGTTCCTGATCGACTCGGAGGCGAGCCTGAAAGGCGTGGAGGCGCGCTTGAACGAAGCACCCCAACCCGTTGCGGCCGCCGCGGCGGCAGCGCCCCGCCATGAAGGAGAAGCCCGGATCGAAGCCATCGCCAAGGACGCGATGACCCTCTCGCATGGACCCATTCCCTCCATCAAGTGGGGCAGCATGACCATGGACTTCAAGCTGCCGCCCCCGAGCGCTGTGCCGCGCAACCTGGAGGCCGGCGATCGGATCACTTTCGAGTTCTTCATGGACAAGGACGGATTGCCCCAGCTCACCAGGGTGTCGCCGGCCCCTGCGCAGACACAAGGGAGCAGGAAATGATCGCCCGGCTGATCCGCTGGTCGATCCTCAATCGCTTCCTGGTGCTGCTGGCCACGGTGGTGATCGCGGCCTGGGGCGTGTATTCCCTGCTCAGAACACCGCTGGACGCCTTGCCCGACCTGTCGGATGTGCAGGTCATCATCCGCACCACCTATCCCGGCCAGGCGCCGCAGATCGTCGAGAACCAGGTCACATATCCATTGACTACCACCATGCTGTCGGTGCCGGGCGCCAAGACCGTTCGTGGTTATTCGTTCTTCGGCGATTCGTTCGTCTACGTACTCTTCGAGGACGGTACCGACCTGTACTGGGCGCGCTCACGGGTGCTGGAATACCTGAATCAGGTGCAGTCGCGCCTGCCGGCGGCGGCCAAGCCCTCGCTCGGTCCCGATGCGACGGGCGTGGGCTGGATCTACCAGTACGCACTGGTCGACCGCGGCAACACCATGGACACGGGCCAGCTGCGGGCCCTGCAGGACTGGTTCCTGAAGTACGAGCTCAAGAGCGTGCCCGATGTGGCGGAAGTGGCTTCGGTGGGCGGCATGGTGCGCCAATACCAGGTGGTGCTGGATCCCGACAAGCTGGCGGCCTACGCGATCCCGCATACCAAGGTGGTCGAAGCGCTGCAGAAGTCCAACCAGGAGAGCGGCGGTTCCGTGCTGGAGCTCGGTGAAGCGGAATACATGGTCCGGGCCTCGGGCTATCTGCAAACGCTGGACGATTTCCGTCAAGTACCCCTGATGACGACACCAGGCGGGGTCTCGGTGCGGCTGGGCGACGTGGCCCGCATCCAGATCGGCCCGGAGATGCGCCGCGGCATCGGCGAGCTGGACGGCGAGGGCGAAGCCACGGGCGGCGTGATCGTGATGCGCTCGGGCAAGAACGCGCTGAAAACCATTGCTGCCGTCAAGGCCAAGCTGCGGTCATTGCAGGCGAGCCTTCCGAAGGGGGTCGAGATCGTGCCGGTCTATGACCGCTCCAACCTCATCGAGCGAGCCGTCGACAACCTCGCGTTCAAGCTGCTGGAAGAGTTCCTGGTCGTGGCGCTGGTGTGCTTTGCGTTCCTGTTCCACTTGCGTTCGGCTTTCGTGGCCATCGTCTCGCTGCCCCTGGGCATCCTGGCCGCCTTCATCGTCATGTATTACCAGGGCGTCAACGCCAACATCATGTCCCTGGGCGGCATCGCGATTGCGATCGGCGCCATGGTCGATGCCGCGGTGGTGATGATCGAGAACGCCCACAAGCACCTTGAACACTGGACGCACGACCATCCGGATGAGAAGCTGGAGGGCGACGCCCGCTGGCGTGTGATCGGCGAATCGGCGGCCGAGGTAGGGCCGGCGTTGTTCTTCTCGCTGCTGATCATCACTCTGTCGTTCATCCCCGTGTTCACGCTGGAAGCCCAGGAGGGACGGCTGTTCTCGCCGCTGGCGTTTACCAAGACCTACGCGATGGCCGCGGCGGCGGGTCTTTCCGTCACCCTCATTCCGGTGCTCATGGGCTACCTGATCCGCGGGCGCATCCCGGATGAACAAAGCAACCCGCTCAACCGCATCCTCATTGCCGGGTACCGGCCGTTGTTGAACGCCGTGCTGCGCGCGCCCAAGCTGACCTTGGCGATCGCCGGCCTGGTATTGGCCACCAGCTTATGGCCGCTGCTGCACATCGGGGGCGAGTTCATGCCGCGCCTGGACGAAGGCGACCTCCTCTACATGCCCTCCGCGCTGCCGGGCCTGTCGGCCGGAAAGGCCGGCGAACTGCTGCAGCAAACCGACCGCCTGATCAAGACGGTTCCCGAGGTCGCCAGCGTCTATGGCAAGGCGGGCCGGGCCGAGACCGCCACCGATCCCGCGCCGCTGGAGATGTTCGAGACAACGATCCAGTTCAAGCCGCGCGAAGAATGGCGCGCGGGGATGACCACCGACAAGCTGGTCGAGGAACTGGACAGGATCGTCAAGGTGCCGGGGCTGACCAACATCTGGGTGCCGCCCATCCGCAACCGCATCGACATGCTGGCCACCGGAATCAAGAGTCCCGTCGGCGTCAAGGTCGCCGGCATGGACCTTGCGGAGATCGACAGGGCCACGGCGGAAATCGAGAGAGTCCTCAAGGACGTGCCCGGAGTCACCAGTGCGCTGGCCGAACGCCTGACCGGCGGCCGCTATGTCGACGTGAATATCCGCCGTGACGCCGCAAGCCGCTTCGGCTTGAACATTGCCGATGTCCAGTCGGTCATCAGTTCGGCCGTGGGTGGCGAGAACGTGGGCGAAACCGTGGAGGGCCTGCAGCGGTTTCCGATCAACGTGCGCTACCCGCGCGAAATCCGCGATTCGCTGGAAAAGCTTCGCAGCCTTCCCATCGTCACCGAACGCGGCGCCCGCCTGGTCCTCGGCGACGTGGCCGATGTGCGCATCACCGACGGGCCGCCCATGCTGCGAAGTGAAAACGCGCGGCTGTCCGGCTGGGTGTACGTGGACATCCGGGGGCGCGACCTGCGCTCGGCTGTGCAGGACATGCAGCGTGTTGTGCGCGAAAAGGTGAAGCTGCCACCGGGCTATTCCGTCTCCTGGTCGGGCCAGTTCGAGTTCCTGGAGCGGGCGACGGCCAAGCTCAAGGTCGTGGTGCCATTTACCTTGTTGATCATCTTCGTGCTCCTGTACCTGACGTTCAAGCGCTTCGGCGAGGCCCTGCTCATCATGACGACCCTGCCGCTCGCGCTGGTGGGCGGCATCTGGCTGTTGTACCTGCTCGGCTACAACCTGTCGGTCGCCGGTGCGGTCGGGTTCATTGCGCTGGCCGGCGTGTCGGCGGAGTTCGGCGTCATCATGCTCCTGTACCTGAAGAACGCCTGGAACGAGAAGCAGGCAAAGGGCAAGACCGGCCACGACGATTTGCTCGATGCGATTCGCGAGGGCGCCGTCCTTCGGGTGCGGCCGAAGGCCATGACAGTCGCGGTCATCCTGGCCGGGCTGTTTCCCATCATGTGGGGCACGGGAACCGGCTCTGAAGTGATGCAGCGCATCGCCGCGCCCATGGTGGGCGGCATGATCACCGCGCCGTTGCTATCGATGTTCGTTGTTCCGGCCGCCTACTTGCTTATGCGCCGCCGCGGCGAAAGGCGCAACCAGCGGCTCGCGACCTTGGCGGCACCTTAACCCCGGGCT
This sequence comes from Ramlibacter sp., assembly GCA_013815685.1. Classification (GTDB taxonomy): domain Bacteria; phylum Pseudomonadota; class Gammaproteobacteria; order Burkholderiales; family Burkholderiaceae_C; genus Ramlibacter. Next base: position 29,462 of record JACDFR010000035.1, read on the forward strand.
ATCGGCGATGCTGGTGGTTGCCCGCGGCGGCATACCCGCGCAGCGCCGAATAGTTCTGAATCTGGTGCTGGTTGAGCAAAGCGGTCTGTTCAAGATGGGTGCGCAGATGCTCCTCGCGTAACTGCCCTTGCAGTTTTCCGATTTCGGTCGTAAGCCGGACAAGTCCCGTGCCATCGATCTCGCGACTCACGAAAGCGCCGTCCAGCGCACGTTCAGCGGCAACCAGTTGAGCCCCAATCTGCCGCGCCCGCGCCTTGTGCTTGTCCAACAGGGCCTGGGTCGAATCCCTCTGATTGGAGGTAAGTGAAAGTGCACCGGCATTTTCCAGAACATGGGAGGGTCCTGGGTATCCGTTCAGTTCGGCCGCCTTTGCCAGGCCCATGCCTTGTCCCGCCAACAGGTCCGCCACCTCCGGCGCCGATAAGGACTTGATCTCGCGCTGCTGCTGGCCCGCATACGGCGTGTTTTGCCCCAACGCCGAAAAGACCATCAACCCGACGGCGACAACACCGGATGTTCTGTACATGACTACTGCTCCGTGGTGAAAAAGGCAAGTGTGCCGCTCCCCCCGTCGCGGACATATGATTCAGATCATGTCCATCAAAACGGAACCAGCGCAGGCGCCCGCCGAGGACTTCGGATTGTCCGGGCTTGCGCCCCAACTGCTGGCACAAGCGCGCGCCATGCAGCGCCCGGCGGGCACTGCGCTGTTTCGCAGCGGGCAGACACCGGCCCGGTTGTATTACGTCCGACGCGGAGAAGCTCTCATGCTAAGAGTCACTTCGTCGGGTGGGCCGGTGATTTTGCAGAGGGCAAGCCGGGGTTTCATCGCCGAGGCGAGCCTGACCAGTGCGCGCTACCACTGCGACGGCGTGTGTCGAACCGATTGCGAGCTGGTGGCGTTCCCGCTCATCGCGTTCCGGGAAGCGATCGATAGCGACGAAGGAACACGTTGGGCATGGATCGGGTTGCTGAGTTCACAGGCGCGATCTCAGCGAACGCGAATCGAGCGGCACGCGCTCAAGACGATACGCGAGCGATTGCACCATCTCGTTCTCACTGAGGGTTCGCCGGGGGGAGGCTACGAACTACCGGGCACAAGGTCTGAACTCGCAGGCGAACTCGGTGTGACTCCCGAAGCGCTTTATCGTTGCCTTGCGGCCCTGAAAAGAGAAGGCAGCGTGTCGGTACAGGGAAATCGACTTCTCTGGCAAGACTAGATCACGACAGGCGCCCGGCCAGCTCAGCCAACGTCCTGCGGCCGCTGCCCAGGACCCGACAGTAAACCTGCATTTTTTTCACCTCCAGCCCCATGGATCTTCGGTTGCCCTCCGTCAGCATCGCTATAGCCCGCACAATGGGATTTCACACCGCACTGGCGGCCTCGGAACTATTTAATTCAACCAAATCTCATGCCTGTCTTGCGATCCTTCCTGTCCGTACTTGCATTGTTGAGCTGCGCGCCGACCTGGTCGCATGAATTCTGGCTGCAATCCACATCGTATTCGCCTCGGCTGCAGGCGGAGGTCGACCTCAGTGTGCACGTAGGCGAGTATTACGTCGGTGAACTGGTCGGGGTTACCGCAACGCACGCGGCGTCCGTGCGCGTGCTGTCTTCGACCGGCACGCAGGACCTGGCAAGCCGGATCCCGACGGGCAGCATGTTGCCGAGCCTTCGCCTGTCGTTCGCCAAGTCCGGAACGCACATGGTGACTTATGACAGCCATCCCAGCCAGGTCGTGCTTTCCGCGGACAAATTCCATGCGTACCTGCATGACGAAGGCCTGGATGCCGTGATCAGGCAGCGAGAGGCGGCGGGCACGGCCGCCTCTGCGGGCCGGGAGCGGTTTCGGCGCAACGCCAAGATCCTGCTTCGCGCCGGGGATCGTTCGGACTCGGTTTCACTTGCCGCTGCGGGGCAGCGCCTGGAAATCCTGGCGCTGGCCGACCCGTTGATCGGATTTGCCGGCGACCGGTTTCGGTTTCAGCTGCGATTCGAAGGCAAGGCCTTGGCGGGTGCGCTGGTGAAGGCCTGGCACAAGAAGGACGGCCAAACGACTGTCATCCGCAGTACATCGGACGCGCTGGGACATGTGACCTTCGACCTCCCTTTCGCCGGGCCCTGGCTTCTGAACACTGTTCATATGCTCAGAACCACCGATGCTCCCGATGTGGACTGGGACAGCTTCTGGAGCAGCTTGACCTTCGAGGTCAAAGCCAGGGTGACGACGAGGTAGGTCTGTCATGTCATTCAGCGCGAATCATTGCTAAATCTATTCATCAATCTATTCTTTTTTCTATTCAAATCTTCGAATTTCCCAGGTATCACTCTGTTAACTAGCTATTCAAAATAGGTTTGCTGTGGTTTCTCGCAGACATGCGCCCCCAGGGCTTCCTTGGCCGGGCATTTGCCCATTCGCAAAAAGAGCTGGGACTTGCAGAGAACCCTAACCATTGGACGGATGACGACGTTCTCAGAGCGCTTTGCCAAGCGGGAGTGGACCTTCCTGGAAATCTGATTGTGGGCGCCCGCTCCTTTGATCGCTTCATGCACGCGGGCCCGGCGGCCCCCGTGAGTCCAGATCGGTATCCGGACCTGGCAAACGCCGCTATGCACGGCGCCCTGCCCGGATCGTCTGCCGGCGGCGACCAGCCGAAGTTCTGCACGGTCCGCGAAACAGACGGCCAACACGTCATTGTCAAATTTTCGCCTGCGGGGGATTCCGCACCTGAGCTTCGCTGGGCCGATCTGCTGGTGTGCGAGCACTTGGCACTGCGCGTCTTGAGCGAGCGCGGCCACCGTGCTGCCGATACTCGAATCTTTATTGGCGGTGGCCGGACGATGCTGGAAGTCGAACGCTTCGATCGCACCCCGCATGGGCGGATCGGCATGGTGTCACTGCTGGCCTTGACGCGGAATACATTGGCCAAATGGACAACTGGGCCGCGTCAGCTGAGCGGATGGAAACCCGCGGGCTGCTGCGTCATGTTGACACTGACCGAATGCGGCTTTTGGAAGCGTACGGCCAGCTCATTGGCAATTCGGATCGCCATTACGGAACATCTCTTTGCTGATCGATCAGCGGGGCAGCTGGGAGCTGGCTCCCGCATATGACACCTTGCCGATGATTTATGCACCCGTTGCCGGCGAACTGGTCGAGCGTGAATATGATCCAGGCGCGCTCATGCCTTCTGCCGACACGCTGCGCGTTTGGCAGGACGCGCGGCGCCTGCCATCCAATTTTGGAGCAGGGTTGCCGCAGACGAGCGAGTTTCCGGGCCATTTCGCCAGATGGCAGAGCAACGCGCCCATAGCCTGGAGGCCGCTCGCGAGCCGTCCAGGCCCGGTGCGCAGGAACCCGTCTTTCAACGCGGACTGCCAAGCTAATTGAAGCCGTGCTACGGCTGCGACCAAATTTCCTTCGGATGAGTGGCGGCTTCTTGATCCTGACCCCTGCCAGCCGTACCAGTGTAATTTCCAGGAATTCCGTCAAGCGGTTTTGATTTGGGTTTTCCGGGGGAACGTCAGTGGGGCGAAGGGCCTGGTGGTGCCGAAGTTGGCCAGCTAGCTGCGCAGCCGCCTTAGAGGCCTGCCAGTTTGCGCATTCTTTCCAACACGACCTCGACCCGAGCTTGGCTGGTCGCGTCACCCCGGAAGTGGGCAGGCAAAACGTCCAAGAAAACGTCGTCCGTGATGAGGCTTTCGAACTCGTCACGAAGGAAAGTTTCTGCCGGGCTTCCTGCAATCTCTTTCAAGATTTCTATTCGTCCATCTACCAAGTTGACGATGTCTTCCATGTCATGGAGAAGGTAATTGCCTTCTCCACGATTGTGGAAGGCGTCGAATTTCGTTGCCAGAAAGAGAGGCGCGGTAATCAGCCGGATCCGTTGTCCGCTTGGTAGCTCCGCAAACTGCGCGGTGGCGACAGCGGCCGGATACCACTGGTTCGTTGAGTGCCCCAAGATGGACTTGCTGCTGGGCATTACATCCAGAATGAGGCTGCCGTTCTTCCATCGGCACATGTTCGTATCGTCGGCTGCTTCCTTAAAGCCGCAGGCCCGCAGCCGTTTAGCCGTCTTGTAGTACTCGGGAACGGACGCTACTTGAGCCACCATGTCAACGTCCACCGTTTCGCGGACAGGTGGGCGAGCTGCGTCCGAAATGAGTAGCCCGACAGAGCAGCCGCCGACGAGGACCAACTCTTCCGTCAATGAGCCGAGCGCCTTAACAACCAACTCAAGGACGTTGATGTTCGGGTCTTTCGAATTCATGCGAGCTTCTCCTTGATCGCTGCCGCTGCGAGTTCGCGCTCCCGTGCCGCCCCCAGGCGGATCGCATCCAAGAGAGCTAGCAGGTCATAGAGTTCCTTGTCTCGGTCAGCTGCACCGGGAACTGAACTGTGAAGCGGAACCACGGTTGGTCCCCACGCCAACCCATCTGCGTTGGGCCAAACTGGAGGGAGGACCTTCGACTGGTCAAAAAACGCTTGGAGCGCGGGGGCGCCTACGCTCGTCGGCGTGCCCCTTCCCGTAGACCCAAGAAAAGCCGGGAACGCGTACTTCGCCCCATGTATCAGGAACTCCTTCAAGGCACCTCGGATTGCCCGGACGGATCCGCCGGATCGTGAAAGCAGTCGGGCTTGTTCAGCCCTCTTGATCGAACCGTGAACCGCCGAGATAGCCATGCCTAGCTCCTCGGCCAAGGCGGCAAGCAAAAAGTCCCTGTTCCGATTCGCGGCCAACTTCACAGCGACCACCAAGTCCTGTGGCTTTAGGCTCATCTGTTTTTCTACGACCATAGCCTACTTTCTGTTTTCATGAATTTTGAATTTTGGCCTGGATCGCACCGATCCGCAAGATTTCCAAGTTCATGAATCACGAAAAGGTCCCCCGCACGTGTGTAGATCCTAGCCAAAACTTGTCGGCGTAATACAAATACGATTTTCGTTTTTTTGGATTCGATTACGGTAATCTGCAAAACGTGTATATTCCCCGTATAACTTGCGTTATACTCAAAATTACAGGAGCCGCCCATGCCAAACCACGTCGAAACCCGTAGGAAAAGCCCTAGAGCACCAACGATGGCTCTTGACGAAGCGCTTGAGCGGACGTTGAGAATCTACGAGAAAGACCGCTTGCACCCAATCCCAACCGAGATTGCGGCCAAGCACATGGGCTACGCGAGCGCGAACAACGGCTCAGCTCTGCAATGCCTAGCTTCGCTGCGCTACTACGGGTTGCTCGATCGACCTCGGGACGGTGTTGTCGCGGTCAGCAAGGACGTAGAGGCTTTCAAGTTCGCACCAAGCGATGACTTGCGCAAGGCTTTCCTGCGGCGGTTCGTTAGCACGCCCCCGCTGTTTGCGGAATTGTTGGACCGCTCACACGGAGGCATGCCTTCTGATGAGAGTCTCCGGTACGAACTGATTCAGCGCGGCTTCATTCCAGCCAGCGCTGGCACGGTGGCGACCGTATTCAAGAGGTCCGTCGAGTTCGCTGCCGCCCTCAGCGCTCCTCCAACTTCGGCTTCGGCACTAGCAGCCGCACCTCAGGAGCCAACGCAGGATGACGATGAACCTCCCGCACTCGCCCCAGTAGCCCCTAAGCCGTCGGCGTCTGCGGCCTCTGAGCGCGGCGCAGGCATCGACGAGGCGGAGCATGACCGCATTCCTGTGCGGCTCTCTGGTGGAAGGCGGGCTTGGATCGTTGTGCCAGCGCTCTTCTACGACCGAGACAAGGAGCGACTGAAGGCGCAGATAGACCTCCTTCTGACCCAGGACGAAGAAGAGCTTTAATTCCTGGTGGGGTCGCGCCAGTAGTTCACCCCTGGACGCGCGAAACGCCTTTGCATCATGAGAAATCATGAGAATCTCCTTTGCCCTAATCGACCAACCGACCCACCGGATTTCCGTCTGTCCCGCGCCCGCTAAGTAGCCTAGTGCTTGGTCAACAGCAGGGGTGGTTTTGGAGTCACTCAGTGGTGCGCGCTGCTATGCTGCAGCCGGAGGTGCCGCAATGAAGTTCTTTGTTCCCAATGCATCAGACGTGGAGCAGGCCAAGCGCGTGTACGCAGCCATTGCCGAATTTAATGGGGCGCAGGTCGGTGCTCAGCGGGTTTACGCGCTTCAATGGGAGCATAACGGACAAGCAATGTCATGCGCCGTTGGGGAAAGCCTACCACCCTACTACCAGACCGGCGCAGAGCCCGTCCTGGCGATTCTCGACTGCGGTACGTTCTACACGATCTGCACTCCGAACAGAGGTGGTATACGCGGCGATCCAGTCATGGCAGGAAAAGGGTACGGGACTACTGCGACCCTTTTTAGTGCCAGCTAGACGCGTCGCCTGTGCACCAGCGCCAAGCGGTACCCTGCTCCGCTCAGAAAGGTCCCTTGTGGCCACCCTCTCAGCCTATGCTCAAAAACCAAGGTTGACGACTTCTGGATGCTGGTACTTTCCGCCACCGTTAATGAACACCCTTGGAGGAGAGCACCATGACCCGAGTCTTCGCGTATTGCCGCGTGAGCACGCACGATCAAGTCTTTGGACACCCTCACGCCAAACTGATAAACGCCTGAGTCTTCGCGTTGATGCACGCCAGGAAATTTGGTCAAGGTGTCTTCGATCACACGGCATCATTACACGGTCCGTGCGACCTCTTCCCTGTCCGAGCAGCCCCGCTTCATTGGGAGTCGCAAAGAAAAAAGGTTAGCAAGGAAGTCCTTGCTAACCCTCTTGAGCTTTGGCGGAGTGGACGGGACTCGAACCCGCGACCCCCGGCGTGACAGGCCGGTATTCTAACCAACTGAACTACCACTCCTGGTAGGCTGCTTTCGCCCTCTCGGGCCAAGTGCTGCCGGCTTGCTGCCTTGTCATGCATCAGCCGGAACGACTGACCGCGATAACTGGCGACCCTACGGGGATTCGAACCCCGGTACTTACCGTGAAAGGGTAATGTCCTAGGCCTCTAGACGATAGGGTCAAAACCTGAACTGTCCTCGGTGGTGGAGGTAAACGGGATCGAACCGATGACCTCTTGCATGCCATGCAAGCGCTCTCCCAGCTGAGCTATACCCCCTACATTTCCGGCCTGCGTTTCGCGCCAGCCCGTCAATTTCCGAGCCTTGAATTATAGCCAGAATTTTCACGCGGCCTTGAGCCGATCAATGGCCGTCTGCCGGCCGCACAGTTCCAGCACCGCGTCCAGCGACGGCGTCTGCGCCGTGCCCATCAGAAGCACGCGCGCCGGCATCGCCAGCTGCGCCATCTTCATGCCGGTCGCGCGCAGCACTTCCTTGATGGCCTCGCCGATGGCGGCCTTGTTCCACGGGCACGTCTCCAGCATGGCCGCCAGCATGCCAATGGCCGGGCGCACGCCCTCCACCATGTGCTTGGCGACCTCGTCCGGGCTGGGCTGAACGGGTGCGTAGAACTTCGCGGCCCAGCCGGCCAGCGCCACGGTGGTGTCGCAGCGGTCCTTGAATACCGCGCAGATGCCCGGCAACCGGTCGTCGGCCGCCATGCCGCTCTTCGCGAGTTGCTGCCCGACCAGCTGCGCCAGCGGCTCGTCGTCCATGGCCTTGAGGTGCTGGGCATTGACCCAGCGCAGCTTGGCCTCGTCGAACTGCGCCGCGCTCTTGCCCAGGTGGTCCAGGTTGAACCAGGCGACAAACTGCTGCCGGCTGAAGATCTCGTCGTCGCCATGCGACCAGCCCAGGCGCGCCAGGTAGTTCACCACGGCGTCGGGCAGGAAGCCTTCATCGCGAAACTGCGTCACCCGCTTGGCGCCGCTGCGCTTGCTCATCTTCTCGCCCTGTTCGTTCAGCACCGTGGGCAGGTGGGCGTAGACCGGCGGCTCCACGCCGAGGGCGCGAAAGATGTTGATCTGGCGCGGCGTGTTGTTCACATGGTCGTCGCCGCGGATCACGTGGGTGATGCGCATGTCGATGTCATCCACCACCACGCAGAAGTTGTAGGTGGGTACTCCCACGGCTTCGCCGTCGCCGGCCGGCCTGGCGATCACCAGGTCGTCCAGTTCGTCGTTGCCGATCTCGATGCGGCCCTTGACCTTGTCGTCCCAGGCCACCACGCCGCCCACCGGGTTCCTGAAGCGCAGCACCGGCTGCACGCCCTCGGGCACCGGCGGCAAGGTCTTGCCGGGCTCGGGCCGCCACGTGCCGTCGTAGCGCGGCTTTTCCTTGCGGGCCATCTGGCGCTCGCGCAGCGCGTCGAGTTCGGCCACGCTCATGTAACAGGGGTACACCTGGCCGGCGGCGTTCATCTGCGCCAGCACTTCCTTGTAGCGGTCCATGCGCTGCATCTGGAAATGGGGGCCCTCGTCATGGTGCAGCCCGAGCCAGGCCATGCCTTCGATGATCACGTCGACGGCCGCCTGCGAGGAACGCTCCACGTCGGTGTCTTCGATGCGCAGGATGAAGTCCCCGCCCGTGGAGCGGGCGAAAGCCCAGGGATACAAGGCCGAGCGGATGTTGCCCAGGTGGATGAAGCCTGTGGGCGAGGGAGCGAAACGGGTGCGGGTGTTCATGCGTTCAGGCATCGTGCGCGTTGGGCAAGGCCAGCCGCGAGGTGTCTTCTTCCAGCGCGTCTTCCTGGCCGATGCGCGCCTGGTTGATGCGCTCGATGTCGCCGGCGTTGATGTCGCCGGTGACATAGACGCCGTCGAAGCAGGATGCGTCAAAGCCGTCCAGGGGCAGCGAGCCCGGCGCGGTAGACGCGCCTTTCATGACTGCGCGCTTCATCCCTTCCACGTCCTGGTAGATCAGCGCGTCGCAGCCGATGATGGCCCGCACCTCCTCGATGGTACGGCCGTGGGCCACCAGTTCGCTCGAGGTGGGCATGTCGATGCCGTAGACATTGGGAAAGCGCACCGGCGGCGCGGCGCTGGCCAGGTAGACCTTGCGGGCGCCGGCGTCGCGCGCCATCTGCACGATCTCGCGGCTGGTGGTGCCGCGCACGATCGAGTCGTCGACCAGCAGCACATTGCGGCCCTTGAATTCGCTGGCGATCACGTTGAGCTTCTGGCGCACCGACTTCTTGCGCACGCCCTGCCCCGGCATGATGAAGGTACGGCCCACGTAGCGGTTCTTCACGAACCCCTCGCGGTAGGGCACGCCCAGCAGATGCGCCAGTTGGGTGGCGCTGGGCCGGCTGGATTCGGGGATCGGGATGATGACGTCGATCTCGTTCGGCGGCACGGTGGAGACCACGCGCTTGGCCAGGGTCTCGCCCAGGTTCAGCCGCGCCTGGTAGACGGAGATGCCGTCCATCACCGAGTCGGGCCGCGCCAGGTACACGAATTCGAAGATGCAGGGGAACAGCTTGGGCGCCTGGGCGCACTGCCGCGCGTGGACCTTGCCGTCCAGGTCGATGAAAACGGCTTCGCCGGGCGCCACATGGCGCTCGAGCACATGGCCCGTGCCTTCGAGGGCGACCGACTCGCTCGCCACCATCACGGTGCCGTCCTTGCCGCGGCCAATCGACAGCGGCCGGATGCCGAACGGATCGCGAAATGCCAGGACGCCGTGGCCGGCGACGAGGGCGATCACGGCATACGAGCCGCGAACCCGGCGGTGCACGTTGTGCACGGCCGTGAACACGTCCTCCGGCTGCAGCGGAACGCCCCGGGTCGACTTCTCGAGCTCGTGGGCGAAGACGTTGAGCAGGACCTCGGAATCGCTTTCGGTGTTGATGTGGCGGTGGTCGGTGGAAAACAGTTCTGCCTTCAGCGCCTGGGCATTGGTCAGGTTGCCGTTGTGCACCAGCACGATGCCGAACGGCGCGTTGACGTAGAAGGGCTGCGCCTCCTCCTCGCTGTAGGCGTTGCCCGCCGTGGGGTAGCGCACCTGGCCCAGGCCCGCGTTGCCGGGGAGCGCGCGCATGTTGCGGGTGCGAAAGACGTCGCGCACCATGCCCTTGGCCTTGTGCATGAAGAACTTGCGCTCCTGCTGGGTGACGATGCCCGCCGCGTCCTGGCCGCGGTGCTGCAGCAGCAGCAGGGCGTCGTAGATCAGCTGGTTGACTGGGGCGCTGCTGACAACGCCGACGATTCCGCACATATTGATGCCTAGCCAGGAAGGTAGCGCCCGAATCGCTCGGGCAATACCGGTTTCAGTCCCTCGAGCGCCGATGTCGCGATGACGGCGCCCTTCGATTCGGTCCACCACTGCGCGCGCTTGAGCGCGGTCATGTTGATCACCACGGCCAGGGCCAGCAGCAACACTGCCCCGCGCATCAGCCCGAACAGCGCTCCCAGGGTGCGGTCGATGGGCCGCAGGCCCACCGCCTCCACCAGCTTCTTGGTCAGCCAGGCCAGCAGGCCGCCGGTGAATACCACCGCGATGAAGACCAGCACGAACCCGGCCGCGTAGCGCATCGCTTCGCCGAAGCCGGCAACGGGCAGCATCGCTGCCGCATCCGGCGCCAGCCACTGCGCCACGATGAACGCCGCCACCCAGCTGATCACCGACAACACCTCGTACACCAGCCCGCGCCAGGCCCCCAGCAACAGCGATGCAGCCAACACGGCCAGAAAAACCCAATCCAGCGCGGGCAACATCTACAGGCTGAGGATGGAGGCCTGCAAGTTCAGGCTTTTGATCTTGTCAGCCGCCTTGTCCGCCTCGGCCCGGCTCGCGAACGGGCCCGCACGGACCCGGATGCGCTTGCCGTCCTTGGTTTCGGCGACGTTGGTGTAGGTCTTCAGGCCCGCGCGCTCCAGCTTTTGCCGGGCCTCACGGGCCTTGCCCGCGTCGGCGAACGCACCCACCTGCACCACGAAGCGGCCATCGCCGGCGGCCGATCTGGATTCGGCAGCGGGCTCGGTTTTCGGCTCCGGCTTGGGCGCAACCACGGCTGCTTTCTCGGCGGCGGGCGCCGGCGTCGCCGGTGCGGCTGCCGCGGGCTTTTGCGCCGCGGACGGGGCCGCGGCCTGGGCCGGCACCGGCAGCGGCCTGGCCTTGTTGCGGTCGGGAATTTCGATGGGAATGTCAACCGCAATCGGCCGGGGCTGCGTATCGAAGAGAAGCGGAAAGCCGATCACGCCGATCAGCACCAGCACGCCCGCGCCGATCAGCCGGTGCCTCGCGCGCATGCGCATCGCCTCGACGCTTTCGGGCTGGCGGGGGGTGGCTGCCGACTCGTCGCCACCTTTGCGGGATTTGAAAAAGGGCATGAAGCTGTCAGCTCGCGAGATGTTTGGCCTGAAGACGGGGTACACCGTCCTTCAGAACGCCGCCCACGGTGTAGAACGATCCGAAGACGACGATTCTATCAGCGGGGTCCGCGGCGGCCACCGCGGCCTGCAGCGCCGCCATCGGGCCGGGGTGGATGCTGGCGGCCGTATCGGCGCGCTTGTTCTGGGCCTGCCATACGGCCTGCAGCTGCGCGGCGGCTCGCGCGCGCGGCGTCGGCAAATCGGTGAAGTACCAGCGGTCGATCATCGGCCCCACTTTCGCGAGCATCGGCGCCAGGTCCTTGTCCGCCATGGCGCCGAACACGGCATGCGTGGTGGGATAAAAGCCCATCGCGTCCAGGTTGGCCGCCAGCGCCGCGACCGAATGCGGGTTGTGGGCGACATCCAGAACCAGCGCGGGCTCGCCCGGCACGATCTGGAACCGCCCGGGCAGTTCGACCATGCCCAGCCCGTTGCGCACGGCCTGCGCCGTCACCGGCAGCCTGGGCCGCAGCGCCTCGAACGCGGCCAGCACGCCCGAGGCGTTGACCAGCTGGTTGGCGCCGCGCAATGCCGGATAGGCCAGGCCCGAGTAGCGCCGGCCGCGGCCGGCCCAGGCCCACTGCTGCTTGTCGCCGGAGAAATTGAAATCGCGGCCCAGGGTCCAGAGGTCCGCGCCGATCTCCACGGCGCGGTCCAGAACGCTTTGCGGCGGAACCGGGTCGCTCACGATGACCGGCCGGCCGGTGCGCATGATCCCGGCCTTCTCGCGCCCGATGCTCTCGCGGTCGCCGCCCAGCAAGTCCATGTGGTCCAGGTCGATGCTGGTGATCACCGCGCAATCCGCGTTCACGATGTTCACCGCATCCAGGCGGCCGCCCAGCCCCACTTCGAGGATGGCGATGTCCAGCCGCGATTCGGCCATCAAGCCGAGGATGGCCAGCGTAGTGAACTCGAAATAGGTCAGCGTCACGCCGTCGCGCGCGGCCTCCACCCGCTCGAAATGCGGCACCAGTGCATCGGCGCCGGCGATCTCTCCGTGAATGCGGCAGCGTTCCTCGAAGTGCACCAGGTGCGGTGAGGTGTAGACGCCGGTGCGGTAGCCCGCCTGCAAGGCGATGGCTTCGAGCATCGCGCAGGTCGAGCCCTTGCCGTTGGTGCCGGCCACAGTGATGACCGGGCAGTCCAGCCGCAGGCCCATCCGCGCGGCGACGCCTTGCACGCGTTCGAGACCCATCTCGATGGTCTTGGGGTGCAGGCTTTCGCAGTGCGCCAGCCAGTCTTGCAGGGTTTCCATGGCACGCATTGTCCAGCACTATGATTTGGCCATGAGCATCATCCTGTACGGCATCCCCAACTGCGACACGGTCAAGAAGGCGCGGGCCTGGCTGGCCGAAAAGGGCGTGGCTTGCGAGTTCCACGATTTCAGGAAGCAGGGTGTGCCCGCTGCCCTGCTGGACGGCTGGATCGCGCAGCTGGGGTGGGAGAAACTGCTCAACCGCAAGGGCACCACCTGGCGCAAGCTCGACCCGGCCGTACAAGGCCGCGTCACCGACGCCGGCAGTGCACGCGAACTCATGCAGGCCCAGCCCAGCGTGATCAGGCGGCCGGTGGTCGAGTGGCGCGGTCGCGCCACGGTCGGCTTCGATCCTGAGGCGTGGGCGTTGCTTGCCCACTGCTGAACGGGCACTTTTACCGGCGCTTTACCCGAATGGCCGTGCTTGCGCCGCTGTGTTTGCTTAAAATTTCAGCATTGGGTAATTGAAGGAGTCGTCGATGAAAAGAGCAGTTTTGTTTTCAGCGATGGGACTGTTGGCTGGTGCCGGCGGAACCGCCGCCGCCGAGGAAATTGGCCGCGTGATTTCCAGCACGCCGGTGATCCAGCAAGTGGCCGTGCCGCGGCAGGTTTGCAGCTACCAGCCGATGGCCGTGCAGCAGCCCAATTCGGGCGGCGGCGCCGTCCTCGGTGCGATCGCCGGCGGCGCGGTGGGCAACCAGATCGGACACGGGACAGGCCGCGCTGCCGCCACCTTGATCGGCTTGGTTGGCGGGGCCGCGGTGGGCAACAACATCGAAGGCTCGGGCAGCTACGTGCAGAACGTGCAGCAATGCGGCACCCAGACGTACTACGAGAACCGGACCGTCGGTTACGACGTGACCTACGAATACGCCGGGCGGCAGCATAATGTCCAGTTGCCCTATGACCCGGGCGCGACCATCCGGCTGGCGGTGACGCCGATGGGCGGCAACATGGCGCCTCCGGCCGAGGCGCCCAGCGCCGCAGCGGGCACTGCCGTGGGCGTCATCGTCGGTACGCCGGCGGTGCAGCCGATGATGGTTGCACCCATGGCGTCGTACAGCACGTACTACCCGGCGTACCCCGCCTATCCGGCTTACCCCGCGTACTACGCGCGGCCGTACTACCCGCCGGTCGGCTTGTCGTTCAACCTCGGGTATTGGGGCGGCTATCGCCACCACCATCACCGGCGCTAACGCCGAGGCTGCGGGCCGAGGTGGCCGCCGACGCTAAAATCGGCGGTTTCCCCCAGCCCCAGCTATGACCACCGAAAATATAGCCGTCGCCGGCATCACGACCCAGGCCAATGTGTATTTCGACGGCAAGTGCGTGAGCCACACCGTCACGCTGGCCGACGGCACCAGAAAATCCGTGGGCGTCGTGTTTCCCGCGCAGCTCACCTTCAAGACCGGCGCGCCCGAGATCATGGAATGCGTGGCCGGCGGCTGCGAGTACAAGCTCGCGGGCACCGATGAATGGCGCAGGAGCGCTCCCGGCGACAAGTTCAGCGTGGCCGGCAACTCCAGCTTCGAGATCCGCGTGGCCCGGGCCTATCACTACGTCTGCCATTTCGGCTAACCGCGGCGACCCCATGAGCACCATCCTCGAACACCTCCCCGCCGGCCAGAAGGTCGGCATCGCCTTTTCCGGTGGCCTGGACACCAGCGCCGCGCTGCACTGGATGCGCCAGAAGGGCGCGGTGCCCTACGCCTACACCGCCAACCTGGGCCAGCCGGACGAGCTCGATTACGACGAGATCCCGCGCAAGGCCCTGCAATACGGCGCCGAGAAGGCCCGGCTGGTCGATTGCCGCCTGCAGCTGGCGCACGAGGGCATCGCGGCCTTGCAGGCCGGCGCCTTCCACATCTCCACGGCGGGCGCGACCTACTTCAACACCACCCCGCTCGGCCGGGCCGTCACCGGCACCATGCTGGTCGCCGCGATGAAGGAAGACGACGTCCACATCTGGGGCGACGGCAGTACCTTCAAGGGCAACGACATCGAGCGTTTCTACCGCTACGGCCTGCTCACCAACCCCAGCTTGCGCATCTACAAGCCCTGGCTGGACCAGCTGTTCATCGACGAGCTGGGCGGGCGCGCCGAGATGTCGGCCTTCATGACGAAGGCCGGCTTCGGCTACAAGATGTCGGCCGAGAAGGCTTATTCCACCGACTCCAACATGCTGGGCGCCACCCACGAGGCCAAGGACCTGGAGCAGTTGGCCAGCGGCATCAAGATCGTCAACCCGATCATGGGCGTGGCCTTCTGGAAGGAAGATGTCGCGGTGAAGGCCGAGGAAGTCACCGTGCGCTTCGAGGACGGCCAGCCCGTCGCGCTGAACGGCCAGGCCTTCGCCGACCCGGTGGCGCTGATCCTGGAAGCCAACCGCATCGGCGGGTGCCACGGCCTGGGCATGAGCGACCAGATCGAAAACCGCATCATCGAAGCCAAGAGCCGCGGCATCTACGAAGCGCCCGGCCTGGCGCTGCTGTTCATCGCCTATGAGCGGCTCATTACCGGCATCCACAACGAAGACACCATCGAGCAGTACCGCGACAACGGCCGCAAGCTGGGGCGCCTCTTGTACCAGGGCCGCTGGTTCGACCCGCAGGCCATCATGCTGCGCGAGAGCGCCCAGCGCTGGGTGGCGCGCGCTGTGACCGGCGAAGTGACGATCGAGCTGCGCCGCGGCAACGACTATTCGCTGCTCAACACCGAATCGCCCAATCTCACCTACAAGCCCGAGCGCCTGACCATGGAAAAAGGCGAGTCGACGTTCTCTCCCAAGGACCGGATCGGCCAGCTCACCATGCGCAATCTCGACATCGTCGATACGCGTGAGAAGCTCGGGATCTATTCCAGGGCCGGCTTGCTGTCTGTCGGCGGTGGCGCTGCCTTGCCTGGCCTCGGGAACGATTAGGTCTTTCCGCGCGCCCGATGTGCCGGGGCCTGCGAGACCTGCAAGAGAAACTTCAATCGAACGAAAACGTATAGATCAGGTCCAGCGCAGTCCGCTCCCCCGCTTCGGCCCGCAGCGTCACACGGCGCGTGAGGTCGAAGAAGATGTAGAGCGTCCCCAGAGCACCGGAGAGGCTGCGTTCATACGCCGCATAAAAATTTCGGCCGAAGCGCTTGCCCAGGGTGATCGATGGCCCATCGGCGCCGTCGCGCTTGAAGGACAGTTCGTCCAGGCCCAGCGCCGCGGCCACGCCTTGATTGCTCCGGCCCGAACGGCTGGCCAACAGCGCCATCCCGGCTTGCTGCAGCAAGGCAGCCTCGGCGCCGCCGCTCGCGGATGCCCGTCCCACCACCAGCCATGAGAGTTTTTCCGCCTCGGGCATGTCCGGCTCGGAATAAAGCCGCACATAAGGCGCCAGCGCCCTCCCCGAGACTTGCACCCCCACCCGTTGCATCATGTTGGGCCGCACCGCCAGGATGTCCAGGGACGGGTTGTCGATCTGCCCGGTGAAGCGCACCACGCCACGCTCGATGTCCAGGCGCTGACCGTACGCGCGGTATTCACCGCCGGCCGCGCGGATGATGCCGACCAGCCGGGGCGCGGTGATGGATTGGCCGGACAGCGCGAGGGTGCCGCGCAGGCGCGTGTCGATGCCCAGGCCCTGGACGCGGAATTCGTCGCCAAGGTCGAGGTCGACGGCCAGCGCCAGTTTTCTGGCGGCTGGCCGCGCCGCCTGCTCCGACGCCCGCGCCTCGGTTTGTGTCACCGGGCCGGCTGCGCCGCGTACCGCCACATCGTCGCTCAGCTTGGGGGTATTCTGCTCGGGCAGGACGATCAGGGCCTGGTCCACTTTCAGGTTGCCGTTCACCACGGTCCCCGATGTGTCGTGCCGGGCGGCCAGGGTACCCGAGACGGTGAGCCGGCGGTCCGAGCGAACGCTGGCGCGCAGCCGGGTTATTTGCGCCGTCATGCGCGCCTGCGGCCCGGCCGCGGTCCAGCTGCCTTCGCCGCTGGCCACCACGGTGCCGCCCGCGCCGGCCGCACCGGGGCCGCGCAGCATGAACTCGTCGATCAGGAGCCGGCGCCCGTCCAGGTGAGCGCGCAACCGGCCGTTCTGCAGTTCGATGCCATCCACGACCGAGCGCAGCCCCAGGTCG
>JACDFR010000084.1 GCA_013815685.1 Ramlibacter sp.
GGCCAGGCCCAGGCCGCGCGCCGCGTAGGGCAGGAGCGTGAACCAGCGAAGCCGGAGTGCGTTGAGCGCCGCCGCAACGATGACCAGGGCGCGGGCGAAGATGACGGCCGCGGACACCAGGGCCACGCCGCGGATGCCGGCGGGTGCGAACAGCCACCAGGCCGGCCCTGCGAGTGCCAGCAAAGGCAATTGCAGCATGTACTCCTGGTGCTTGCGGCCGGTGTTCCACAGGACCGGGGTGGTCAGCCCCAGGCAGGCCCAGGCCGGCAGGCACAGAAAGAGTACGGCCAGCACCCAGGCCGATTCGACCCATGCCGCGCCGTACATCAGTCTCACCAGGTCGGCGGACAGCAGCGCCGCGACGACGGACGCGGGGGTGACCAACACCAGGATGCAGGCCAGCGCCATCAGCCATCCCTGCGCCAGCCGCTGCGGGTCGTTTTGCATCTTGGCGCCGGTGGCCAGGATGGCCGGCTGAAGGGCCCCCACCAGCAGCACGTTGGGAATCTGGGCGAGGTTATAAGCCACCGTATAGAGCCCCACTGCCTGGGCGTTGAGCACACGCCCGATCAGCACGCGATCGAGGTTGCCCAGCAACCAGTTCACCACGTTGGTGAGAAACACCGTGCGGCCCGTGGAAAGCGCCGCGGCGCCCCCGGCATGCGAGAACAGCGGCCGCACGGGATGGGGCCTGGCTATATAAGAAGCCACCAGCGCGACGGCGGCCTGCACTACGCATGCCGCGCCCAGGGAGTAGGCGCCGTATCCATGCAGCGCCATCGGAATGCCCACGGCCAGGTAACCGGCCGCATAGCTGGCGATCTGGATCAGGCCGAGAACGCGGAAGTTCAGGTCGCGTTGCAGGAGGTAAGTGGCCGGCGCGCCGGTCGCCATCAGCAAGCTGGCCAGGGACAACAGCTGGACCATGCCTTCGACCCGCGGGTCGGAGAAGAATCCGGCGATCGCGGGCGCGGCCGCGAACATCGCGGCGGCGGACAGCAGGCCGGCCATCACCTGCCAGGTGAAGGAGAAACGGATGTCGTCCCGGGTCACTGTGGGCAACAGCATCAGGTTCCAGCTGAAACTCGCGCCCGAGAGGAACGTGGCGAACGTCAGGATCGTCATGCCGATGCCGTAGACCCCGAAATTCTCGGGACCCAGCATTCGCGCCAGGGCGATCTGCGCACCCAGCTGCAACGCGAATCGGGCGATGGTAGTGAGCGCGCTCCACTTCAGCGCTCGCTCCGCCAGGGTGGCCAGACCGCCTGCCGTCATTGCCGATCGGCACCGTAGCGCCGCAGCGCTATGCCTGACATCAGCGCCAGCGCCGCCAGCAGCATCGCCGGGCCGCCGCGCCGTGGCGTGTCCTCCTGGCCGGCAGGCGCGGTGGCGCTGGGGGACGCATCGCGCGCGATGGCCGGCGCATCGTGCGTGCCGGCGGCGGCCGTCTTGATCAATTCGCCGCCCGGGCGCACGGCGCCCGGTACCGACGTCTTGGCCTTCTTGATGAGTTCGCTTCCCTGTCGGACATCTTGCGCGAGAGGTTGCACATCCACGCATTGCGCCAGCGCGGCTTGCGCGAAAAAGCAGAGAACGACAGCGATCAGGGAACTGTGCATCGGGCTCTCCTGGCAGTAGGGTCAAACAGATTTCTCGTCACCATCAACAAACAAAAAGTCACTGGGTCATGGGCTCGTTCGCCAGTGCAAGGAGGGGGCGTCTTCCGGGGTGAACGGCAGAGCTTCTCGGAGCGATAGGATGAGCCTGGGTAATCGTAAGTGGCACCCTGCTCACACTTTGTAGGACTCGAGCGATACTTCTGGTGCGCTGTAACGACGACTCGCAAATTTGCACTTGACCTTCGCGATGCTCTACCGCAAAAAAATGACGAACGCGTGTCAGGGCACGGGAGCGGAATTGGTGCCCGACTGGCCCAAAGTCGCCCCCGATGGCTTGGCGCCACGCACCCACCGGCGGGTCCAGTCGCGGCCCGGCGTCTCTATCCAGCGGTAGGTGAACGCACTGAACGCCACCGTGAGTGCCAGCACCGCGCCATACAGAAGAGTGCCTTCGACGTTGTCCCGTCCAAACACCATCACGTACTGTCCGGTGGGCAATGGCATGGGCGTCCACAGGTCCTGGCGCACGAGGCGTTTCACCAGGCGGGGCAGCACCAGCACGAAGATGAAGTGGGTCATGTAGATGGAATAAGACAGCATGCCCAGCCACTTCAGCAGAGGTGTGCGCAACAGGCGGCTGAGCCATCCGGCCTCCACCGAAAAAACCAGCACGGCAACGGCGAACACGAATGGCGCGAGAAACGACAAGGCCGTGGTGCCCGCTGCCGCGACGAAGACGATCACGGCGCCGACCATCAAGCACTCCAGCATCGTCATCACCCCGGGCTTGGCCGGCAAAGTGCGCTGAACCTGCGGCCAAAGCCTGAGAATTTGGTAACAAGCCGTGCCAAGCGCGAAGCCGAAAACACACCGGATCAGGCCCCAGTCGTAGGTCGTGTCCATGCCGGTTCTGGACAAGTGCACCAACAGGAGCGGTGCTGCCAAGGCCACCAGCCCCAGCATCCAGTTGCGAACACCGAGCCAGACGGACAGCAGCGCGAACAGGACATACGTCCACAGCTCGGTGCTGATGGACCAGCTCGGCCCGTTCCAGGTAAGGCCGTCGTGCAGGTGAAGGCTGTGAACGAGGAAAAAATGAGACAGCAGGGCGATGGGCGCCGTGCCGCCCTCGAACGTGGGGAAGGGAGACGGCTGCGCCCGCGCGCTCAGATGCCTCAGGACTTCATAAGCCAGGAAGCACAGCAGCATGAACAGGTGGAGCGGGTACACCCGGCCCACGCGCAGGAGCAGGAATCTCCGCACACCCTGCCACGAGTCCAGCCGCATGGCGTAGTTCCAGGCGATGACGAAGCCGCTGAGGACGAAAAAGAAGTCCACGAACAGGTAACTGTTGCGGATGAGTCCCCAGCTGTAGATCGGGCTGTATCCGTGGAAGTGAAACATCACGACCAGGCAGGCGCACAGGCCGCGCCAACCGTCGAGCGCTTCGAAGCGGTTGGCGTTGGCGGCGGAGGGCGGCTGCATTTGAAAGCGAGTGTTTCTCGAGCGGAATTCTTCCATGATCCGGCCCAGCCGGAGCGAGACTGACGCACTTGTCTGGCTTGTCCTACACGCGAAACACAACCGCCTGCCTACGATGTTGCATCAGCGACGATTGGCAAGGTAGTTCCCCATGCGCCACAGCCGTAGCGAACATTCACGAATTGAGGCACTTCAGCAGGAAGTCGCCAGGGCCGAGGCGGACTACCAGCGCCTGCGCGCAGCCTACCTTGAAATTGCCCGCAACGAGCCGGGTCACGAAGTCGCGTTGGCCATGATCGGCAGCGACATGGACCGCGCCCATGGCAGCTTGCAAGCCCTGATCGGGTTGCCGCGCCTGCCCTTCACGCACGAGCCCAGCACCGTCATGCGGCGGGAAGCACAGCGGCTCGTTCACGAAAACAACTGAGCAGACGTCGGCGCGGGCCGACACGCGCAAGGCACTTCCGCTGAGGCCCTGGGGTCCGCGCTGCTGCCACGATGGTCAAAAGGAGTCTCACGATGATCCCTTACGACCTCGACCCCAGCTTGCACACCCGAGCGCCGCAACCGCCTTCGCTGGAGGACGGCTTCTCACCGCCTGTTGCCGATACGCGGTGGGACAACCCCGATCCACGATTTGCTGAGGAGATCGATCCGCTGCTGTGGAACAAGAGCCTTTTCTGATGCCTACCCATCCTGTCGAGCCTGAACCTTTGCCCTCGGGCCCCGAGCCCGGTGAACCCAATCCGACACGCCTGCCCGTCGAGCCCGAATTCAGCCCGCAGCTACCGCCTGCCGAGCCTGAAGATCCCAGGGGCAAGCCCCCGACGATTTGACTGAGAAACGAATGAACCAAGCGATTGCCCCCGGCCATCTGCCGCCGTCGCCCGGATTGGACAAGCAAGAGCCTGAGTTGTCGGACGAAGAGGACATCCCGAGCGACGACCGTGCCCGCGATGGGGGTGAAGTGGTGGCCGATGGATCGCCGCTTGTCGACGTGCAGCGGGAGTAGCGAGAGTGTCCAGCGCGCCCGCCCCGGCCAACCCACCCGCGGAGCTGCCCAAGCCGGTGAATCCGGAGCCCCTGCAAGAGCCTGCCGATCCGGAAAAAGGCCGCGTCAAGGTGCCCGAACCCGGCAAGTCGGATCATCCGACCCAGTAGCGCTACAGCGCCTGCGTACCCAGCAGGGCCTGCGCTTCGCCGTCTTGCGCCGGCAAAGGGGTCGCCTTGGCCAGTGCCATCCACACACCGAAGGGCAGGCTGGTGCGCGTCTTGCGCGGCGCCGCCCGTGCCACGGAAAGACGCTCGCCCAGGAGTACCAGGACGCCGCATTCGGCAGGAACCTCATCGGGCTCCCCAATGCAGCGGCCCCGCGCGTCAGTTCCCAGGACATACCAGCACTCGCCCAGGTCGAGGTAGGCCGCCCGCTTGGCCTCGTTGCGCACGTCCCCCAAAAGGTCGGCCCGGCGAACTTTCACCTCATGCACGATGGGATCCACATAGGCGGGAACCGACGTATTGCGAATGGAGAAGACATCGGGCTTGGTCACGCACCATCGCAAGGGCCTGCCGTCGCCCGTTCCCGGCACCTGCGCGCGCAGCGCCAAGCCCCGCCAGGCAATGCGGCCGGCGCGGCATATTTCCCTGGCCACACGCTCGACCAGTGCTTCGTGAGCGGATAGCACGGCACGGTTGGCGGCCAGGGCCGCGGCCAGCAGGCGAACGCCTGCGTCGGTGACGCGGAGCGACTCATGCCCGGTGGGGGCCTGCACGCGATCGACCATACCGGCCGCCAGCAGCTCGATTTCCAGCAGATCCTGGCAGGGCCAGCCGGCGGAGCGGTAGATCTCGCGCAGCCGGCGCGCATGGGCCTTGCCCAGGGCTGGCGCGGGGAGGACGGGCGCGGAAATCTGGATGCGGGCAAGCGAACTCATATCTGGCCGGCCAGTGTAGCGCGGGCGGCATTTTTTACCCCTGGCCGTAGGCACGGTCCCACGCCTTCTGTCGCGGTTGACTTATCGCGGCGGCTGAGTGAGCGCCGACAATGGGTGCATGGTCGAAAACGCCAAATACGGTATTACCGCGCTGCGCTACAAAGGCGCCCAGATTGTGGAGGCCATGATGGGGCTGATCGATGGCACGCGTGCGAGCTGGGACATGTCGCCCACGCCCACCCGCCTGACCGAGGTGGTGGACCGCCTGGTCGAAGGTGACACCGTGATCAGCATGTTCCCCGACGATGAAGGGGGCCTGCAACCCGGTCCGGAGGTCAAGGTCGACGTCCTGCCCGAAGGCATCGAGACACTGGCCCTGGACGTGGAAGCGCCGGGTCGCAGCTTGCGGGACCTTCCGCGCTTCTAGCTTTCGCGCTTCCAGCTTTTAGCTTTAGTCTAAGCGGCTGTCTTGACGGCCCGGCCGGGCAATTTGAGCAACCCGGTCGACAGGGCCGTGCCGCAAACAATCACGAGCCCGCACAAAAGCATCCAGCCCGTCACTTTCTCTCCCAGGAACAGCATGCCGTAGATCACAGCGAACACCGGCACGAGAAAAGTCACCGCCAGTGCGCGCGCAGGTCCGGTCTGCTCGATGAGCCTGAAATACAGGATGTAGGCGATGCCCGTGCAGACCACGCCGACAGCGATCACGGCCAGCCACGCCTGCAAGCCGGGCACTTGCGCCGGCCAGAACCACAGGGCCGGCAGCGCCATGCCCAAGGTCGCGCCAAGCTGGCTTCCGGTTGCAGTGACCAGGGCCGGCAATCCGGTGAGGTACCGCTTGGCCGCAATGGCCGCGACGCCGTAGCACAGCGTCCCGAGCAGGCAGGCCATCACGGCCCAGCCCGGGGCAATGCCGGAGGCATCGGGCTTGAAGCTGGCCTTGTCCCACGCCAGCATGGCAACGCCTGCGAACCCGACGGCCAGGCCCAGCACCCGCGACGCGGTGAGCCGGTCCTTCAGCCAGAACCAGGCCACGACGGCCCCGAACAGGGGAACAGTGGCGTTCAGGATGGCAGACAGGCCGGTGGTGATCGAGAGCAGTGCGAAGGCGAAGCAAGCGAACGGGATGCCGGAATTGAGCACGCCAATTGCGAACACCGGCTTCCAGTTCCGGCGCAACTGGGGGCCCAGGCCGCGCATCAGGAGCAGCGGAAGCAGGAAGACAGAGGCGACTGCGACGCGAACGGCGGCCGTGGGCAGCGCACCGAATTCAACGGTGGCCAGGCGCATGAATAGAAAAGACGAACCCCAGATGGCGGCCAGGAGGGTGAAATCGATCAGAGAGGCTCGGTTCATTGCGCGCGAGTATGCGGGGCAAGCAGCGCGTTCGCCGCCCCGGCACTCATGAAACGTTGGACACGGATTGATTCCCGATTCACATCAATGCGCCTTCGAGCCGCAGCAGCGCGCCCTTGCGCTCAAGGCCACCCGCATACCCGGTGAGCGCTCCGTTCGACCCCACGACACGGTGGCAGGGCACCACGACGCTCACCGGATTGCGCCCCACAGCCGCGCCCACGGCGCGCACGGCGGCCGGCTGGCCGATACGCTGGCTCAGGGCGGCATAGCTGGTGGTGCCGCCGGGCGGGATGCCCAGCAGGGCCTGCCAGACCGACTGCTGGAAGGGCGAGCCGCCTTGCAAATCCAGCGGCAAGTCGAATGCGATGCGCTGCCCGGCGAAATATTCATCCAGCTGCGCGATCGCGCGAACCAGCAATGGATCGCCTGGCCGCTCGGGCCAGTCGCAGTGGTCGGGCAGATGGCGCTGGCCGTCGAACCAGACGCCGGCCACGCCGCGCGCCGTGGCTGCCACGATCATGGAACCCAGGGGACTCCGGTAGCGCGCCTGGACAATGGAGGTGTCGAATCTCATTGGGTCTCCTGAGGAAGGGTCGTGGCGTGCCAGGCGCGTACCACGGCGTAGCTGCGCCAGGGCTTCCATGCCTGTGAGGCGGCTTGCGCCGCGCGCGCGGGATGGGGGCCGCCCTGCACACCCAGCGCCTTGTGCAGCGCCACGTCGCCGGCCGGAAAAGCGTCGGGCCAGCGCAGCGCGCGCATCGCGATGTACTGGGCGGTCCAGTCGCCGATGCCGGGCAGTTCTTTGAGCGCCGCGATGGTCGCCTGCACGTCGGCGCCGCCGTGCAGTTGCAATCGCTTTTCGGCCACGGCGCGCGCGATTGCCACGATGGCGGTCTGGCGCTGCTTCACGATGCCCAGTTGCCCCAGCGCGTCGCCTTCGGCCTGGGCCAGGACGGCGGGATGGGGAAACAGCCGCGTAAGCTGCGCAAAGGGCGTCTCGATCGGCTGGCCGAACCGGCCGACCAGGCGCTGCGCCAAAGTCCGCGCCGCCGCCACGGTGACCTGCTGGCCGAGCACGGCCCGCACCGCCAGCTCGTAGCCGCTCATGGCCCCGGGAACCCGCAGGCCGTCGCCGTGCGGGAAGCTGCGATGCAGCACGCTGTTGATCGCACTCGGGTCGGCGTCAAGGTCCAGCACCGCGCGCAGGCGATGGATCACCACCGGCAATACCGGACGCAGCGAATCGCTCACGCGCAGCACGGCCTGATGGCGAGCCGCATCGAACTCGGCCACCACCCACCCCTCATGCGTGTTTCCGCCCGATTCCAGGGAGACGGTTCGGCCCATCGCCGCGGCGCCATCGTCCTGGTTGACGAACTCGATGCCCTCCAACTGGCGCCGGGCGAAGAAGCCGAGCATGGCCGCAACGTCGTAGGGCGGACGGTAGCCCAGGCGGATGGCCAGGCCCTGCGGCCGTGCGGCCGTGCCCTCGCGGCGCAACTGGGTGGGATTGAGCCTGTAATGGCCGACGAATGCCGCGTTGAAGCGACGAACGCTGGCGTAGCCACTGATCAGCGCAACCTGCGTCACGGGCAGGTCGGTGTCGGCCAGCAGCTGCTTGGCGGTGAGCAGCCGGCGGGTCTGCAGGTATTGCACCGGCGAAACGCCGAACTGCGCCTCGAAGATGCGCCGCACATGCCGGTCGCTCACGCCCAGGCGCCTGGCCAGCTGGTCCACGCTGGGCGGGGCTTCGCCCCAGGCCTCGGGATCGTCCAGCCAGCGGGCCGCCTGGTGCGCCAGGATATAGCTGGCGTCCTGGATGGACCACACCCCCGAGTGCGGCGCCAGTTCAGGCCGGCAGCGCAGGCAAGGGCGAAAGCCCGCGCTCTCCGCCTGCGCCGCATGGCCGAAGAAGAGGCAGTTCTCCCGGCGCGGGATGCGCACCTTGCACACCGGCCTGCAGTAGATGCCGGTCGAGGTGACACCGATGAAAAAGCGGCCGTCGAAACGCGCATCGCGGGCCTGCAGCGCCAGGTAGCAGGCGTCGGGGTGCATGGTCGCGGCATCCGGGCTCATGGGGCCGATCATACGCAGCGACTGCCCGCGCACTGGCCGTTTTCGGACATGCCCCTCGGTGCTCGCGGGACGACAGGCCAGCCAGCTCGACAATGGACGTGAACCTACAATTTGTCCCTCGCCAAAAAGTACCTCGGGAAGACCCATCAATGCAGCTTTCGCCCACTATTTTCAAGGCCTACGACGTCCGCGGCATCGTGCCCGCCACACTGACCGAAGAGGTGGCGCAAGCCCTGGGCCATGCGTTCGGCACGATCGCGCAGGCCGAGGGCGAAAAGGTGGTGGCCGTGGGCCGTGACGGCCGCCTCAGCGGCCCCGCGCTCGGGGCCGCACTGGTGCGCGGGCTGGTCGCATCGGGCGTCGACGTCATCGACATCGGCATGGTGACCACGCCCATGCTCTATTTCGCCGCCAGCACCCTGTGCGCCAGCGGCATCCAGGTGACGGGCAGCCACAACCCCAAGGATTACAACGGCTTCAAGATGGTGATGGCGGGACGCGCCATCTACGGCCAGGAGATCCAGGCGCTGCGCCATCGGATGCAGGAAGCCGGGGCCGGCCGGCCCGCCGCCAGGCCGGGGACCATCCGCAACGTGAACCTGCTGGCGCCGTACCGCGACCGCATCGTGCAGGACGTGAAGCTGGCGCGGCCGATGAAGGTCGTCGTCGATTCGGGCAACGGTATCGCCGGCGCTTCCGCGCCCGGCATCTTCCGGGCGCTCGGCTGTGAAGTGGTCGAGCTCTACAGCGAGGTGGACGGCAACTTTCCCAACCATCATCCCGACCCGAGCAAGCCGGAGAACCTGCGGGACCTGATTGCCGCGATCGATGCCCACGGTGCCGAGCTGGGCCTGGCCTTCGACGGCGACGGCGACCGCCTGGGCATCGTCACGCGCGGCGGCAACAACATCTACCCCGACCGGCAGATGATGCTGTTCGCGCAGGACGTGCTCACCCGCGTGCCCGGCGGCACCATCCTGTTCGACGTGAAGTGCACCCAGCGCCTGGCCCCCGCGATCCGCGAGGCCGGCGGCGTGCCGCTGATGTTCAAGACCGGGCACTCGCTGATCAAGGCGAAGATGAAGGAAGTGGGCTCGCCCCTGGGCGGCGAGATGAGCGGCCACATCTTCTTCAAGGAGCGCTGGTTCGGCTTCGACGATGGGACCTACGCCGGGGCCCGCCTGCTGGAGATCCTCTCGCGCCATGCCGACCCCAGCGCCGTGCTGGACGGATTGCCCAGCAGTTTCTCGACGCCGGAACTCAACGTGAAATGTGCCGAGGGCGAGCCCCATGCGCTGGTCGAAAAGCTGGTGGCCAGCGCTGCGTTCGAAGCGCCGGCGCAGGTGTCCACCATCGACGGCGTGCGGGTGGACTGGCCCGACGGCTTTGGCCTCATCCGGGCATCCAACACCACTCCGGTGCTGGTGCTGCGCTTCGAAGGCCAGACCCAGGAGGCGCTGCACCGCATCGAGCGGGACATGCTGGCGCTGCTGCGGCGCCTCAAGCCCGACGCAGAAATCGCCCAGGCGGCGCATTGAGAATCCTGGTCGTCAAGCTCTCGTCGCTGGGCGACGTCGTTCAGACCCTTCCGGTGCTGCACGACATCGGCCGAAGCCTCCCGGGCTCGAAGCTCGACTGGGTGGTCGAGGAAGCGTTCACCGATCTGGTGCGCCAGGCCCCCACGGTGGGACGCGTGCTGCCTTATGCCCAGCGGCGCTGGCGCAAGGACCCTTGGGCGTCCGCGACGCGGATCGAGCGAGACGCGTTCCACAAGGCGTTGCGCGCCGAGCAATACGACGCTGTCATCGATTTCCAGGGCCTCATCAAGTCGGCCCGGGTGGCGCGTGGCGCACGGTTGGCTCGTGGCGGCTTCAGTGCGACCTTCGGCAATCGCAGCGAACTGTGCGCCTACGAATGGCCGGTGCGCTACCTGCTGCAGCGCGCGGTGCCGATGCCCGCCCGCATCCACGCGGTGGCGCGTTATCGCTTGCTCGCCGCACGGGCGCTGCGCTACGAGACGGCTGGCTTGCTCGAAGGAGCGCCCGTATATCCCTGGGCGGCGGATCCCGCGGCCGGGCCGCCCGAGGTCCTGTTTGCGCATGGCACGACCCGGGCCGACAACGAGTGGGCAGAAGCCAACTGGGCCGCGCTGGGCCGAGAGTTCATCGCCAGCGGTTTCCGCGTCCTCCTGCCGCAGGCAAGCGCCCATGAAGAGGAGTGGGCGCTGCGCATGGCGCAGGCGCTGGGAACGGCTGCGCGGGTGTTGCCGCGCATGGGCCTGCCCGATTTGCTGAACCTCATCGGACGCTGCAGCAGCATGGTCGGCGTGGATTCGGGCGTCTCGCATATGGGCGTCGCGCTCGGCCTGCCCTTGGTGCAGATATTCAGCCAGCCGCGCGCCTGGCGCGCAGGCCCGGTCGGGCAGCCGCACCAGTGCGCCGTGGGCGGTGAGGGTCCACCGTCCGTGCAGGAAGTGTGGCGCGCCTGGCAGGCATGCTGGGGCGCCCGCCCTACGGCGCTTGCCCATCTCAATGCCGCTTGAGAATGCGGCTTCTCTATTCGCTCTCCATGTATGCGGCGCAGCCGCTGCTGCGGCGCAAGCTGCTGCGCCGCGGAGTGGCCGAACCGGCTTACGGGCACGCGGTCGAGCAGCGATTTGGGCGCTACACGGACCACGTGGAGCCCGGGTTGCTGTGGATCCATGCCGTCTCGCTCGGGGAGACACGCGCCTGCGCAATCCTGCTGGAACGCTTGCGCGCGTTGCGCCCCGATATGCGCGTGCTGCTCACCCATGGCACAGCGACAGGCTGGGCCGAGGGCGAGCGGCTGCTGCGCGAAGGCGACAGCCAGGCGTGGTTGCCGTGGGACACGCCCAAGTCCGTGCGCCGTTTCCTCAACCACTTCCAGCCGAGCGCGGGCGTGCTCATCGAAACGGAGGTGTGGCCCAACCTCGTCGACGCCGCCAAGGAACGCGGCATGCCGCTGGTCCTCGCCAACGCGCGCCTGAGCGAGAAGTCGCTGGCCAAGACGCTGCGCCTGGGAAGCCTGTCGCGGCCGGCCTACGCGGCCCTCAGCGCGGTATGGGCGCAGACCGAGCACGACGCGCAACGGCTCGCCCAAGCAGGCGCGACCGTGAAGGGCGTATTCGGCAACCTGAAGTTCGATGCGTCGCCGGACGCCGGGCAGCTGGAGCAGGGGCGCCGCTGGCGCGCGCCATGGCCCCGGCCAGTGGTCATGTTCGCCAGTTCGCGCGAAGGCGAAGAGGCCGAGTTATTTCGTGTGCTCGGCCGCACGGCCGCGCAGGTGCAATGGCTGGTCGTCCCGCGGCATCCGCAGCGGTTCGAAGAAGTGGCGGCCTTGGCCACGCAGCACGGATTCGCCGTTTCGCGCCGCAGCGCCTGGGCGGCGCAACCGGCGCCAGCTGACGTTTGGATCGGGGACTCACTCGGCGAGATGGCGCTGTATTACGGCCTGTCCGACGTCGCGCTGCTCGGCGGCAGCTTCGCGCCTTTGGGGGGTCAGAACCTGATCGAGGCCGCCGCCTGCGGCTGCGTGGTGGTAATGGGTCCGCACACTTTCAATTTTGCCGAGGCCGCGCAGCTTGCCCAGGAGGCCGGGGTGGCGGTGCGGGTGCAAAGCATGGAGGAAGCCGTGCGAAATGCCATCGCGCTGGCGGGCGACCCGGGTCCGCTTGGCAGGGCAGTGGAGGCGGCGACGGCGTTCTGCGCGTCGCATCAGGGCGCGGCCGGCAAAACCGCCGAGGCTGTGCTGGGGCTTTTGCGCTGAGTCCGGCTGGATGAACCAGGCGCCTTACCGGGACACTAGTCCAGTGAAACAGGGAAATGGCACCCCCCGCCGGGGCGAGAAGGGGTGCAGGAGTAGGCGCGGTCCGCAGCCCAGGCTTGGCCGCCTGGGCCAGGAGCGCAACGCCCTCCTGCGCCC
>JACDFR010000105.1 GCA_013815685.1 Ramlibacter sp.
TGTAGGGGTTGAGCTCTTCGCAGTGCAGGCTCTTGACCAGCGTCTTGTGCTTGAGCTGCAGCAGCACCTTGATGATGCCGGCCACGCCCGCGGCCAGCTCCAGGTGCCCGATGTTGCTCTTGACCGAAGCGATGCCGCAATGCGGCTGCGCAACGCCTTGCTTGCCGGCGCGCCGGTACAGTTGTTCGAACGCCCCCTTCAGTGCGTTAACCTCGATCGGATCTCCCAGCGGCGTGCCGGTGCCATGCGCCTCTATGTAGCCCACCGTGGAGGGTCGACGCCGGCCTTGCTGTATGCATCCACCAACAGTGCCTCCTGCGCCCTGTGATTGGGTGCCGTCAGCGAGTTCGCGCGCCCGCCGTGGTTCTCGGCGCTGGCGCGGATCACCCCGTAGATGTGGTCGC
Organism: Ramlibacter sp.; assembly: GCA_013815685.1. GTDB lineage: Bacteria > Pseudomonadota > Gammaproteobacteria > Burkholderiales > Burkholderiaceae_C > Ramlibacter. The sequence goes on from JACDFR010000105.1 coordinate 405, forward strand.
CGTCGCGCTCGGCCGCTGCCAGTTTTTTCAGCACCAGGAAGCCCGCGCCCTCGCCGCGAACATAGCCGTCGGCATGCTGCGAGAACGTCTTGCAGCACCCGTCTTCGCTCAGCATGCCCGACTGGCTGAAGCTGACATGGGCCCGCGGCGAAACGACCGTGTTGACGCCACCGGCAATGGCGAGTTCGCAGCCGTCGCGGTCGAGGGCGAGCAGCGCGCGGTGCACGGCCACCAGCGAGCTCGAACAGGCTGTCTCCACCGGCTCGCTGGGCCCGTGCAGATTGAGGAAGTAGCTCATGCGGTTGGGCCCTACCGAAGGCACGGCCCCGGTGGCGCTGTAACCGTCGGCGTGGGGGGCGGCGGCGCTGTATCCGCTGCTGCCCGTCCCGGCGAACAAGGCCGTTCGCGTGCCGGACAGCTGCTCGGCGGCATAACCGGCGTCCTCGATCGCCTTCCACACGTACGTCATCAGCAGGCGCTGCTGCGGGTCCATCAGCTCGGCTTCGCGCGGCGAGATAGCGAAGAACGCGGCATCGAAGTCGCCCACGCCCTCCACGAAGCCGCCCCATTTGCCGGGAACAAGTGCCCCCGTCGCGCCGGCGTCAGCGCGGATCGCGCGCCAATCCCAGCGGTCCGGCGGCACCTCGGTGATGCAGTTGCGGCCGGCCACGAGATTGCGCCACAGCCCGTCCGGGTCGCCGGCCATCGGAAAGCAGCCGCCGATGCCGATGATCGCAACCGGCTCGGGGGATGGCGCGGCGGCAACGCCCTGCGTGAAGCGGGCGCGCGGCAAGCGGCCCGGCGCCGAGGCTGGAACGTCCTGCGCGCTGAACTTCGCAGCCACGGCGCCTTCGTGCGCCTTCACCAGGTACCGGGCCAGGGTCGCCAGCGTCGAGTACTCGAAGAAAAGGGTGGGCGCCAGTTCCAGCCCCAAGGCATCGTTGAGCGCGTTGGCGAACTGGGTGAAGCCGATGGAATCGAATCCGTACTCGCCGAGTTCGACGCCGGCATCGATCTCCTTCGCATCCACCTTCAGCAGGTCGGACACTTGCTGCGCGAGCATCTGCTCGGCCTGCGATTGCAGCGATTCCTTCGCCATCGGTGCCGCAGTCGGCGCGTCACCGGCGAGCTGCGGCGGCGCGGCGCCCAGCAGTTTCTGCCGCAGGCGCTGGACGTCGCCATGGGCTGCCATCACGTTGGCGTGATCGCTCGTCAATGCCGCATAAAGCGACCGCATGCCGTCGGCCGTCGGCAAAGATTGCTGCCCGCTGGTTTGCCACAAGCGTTTCTCGCTCGTGGCATCCAAGGACATTCCGCCTTCCACCCAAAGCGGCCAATTGACCGACAGGGTTCGGCCGTGGCGCCGGCCGGCGGCGACCTCCTGATCGCGCCAGCCGCTGAAAGCGTCCATGAACGCGTTGGCAGCCGCGTAGTCGCCCTGGCCGGCGTTGCCGAGCGCGCCCGAGACCGACGAGATCAGGACGAAGCAATCGAGCGGCAGCTCCTTGCTGGCCTCGTCCAGGTTGACGGCACCGTTGACCTTGGGCTCGAAGACTGCTTGCAGTTCTTCGTCGGTCTTGTTCGCCAGGTAACTGTCGTGAATGACCCCGGCAGCGTGCAGGATGCCGTCGAGCTTGCCGTGCCGCTGCACGATGCCTTCGATCAAATCCGCCGACGCGTCCGTCCGGCCGACATTGGCCGCGCGGTATTCGACCCGGGCACCGAGCGCTTCCAGTGCGCGCAAGTGTGCTTTCCTCCCGGCGTCCAGCTGCGAACGGCCCGCGAGCACCAGGGTCGGCCGGCTGACCCTCTGGGCGATCTCGCGCGCGAACAACAGGCCCAGGCCCCCCGCGCCGCCGGTGATGAGGTAGACACCGCCGTCCTTCCAGGGCGGCGCGGGCGCTGGGCCGGTCAGCTCCTGCCATCCCGCCACTTCGCGCCCGGCGCCCCGGTAGCGCACGTGGACGGGGCCCGCCCCGGCGTTGTCTTGCAGCTTGCGCGCCAGATCGCTCGCCGCCTGCGGGTCGACCTCGAGCAGCTGCGTGACGAGCTGGTCATTTTCCTTGCGAGCCGTTCTGAGCAGCCCGTACAGGCCGGCCCACAGCCGCTCCTGGCCGGTGCTGGAGATCACCAGCTGGATCAGCACCTGCTGTCGGGGCCGGGTGGCGAGCAGTTCCTTGATGGCGGCCAGCAGGCGTATTGCTGCTTCCCCGTAGCGCGCGGCGATATCGAGGCCGCCGGCGCCGGTGTCCAGCACCAGGCAGCGCGCGGGCCGCAGGCTGTCTTCGATCGAGGCCGCGCACTGCTGCGCTTGCTGCCCGGACAGGGCAAGAATCACCCAATGCTGCGCTATCGGTCCAGGTTCCGGCGGATGCGGTTCTGGACACCAGGCGGGCGCTGTCAGAAGTGTTCGGAAATCGCCGTCGGCGGCCCGTGTGCGGGCGCCGCGCAAGGCCAGTCCCTTGAAGCGGACGCAAACCAGGCCCTGGTCGTCGCACAGGTCGATGTCGAGCTTGCGCGAATGGCCGCTGTCTTCGCCGTCGCAGTAGCGGACGATGGCCCACAGCTGCTGCGGACAGGACGCCAGGATCTGCAGGGTCTCCAACGCGAAGGGCAGCGCCGTTGCGCACGCCGCGTCGGCGGGATCTTCGGCCAGTGCGAGTGCAATGGCGCCCTGCAGGGCCGCGTCCATCAGGCTCGGGTGCAGCACATACCCGCTTGCCCCGGCTGCCGCCGCCGGCAGCCGAATCCGCGCCACGGCCAGGGGCCGGCCCCCGGCGTCGACGCCCGCGTACGCCGCTTCGATGCCGCGATGGGCCGGACCGTAGGCGATACCGGCTTTCTCGAAGGCCTCGTAGCATTGCGCCGCGGGAAACGGCCTGGTGCACTGGGCCCGCGCGGCCGCCAGGTCGATAGTCGCCACCTCCGCCACCTCCGCCACCAAGGCGGCCTGTCCCTGCACATGCACTCCCTCGCCCTGGCTGTAGACCTCGAAGCCGAAATCGCCCGTGCGTTCGGGAAAGACGGCGATGTGCACGGTGACCGGGTTCCCGGCGGCCACGACCGGCTGAAGCCAGACAATGTTCTTGAGCGCGGCCACGTGCCCGGGCGCAGGCCCGGCCAATGGCTTGGCGATCGACTGCGCAACCGCTTCGCGTGCCATTTCCAGGCAGGCGACGCCGGGCAGCACCGGCACGCCATGCACCACGTGGTCGGCGAAGAAGGGCTCCAGCCCGCTGAAATGCGAACTGAAGCGCTGCTGGTCGAAGTCGGAGGTGTTGCTGTGCAAGAGTGGATGCAGCACCGCGCCGGTGCCGCGCGATGGGGCGGCGCCTGAGTTCGTGTCGCGTTGCCAGTGGCGCTCGCGCGCAAATGGGTAGGTCGGCAGGCTGATGCGGCACGGCACCACTTCGCCGTGGAGCTGGCGCCAATCCAGCGGCAGCCCCTTGACCCACAGCGCCAGAAGCGCGGCGTATTTTCCTTTGGCCATCCAGCTGCCGACCATCCTGCGGTGGTCGTCGTCCTGCGCCACCACCGCGATCTCTTCCTTGCTGCGCTTCACCGCGCCGCGGTACAGCGCTTCGATATCGGTGCGGCCCGCCGCGAAGCGCTCCAGCTTGCCTTGCAGCTCGGCCATCGAAGCGGCAGTCAGCGCCAGGCGCTCGTTCATCGCCTCGCGC
>JACDFR010000036.1 GCA_013815685.1 Ramlibacter sp.
GCGCCAGCCCGGCGGCGCGGACCGGCCGGCCGGCGGCCAGGCCGCGCTCGAGCGGCTGGTGGGCAATTCGCAAGCGATGCGAATGGTGAAGGAGCGCATCGCCAAGGTTTCCCGCAGCATGGCGCCGGTGCTGGTGCGCGGCGAGTCGGGCACCGGCAAGGAGCTGGTGGCGCGCGCCATCCACGCCTGCAGCCACCGGGCCGAGGGCCCGTTCGTGGCCGTCAACTGCAGCGCCATCCCCGAATCGCTGCTGGAAGCGGAATTCTTCGGCGCCAGGAAGGGCTCGTACACCGGCGCGACCCAGGATCGCGAGGGCTACTTCCAGGCGGCCCAGGGCGGCACCCTGTTTCTCGACGAAATCGGTGACCTGCCCCTGGCGATGCAGTCCAAGCTGCTGCGCGCGATCCAGGAGCGCCAGGTTCGGGCGCTGGGGTCGACCCAGGAAGACACCGTGGATGTCCGCATCGTCAGTGCGACCCACAAGGACCTGGCGGCCGACGTGCATGGCGGCCGGTTCCGCCAGGACCTGTACTACCGCCTGAACGTCATCGAGATCCTGGTGCCTCCCTTGCGCGAGCGCCGCGACGACCTGCCGGCGCTGTGCGAAGCGCTGCTGGCGCGCATTGCACAGGAGTCCGGCATGCCCTTGCCCGTTCTTTCGCCCTCCGTGGCGCGCCAGCTGTGCGACCACCCCTTGAGCGGCAATGTGCGCGAGCTGGAGAACCTGCTCCACCGGGCCGTGGCCTTGTCGGACGGCGAGGAGTTGCAGGTGGACTTCGCGCCGACCGAGGCGCCGCCGCGGCCGGCCCAGCGCGAAGGCACGCCGATCGTCGCCGCCGCTGCGCCGGCGCCTGGTGTTCCTGAAGACCTGCAAGCCTACCTGGACCAGCAGGAGCGGGAAATCCTGGTGAAGGCGCTGCGCGAAAGCGGCTTCAACCGCACAGCGGCCGCGCAGCGCCTGGGCTTGTCGCTGCGGCAGATCCGCTACCGCATCGCGCGCCTGGCCATCGCGGCGCCGGCTGGCGACGACCTCAATGACGACGCGGGCTGAACCGTCCGCCGCTCTCTGGCGGGACGGCTGGTACGGCTTCGCGCGCAAGCTGGCCTCGCCGAACTTCAGCGACCGGCCGCCCGCCGCCGAGATCGACCTGATCGTGATCCATTCGATCAGCCTGCCGCCCGGCCAATACGGCGGCGATGAAGTGCTGCGCCTGTTCACCAACACGCTGGACTGGGAAGCCCATCCCTACTTCAAGAGCATCCAGGGCCTGGCCGTATCCGCCCACTTCTACATCCGGCGCAATGGCGAACTGTGGCAATTCGTGAGCTGCGACGATCGCGCCTGGCATGCGGGCGACTCGCGCTACCGCGGCCGAGGCAATTGCAACGACGATTCCGTAGGCATCGAGCTGGAGGGGTTGGAGGGCGGCCCTTTCGAGTTGGCGCAGTACGAGGCGCTGGCCGGGCTCTGCGCCGCCATTGCGCAACGCTATCCGGTCCAGTACATCGCCGGTCATGAGCACATCGCGCCGGGCCGCAAACGCGACCCCGGCGAGGCCTTCGACTGGGCATTGTTGCGAAACAGCCTGGCTTGGCCGGAGCGGGGATTCCCTGTGCCTCCAGGCTCCTAGCTTTGTGCTCTCCTGAGTTCGAGTCACGCGGCGTTTCCACATGCAGGGCATGCATCCGCCAGTGCTGCGCTGATACACTACCCGTAGTGGCTTGTGGCCACTTACCCCCTACATGTAGCGCATTAACTCAGCATTTGAAGATCTTTTTCAAAATCAGATCATCCTGAAGAACAATCTGTTACCAACACTACATCACCAGCATCGACGCGGCCTCACCGGTGGTTTGGCCTTTTGACCCGCGCCGGCACTGGCTTGTGGAGAGTGCGGACCACGGCAACGCAAGCCCCCAGCTCAGCCATGACCGCCAATCAACAAGCTGTCCCCAGGATATCGACAAACTTGGGGCAAGCACTACCCGTAGTGGTCTTGACACTCTCCGGGCACTATATATAGTGCGTCCAGCCTCAAGAGCGGCAAGCCGCTCCACTAAAACAATCACAGCCGAGAAAGAGCAGCATGCAATCCTCTTTGAGCATCACCACCACTCAAGACACTTCCAGCCGCTCATTCGGCGCTGCCCAACCGCAGCAATCCGCAGCCCCCAACCCGCTCGGCAATTACCAGATCATTCGCCGCAACGGCGCCGTCGTGCCGTTCGAGCCCAACAAGATCGCCATCGCGATGATGAAGGCCTTCCTGGCGGTGCACGGCACCCAGGGCGCGGCATCGGCCAGCGTGCGCGAGACGGTGGATGAACTGACCCAGGCCGTGATCCGCGCCCTGGTGCGTTCGCGCCCGGGCGGCGGCACCTTCCATATAGAAGACGTGCAGGACCAGGTCGAACTGGGGCTGATGCGCGGCGGCCACCACGACATCGCGCGGGCCTACGTGCTGTACCGCGACCGCCGGGCGCAGGAGCGAGCCAAGCAGAACGTGCAGGAAGCCCCCAAGGCCGTCACCCTGCATGTGCTCGACGGTGGCCAGCGCAATCCGCTCGACCTGGACCACCTCAAGGGACTGATCGTCTCCGCATGCCAGAACCTGGGCGCCGACGTCAAGCCCGACCCCATCATGGCCGAGACCATGCGCAACCTGTACGACGGTGTCCCGATGGACGAGGTCTACAAGGCGTCGATCCTGGCGGCACGCACCCTGATCGAAAAGGACCCCGACTACACCTACGCCACCGCCCGCCTGCTGCTGCACACCATCTTCAAGGAAGTGCTGGGCCGCGACCTGGAGCCGTCCGACATGGCGGGCAGCTATGCCGATTACTTTCCCGGCTTCATCAAGAAGGGCGTGGACAACGAGCTGCTGGACGAGAAGCTGCTGCAGTTCGACCTGAAGAAACTGGGCGCCGCGCTCAAGGCCGAGCGCGACCTGAAGTTCGATTACCTGGGCCTGCAGACCCTGTACGACCGCTACTTTCTGCATCTGCGCAAGACCCGCATCGAGCTGCCACAGGCTTTTTTCATGCGCGTGGCCATGGGCCTGTCCCTGAACGAGATCGACCGCGAAGCCCGCGCCATCGAGTTCTACGAAGTGCTGTCCAGCTTCGACTTCATGTCCAGCACGCCGACGCTGTTCAACGCCGGCACGCTGCGCTCGCAGCTGTCCTCCTGCTACCTCACCACCGTGCCGGACGACCTGGACGGCATCTACGAGTCGATCAAGGAAAACGCGCTGCTCTCCAAATTCGCGGGCGGCCTGGGCAACGACTGGACCCGCGTGCGCGCGCTGGGCTCCCACATCAAGGGCACCAACGGCGAATCGCAAGGCGTGGTGCCGTTCCTGAAGGTGGTCAACGACACGGCCGTGGCCGTCAACCAGGGCGGCAAGCGCAAGGGCGCGGTCTGCACCTACCTGGAAAGCTGGCACCTGGACATCGAGGAGTTCCTCGAGCTGCGCAAGAACACCGGTGACGACCGGCGCCGGACCCACGACATGAACACCGCCAACTGGATCCCCGACCTGTTCATGCGCCGCGTCATGGAAAAGGGCGAGTGGACCCTGTTCTCGCCCTCGAATGTCCCGGACTTGCACGACAAGTTCGGTGTCGAATTCGAGACAGCCTATGTAGCCTACGAAGAGAAGGCGCGGCGCGGCGAGATCAAGCCCAGCCGCACTGTCCAGGCCACCGACATGTGGCGCAAGATGCTCAGCATGCTGTTCGAGACCGGCCATCCCTGGATCACCTTCAAGGACGCCTGCAACATCCGCTCGCCCCAGCAGCACGCCGGCGTTGTGCACTCCTCCAACCTGTGCACCGAGATCACGCTCAACACCAGCGACACCGAAACGGCCGTCTGCAACCTGGGTTCGGTGAACCTGCTGCAGCACCTGAAGGATGGGCCAGACGGCCCCGCCGGCGTGACCGGCGGCTCGAAAGTCGGCGGCGGCTCGCAGGTTCTGGACCACGACAAGCTCAAGCGCACCATCACCACGGCGATGCGCATGCTCGACAACGTGATCGACATCAATTACTACGCCGTCAAGAAAGCCCGCGATTCGAACATGCGCCACCGCCCGGTCGGCCTGGGCATCATGGGTTTCCAGGACGCGCTGTATGAGCTGCGCATCCCCTACGCGTCCCAGCAGGCCGTCGAGTTCGCCGACAAGTCGATGGAAGCCGTGTGCTACCACGCCTACTGGGCCTCGACCGAACTGGCGCGCGAGCGCGGCAAGTACTCCAGCTACAGGGGCTCGCTGTGGGACAAGGGCGTGCTGCCCCTGGACACGCTGGAGCTGCTGGCCAAGAAGCGCGGCGGCTACAGCACCGGGGAGGGACCCAGCGCTTCGCCCTATGTCCAGGTCGACCGTTCGGCCTCGCTCGACTGGGAAGCCTTGCGCAAGAAGATCGCCCAGGACGGCATGCGAAATTCCAATTGCGTCGCCATCGCCCCCACGGCCACCATCTCCAACATCATCGGGGTGGATGCATCCATCGAGCCCTGCTTCGGCAACCTGTCGGTCAAGTCCAACCTGTCGGGCGAGTTCACCGTCATCAACCACTACCTGGTGCGCGACCTGAAGCGCCTGGGCCTGTGGGACGACGTGATGATCATGGACCTCAAGCACTTCGACGGATCGCTGCGCCCCATCGACCGCGTCCCCCAGGAAGTGAAGGCGCTGTACGCGACCGCGTTCGAAGTCGAGCCGGTGTGGCTGGTGGAAGCCGCCGCCCGCCGCCAGAAGTGGATCGACCAGGCGCAGTCGCTCAATATCTACATGGCGGGCGCCTCGGGCAAGAAGCTCGACGACACCTACAAGCTCGCCTGGGTGCGCGGCCTGAAGACCACGTACTACCTGCGCACGAGCAGCGCCACCCACGCCGAAAAATCCACCGTGCAATCCGGTCGCCTGAACGCCGTGTCGTCCGGCGGCGCACAAGGCGGCCTGAGCGCCGCCGGCTCGGGCGGCATGTCAGCGCTCGATGCCGTCGCCGCGGCGGCCGCATCGCAAATAAGCGCGGCGGGGCCGGCGACCGACATCAAGTTCTGCGCGATCGATGACCCGGGTTGCGAAGCATGTCAATGAAGTGCATTGCATCGAAATCTGTCGGCGTTCTCCGACAGAACGCGATGCAATTGAGCAACACAATCGGGCAGTGATGTGAACGGACACTTTGCAATTCATGTCACTGCTCACATAATCCGAGCATTGGAAAACTTATGTTGACCTGGGACGAAGAAGTCAAGCCCACATCGCCAGCACCGAACAGCGGTTCATTCGCGAACCGTGAGGCGGGTCACTCTCCACAAATTCCCCAACCCGCGCTGCGCACGCTCGACGACGCAGCCCTCGCGCCTTCGACGCCCGCAACCCAGCGCCGGGTCAAGGCCGCCGACAAGCGCATCATCAACGGGCAGACCGACGTCAACCAGCTCGTGCCTTTCAAGTACAAGTGGGCCTGGGAAAAATACCTGTCCACCTGCGCCAACCACTGGATGCCGCAGGAAGTGAACATGACGCGCGACATCGCGCTTTGGAAAGACCCGAACGGCCTGACCGAAGACGAGCGACGCGTGATCAAGCGCAACCTCGGCTTCTTCGTCACTGCCGATTCGCTGGCCGCCAACAACATCGTGCTGGGCACCTACCGCCATATCACGGCGCCCGAGTGCCGCCAGTTCCTGCTGCGCCAGGCGTTCGAGGAAGCGATCCACACCCACGCCTACCAGTACATCGTCGAATCGCTGGGCCTGGACGAGGCGGAGATCTTCAACGCCTACAACGAGATTCCGTCGATCCGAGACAAGGACCAGTTCCTGATCCCCTTCATCGAGGCGATCAGCGACCCCCACTTCCACACCGGCACGCACGAGAACGACCAGACGCTGCTCAAGAGCCTGATCGTCTTCGCCTGCCTGATGGAAGGCCTGTTCTTCTACGTCGGCTTCACCCAGATCCTGGCGCTGGGCCGGCAGAACAAGATGACCGGTGCCGCCGAGCAGTACCAGTACATCCTGCGCGACGAGTCGATGCACTGCAACTTCGGCATCGACCTGATCAACCAGCTCAAGCTCGAAAATCCGGGCCTCTGGACTTCTGAATTCAAGACCGGGATCAAGGCCCTGTTCCAGAAGGCCGTCGAGCTCGAATACCGTTATGCCGAGGACACCATGCCACGTGGCGTGCTGGGCCTCAATGCCTCCATGTTCAAGGGCTACCTGCGCTATATCGCGAATCGCCGCGCCACGCAGATCGGCCTGGAAGCGCTCTTTCCCAACGAGGAAAACCCTTTCCCGTGGATGAGCGAAATGATTGACCTGAAGAAAGAGCGCAATTTCTTCGAAACCCGCGTGATCGAGTACCAGACGGGTGGAGCGCTTTCCTGGGATTGAAGAGACCGGGACAGGTTCGGGATTCGCGCGGGGTCGCGACCATGCCACACGAAGCATGGCGAGGCTCCGGGCAACGGTGTTCATGACGCTGGGCTGCGGCCCAACCTCATGGATCGCTTCATGCAATCCAACAAGCATGAAGTGCTTCTTTGGTTGATGTTGATCAACTTGAACAGGAGATAGTAAATGGCAACTGCAAAAAAACCGGCCGCTAAGAAGGCCGCCGCGAAACGTCCCGCCGCCAAGAAGACCGCGGCCAAGAAGGCACCTGCAAAGAAGGTAGCCGCGAAGAAGGCTCCGGCGAAGAAGGCCGCAGCGAAGCGTCCGGCCGCCAAGAAGACGGCCGCCAAGAAGGCTCCGGCGAGGAAGGCCGCAGCCAAGAAGACGGCGGCCAGGAAGGCGCCTGCGAAGAAAGCGGCAGCGAAAAAGACCACGGCCAGGAAGGCTGCGGCCAAAAAGCCCGCTGCAAAGAAGCGGCCTGCCGCCAAAAAAGCAGCGAAAAAGCCCGCTGCGAAGAAAGCAGCGAAAAAGCCCGCTGCCAAACCGCAAGCGAAAGCCGCCGCACCTGCTGCTGCTCCGGCTGCGCCGGCAGCACAGACCACGCTGAACCCGCAAGCGGCTTGGCCGTTCCCGACGGCCAGCAAGCCCTAAGGCGCACCGCGGCATTGCCGCAGCGCTTCAAGCCCGGCATCTTTCGATGCCGGGCTTTTTCATTTGCGCCGGATTTGTGATTTGTAACCTTAGCCCATCCATTGGGGGATTCGTTCCACAATGTGTGTTGCCGAGCATGACCACCCATCGCCCACCCATCCCCACGCGCCTGGCTGCGCGCCGGTTCGAGCGTAGCCCTGAGCTGCGCCGGACCTGGTTGTTCGGCGCAGGCGCTGACGCGGCCATGCACACGGCCATGACGCGATCCGGCGCCGACGTTCTGATCCAAGACCTGGAGGATTTCACACCGCCGGAACGGCGGGCCGAAGCTCGCGCGTTGGCGCCTTCGCTTTACCAGCGCTGGCGCGAGGCCGGCGCACTGGTTTGCGCACGCATCAACACGCTCGAGAGCGTGGGCTACATCGACCTGCAGGCGATCATGCAGGCGCGCCCGGACATCATCGCCTACCCCAAGGCGGCCAGCGCATTCCAAGTGCGCGCGCTCGACATCGCCATCACCACGCACGAGGCGGCATTGGGCATCGAGCGCGGGGCCATCGAAATCCTTCCGGTATGCGAAACCGCGCTGGGCGTGGTGAACGTGCGCGAAATAGCCGGCGCCAGTGCCCGGGTGCGTTGCGCCTTGCTCGGGGCGGAGGACCTGGCCGCGGACCTCGGGGCCGACCGTACGCGCGAAGCATCGGAGCTGGATTACGCGCGCAGCCGCTTCCTCCTGGAATGCCGGGCGGCGGCGATAGAACCGGTGGATGCGCCCTACACCTTCTGTGATGTCGAGGGCGCTGTGGCGGAAGCGCGCCGTGCACGGCGGCTGGGCTACCGCACCAAGAGCCTGGTGCGCCCGGAGCATGTGCAGGCCGTGCATGGCGCCCTGGTGCCCACCGATGTGGAAATCGCCCATGCGCGCAGGCTGGTGGCGCAATTCGAAGCCGCGCGGGCCCGGGGAGAAGACCGGGTGCTGGTCGACGGCTTGTGGATCGAGGTGCCCACCTACCTGAACGCCAAGCGCCTGGTCCGATCGCAATGAAAGCGCCGGCCAACTACAAGGGATACCTGGCCCGGCGTCGAGTCGCCAGTTACGGCGGCAGGTACGACTTCGAGGGCGAAGCTAACGCTCCCCAGCCACCAGGTCCATGCGCCGGCGCAGGTGCTGGGCTTCGGCGAGCGCGCCCGCCTGTTCGGCGCGCTGGGCGGCGACGCCCAGCCAGGCCAGCAAGGGCCGGCGCCACCCCTGCTGCGACGCGGTCTCGGTGGCGAGCGTGAGCAGTTCAGGCGATCCTTGGTTTCGGCGGAACAATACACCCGCGGCGACAAGGCGGGCCACCGGATCCTCGATCGCCTTGACCGCGGCCACCCCGCCCCGCCCCACGGCGGCGGGGCGGTGCTGCGCCGGCAACAGGACGACGTCGGCGGCGGCGACCGTGCCGGCCAAGTAGTCCGCGTAGGCACGTTCGGGCGCGGGTGAATCCGCGCGCAGGCGCTCGAAGCCCTGGCAAGGCTCGAACACCAGGCTGGCCGCGCGCACCGCGCAGCGGGTGAGTTCCGCCCGCGCCACCAGGCCGGGCTGCCCGGTGCTCTCCAACTCCCTGCGGGCGCGCTCGAATTCCACCGCCTCGGCCCGTGCACCGCCGCCCTTCATGTAGGCCTGTACATAACGCTCCAGTGCGCTCTGCGCATTCACCTCCCAATCGGGACTGCGCGGCTTGTTGCCGCAGGCAGGCAGCAGGCTTGCGGCGAGAAGCCACAAGGCCAGGGACAGAGCCATCCTCATGGGAGCTTCACCTCGGTTTCGCGGGCGAACGGCCATTTGCGGTTCAGCTCGTTGATCATGCCCTCGATCTTGCGCAGGTTGGCATCGACATCGGCGCGCAGCGCGCCCAGATCGGTGGTGGCGCCCCGCACGTCGGCGCTGATCCCCTGGGCTTCGACCAGGACGGCGTCGACTTTCTTCAGGCTGGTGCGGGTGTCGGCCAGCAATGCGTTGAGCTGCAGCACCGTGACGCGGGCCTCTTTCACCACACCTTCCGAGCCGAATACCTGGGTGTCGGCCTTGCCGACCAGGCCGTCGAGCCGCGCGATCAGTGCATTGGCCCGCTCCATCGCCAGCACGAGCTTTTGCCCGTCCGTGTCGTTGCCGAACATCACGCCCAGGGCGCCCTGCGGACCCTTGAGCTTGGCGGTGACTTCGCGCAGGTTGGCGAGCGAGGCGCGCAGCTCCGCATCCTGCGCCGTGATGGCGACCAAGTTCTCCAGCGTCTCCTTGGCCGCCGCGAGCACGCGTGGAAGCTCCGCGGTGGCGTCGCCGCGCAGCACCGGACGCTGCGCCCCGTCCGGCAGGAGCGGGTCGGTAAGCACGCCGGTGAAGGCGCGGATATTGGTGCCGCCGACCAGCCCCCGCACCAGGGTGAACACGCTGGACGTGCGCAACCAGTGGGCGTCCTTTTGCGTCACATCGACCATGATGTGCACACTGCCCGTCTGCGCCAGCTCGACTCGCCGAACGCGGCCGATCGGAAAGCCCGAAAAGGTCATGTCCATGCCGATCACAACACCTTCCGAATCGTCGGTCACCAGCACCAGTTCCTGCGTCGGTTCGAACAAGCCACGCGCGTACAGCAGGTACAGGGCCGAGGCGCCGACCAGCAAGGCGGTGAAGATCAACAGGATGGCGGCCTTGAGTTCCAGATGCCTGACGGGCCTGACGGCGGCTGGCTCGGAGTTTTGCACCGGGGTGCCGGGCTTGTCTTGCATGGGCATCAGTAGTAGTTGCCCGCGAGGGTAGCTGCTTCGAGTAGCAGGAGTACGGCGAACATGCGCACCAGGCCCTGCAGCGCAGCGCTTTCGCGCGAGCCGTCGCCTTCGAGGTCGTAGAGCGCCGAAGCCATCGGGATAATGGAGACCGCCAGACTGAAGAACAATGTCTTGAGCACGAAGATCAGCGCCACCGCGCCCGTGAACACGTGTCCGAACACGTGCGTGTAGGCGGCCAGCCCCGCCGAAGTCCAGCCATAGACCGCCAGGTAGGCCAGCGCCATGGCGACCACGCAACTGAGCGCGGCCAGCGTGATGGTGGCGAAGATGCCCGCTACGGCACGCGGCAACACCTGGGTGGCGACGGGGTCGATTCCCCGCTGGCGCAGCGCCTCGAACCGCCCCGTGCGCCGCATCTCGGCCAGCGCCGCGCCGTTGGGAATGGTGCAGCGCAGGGCGACAAACAGCGCAGCGGTGAGCGGGATGAGTTCCAGCACCAGCACGCGGATCACCATCTCCAGCGCGTAGCGCGACAGGCCGTAGCTCAGCGCGGTCACCACGACGATGCGCGTGATCACCAGGGTGAGCAGCGCGCACAGGGCGGTGAACCACCACAGGATGGGCGCGGTGTCGAGGTAGATGTGGCGCACCATCGCGCCACGGGTTTCGCGCCCGTAGCTCGAAGGGGACATCGCGAGCACGAGAATGGAGGCGCCGAAAAACACGATGCGCCACCAGCCGGCCAGCCAGCGCAGCGGAGCACTGCCCGAGTGACCGAGCCTTTGCAGGCGGCCTGAAGGTGCTGTCATGGACAGGGATGATAGGCCAGCCGAGCTGGTCCACGGCTCGATTGATGAGTTACACGGCAGAGGTGCTTTACAGCGGTTTACAAATACCGCCGGTTGAAGGCCTCGCTTTACCTTGCGTTTGCGCCAGCGCGGGCAGCTCAGGCGTTCTACTTCTACAGGGAGAGAACCACCATGCCTACCACGCGCTTTCTTCGCTACTTCGTTGCCCACCTGCTGCCGATCCTGGGCTTGCTCGGCACGCCGGTACTTGCGCAGAACGATCCCAGCGGCCGGGTCGGGCGGCTCAACCATGCCGAAGGTGCCGTGACCTTCTCGACGGCCGGCGACAACGAATGGGTCGACGCCGAACTCAACCGGCCGCTCACGCGGGGCGACCGGCTGTGGACCGACAAAGGCGCGCGCGCCGAGATCCAGATCGGCTCTTCCGCGGTGCGCATGGATGGACAGACGCAGATCGAGATCCTGGCGCTGGACGACCAGTCGGCGCAGTTGAGCGTGACCAAGGGGACGGTCTACGTGCGCGTGCGCAGCCTGCCCGAGGGCGAGAATTTCGAGATCGATACGCCCAACCTGGCGTACCGCGCGGCTTACCCGGGCGACTACCGCATCGACGTCGACGCGGCGCGCGGCAGCACACGCGTGACCATCCATTCGGGCACCGGCGCCGTGTACGGCGAAGGCGGCCAGTCCCTTCCGCTGGGCGGCGGCCAGCAGATCACCTTTCGTGGACGCACGCTGGTGCAGCTCACCGCACAGGAGTCGCCGCCGCAGGACAATTTCGACCGGTGGGCTGCCGAGCGCAACCGGCGGGAGGACCAATCGGTGTCCGCCCGCTATGTGCCGCGCGAAGTTGTGGGCTATCAGCAACTGGATGCGCACGGCCAATGGTCGCAGGATCCGACCTACGGCCCCGTCTGGCACCCGCAGGGAACCGCCGCCAGCTGGGCTCCCTATCGCGACGGCCGCTGGGAATGGGTGGGCCCCTGGGGCTGGACCTGGATCGACGACGCGCCGTGGGGCTTCGCACCCTCCCACTATGGCCGTTGGGCCATGATCGGCTCGCGATGGGCCTGGGTTCCGGGCCGCATCGGATTGCGGCCCGTGTACGCGCCCGCGCTGGTGGCCTTCATCGGTGGCGGCAGCGGCGGCGTCAACTGGAGCATCCCGATCGGCACCGGCCGGCCGGGCGTGGCCTGGTTCCCGCTGGCCCCGGGCGAAGCCTGGCAGCCCGGCTACCGGGCCAGTGCCATCTACATCAGCAACGTCAATCGCAATACGGCGCTGACCAACGCCAGCTATGCGCATCAGCGCAGGCCGGAAGCGTTGACGGCGATCTCCGCGGAAGACTTCCACCGCGGCCGGCCGGTACGCGGCAGCTGGCTGCGCGTGGCAGGCAATGTGCTGACCAGCGCGCAGGTGGTGCCGCCCCCGCCCATGCCCGAGCGCAGCGGGATTTTGGGGCGCGAGCGGACCGCGACCGCGCGGGCCGCTCCACCGCAGGCCGAAATCCGGCAAGTGACCGCCAATCCGGCGCTGGCCCCGCAGCAGCCATTGCAACAGCCGCCGCAGCAGGCCGAGGCTCAACGCCAGCGCCTGGCGGCCGACGAGGCCAAGGCAGCGCAGCAAGCCAAGGCCGCGCAACAGGCGCGGGAAGCCGAACAGCTCAAGCTGGCGCAAGAGGCTCAGCTCGCGCAGCAGGCGCAAGCCGCAAAACAGGCCAAGGCAGCCGATCAGGCGAAGGCCGCCGAGCTCGCCAGGGCGCTGCAGCAAGCCAAAGTGGCAGAAGCCAATGTGGCAGAAGCCAAAGCAGCGCAGCAAGCCAAGGCCGAACAACTCAAGTCCGCCCAGCAGGCGCGAGCCGCGGAACAAGCCAGGGCCGCGCAGGAGCGGTCCGTTCAACAGGCCAAAGCCGCGGAGCAGATGAGAGTGGCCAAGGCGGCCGCAGCCGCAGCGCCCAAAACAGCACCGCCCAAGCCGCCTTCTGCCCGGGTAGCGCAGCAGCAAGAAAAACCACTGCCGGCGAGCAAGGTCTCCGGGCCGTCCAGGCAGGTCGAACAGGGCAAATGGGAGCTGCAGGCCAAGCGAGAACAACAGGCCAAAGCGGACGAAGCCCGGCGCGAACAAGCCGCAAAACGCGAGCGCGAGCAGGTGCTGGCCAAGCGCAGCGAGCAGGCACGGCGCGATGCGCAAGCCCGCCTCGACGCCCTGGCGCGCCGGCAGGCCCATGCCCAGCAAGTCGAATCGGCCCGCCGCGCGGCGGAACGCGATGCGCAGGTGCTGCGCGAACAGCGCGCCCAGCGCGAAGAACAGACGCGCAGGGTGGCACTGGAAAAAGAGCAGGCGCAGCGCGCAGCCTGGCAGCGCCAGCAGCAAGCCATCAGCGACCAGTGGCGCCGCGACCAGCAGGCCTTCGAAGACCAGCAACGCGAACGCAGCCGCAATCGCCCCGACCTGCGCAACGACCGCCGTGCGCCCCCTCAGCCCGAGGTGTGGCAGCGCGGCGTCCCGATATTGAACCCCGGCCGGACCAGCTGAAGTCCGATAAAGGAGAGCGAGTCATGAAATTCCCGGTGATGTCATTGCGCGCGCTGGCGGCGCGCCTGGCGGGCGTGGCGCTCCTGGCTTCGTGCGCCACCGGCGCTGTGGGCCAGGTGGGCCCGCCGGCGCGCGGTCCCGGTTTCAGCCATATCGAAGGGTCGGTGGTCTTTGCCCCGGCGGGCTCGACCGAATGGGTCGACGCCTCGCCGAACCGCCCGATCATGCGCGGCGACCGGCTGTGGACCGACAAGGGCGCGCGCGCCGAGGTGCAACTCGGATCCGCCGCGCTGCACATGGACAGTGAAACCTTCGTCGAGGTACTCGGCTGGGACCGGGACGCGCTGCTGGCCGCGCTCAACGAAGGCGCCCTCAGCGCGCGCGTGCGGCAGCGGCAAGGCGAGAACTTCAAGGTCAGTACGCCGCAGCTGACGTTCCGCCCCCTCCAGGCAGGGGAATACCGCCTGGATGTCGACCCGGCACGCAACATCACGCGTGTCACGGTAAGAAGCGGAACCGCGCTGGTCAACGGCATGGCTGCCGGCGCGATTCAGATGTATGCGGGCCAGCAGATCGCCTTCAGCGGGCGCGACCTGAAAGTGGCGGGCCAGGGAGCACCGCGCATCGACGGCTTCGACCGCTGGGCGGCCGAACGAAACCGCGCCGAAGACCAGGCTGTGGCTGCGCGCAATGCGCCCCGCACGGTGATCGCGCAACAACAGCAGCCGGGCCCGACGGGGCATTGGGAATGGATCGCGCCATGGGGCTGGGCCTGGGTCCAGCCGCAAGGACAATCGCCTGCCGCGCCGCCGCAGGCGATGGTGCGGCCCCAGGCGGAGATCCAGCGCTGGAGGCCGCCCGTCAACAGCTATGAATTTGAGGAAGAACGCAGTGGCCGCAGCCGTGGCCGCGGCTATGGCTTCAATTGACGGATTCGGGGAAAGAACCAACGACGGGAGAAACTTTCTCTTCTTCGGGCGGCAGGTAGACCGTGGTGCGATCGATCTTGGCATCGTAGGCAGCCAGTTCGGCGCTGGCGCTACGGATCACGGCGCGGTCCAACGGGTGGCACTGGCGCTGGCTCAATCTGCTCAGGGCTTCGGACCGGTCGATCAACTGGCGAACACCAGCGGGGTCCATCATCAGTGCAAAGGGATTGCCGGCCGTCGTTGCTGTTCTCATTCGCTCAACTCCTGTAATTGCAGGTCACGTTTTGGATGTAGAGACTGTGGCGCAGTGGTGTCGTTTGTAACGTCAGGTGGCTTCGTTACACCTTGTAGGACGGTTTCTCGCGAGCCGGCAGCCCCTTTGGCTGTGTCATTTGCACGTTGCACAATAGCTTCCATGCCCTACTTGCCGCCCTTCATCGCTCCCAGCCGCCACAGCGATCCGCGCACTGCGCTGACCGAAGTCCGCGCGATCTATTCGCAGCAAATCGAGCACCTGCGCGGCGCCATGCAGCGCTTCGTCGCGGGTGAGGCATTGCCTGGGCACGTGCGCGCCTGCTATCCGTTCGTGCGTATCCACACCGACACCGTGGCGCGGCAAATCGAGCTGGAGAATTCGGGCTTGAGCTACGGCTTCGTGGCCAACGCCGGCCGTTTCGAGACCACGCTCACGCGCCCGGATCTCTATGGCAACTACTATCTGGAGCAGTTTCGGCTGCTGCGGCAGAACCACGGCGTCGAGCTGGAAGTGGGAACGAGCACCCAGCCTATCCCGGTGCATTTTTCATTCGCCGAGAACGACCACATCGAAGGCACGCTCAGCCCCGAGCGGCGGGTGCTGCTGCGCGATACCTTCGACCTTCCCGACCTGGGCGCGATGGACGACGGCATCGCCAACGGCACGTGGGAGGCGCGCCCGGGCGAGGCGCAGCCACTGGCGCTTTTCACCGCGGCGCGCGTCGACTACTCATTGCATCGCCTGCGCCATTACACCGGCACCGCGCCCGACTGGTTCCAGAACTTCGTGCTGTTCACCAACTATCAGTTCTATATCGACGAGTTCGTGCGCCTGGGACACGAGGAAATGGCGAACCCGAACAGCGACTACATTGCCTTCGTCGAACCGGGCAATGTGGTGACCCGGCGCACCGGCCTGCCGGCCGAAGCGGGCGACAGCCTGGGCGCCGTGCCGCCGCGGCTGCCGCAGATGCCGGCCTACCACCTCATGCGCGCCAATCATGGAGGCATCACCATGGTCAATATCGGCGTGGGCCCCGCCAATGCCAAGACCATCACCGACCACATCGCGGTGCTTCGGCCCCACGCCTGGATGATGCTGGGCCACTGCGCGGGCCTTCGCAACAGCCAGCAGCTGGGCGACTATGTGCTGGCCCACGCGTATGTGCGTGAGGACCATGTGCTGGACGAGGAGCTGCCACTGTGGGTGCCGATCCCGGCGCTGGCCGAAATCCAGCTCGCGCTGGAAAAGGCCGTAGCCGACGTGACGCAATGCAAGGGCGCCGACCTGAAGCGGATCATGCGCACCGGCACCGTGGCCAGCACCGACAACCGCAACTGGGAACTGCTGCCCGGCAACCAGCCGCAGCGCCGCTTCAGCCAGAGCCGCGCCGTCGCGCTGGACATGGAAAGCGCCACGATCGCGGCCAACGGCTTCCGCTTCCGGGTACCGTATGGCACCTTGCTATGCGTGAGCGACAAGCCCCTGCACGGCGAGATCAAGCTGCCCGGCATGGCCAACCAGTTCTACCGCGAGCGGGTCGACCAGCATCTGCGCATCGGCATGCGCGCCATCGAGATCCTGCGCTCGGAAGGCAGCCAGCGCCTGCACAGCCGCAAGCTGCGCAGCTTCGACGAGGTGGCGTTTCAGTAGGGGCCGGCCACCGTGGCCATCGGCTCGCCCAGCCGCACCGGCCGGGTCGGCGCCCAGTTCGCCATGAAGGTGACGATATTCTTCGGGAACAGCATCACCACCGTGGAGCCGAGCAGGAAGCGTCCCATCTCCACGCCTTTGGCCAGCACGATGTCCTGATCGTCGTAGCGCCATTCGCGCACGTCGCGGGTGCGCGGCGGATTGACCACCCCGTGCCATACCGTGGCGATGCTTCCGACGATGGTCGCGCCCACCAGCACGTTGACGAAGGGCCCGTGCGGGGTGTCGAAGACACAGACGACGCGTTCGTTGCGCGCGAACAGGCTGGGCACATGGCGCGCCGTCAGGGGATTGACGGAGAACAGGTCGCCCGGCACATAAATCATCCGGCGCAGGCGCCCCTCGCAGGGCATGTGGATACGGTGGTAATCCTTGGGCGCGAGGTAGAGCGTGGCGAAGTGACCGTGGTCGAACTGGTGCGCCAGGGCCTGGTCGCCGCCGACCAGCGCACGCGTCGAATAGCTGTGGCCCTTGGCCTGGAAAATCTGATCGTGCTCGATCGGGCCGAACTGGCTGATTGCCGCGTCCACCGGGCAGACGAACGGTGCGTCGGCGATGGGCCGCGCGCCCGGCTGAAGGGCCCGGGTGAAGAAATCGTTGAACGTCGCGTAGCTTTCAATGCGCGGGTCCGCAGCCTCCTCCATGTTGACGCGGTAGGTGGCGATGAATTTGCGGATGATCGCGTGGGTGACGGCGCCTCCGCGCATATTGGCCACGTGGCCGGCAAAGACCGTGAGCAACCGCTTGGGCAGAAGGTATTGCGGCGTGACCGCGAGACGGTTGGGCATGGGGATCCAGGTCGGCGAAACCGAAAATTCTAGCCATTGCCGGCGGCAGGCGGGTGAGCAATGCCCGGCACTGCGACACAATAGCCGGCCCACATCCCTTGGCTCCATGAGCGAACTCCTTTTCCAAGCCAGCCACCTGTGCAAGCGCTACGGCGATGCCACGGTGGTGAGAGACCTGTCGTTCGGCATCGCCCGCGGCGAATGCCTGGGCGTGATCGGCCCCAACGGCGCCGGCAAGACCACCACCATCCGCATGTGCCTGGGTCTCACCGTGCCGGACGAAGGCACCATCGATGCGCTGGGACTGTCCATGCCCCGCGACGCCCTGGCAATCAAGGGCCAGCTGGGCGTGGTCAGCCAGTTCGACACGCTGGATCCCGATTTCAGCTGTGCGGAGAACCTGCTGGTCTACGGGCGCTACTTCGGCATGAGAGATGCGCAGATCCGCGAGCGCATCCCCCGCTTGCTGGAATTCGCCGCACTTTCCCACAAGGCCAACGCCAAGCCCGGCGAGCTGTCCGGCGGCATGCGACGCCGGCTCAGCCTGGCCAGGGCCCTGGTGAATGACCCGCAGCTGCTGCTGCTGGACGAGCCGACCACGGGACTCGATCCGCAAGCACGCCACCTGATGTGGGAGCGCCTGCAGGTGCTTTTGCAGCAAGGCAAGTCGATCCTGCTCACCACGCATTTCATGGATGAGGCGGAACGCCTGTGCTCGCGCCTGCTGGTGCTGGACCACGGAAGCAAGATAGCCGAAGGGCGTCCTCGCGACCTGATCGCGCAGTACCTGGAGCCCGATGTCGTCGAAGCCTACGGCAACGGCGCCCTGACCCTGGCGCAGTCACCCCTGAAGTCCCTGGCCGCGCGGGTCGAAGTCAGCGGCGAAACCGTGTTCTTCTATACGCAGGACGCCAGGCAGCTTCTCGCTGCGCTCGGCGGCCACTCCAAGCTGCGCACGCTGCACCGGCCGGCCAACCTGGAGGACCTGTTCCTCAAGCTCACCGGCCGCCAGATACGGGAGGAAGGATGATGGGCAGCGAGCACCGGGGCCATTCGATCTGGAGGGCGCCCGACCTGTCGCCGCGCTGGTGGCCGGTTTTCCTTCGCAACCTGCTTGTGTGGCGCAAGCTGGCGATCCCGAGCCTGGTGGGAAACATCGCCGAGCCCCTGATGTGGCTGGTGGCATTCGGCTACGGAATGGGCGCGCTGGTCGGTGAAGTCCAGCTGGAGGGCGCCAAGGTGCCGTACCTGCTGTTCCTGGCCAGCGGCTCCATCTGCATGAGCGCCATGAACGCAGCATCGTTCGAGGCCTTGTACTCCGCGTTCTCGCGCATGCATGTCCAGAAGACCTGGGACGGCATCATGAATGCCCCGGTCAGCCTGGACAGCGTGGTACTGGCCGAAATGCTGTGGGCCGCCTTCAAGGCGCTTTTCACCGTCACGGCCATTCTGGGCGTCATGATGGCCCTGGGCATCAGCTACAGCCCCAAGCTGCTGGCCGCGTGGGCGGTTCTGCTGGGGGTGGGAATCACCTTTTCCTGCATCGCGCTGATCTTCAATGCCCTGGCCAGGGGTTACGACTTCTTCACCTACTACTTCACCCTCTTCCTTACGCCCATGATGTTCCTGTCGGGCATCTTCTTTCCGCGCGACCAGCTGCCGCATGCCGTGCGGATCGTGTCGGACTGGTTGCCCCTGACCAACGCCGTCGAGCTGGTGCGGCCCATGTTCATGGACCAGTGGCCCGCCCACCCGCTGCGCAGCGCGTTGGTGCTCATCGCTTATGCGGTGGGCGGATTCTGGGTCGCCCTGGCACTCACGCGCAAACGCTTCCAGGCATGAGGCGCCTTATCCTTGCTCCGGCAATTGAATTGCGTGCAATTCAATTGCCCTCTATAATTGCGCCATGACGCGACCCCTGAATCCGGCCCAGGCGCTGCAGCTGGACAACCAGCTGTGCTTTGCCCTTTACTCCGCATCGCTGGCCATGACCAAGCTGTACAAGCCGCTGCTGGACGAACTGGGCCTGACCTATCCCCAGTATCTGGCGATGCTGGTGCTTTGGGAGCGCGACGGCCTGTCGGTTTCGCAGCTCGGGGAGCGCCTCTCGCTGGACTCGGGCACCTTGACGCCGCTGCTCAAGCGGCTGGAAATCGCGGGCCTGATCGCGCGCATCCGTGCGGTGCAGGACGAGCGGCGGGTGCATGTCACCTTGACCACCGCGGGGCGCAAGCTGAAGTCCCGCGCCCACAAGATTCCAGGCTGCATTCTTGCGGCCACTAAATACTCCATTCCCGATGTGGTGCAACTCATGCACCAGATGCAGGATTTGCGCCGGCGCCTGGCCGGTTGATTTCCCTCCTTTTTTCTTTCAACTCACAAGGAACACCCATGACCCAGCTCGACAAAGTGATGTACACCGCAAAAGCCCACACCACGGGCGGGCGCGACGGCGCCTCGCGCACGGACGATGGCCGCCTGGACGTCAAGCTCTCGCCTCCAGGCACCGCCGGCAATGGAACCAACCCCGAGCAGCTGTTCGCCGCCGGATATTCCGCCTGCTTCATTGGCGCGATGAAGGCCGTGGCCGGCAAGATGAATGCCACCTTGCCCGCCGATCTGGCGGTGGACGCCGAAGTCGACCTGGGCCCGATCCCCGGCGCATACGGCATCGCCGCCCGCTTGAACGTCAGCCTGCCCGGCATGGACCGTGCGGCTGCGCAAGCCCTCCTCGACGCAGCCCACAAGGTCTGCCCGTATTCCAATGCCACCCGGGGCAACGTCGACGTGTCGATCAACCTCGTCTGACGACCCTGTCACGGATGCGGCCTGCCTGTATTGAACGGGCAGGCCGTTCGTTTAGGGTCGCTCCATGAGCACCACCACCCTCCTCGTGCGCCAGGACCAGCTGGACAGCACTCGCATCGAGTCCCGCCAGGATGCCGCACTGGCCGAGGGCCAGGTTCGGATAAGCGTCCACTCCTTCGCCCTGACCGCCAACAACATCACCTATGCCGCCTTCGGGCATTCGATGAACTACTGGAAATTCTTCCGGCGGAAGACGAGGGCTGGGGAATCGTGCCGGTGTGGGGCTTCGGCACGGTGGTGCAGTCGCTGCACCCCGGCGTGGCCGTGGGCGAGAAACTCTACGGCTATTGGCCCATGGCCAGCCAGGCCGTGCTGCAACCCGGGCGCCTCACGGCGTCGGGCTTCGCGGACGCCTCGCCGCATCGGGGCGAGCTGCATGCCGTGTACAACCAGTACCTGCGCTGCAGCGCCGATCCATTTCATGCGCCGGGCACCGAAGACATGCAGGCCCTGCTGCGGCCGCTCTACATCACCTCCTGGCTGATCGACGATTTCCTGGCGGACAACGATTTCTTCGGCGCCGACACGGTGATTCTCTCGAGCGCGTCCAGCAAGACTGCCTACGGCACCGCGTTTCAGCTCAGCCAGCGGCCCCGATTGCAGCTGATCGCCCTCACTTCCCCGGACAATCGCCCGTTCTGCGAAAGCCTGGGCTGCTACGCCCGGGTTCTCGCATACGGCCAGTTGGACCAGCTTGCCGCCGGCACGGCGTGCGTGTACACCGACTTCGCCGGCAATGCGCAGCTGCGCCGCGACATCCACGAACGGTTCGCCAACCTGAAGTACAGCTGCTCGATCGGCGGCACGCACGTGAGCGAGCTCGGCGGCGCGAAGGACCTGCCGGGCCCGCGCCCGGTGCTCTTTTTTGCACCCGCGCAAGCGAAGAAGCGCGGGGCCGAATGGGGCTCCGCCCAATTCGGCGAGCGGCTGGTGCAAGCCTGGCGCGCCTTCGGCGCCAAGGCCTGCAACGATCTAAAACCTTGGCTGCAGGTACAGCACCACAAGGGCGCCGGCGCGGTCCAAGCTGCCTACGCGCAGGTACTTGCCGGCCGCACAGACCCGCGCCAGGGCCACATCCTCTCGCTGAACCAGGGGCCACAATCGGGGCATGTCCTCCCATCCCTATGAAGTGCTCACACCCGACGCCGTGCTGGATGCGCTGGCCAGCGTGGGGTTGCACGGCGACGGCCGCCTGCTGGCGCTGAGCTCTTACGAAAACCGGGTTTATCAGGTCCACCTCGAAGACCCGCACGAAAGCCTGACGGCCGTGGTGGCCAAGTTCTACCGGCCGGGCCGCTGGAGCACAGCGCAGATTCTCGAAGAGCACGCGTTCGCCGCCGAACTGATAGCGGCCGAGGTGCCGGCCGTCGGGCCGCTGCGGCTTCACGGCAAGACCCTGCACGAGTTCGCGGGCTTCGAGTTCAGCGTGAGTCCGCGCCGCGGCGGCCGCGCCCCGGAGCTCGACGACGCGCAAGTGCTGGAATGGATCGGGCGGTTCCTCGCCCGCCTCCACATGACGGGCAAGACGCGCCCGTTCGCCAGCCGGCCCGCGCTCGACCTGCAGACATTCGGCATGGAGCCGCGCAATTGGCTGCTGGAGCAGCAGAAGATTCCGCTCGATGTCCAGTCCGCCTGGCAAAAGGAGTGCGACGAGGCCCTGCGCATGATCGCGGGCACGGCGCTGGGCGGGCTGCCTGGCAGCGGCATCGCCATGATCCGGCTGCACGGCGATTGCCATCCGGGCAATATCCTGTGGGTGCCGGATGAGGGCCCCCACTTTGTCGACCTCGACGACGCCCGCACGGGGCCCGCCGTGCAGGACTTCTGGATGCTGCTGTCGGGCGACCGCGCGCAGCGCCAGCGCCAACTGGGCCCCCTGGTCGACGGCTACGAGATGCTGCGCGAGTTCAATCGAGATGAGCTGGCCCTGATCGAGCCCTTGCGCACGTTGCGCCTCATCCATTACAGCGCCTGGCTGGCCCGGCGCTGGAGCGACCCGATCTTCCCGATCAATTTCCCGTGGTTCGGCTCCAGCGACTATTGGCAGGGCCAGGTGCAGATGCTGCAAGAGCAGATCGAGGCCATGGCCGAGCCGCCCCTGGTGGTGTAGCGACCTTCAGCGCACGGGATTCTCAATGACGCCGATGCCGTCGATCTCGACGCGCACCACGTCCCCCGGCACCAGGTACCTGGGCGGACTGAACCCGATGCCCACGCCCACCGGCGTGCCCGTCGCGATGACGTCGCCGGGGTAGAGCGTGATGCCGGCCGACAGCGTTTCGATCAGTGTGGGGATGTCGAAAATCAGGTCCGCGGTGGATGCACTCTGGCGCAGCTCCCCATTGACCCGGCAACGTACCTGCGTGCGGGCGCCATCGCATTCGTCGGCGCTGACAAGCCAGGGGCCCATCGGGCAGAAGGTATCGAACGATTTACCCATGTCCCACTGCTGGTGGCGGCTTTGCCAATCGCGCGCCGTCACGTCGTTGACGATGGTGTAGCCCCAGACATGGTTCATCGCGTCGGCGGCCTTGATGCCCTTGCCGCCGCGGCCGATGATCACCGCCAGCTCGGCCTCGTAGTCGATCGCGGTCGACACGCCGGCCGGAACGACGGCGATCTTCATGGGGAAAACTCTCTTCGCTAACTTTCTGTCGATGTAGCATGCTAACTCGAAAAGGAGACCCTTCATGCATCGCCGTTCCGCCCTCGCCGCCCTGATCTTTTCGCTTGCCGGGCTTGCCGCCGCGCAAGTGCCCTACCCGGGCAAGCCGATCACCATGATCGTGCCCTTTCCGCCCGGCGGCCTGGCCGATCTCGTCGCGCGGCCCGTAGCCGAGGCGATGTCGCGCGAGCTGGGCCAGCCCGTCGTGATCGAGAACAAGGGCGGGGCCGGCGGCGGTATCGGCATGGGGCTGGCCGCGAAAGCGCCGCCTGATGGCTACACGGTGCTGCTTGCGCTTTCGTCCTACAGCGTGATACCCGAGGCCGATGTGCTGCTCGGCCGCGCGCCGATGTACAGCTTCGCTGCGTTGCGCCCCATCGCGCGTTTCACGGCCGACCCCACGGTCCTGGCGGTTCGGGCCGAGGCGCCGTGGAAGAGCGTCAGCGAATTCGTCGAGGACGCGAAGAAGCGCCCGGGCGCCGTCAACTATGGCTCATCGGGCAACTACGGCACCATGCACGTGCCGATGGAGATCCTCGCCCAGAATGCGGGCATCAAGATGACGCACGTTCCCTTCACGGGCGCCGGCCCCGCCGTGGTGCGCTGCTCGGCGGCCAGATCGATGCCGTATCTTCGGGTCCGGCCACGGTGCTGCAGCATGTGAAGGCTGGCAAGCTGCGCGTGCTGGGCCATTGGGGCAATGCCCGGCTCGACGCGTTGCCGGATGTGCCGGCACTCAAGGACGCGGGCTACAACGCCGAGTACGCGCAATGGTCCGGCCTGTTCGTGCCGGCAGGCACGCCCGAGCCTGTTGCGCAGCGCCTGCGCGCGGCCGCACGGGCCGCCGCCAATGATGCCAAGGTGAAGGAAGTCATCCTCGCGGCGGGCAGCCCCGTCCTCTACCAGGACACGCCCGAGTTCGAGAAGTACATTCAAGCCGACGTCAGGCGCATGGCCGACGTCGTCAAGAAAATGGGCAAGGTCGAGTAAGCGGCCTCAGACCAGCAGCGCATTGACGCGCTTGACGTAGGCAGCCGGGTCGTCGGGCAGGCCGCCTTCGGCCAGCAGCGCCTGGTCGAACAGGATATGGGCGAGGTCGTCGAAATGCGGCGAGCCGTCGAGCTTTTTCACCAGCGCGTGCTCGGCATTCACCTCCAGAACCGGCCTGGTTTCGGGCACCTTCTGGCCCGCCTGCTTGAGCATGCGGGCGAGCTGCATGCTCATGCCACCGTCGCTCACGACCAGGCATGCGGGCGAATCGACCAGGCGCGAGGTAACGCGCACGTCCTGTGCCTTGTCCTTGAGCGCATCCCTGAGCTTTTCCAGCACCGGCTTGAAGGCTTCCGCGGCTCCCTCGGCCGCCTTCTTCTCCGTCTCGTCCTGCATCTTGCCGAGATCGACCGCGCCCTTGGCCACCGACTGAAGCGGCGTTCCTTCGAATTCGTGCAGGTAGTTGAGGGCCCACTCGTCCACGCGGTCGGACATCAGCAGCACCTCGATGCCCTTCTTGCGAAAAATCTCGAGTTGCGGGCTGTTGCGCGCCGCCGCCGTGGTGTCGGCCGTGATGTAGTAGATGGCTTCCTGGCCTTCTTTCATCCGCGCCTTGTAGTCGGCCAGTGCCACGGTCACCGTGTCGGATTCGGTCGAGGCAAAGCGCAGCAGCTTCGCCAGCCGCTCGCGGTTGCCGAGATCCTCGCCCAGGCCCTCCTTGAGCACGGTGCCGAATTCAGCGTAGAACTTGCCGTACTTGCCCTTGTCGTCTGCCGGCGCGCCGTCGTCCTTCTCCAGCTTCGCCAGGTCTTCCAGCATGCCCAGCACGCGCTTGGTGCTGCCCTCGCGAATGGCCTTGACGTCGCGGCTTTCCTGCAGCAGCTCACGGCTGACGTTCAGGGGAAGATCCGAGGAGTCGATCACGCCCTTGACGAAACGCAGGTAGGTGGGCAATAGCGCTTCGGCGTCGTCCATGATGAAGACACGCTTGACGTAAAGCTTCACGCCGGCGGCTTTATCCCGGTTCCACAGGTCGACAGGCGCATGCGAGGGGATGTACAGCAGCTGGGTGTACTCCGTCGATCCTTCGACCCGGTTGTGGGCCCAGGCGAGCGGCCCTTCGTGATCGTGGCTGATCTGCTTGTAGAACTCCTGGTACTGCTGCGGCGAAATGTCCTTCTTGGACCGCGTCCACAAGGCGCTGGCCTGGTTGACTGTTTCCCACTCCTCGGTGAGCACCATCTCGCCGCCCTTGCCCTCCTCGCCCTCTTTCCATTCTTCCTTGCGCATCAGGATGGGCAGCGCGATGTGATCCGAATACTTGCCGATGATGGACTTGAGCTTCCAGGTGGACAGGTAGTCCGCTGCGTCCTCTCGCAGATGCAGCGTGACGCTGGTGCCGCGCTCGGGGCGGCCCATGGCTTCGACCTCGAAGTCCCCGGCCCCGACGCTGGTCCAGCGCACGCCCTCCTCCTGTGGGAGTCCCCCCCGGCGCGACTCCACGGTGATGCGGTCGGCCACGATGAAACCCGAATAGAAACCTACGCCGAACTGGCCGATCAATTGGGCGTCCGCCTTCTGGTCACCGGACAGCCGACTCATGAATTCGCGAGTGCCGCTTTTGGCGATGGTGCCCAGGTTGTCGATCGCTTCCTGCTGGGACAGGCCGATGCCGTTGTCGGCGATCGTCAAGGTGCGGGCTTCCCTGTCGAAGCTCACCCTCACTTCCAGGTTGGGAGCGTCCTCATAAAGGCCAGTGTTGTTCAGTGCCTCGAAGCGCAGCTTGTCGCAGGCGTCGGAAGCGTTGGAAATCAGCTCGCGCAGGAAGATTTCCTTGTTCGAGTAGAGCGAGTGCGTGACCAAGTGCAGCAGCTGGGCCACTTCGGCCTGGAAGGACAGTGTTTGTTTTTGGCTCATGGGCTTGAAAGGAGAAGCTGAAAGGCAACCGGCATATGAGGTTGCAGCTCGCATTTTCAAGCCCCCGCGGCGTTCCGTGACAAAGTCGACGCCGCGCCGGATTTGCCGGCATTGGCACCCCGCAAAGGGATGACCATAGAGTGACACGTGGTTACATTAGCACCCTATGGCACCGGCCTCTTAGGGATTTCGCCTAATCGGGCCTGCCGGCTTCTCAACTTTTCGGGCCTCCATGAACATCGACCTCCTTCCGTTCACTGCCTTCACGCTGCAGTCCTGCGCTGGGGCACCTCGCAGGCCGGGCGAGGCGCAAACGTTGACGCTTCAGCCGGCGTTTGCCCCGAACCATTTCTCCCATGCCTGCATGAGCGGCAGGGCCAGCATCGATGACCCGGTGCCCGGCGGGCGCCTGGTCCTGCGCGCGTGCGTGGTGCCGGCTGCACAAGCCGCCCTGACCATCACCTTCCGGTAAAACGCCGTGGCACAAAAAAAGCGCCCGCTGGGCGCTTTTTTCTTTTGGCGAATGCTTCAGATGCGGTTGATTTCGCCGGCGGAAATCTGGCCCAGGCGAACGGCTTCGACGGCCTGCGAGCGCACGAGCTTGGAATCGAGGGCGGACTTCATCACGGGCGCGACGCGGGAGCCAGCCGGCTCGTTGCTGCGCGTGGCAGGGACCGTGGCGGCTTCTGCCTGGACTTCGGCGCGGGTGCGCGTGCCTTCGAACTGGATGGCGTACTGCGAGCCGGTGATCTCGTCGGCGCGCACGCCGGTGGAGGCGACTGCGGCGAAGGCTGCGATGGCGAGGATGGCTTTGGAATGCATGAAAAGTACCTTTCAGTGATTGGGAAATACCGGAAATCTCGGCTGCTGCTTCGTCTTTCGAAGTTCAAGCATCAACCGTGATCTCACTGTAGGCGCCGGTATTTAGCTGGCCCTTAGGGTTTGCTTAGCTGGGGATTAGGAGCTCACGCCGTCTCGACGCGCGCCACCAGGCCGCTGCGATCGTCGCGATTGCGCAGCAGGATGCGCAAGCCGCAACGCTGCGCGGCGGCTTGCGCGATCGACAGGCCCAGTCCACTGCCGCGCGCCTGGCTGCCGGGCACGCGAAAAAACCGGTCGAAGACGCGCGCCAGCAGGTCGGGAGGAATGCCCGGGCCGGTATCGATCACTTCCACCGCAAGCTGCGCTCCGTCATGAACTAGCCGCACGTCCACCACGCCGCCCTGCGGGGTGTAGCGCAAGGCGTTTTCGATCAGGTTGTCCAGGACGCTGCGCAAGTCGCCGGACGCGCATCGCAGCGTGGATGCGGCCGCGCCCTCGGTCACGACGACGAGGCCGAGATCGATGTTGCGCTGGTCCGCCAGCGCGATCAGTGCGTTGATGCTCTCGTGCAGCTGCGCGTGCAGGTCGACCGCGCCCGCGGTCTCCGCGACCGGCGCTTCCTGCCGGGACAGCTTGAGCAACTGGTCGACCAGCCGCTGGGCACGGCTCACGCCGGCCTCCAGCTGCGAGAGACTCTGGGCGCAGGCGCCGGCCGGCATGTCACCGCGAACGTTTTCGAGCTGGAGCGCGACCGCGGTGATGGGCGTGCGCAGTTCGTGGGCGGCATCCTGGACGAACCGCCGCTGGGTTGCGAACGCGTCGCGCAGCCGGGTGAGCAGGCTGTTGAACGACAGCACCATGGGCTGGAGCTCGTGAGGAACACGATCCAGCGGCAGCTCGGCGATGTTGTGTTCGTCCTGCTTGGCGGCTTGCTCGCCGATCTCCTGCACTGCGCGCGACATGGCGCCGGACAGGCCCCAGAGGATCAGGAGGGCCAGCGGCAGCAGCACGATCACCGGCGCGATGGCGGCGGCGGCGCGACCTGCGACCAGGTGGCCGCGGAAAACGCCGCTTTGGAAGACCTGCACCCGCGTGCCGGCGAGGTCATTGGGGACGGCCGCATACACGCGCCACCGCGTGCCGCCCGCGCGCAGGTCGTGAAAGCCGGCCTGCGGCTGCAAGCCGGCGGACAGATCCGGCCATGAACTCGCCAGTATCCGGCCGTCGGGGCTCCACACCTGCACGACGTAGGCGCCCCATTCGTGGACGCGCCTGGACGACAGGGACGGCAGGATCGAATGCGGCTCCTGCGCAGCGGCGGACTCGGCAAGCTGCTGCATCTGCTCGTCCAGGAACTGGCCGGCCATGCGGCTGTAGCTCCAGTAGGAAATGGTCGCCGAAGCTGCGCCGACGATCAGAAACAGCGGCACCAGCCACAGCAGCATCGCGCGGCGAAGCGAACACATGCGGCCCGCCGGGAATACATGGAAGCGGGATGCGCGCTGGCCGCAGTCCAGCTGTGACGGTGTCATGGCTGCGCCGCCGCCACGGCCACCGCGGCGCCCGCGGCGATACGCCAGCCGAGGCCGCGCACGTTGCGGATGGTGTCGACGCCGAGCTTGCGGCGCATGCCATGGATCAAGACGTCCACCGCGTTGCTGCTAACTTCTTCGCCCCAGCCATAGATGCGGCTTTCGAGCTGGTCGCGCGACAGGATGGCCCCCGGCCGTTCCAGCAGCGCATGCAGCAGCGCAAACTCGCGCGCCGACAACTGCGACCGCTCGCCATGCACCAGCACCTCGCGGGTGGTGATATCGAGCTGCACATCGGCCCCGCCGATGACCGAGTGAGCGCTCCCGTCGCGCCGGCGGATCACGGCGCGCATGCGCGCCAGCAGCTCGCGAAATTCGTACGGCTTGATCAGGTAGTCGTCCGCGCCGATGTCCAGTCCGGTGATGCGGTCATCCAGGCCGTCGCGGGCCGTGAGCACCAGCACGGGTGTGTGATCGCCCAGGCCGCGCGCCTTGCGCAGGACCTCGATGCCATCGCGCTTGGGCAGCCCGAGATCGAGGAGCACGCAGGCGTAGCCGCCGTCGCTGAGCGCACTTTGCGCGAGCAGCCCGTCCTTGACCCAATCGACCGACCAGCCGTTGCCCCCCAGGGCCTGCTTCAGGCTCTGGCCGATCATGTCATCGTCTTCCACCAGCAAAACGCGCATCAGGCCTCCGAACGTTGCGGCAGCATACGGTCCCAGCGGGCTTCCTGCCAGGTTTCGCGAACAAATACGGCAGCCGCAAACAACAGCAGCCCAAGCAGCCCTGCTTCCAGCGTAGAAGCGCCGGGGGAAATTACCAGGAACGCCACCTTGCTCACGATCGCCACTGCCACCGCGGCCAGCCGCCAAGACGGAATGAACGCCGCGGCAACCAGACCTATGCCCAGCAATACCACCATGAATTGCCAATGAGCGAGCAATCCGGCCACACCGGGCTCGACCGCCAGCCCAAGGGCGGCCAGCGGCAGGCACGCGGTAAGCGCACCCGACACCATGAGCAGCGCAACCGCCAGTCGATGGAGCAGTTCGTGCATAGGATTCCCCGGTTTGTGGACGATTGCGAGAGCGTAGCCCCCCTGTCTTAGCCATCTATTAGGCGTGCACCCACAGACTGGCCAGCGTTACACGGCGGCGTAGCAATTTGAAGCTGATGCGCAGTGCAGCAATCCGTAAAATCTGATGCTTAGGCGTTAGTTCGTCATTTGTAACAAAGGATTAGCTCATCCTTAACTCAGGCTGCGGATCACGAAAGTTGCCTAAGCCGTGACTTTTGAACGAGTTTTTGCCCCTTAGTGCGTTTGCCTAGGCTTGCTTAGGTTGTTTTCTTACCCGACAGGCGTTACTATTCAGTTGCCCTTTGATACAACTCGGCCTGGGAATCAGAAAAGACCCCGTCTTGTAGCTCTGGCGAATTTGTTCAAACAACTTACCTAATTTTTTGGAGCTTCTATGAAAACCAATCGCAATGTTCTGAAGGCTGTTGCCGCTGCCGTCCTCGCTTGCTCTGCCGGCTTTGCCAGCGCAGGCACTGCTACCCAGGCAGTCAACGTGAGCGCCACCGTGTCAGGCGTTTGCAAGTTCACGACTGGCGCCGCGATCTCCTTGACCTTTGCCGCCATTGACCCGTCCACGACTGGCAATAAGACGCAGACGGCCAGTCTGCCCTTCCAGTGCAATACCGGCATGACCACCGCGACCGCAGCAGTGACCACCGGCGGCACCACCTTGACGTCGGGCGCCAACACGATGGCATATGCGCTGACCCTGGGCGCCGTTCCCACCGGTGCCGGCTTTGCCGCCGCGGCCACGAACATTGTCGCTACGGGCACCATTGCTCAGACCGCTTACCAGCCAGCTGCCGCAGGCACGTACACGGACGCAGCCGTCGTTACGCTGACGTTCTAAGCTGTTGCACGATCTGCACTATCTGCACTTCCCGTGAAAACCATCCAGTTTTTTTCATGGGCAAGTGCAGGCGCCGGTCTTCTGCGTCGTGTGCGTAGCGCGCTCGGATACTTCGCACTCGCCACGGCCCTTTGCGGCTGGGCCACGCCGGCGGCGGCGAGAGACCTGATTTGCGACTTTAGGGCCAGCGGCTCATTCAGCTTGAGCTTTGGGACCATTGATCCTTCGAACCCGGCGCCCTTCCCCCTGACTCGGGCTGTCACCACTGTCACTACTAACGCAAATCTGGTAGGCGACTGCGCCGGCGGTCCCAACATGGTGGTGGACGTGGTCGGAGGGACTTCAAGAACCTTGAGCAATGGCACGGGCGGCACGATTGCCTATACGCTGTCGGGCTTTCCCTTGTCGCTCGCGCGCCCCGGAAACAACCAATACACGAACTTCATCGCAGCGGGGGCCCCAAGCGGCACCATCACTTATGCCGCGGTGGCCAATGCGCGCGCAGGGTCCTACACGGACACCGTGCAGATTTCCGTGACGCCGTGACATGCTGCTAAAGCTGGTTCAGCTCCTGCTTGCTTGCACCTGCGCTATTTCACCTGTGGCTCAGGCGGGCGAGTTCTCCGTCAATCCCCTGCGCGTAGAACTGGGCGCAGCGGTCCGAAGCGCGGTCATCACCCTGAACAACAGTGGCCAGGACAAGCTCAGCTTTCAGCTGAACGCCATGGAGTGGTCCCAGGACAGTTCAGGCAAAGACCAATACGTTGAAACCACCGACCTGGTTTTTTTCCCCAAGATGATGACCGTGGAGCCGGGCCAGAACGGACTGATCCGGGTCGGCAGCAAAACGCCGCTCGTTCCTTCGGAGAAAACATACCGCTTGTTCATCGAGGAACTTCCAGGCCCCAGCAAACCTGAAGCCAGTGCGCCGGACAGCGCGGGCCCACAGATCAAGTTCTTGATCCGGTTCGGCGCGCCGGTTTTTGTCGGCCCCGCCCAGCCCCAGGACCTCCTTGAAATTACCGAGCTGGAGCTGGCCAAGGGCGCTCTGAAGCTGACGGCGAAGAACACCGGCAATCGCCACCAGGTCTTTCAGGGGGTCGATCTCAAAGGCCTCGATGCCACCGGGAAAGAAGTTTATGCGCTCACTCTGACCGACCGCTACCTCTTGACCGGTTCAAGCAAAACTTTTACGACCTCGATCCCTGCAGCCCAATGCGGCCAAATTGCCAGCTTGGTGGCTGGCGTCAAGACCGACAAGCAGAGCGTCAATCGCAAGCTCGATGTCACAAGAGCCATGTGCCCCTGACATCCGGGCCCGCGCGGCCCCCTACGTCACCCTAAGTGCATGAAGCTCAAAAAAATCGCGCGAGCCGTCATGTTTTGCCTCACGGCCACGCCTGCTATCGGCTGGACAGCGGACCCGCCGGAGAAAACCTCCAACGCGGTTCAGGCACAGACGATGGTCGTGCGTGCGACGCTCAACACCGAAGACAAGGGCGATATTTTCGTGGGGCGAACGGCCGACCTGGACTTCTTCGTCAAAGCGGAGGATTTGGTCGGAATGGGGCTGTCGAACCTCACAGGCGTGACCCAGACCATTGACGGATCGCCGCACCTGTCGCTCAAAAGCCTCAAGGGCGTCAGCTTCGCCTTTGACGAGCGAACGTTGACCCTGAACCTCACGGCCGACGCGCAGCTGTTGGGCAAGAACGCGTTTGATTTGCAGGGAAGGCCCAGGACTCGGGGATTGGTTTCCACCGGCAGCAGTGGCTTTTTCAATTATGCGTTCGACTATGCCAAGCTGGGCTCGGACCCGGACCACCGCATCGGTTTTGCGGGAGAAGCCGGGTGGCGCTACGGCGACTTTTTGTTCCTGTCGGACGCCAACACCGTTCAGTCTCCCAGCGGCAGCCATAAGCTGGTTCGCTTGACGACCAGCGTCACCCATGACAACCGTGAAGCCCTGCGCCGTACGGTGGTCGGCGACTTTTTCACGCCCACCCGGGATCTGAGCACAGGTGTCAACCTGGGCGGCATCAGCGTGACCAAGGTCTATGGGCTCGATCCCTACCTGATCCGGTTTCCGCTACAGAACCTGACGGGCAACGTCGCCCTCCCAAGTGACCTCGACGTCTACCTTGACGGGCAAAAGATCCGAACCGAGCGGCTTCGCCCCGGTGAGTTTGAATTGCGGGACATTCTGGCTTACGGCGGCGCGCGCAACGTACAGCTGGTGCTGCGCGATTCTTTCGGCCGCACCCAGCAACTGGACTACTCGTTCTACTTCAGCGACCAGCCCTTGCGCCAGGGACTGCACGAATACAGCTACAACGCGGGCGCGTTCAGGCGTAACTACGGGCTGCGCAGCAATGACTACGGGCCACCTGCGTTTTCCGCATTTCATCGCTACGGCTTTACCGATGCGATCACCCTGGGACTGCGAGCGGATGGCGCAAAAGGCTTTTTAAACGCCGGGCCGACCGCCACGCTCGTGCTTGGCAGCGCCGGCGTCATCAACGCGACGTTCGCCGCGAGCACATTGGGAGGCCAAGGCGGGGGGGCGGGCGCGATCAACTACATCTATCAAACCAGAGCCTGGAACTTCGGCCTTTCGCTGCGACACGACAGTCGTTCTTACGCCGTGCTGGGCGACCCGCCCACCGTGAGCAACCGCAAGCATGAGGGCAACATTTCGGTCGGCTTGGTGTTGCCGAGAAGCAGCTCGATTTCGCTCAATCATTCCTTTTTGAAAACGCGCGAGCCGGTCTCACCTTTCGGCACCACGCCGGCACGGCCGGTCAACTTTTCAGCGATGGAAGACCGGCGCGTCACGGCCCTGAGCTACAACGCCACCCTGGTGCCGGGGCGCGTGTACCTGATTTCCAGCCTGAGCCACATCAAGGACAAGACCTCCCGGAACGAACTGTTCTTCGGGTTGAACTTTGTTCTGGACAAGGACTATTCGGCAGCCGGCAATGTGCGCGGCAATCGGCAGAACCACACAGAATCGGTGCAGTTGACAAAAAACCAGCCGATCGGCGAAGGCCTGGGCTACACGCTGTCGGCCGACCACGCAAGATCGCCCGCGGAACAAAGCCGCCAGCTGGGCGGCACTATTCAGTACAACGCGCCGATCGCGATTTTACGCGGCGAGTATGGCCGCCGTAGCGCTTCGGGCGTGTTGGTGGACGATGTCCGCCTCTCCGCAGCGGGCGGCATTGCCTATGTTGCCGGCGAAACCGTGCTGGGCCGGCCCATCAGTGGAAGCTTCGGAATCGTGAAGGTGGGCGAGCTGCCCGACGTTGCGGTCTCGGTTAACGGCCAGCCTATAGGCAAGACCAACGCCCGTGGCAAGATCTTTGTGCCGATGCTGAGTGCGGACTTCGACAACGATGTGTCGATCTCCGCGGAGAACGTACCCATGGACTACGCGTTCCCGGCGACGGTCAAACAGGTGGCGCCGACGCTGCGTAGCGGCATGCTGATCGATTTTGCGGTAACCAGGCTACAGGCCTTTACCGGGGTGCTTTTGCAGCAACGCGGCAGCGCCATGCAGCCTGTGGCACTCAAAGAGTTTTCGTACGCCGTGGGCGACGTCACCCAGACGCTGCAGACCGGCGCCGCGGGTGAATTCTATCTGGAGAATGCGAAGCCCGGAACATACCCGGCCCGTGCCGTGGTCGAGGGCAAACCCTGCGTTTTCGATCTGGTGATTCCGAAGTCTGCAGAGACCTTCGTCGAACTGGGCAAGCTGGTCTGCAAGGCCGCGCCCTGATTCGAGAGATTAGAGCGGGGTTGCCGTGAGTCGTACAGGCCAGGGATAGGTGCCTTGCACCGTTGATTGCGCCAACATGAACCTGAAACCCAGCGCCAGAGTCGTCTTGGTCATCCCTGGAGTCTGAGAATACTGAGCCACGGACCCGCCGGCGGGGCTGAGCTGGACGTCGTTGGCCAGGCCCTTGACCAGAATTTGCCTCATGAATTCGCCTTCACTGGCGAATTCGATCGCGTAGCCGCTCAAACTGTTGCTTTGGATGTCGACCTGTGCAGGGGCCGGTGCATCCACATACCCGCGGGCGATGTCAGCCGCGGTGATGACCACAGCCGAAGGCGCATTGACCACCTTCAAGCTCGCCCGCTTCAAGACGGTGGCGCTCACTTGAAGCTTGGCTTCAGCCCCATTGGCGGCGGCGCTCATCGGAGCCAGCAGCATGCTGACGAGGGCCGCGGCAATCGCTGCCGCCTGCGCTGCACCCATCACATTCCTGAGCTTTTCCATGACTTCTTCTCCACCTGTGAGCCAATGACTCGATGGATTGAGAATAGGTTGTGCCGGCGCCTGCACCGTAGGCGATATGCCATTTTCGGCTAGGGATTGTCTCCCTGGGGGTTAGGCAATCGGCCCGTCCGCCCTACGAAATCGGCGTACACACCGGCCTGCGCACGCCTAAAAGCCTTCGCCGGGCCCCAGATACCGCCACTGCCCCACCGGCAGCTGGCCCAGCAGCACGCGGCCGATGCGGATGCGCTTGAGCCCCACCACCTTCAGCCCCACCTGCTCGCACATGCGCCGGATCTGCCGCTTCTTGCCCTCGGTGAGCACGAAGCGCAGCTGCTCGGGGTTTTGCCAGTCGACCCGCGCGTGCCTGAGCGCCCGCCCGTCCAGGCTGAGCCCGTGCCGCAGCCGCGCGAGCTGGGCCGCGGGAAACGCCGCCTGCACGTCGGTGACGACGTGCCCGTAGCTCACCCGCACCAGGTACTCTTTTTCCATGCCGCTGTCCTCTCCGATCAGCTGGCGGGCGATACGGCCGTCCTGCGTGAGAACGAGCAGCCCGGTGGAATCGATGTCCAGGCGCCCCGCCGGCGCCAGGCCCCGCAGCTGCATGGGCGCGAAGCGCATCCTGGAGGCATCGCCGCTCCAGTGGCTGCGATCCTGCACCAGCACCACAGCCGGCTGGTGGCCGTCCTCCGCCTGGCCGCTGACGTAGCCAATCGGCTTGTTCAGCAGGATCGTGACTTGCTGCTGCTGTTGGCCCCGCGCCTTCGGGTCGACTTCGATGCGCGATTGCTGCGTCACCTGCAATCCCATGGGCGCCACGGCGCCGTCCACCCGAACCCAGCCCCTGGCAATCCAGTCGTCGGCCTCGCGCCGTGAGCACAGGCCCATTTCAGCCATGCGCTTGTTCAGGCGGGTGGTGCCCCCCGCGGATGGCTCCGGCCTGTCCATTCAAGCTCCCCGGGCGAACACATTGGACCGCAAGGCATGAAGGTCGAGGATACGCAAACCGCCGTACTCGACCCGGATGGTGCCCTGCGCCTCAAGCGCCGCCAGCGCCTCGTTCACCCTCTGGCGCGACAGGCCGATGAGATAGGCCAGTTCCTGCTGCGTGATGCGAAGGACCTCGCCCACACCGGGATAGAGCACGGGGTTGAAAAGCGAGGCCAGGCTGCGGGCCACCCTCAGGTCGGGATTGCTCATGCGGTCGATCTCGCGCGCAGCAATGAACTGGGCCAGCCTCTCGTTCAGCTGGTTCATGACGAAGCGGTTGAAGCCGATGGAGTGATCGAGCAACCAGTGAAAGCTGTCGACGGGCAAGCCCGCAACGATACTTTTTCGCAGCGCCTGGATGTTGTAGCGGTAGGTCTCGCGCTTGAGCGCCGTGCCCTCTCCGAACCAGCCGCCCGGCGGCACGCCGGTGAACGTCATCGTCTGGCCCTGCTCGTTGTCGCTGCTCATTTTGAGCAGGCCCTCGATGACCCCGAACCAATAGGTCACCGGCCGGCCGATGCGGCAAAGATAGTCGCCCGCCATGGCATCCGCCACCGTGAGATGGCTGGCCGCGCGCTCGTACTCCGCGGGGCCCAGCACGTTCAGCCATGGTATGCCGGCGAGCTCGGCCGCTGCCGGAGTGCGGCGTCGTTGGTACAGGGGAAGCTCGGAGTTCATCGGGACAAGGGGCGCATAACGCGAAAGAAATCGGGACAGGAGCCGCGAGGGTACACCGGCGGGCTGCCGCTGCGAATGCGGCTAATCTCCAATACACAAGTCGTCCGTAAGGCCCGGCAATGCCGGTTCGTCGCGCACAAATAGGGAGATACCCTAGAAAGTAAACGGGCGGACAAACAGTGCTGAGACGCGCGCCTACGATGCCGGCAACGTCAGCTGCAAGTCGGCCCGCGCGGGCGACCAGCTGTTTCGAGGAAAGATGATGGAATGAAGGCAATTCTGTTTCACGGGCAGGGGTCCCAATTCAAGGGAATGGGCAGGGATGTCCTTGCCGATTTTCCGGACTACGTCGAGACGGCTTCACGGCTGCTGGGGTACTCGATCGCCGAGTTGTGCCTGCACGACCCGGCGAACAAACTCCGCCTGACCCAGTACACCCAGCCGGCCCTGTACGTCGTGAACGCGCTGGAGTATTTCAAGCTGCAGGACACGCATGGCCGCGACTTCCGGCCCGACTACTTCGCCGGGCACAGCCTGGGTGAGTTCAACGCCCTTCTGGCCGCCGGGGCTTTCGATTTCGAGACCGGCTTGCGCCTGGTCCAAAAGCGCGGGGAGCTGATGTCCGCGGTCCACGGCGGCGGCATGGCGGCGATCCTGGGGCCCCGAATCGAAGAACTGAGGCCCTTGCTGCTGGAGTGGCGGCTGGGCGACATCGACGTCGCGAACCTGAACACCCCCACCCAGCACGTGCTGTCCGGCACGAGCGAGGCGATCGCCGAAGCCGTCAAGCGATTCACCGGCCGGCCCCAGACCCGATGTGCATTGCTGAATGTCAGCGCCGCATTTCACTCCAGGCATATGAAGCCGGCCCGGGACATCTTTGCCGGCGCGATGCACGACGTTTCTTTCCGTACGTTGACGGCCAAGGTGATCGCGAACGCGACGGCGCGTCCCTATGAACAGGAGGCGATCGGCGAGACGCTGGCCAGCCAGATTGCCAGCCCGGTGCGCTGGGCCGAAAGCATGCGTTACCTGATGGGCCAGGAGGTCGAGGACTTCGTCGAAGTCGGGAACAACGGCAAAAGCTTCAGTGGCGACGTGCTGACCAAGATGGTGGCCGAAATAAAAAACTCGCAAGCGCCCCTGTTCGCGTAGCGCGGCAGCCACCGCCGGCTGCACCGCCGTCGACCGGACCAGGGGCGCTTGCCAACATTCCAGATGCGTCCAGGGGAGCGCGCGAGCAGCGCCGCTCCGTCGCTCCAGAGCGGCTGGGCAGCGCGGTTTTCCGCCGGCGCTATGGTCTGCGCTACGCCTACGTTGCGGGCGCCATGTACCACGGCATCGCATCGCCCGAGCTGGTCGTTCGCCTGGGCAAAGCCGGCTGTATCGGCTACCTGGGAACTGGGGGCTTGTCCCTGGCGCAGGTCGAACAGGACATTGCACGAATACAGCGGGGGCTGCCTCACGGCGAGCCGTATGGCGCCAACCTGCTCGCGAACTACTCGAATCCGCAGATGGAAGAGCGCACGGTCGACCTGCTGCTGCAGGCGGGCGTGTGCAACGTCGAGGCAGCCGCCTTCATGCAGATGACGCCAGCGCTCGTGCGTTACCGCCTGGCCGGGCTCGAGCGCGGCCCGCAAGGAAAAACAGAATGCCGTCATCGGGTCGTCGCGAAGGTGTCGCGGCCGGAAGTGGCTGAAGCCTTCATGCGCCCGCCGCCGCAAGCCATGGTGATGAAGCTGTTCCAGGAAGGCCGCATCACCGCGCAGCAAGCCGAATGGTCCCGTCACATTCCGATGGCGCACGACATCTGCGTCGAGGCCGACTCCGGCGGGCACACCGATGGCGGCAACGCAATGGTGCTGATGCCCGCCATGCGGGGCCTGCGCGAACGAATGGCCGCCGAGTTCGCATACGGGGAACCGATCTGCATGGGTCTGGGCGGTGGAATCGGCGCGCCTGAAGCCGCCGCCGCCGCCTTCATGCTGGGCGCCGATTTCATCCTGACGGGCTCCATCAACCAGTGTACGGTCGAAGCCGGCATGAGCGACGACGTCAAGGACATGCTGCAGCAGATGAACGTCCAGGACACCGACTATGCCCCTGCGGGCGACATGTTCGAAACGGGCGCGCAGGTGCAGGTCCTCAAGCGCGGGGTATTCTTTCCGGTGCGCGCCAACAAGCTCTACGCCCTGTTCACGGAGTACGATAGCCTGCAGGCCATCCCCGAGAGAGCGGCCCGGCAGATCCAGGATACCTACTTCAAACGCAGCTTCGATCAGGTCTGGCTGGAGACGAAGGCGTACTTGCGCAGCCAGGGCCAGGAAGCCGAGATAGCAAAAGCCGAGGCTCATCCCAAGCAGAAGATGGCGCGCGTTTTCCGCTGGTACTTCGGCTACTGCACCTCGCTGGCGTTCTCGGGAACCAAGGAAGAACGGGTGAATTACCAGGTCCAGACCGGCCCCGCACTCGGGGCATTCAACCAGTGGGTCAAGGGATCGGACCTGGAGCGCTGGACCGACCGGCATGTCGACGAGATCGGCATCAGACTCCTCGCGCAGACCGCACGGTACCTGGCCCGCATGGCGCATGAGCTGCTGCAGGAGGACGACACGCACAATGACTGAGCCACTCAAGAATGCATTTCTCTTTTCGGGCCAGGGCTCCCAGTACTATCAGATGGGCGCGGGCCTGTTCGATACGCATCCGGGGTTCCAGGCGCGAATGCGCGAAATGGACGAGGTCGCGGTCGAACTTTTGGGGTTCTCGGTGCTCAGCCGCATCTACGACCCCAGCCGGAAAAAATCGGACGCCTTCGACCAGACCGCGCCCGCCGGCATCGCTATCTTCATGGTCGAACACGCGCTGGTCCAGGTGCTTGAAGACGCCGGCATCACGCCCGACGTGGTGATCGGCACCAGCCTGGGCATGTTCGCGGCCGCCTGCAGCGCGGGCTGCCTTGGAATGCGGCAAGCCATGGAGATGATCGTCGAGCAATCGCGAATTCTCGAGCAGCATTGCCCCAAGGGCTGCATGCTCGCGGTCTTCGCGAACCCGGCCTTGCACAAGCAGAAGCCCCAGTTGCGCGACCACGCAGACCTGGCGGGCGTGAACTTCGACTCGCATTTCGCCATCTCCGCCCCAGACGGGAGTTTGCCCGCCGCCGAAGAATTCCTGCAGCGAGAAAACATCGGCTTCAGCCGGCTTGCCGTGACGCTGCCGTTCCACTCGCGATGGATGGACGGTGCCCAGGCGGAAATGCTCGCCCGATTCGAGCGCCACGCCTATCGCCCGCCCGAGCGGCAGCTGGTCTGCTGCGCGACAGCCGGCCCGCTGGCGGCGCTGTCGGCGCAGGCGCTGTGGCATGTGGTGCGCCAGCCCATCTGGTTCCAGCGCACCATTGCCGCACTGGAAGCCGCCGGGCCCTTGCGGTACATCGATGCGGGACCGTCAGGTACGCTGGCGACATTCCTGAAGTACGCGCTGCCGAAGGCCACCAGCTCGCAATTCCACCCGATCCTCACGCCCTTTGGCAACGACCGGAGCCGACTGGACGCTTTCGTAGCCCGGATGGGTGAGGCCCCGCGATGCAGATGAGTGATTTTCGCGCTCCCGCGTTCTATGCCGATCCCTACCCGACTTACGAGCGGCTGCGCGCGGCGGGGCCGTTCGTGCAACTGGGCGAAAAAGTATGGATGACGGGCCGCTACGAAGTCGCTGAAGCCGTGCTTCGGGAGCGGCGCTGCGGCAAGTTCTTCCTGGAGCTGGTCGAGGCCGAATACCCGCGCGAACAGGCGCACTCCAGCGCGTTCGCCGCGATCGCGCGCATGATCGTCAACAAGAATCCGCCGCACCATACGCGCCTGCGCGCGCTGCTGATGAAAGCGTTCAATGCCACGCAGGTCGAAGAGTTCACGCGCCTGGCCCGGGACGCAACGGACCAATTTCTTGCCGGCCTGCCGCCGGCCGGGTCGGCGGACCTGATGCGCAAGTTCGCCATTCCGGTGCCCTTCTCGGTCATCCTCAACCTCCTTGGCATGCGCCCGGGCGATTCGCTCCGATTCGCTGACGACCTGCGGGCGCTGGGCCCGGCATTC
Organism: Ramlibacter sp.; assembly: GCA_013815685.1. Taxonomy (GTDB): domain Bacteria; phylum Pseudomonadota; class Gammaproteobacteria; order Burkholderiales; family Burkholderiaceae_C; genus Ramlibacter. The sequence goes on from JACDFR010000036.1 coordinate 39,635, forward strand.
GAGGCGTTCGGGCTCACCGCGCAGCAGATCGCCGCCGCCAGCACCGCGGCCGACACGCTCAGCTATATCTTCTCCGGAGAGCTGCGCAAGCGCAGGCAGAAGCCGGGGACCGACCTGATATCGCGCCTGTTGTCGGTGGAAATCGAAGGCGATCGCCTCACCGACGAAGAGATCGTGGCCAACTGCATCTTCCTGTTCGCCGCCGGCCAGGACACCACAGCCGGCATGCTGGGAAACGCCCTGATCGCCCTGCACCGCCATCCACAGGAGCTGGCCCGGCTGAAGGCCGACGAATCGCTGCTGCCGCGCGCCGTGGCGGAATGCCAGCGTTACGACAACTCGCTGCAGGTGACCGCCCGCATGGTGCTGGAAGACATGGAGTTCGACAGCCACCGCTTCGCGCGCGGCGACACCCTGCTTATCTCGGTGGGCGCCGCCAACCGCGACCCCGCGAAGTTCGAGCAGCCCGACCGGCTCATCATCGACCGGACGGACCAGGATTCGCGGATGATGGCCTTCGGCGGTGGGATTCACTACTGCATTGGCGCCCGGCTGGCACAGATCAACCTGCAGGTCGCCTTGTCCGGCCTGCTGCGCACACTGCCGGGCCTGCGGCTGGGCGATCCGGCCAAGCTGCGCTGGCGGCCTTCCTACATCATTCGCGGGGTCGAGTCCCTGCCGGGGACCTGGTAGGCTCGAGTGCCCGCGTACGTCCAATGACCAGAATTTTTGCGCTCTCCGACATCCATCTGGACTACGAGTCCAACCAGCGCTGGCTGGACGGAATCTCGACGCATGATCACCAGGCAGACATCCTGCTGCTGGCTGGAGACGTCTCCGACAGGCGCGCGGTCCTCGAGCGCTGCTTCGCGGATTTGACGAGGCGCTTCAAGAAGGTGCTCTATGTCCCCGGAAACCACGACCTGTGGGTTCGCGGAGACAGCGGCCATGATACCTCGTTCGACAAGTTCCAGGCCATTCGCCAGGTGGCGCACGACTTCGGCGTCTCCATGACGCCGCTGCACGACCGCGCGGTATCCATCGTGCCGCTGCTCGGCTGGTACGACTATTCGTTCGGGCAGCCCAGCGAAGAACTGCTCGGAATCTGGATGGATTACCGCACCTGCCGCTGGCCGGCGGGTGCGGACGATGGCGCCATCACCCGTTACTTCACCAACGAGAACGAGCTCGCGCGTGCAACCCCGGGCCGCACCGTCATTTCCTTCTCGCATTTTCTGCCTCGTATCGACCTGATGCCCACGTACATCCCGTTGCAGCATCGCCTGATCTATCCGGTGCTCGGCAGCAGCGTTCTCGAGGAGCAAATCAGGCTGCTGGGCTCGAAGATCCATGTGTACGGCCACAGCCACGTCAACCGGCACGTCACCATGGAGGGCGTCCTGTACGTGAACAACGCGTTGGCCTATCCGACGGAGGCCAGGATCTCGGCCCGGGCACTGAAATGCATCTTCGAGTATTAGGCAGGAGGCGCCAGGCATGAGTGACGGCGAGCCCTGCGCACCGGAACAGGCATGGATGGCTGACCTGGAAGCGATGGTCTGGGCCCTGCACGGACAGCCGTCTTCCCCGCCGACCGGCCACCTGGTGGCGCTCGCATTGCCCGACGAAGAGACCGCGCGCCAGCTGGTGCAGCGCCTGAAAGACCGAGGCCTGGCACAACCTGAGCGACTTCTCGACGTCCGGTGCGCGCCCGATGCGAAGCGGTACGATTTTCCCTGGCGTGATCGGGAGGCCGGCGGGCATGGCATCGTCGTTTTGCAACGGCACCCCGATGGACGCGGGCATGAGTGGCTGCTCGGCGCCGCCCATGACGGGTGGTTCGCCGTGCCCAATGAATTCAGGAAATATCCGGCCGGGCCGTCGCCCGCATCGATGACGCTGAATCGCCTGGAGCGGCGGGGCTACACGGTGCGCACCGCGCGCGAAAGCGACCTGCCCGCGCTGATGCGGCTGGAAGAACAATGCTGGCCGCCCGCGCTGTCCATGCCGACGGACCTCATCCGCCGAAGGCTCGCGCGTTTTCCGCAAGGCAATCTCGCGCTGGATTTCGAAGGCGATGTCGTCGCGGCGATCTACGCCCAACGCATCCGCAGAATCCGCGACCTGCAGGGATTGAATGCGCGCGAGGCCGAAGCACTCCACCGCGACGATGGCACCGTGGTCCAGCTGCTGGCGGTCAATGTGCTGCCCGGATGGCAGGACCGCAGCTTCGGCGACCAGCTGCTGGAGCTGATGCTGCAACAGTGCACCTTGATGCCCGGCGTCGAAGCGGTGGTCGGTGTCACGCGCTGCAAGGATTACGCCAGGCACGCCGGCCAACCCTACGACGCCTACACCGCCCGGCGAAACGGCCACGGAAAACTCGTCGACACGATCTTGCGCTTTCACGAGGCGCATGGCGCCCGCATCCGCGGACCGATGCCCGACTACCGCCCACAGGACGCGGCCAATCATGCTTACGGCGTGCTGGTCCACTACGACATCCAGCACCGCAAGCTTCCGGACGCCGCGGCCGGGCGGGCGGGAATGCCCGCCCGCGGCAGCGGCGCGAACCCGACGGACTGCGTGCGCCAGGCGGTCGCCTCCATCCTGGACATGGCGGCAGCAGATGTGCCTTTGGCCAGGCCGCTGTTCGAGCTGGGGATGGACTCGGCGGCCTTGCTGGATCTGAACGAACGCGTCGGGTCGGAGTTCGGCGTGAAGCTGGGCCCGGCCTTCTTCTTCGAATACAACACCTGCGAGAAGATCGCGGCGTATCTGCAATCGGGCCGCGGCGCGGCGGATGAAAGTCCGGCAGACGTGAAACATCCGGCGCAACGCGGTGAGCGACCGGCCGCGCCGCGGGATGACATCGCGATCATCGGCATGGCCTTCGTCCTGCCGGGCGGCGTCGAGGACGAAGCCCAACTGTGGGACCTGCTGACGCGCCAGGGTGACGCCATCGGGGATCTTCCGCAGGGCCGGTGGGCGTGGCCTGCGGGCATATCACCGCACGGCGAACACCGGGGAATCGCCCGGGGCGGCTTCCTCGCTGATATCGCGGGCTTCGACGCCGGGCTCTTCCACCTCTCCCGGAAAGAGGCCGAGCTGATGGATCCGCAGCAGCGGATGATGCTGGAGCTGAGCTGGGCCTGCCTGGAGGATGCCGGCTACACCGCGCAGTCCGTGGCGGGCAGCCGGACTGGCGTCTATGTCGGCGCCAGCGGTTCCGACTATGAGATCCTGCTCAAGGACGGCCGTGAGGTGGAGGCATTGTCGGGACTGGGGAGCGCCATGTCGGTCATCCCGAACCGCATCTCCCATTACTACGACTTGCGCGGCCCCAGCATCCAGGTCGATGCCGCGTGTTCGAGTTCACTGGTGGCGCTGCACGAGGCCGCGCAGGCCCTGCGCGCCGGCCAGTGCGAGCAGGCGCTGGCCGGCGGCATCCACCTGATGTGCCATCCCGCCAACACCATCGCCTACTACAAGGCCGGGATGTTGTCGGCCGATGGCCGGTGCGCGACGTTCGATGCGCAAGCCAACGGCTATGTGCGCGGCGAGGGCGCGGCGATGCTGCTGCTCAAACCCCTCGCGCGTGCGCGAAGCGATGGCGATCGCATCTACGCCGTGATCAAGGGCACCGCCGTCAACCACGGCGGTCGCGCCAGCGGGCTCACCGTGCCCAACCCGGCGGGCCAGGCCGCGCTGCTGCGGCAAGCCTATGAAAGCGCGGCAATCGATGCCCGCACGATCAGCTACGTGGAAGCGCATGGCACGGGGACATCGCTGGGCGACCCGATCGAAGTGCGGGCATTGAAACAGGCTTTCGCGGGCGACACGATGGGCGCTCCTGGTGAATTGTCCTGCGGCATCGGCTCGATCAAGACCCGCATCGGCCACCTGGAAGCGGCGGCGGGAATTGCCGGCCTGCTGCAGGTGATCGCGAGCATGCGCCGGCGCATGCTGCCGGCGTCGCTGAATTTCTCCACGCTTAACCCGCACATCGACCTGTCGGGCTCGGCGTTCTACGTGGTCGCGAAGGCGCAACCGTGGGAACTCGCGCCGGGCCAGCCGCTGCGGCGGGCAGGTGTGAGCAGCTTCGGCTCGGGCGGCACGAACGCGCACGCCGTGGTCGAAGAGTACACCGAGCCTGTGAGCAGCCAGACACCGGCCGGCGGACCGGCGATCATTGTCCTTTCCGCCGGCGATGCCGGTCGGCTCAGGCTGCAGGCGCAGCGGTTGCTCACGGTGCTGGCAGGTGAAACGTTTGGCGATGCGGACCTGGCAGATATCGCGTACACACTGCAGGTCGGGCGTGAAGCGATGCAGGCGCGGCTGGCTTGCGTGGCTTCATCCATCGCCGATCTGAGTGGCAAGCTCGAACGCTTTCTCGCCGGGCAGGCGGCCGGCCAGGAGGTCCATGCCGGGGAGGCCGAGCCGCAGGGGCAAACGCTGACGCTGCTCTCGGCCGACGAGGACATGGCGAGGACCTTGAGCGCATGGCTGGCCAAAGCCGGATGGGACAAGCTTCTGGCCCTTTGGGTCAGGGGCCTGGACCTGGATTGGGGCGGGCTGTACGGAGACAGCAAGCCGCGGCGGGTAGGGCTGCCGACCTACCCGTTCCTGCGCAAGCACTATTGGCTGCCTGCCGGCGATGGCGGCGAAGAGCCGTCGCGAGCGGCACAGCTGCATCCGCTGCTGCACGACAACACCTCCAGCCTGGAGGGGCAGCGCTTCACATCGACCTTCAGCGGCCGCGAATTCTTTCTGGCCGACCACCGGGTCCGCGGCAAGCGGGTGCTGCCGGCGGCGGCGCACCTGGAGATGGCGCGCGCGGCCATTGCCCATGCCGCAGGCGGGCTCCAAGCTGGTCCCGGCTTGCGGGTGACGCTGCGCGATGTCGTGTTTTCCCGCGCGGTGGTGGCCGGTGAGCAGCCGCTGGCCCTACACGTCGCAGTGTGGCCGCAATCCCAGGGGATGATCGGCTACGAAATCTACAGTGGCACCGCGCCGGACATCCAGGTGCATTCGCAGGGCATTGCCACGCTGGGACCCCAAAACACGGCGCCGATCTGCGACCTGACGGCGGTTCGGGTGGCTTGCAGGCAAGTGCAGGTTCCGCAGCTGTACGCGGCGCTCGAGGGTGCCGGCTTCGCCTACGGGCCCGCTCATCGCGGCATCGCCGGCGTGCACGCGGCGCTGGACGCCGGGGGCGCGCGCAGCCAGGTTCTGGCGCGCGTCGCATTGGCCTCCGGCCTGGCCGCGCGCCGCAGTGAATATGCGCTGCATCCGAGCGTGCTGGACGCCGCGTTCCAGGCCGCGACGTGGTTGCTGTTGAATGAAGCCGACATGCGGCCGTCGCTGCCCTTCGCGATCGAAGAGCTGGAGATTATTGCGGCGCCCCCGGCCGAGGAGTTGTACGCCTGGGTGCGCTACAGCGCGGGCAGCGGTCCGCACGACAGCTTGCGCAAGCTGGA
>JACDFR010000106.1 GCA_013815685.1 Ramlibacter sp.
GCCCCGGCGCGCGCGACCAGCGCCGTCGCGCCATGCGCCACCGCGCTCGGGGGCACGCTCTGCGCCGCGATCAATGTCGCGCTTCGCCCGGCACGCCCGGGCCGCGCCGTGGCCTGCGCGGGCAGGTCGGTGAGCACCAGCCGGGCGGCGATCGAGCGGCTGCGCTGCGCCTGCACAGCGGCGAGCGTGGGCGGCGCCGCCCGCCAAGCGCGCTCGGAGCCCTTCACCGTGGTCTGCGCCTTGGACCCGACCGTCAGGCCCACCGTCGCACCCGACAGCAGGCCCACGGCGACGGGCGCATCGATGAAGTGGTCGTAGACCTTGGCCGGCGGCCGCTCGACGGCTGCCGGGATGGTGGTCTGTGTCGGCGTCTCGATGCCCTCGGTCAACGTGCCCAGCCGTGGCGGCGCCTGCCTTTCCCCGCGCAAGGCCGCCAGCGCCGTGGGCGTGGCGCTGCCCTGGAAGAATGCCGCCGCCGCGGCGAAAGCGGAGTCGGTGTCGCCGGCCGGCGCGACCAGCGCCGTGATCTCGCCGGCCTGCTTGCGCAGGGCCGCCACGTCGAGTGCGCTGCGCGTGAATGGCAGCGGCAGGCGCTTGTTGATCTCGACCTGGTGATACGCGATTTCCGGCCCGCCGGGCGAAGGCGTGGCCCGGCAGGCGAGATCGATTTCGCTCAGCGCTTCCAGCATGTCGCCCTGGGGCACCTGCCGGTTGTTCACGTCCTGGGGCGGTCCCCACACGCCCAGCGGGAACCGGCCGAACGGCCGTACCCTGTCGATGAACGGGTACGGCTGGGCCGCGCCCGCGCGCTTCCACGTCAGGCGGATGACCGGCACGACGTCCGACGCCTCCATCGGTGCCACGCCGATCGCGCGGCTGGGCGCATGGGTGCTGAACTGCACGGCCGCCGGCGCGCCCGCACGCTCGATGCGCGTGGCGGGCACCGTGCTCGTGAAGGTCAGCGAGAATTCGGCCACCACGACGAACGGCCGCGCCGACGAACCGTCCGGCGTGGACTGCTCGCCCTTGGCCGGCAGCGCGCCGGTGTTGGTCATCAGCGCGTGGGGACGCGCCTTGCCGCCGTCGGCCGCCTCGAGGTACTTGGCGACGAACTCGCTCGCTCCGAGCGGCTGCTTTTGCTCCTGGCCCGAGCCGCCGAACTCGAAAGTGAGCTCGATCGGGCCGACCTCGAAAGTGACGCTGCCGCGGAAGTCCGGCCCCATCACGTGGATGCGCGCGCCCAGGCTCACCGAGATGGTGATCTCGCCGAAGATCCAGGTGTCGATCGTCACGCCGGCGGCGATGCGCGCGTAGGCGCTGACGTCGAAGTGGAACGGGTCGAAGAAAACGATGCCGTGCGCCCCGAACTTCACCTCGGCCCAGGCCGGTCCGAAATGCGCCGACGCCTCGAAGTCGCCGCCTGCCATCAGCGCCTCGGAGGTCAGCGCGAAGTAGCTGCCCGCCTTGATGACGATGTTGTCGCCCAGGCTCCAGCGCAGGCCCAGGCGCGGGACCACCGGGTAGCCGTCGCGGCGGAAGTCGGGATGGAAGCCGCCCATCGTGAGCACGAACTCGCCGGCCTTCTCGCCCTTGAACCAGATCACGTAGGCGAAGCCGCCGGTGAGCTTGATGTCGCGGTAGAGCAGCCATGAGTTGTCGGTGAGCTGGCCCTGCACCCACAGCACGCCCTCGCTGCTGGAAAAGCGCACCAGCAGCGCCAGCTCGATCGACACCAGGGCCACCTGCGGCCGCGGCAGCGCCATGCGCGCGAGGCCGAGCAGGTTGATGTCCAGCCCGTCGCCGACCTGCACGCCGACCACCGCGATGCCGTCCACCAGCGCGAAGCTGTTGAACGACAGCCCGGCGGCGAACCAGAACGTGCCCTTGCTCATCGGGAAGTAGGCGCCGAGCGCCCGCAGCTGCGTCATCGGGTCGCTCGGCGTCGCCGCGATGTCCAGCGCCTGGATCAACGGGTAGTTGCCGAAGTTCGACAACTCGGTGGGCACCACCAGCTTCCGGTTGATGCCGAAACCGCCGCCGATGCCGGTGAGAAAAAACGCCGGCGGCCCGCCGATGGGGCCGTTCACGGCGCCTATCGCGAAGAAGGCGACGAACTTCTGCCCGTTCTGCTCGCCCTCGCCGTAGCCGCCGTACACGGTGAGGCCGTACACCGCGAAGCGGCCCAGCAGCATGCCGAGGTACTCGATGCCCTGCGGGCCGGCCTGCTTGAGCAGCCCGCCCGCCAGCGTCACGCCGGCCATGTCGGCCGAGACCGCAAGGCCGGCAAGATCCACCGCCCAGCTCGCCGGGTTGAAGAAATCGTCATTGGCGACGATGTAGGTGATCTGCAGGTCGTCGACCGCGCAGGTCAGCCCGAACATCGATACCGAGCCGTCCATCAGCAGCGAGATGCGCTCCAGCCGTCCCTGCGGATTGGTGGTGCCGAAGCCGATCTGCTCGAGGTAGAGCGGCCCGAACCCCTTCTGGATCGCGATCCACCACGGCCCGCTGCCTTCGCCCGCGGTGAGCGATACCTGCACCGGCCCGCCGTCGTGCACCTGGATCGCCAGCGCCGGCGAGAACGCCGGCCTGGGCGGCGCCGGACCGGTGTCGCGCATGATGCCTTGCGCGATGCCGTTTTCGCCCTGCGCGCCCGAAGCAGCTACTGCGAGGCCCGAGAACTGCAGTTGCACGCCGCCGCTTCTCGCGCCGCCGGCGTCGATCGCGGCGTAGGCGTGCAGCGCGACGGATTCGAGCGCGATGCCCGCGTCGAGCAGCGGGCCGGACGACTTGCCGATGCGCAACCCGAGCCCGTTGACGACGAGGCTGGGCGCGAAGCGCAGCACAGGCGCGTCGGGCAGCAGGCCGACGAACAGCCCGCCATCGCCCGGCGGGTCGGGCACGATCCAGCGGTCGTCGTTCTCGATCCACAGCGCGACGTCGCCCGTAACCAGCGGGTATCGGTCGGCCACGCCGACCTGCAGGCCGATGGAGCCGCCAATCCTGGCGAAAGTCAGCTTCAGGCCTTCGACCGATATCGCAATGCCGGCTCCCGCCAGGTTGGAGAACAGGCGGTGAATGCGGCCGAGCAGGGTGGCCGGCTCGAACACGCCGGCAATGAGTTGCGCCGGGTTCGGCATGTCGGCCAGCACGACGCCCTGCAGCAGGAAACGCACGTTCTTCGCGCCGACACCGGTGTCCAGCAGGTCCTTCACGGCCTGCTGCGCCATCGCGACCGCCGCCACCAGGTCCGCCACCACGGCGACGATGCGCAGCGCCACCTGCTGCGGGTCGGCGGTGGCGATGGCGGTGGCCAGCGCACCGTCGCTCGCGACGATGTCGAAGTCTGCGGTGTCGAGCGTCCAGCGGGCACCGAAGTGGTGGGTCGCATCGGCCGACAGGCCGACGACCACGCGCCTTCCGCCGGCCGGGTTCAGCCCCACGGCAACGCTCGCGAACGGCCGCAGCATCACGCCGCCGGCATTGATCTGTGCCGGGCCGACCGCGACGCTCAGCTCGTCCAGGCCATCGGCACTGATCGCCAGCCTGACACCGAGCGCGTGGATGCCGGGGACCGCGATCGACGGCGCGGCCAGCAAGACACGGCCGAGCGACGGATTCCACGCCAGCGTGACGCCCCCGGCGGTGATCCTGATTTCGTCGGATATGGCCGAGGCGTTGACGCCCGCGGGCAGGAAGTCATCGACCAGCGGCGCCAGCGTCGCCAGGCCGGTCGAGAGAATCGAGGGCACGGCGGCGGTGAGCGCGCCCGCCGGGTTGGCGGCCCAGGCGCGCAGCGCGTCGCCGTCGAACTTCTTCGTGGGCGTTCCTTTGCGCAGGGCCAGCGCATCGCCGGCGGTGCGAACCAGCGTGCCCGGCGTGCCGGCGATCTCGGCCAGCCGGTCGAGCAGGTAGGGCAATGCAGCCTGCGCCGCATCCGAAAGCGAGCCGAGGCCCGCGAAAGGCAGCAGCGCGATGTCGGCGCCCGCCGCCGGGCGCAGGAACACCTGCAGCCCCGCGCCGCCGATGCGCGCATGGAC
>JACDFR010000107.1 GCA_013815685.1 Ramlibacter sp.
ACTCCAGGTTGCCGTCGGCCAAGTAGCGCCCCAGGTCCCCGGTCTTGTACATCCGCGCATGAGCCTCATCGTTGAACGGATCGGCCATAAACCGCTCGGCCGTGAGGTCCGGGCGGTTCAGGTAGCCCAGCGCCAGCCCGTCGCCCGCGATATAAATCTCCCCGGCCACCCCGATGGGCACCGGCTGGCCCTGCCCGTCCAGCAGGTACACCCGGGTGTTGCCGATCGGCCGGCCGATGGGCACGCTGCGCGCTTCCTGGTCCACGTGCTGGACGTGGTGCGTGATCGCAAACACAGTGCTTTCGGTCGGCCCGTAGCCGTTGATCAGGTGCTGCGGCGCACTGTTAGCCAGTACCCCGCGGATGACGCCCGCATCCAGCGCATCTCCGCCCACTACCAGGTAGCGCAACCGCGGCAGTACTTCTGCCAGCGCTTGCGCGTATTGGTTGAACAGCCCCACCGTCAGCCACAGTACATTCACCCCGTGCTGCCGCAGGCTGTGGCTGAACGCCTGTGGTGCCAGCAGCGTGGCTTGCTCGATGACCACGATGCGCCCGCCGTTGAGCAGTGGCGCCCATACCTCCATCGTGCTGGCGTCGAACGCCGGGTTGGCCGCAAAGGCCACCCGGTCATTGGCCTCGAAGCGGGCATAGCCGTTATTGATCACCAGGCGCGCAATCGCCCGGTGCGGCACCACCACCCCCTTGGGCTGGCCGGTGGAGCCGGAGGTGTACATGACGTAGGCCGGTGCTTGCCCGCCGGGCGCCTGCGCCGGGTTGTGCGGGAGGTTGAAGCCACTGGCTTCATCGCCCAGCAGCGCATCGATGTCCAGCCTCTGCACCCCTTCGGGCAGCACCGCCGCGCTCGTGCTGAGCACGCAGCACGCCTGGCTGTCTTCGATGATGAAGGCTTGCCGCGGCAGGGGCATCTGCCGCTCCAGCGGCACGTAGGCGGCCGCGCACTTGAGGATGGCCAGCTGCGCGATGACCAGCTCGATCGAGCGTTCCAGCTGGGTTGCCACCTTCGCCCCGGGTTTGACCCCGCAGCTGATCAGCTGCCAGGCCAGCCGCGTGGCCTGAGCGTTCAATTCCCCGTAGCTCAGCTGCCTGTCCTCGTGCACCACCGCCACCGCTTCGGGCCGCTGGGCCGCCTGCGCCTCGAACAGCTCGTGCACGCACTGCTCCCGGGGATACTCCGCCTGGGTGGCGTTCCATTCCACCAGCAGCTGATGCCGCTCGGCCTGGCCCAGCAGCTCCAGGCGATCGACCGCCTCGTTCTCCTTCGCCACCATCGCGCGCAGCAAGTTCTCCAAGTACCCGGCCCAGCGCTCGATCGTGGCCCCGTCGAACAGCGCCGTGGCGTACTCCAGCACCCCGGCAATGCGCCCCCCGGCTTCACTCAGATCCAGCGACAGGTCGAACTTGGCTATCTGGGTGGGTGTACCCACCCCCTGCAGCTGCAGCCCGGGCAGCTCCAGCGTGTCTTGCTCGTTGTTCTGCCAGCTGAACATCACCTGGAACAGCGCGCTGTGCGCCATGCTGCGCACCGGCTTGGCCAGCTCCACCACCTGCTCGAAGGGCAGGTCCTGGTGCTCTTGCGCATCCAGTGTCCGGCCCTTGACCCGCCCCAGCAGTTCCACCGTGCTGGGGCTGCCCGACAAGTCCAGGCGCAGCGCCAGCGTGTTGACAAAGAAACCGATCAGCCCTTCGACTTCCACCCGCATGCGGTTGGCCACCGGCGTGCCGATGACGATGTCATCCTGGCCCGACAGCCTGCCCAGCAGCGCCGCCCACGCCGCCAGCAGCGTCATGTACAGCGTGGTGCCCTGGCGCTGGCTCAGCGCCTTCAATGCCGCCGTGAGCTGCTCGTCCAGCTGCACCCCCAGGGTGGCTCCCCGGTGGTCCTGGTGCGCCGGGCGCGCCCGGTCCGTGGGCAGCTCCAGCAGCGCCGGCGCTCCGCCCAGGCGGGCCTGCCAATAGGCGCTCTGGCGCTGCAGCTCCTCTCCTTCCAGCCAGCGCCGCTGCCAGGCGGCATAGTCGGCGTACTGGATCGCCAGCGCGGGCAGCGGGTCGTCCTGGCCCTGGGCAAACGCGCCGTACAGCACACCGAGCTCCCGGGTGAACACCCCCATCGACCAGCCGTCCGAGACGATGTGGTGCATCGTGACGAGCAGCACGTGCTCTTCTTCGCCCAGCACCAGCAGCCGCCCGCGGATCAGCGGGCCTTGCTCCAGGTCGAACTCCGCGCTCGCCTCGGCTTGGGCCAGTCGCTGGGCCTCGCCCAGCGCGTCGGCGTGGCCACTCAGATCGTGCTCATGCAGCGTGAAGCCAATGTCCGGGGCGGCGATGTGCTGCACCGGCTGGCCCTGCAGCAGCACAAAGCTGGTGCGCAGCGCCTCGTGGCGCGCCACGATCCGGTCCAGTGCTCGGCGCAAGGCCCCGCGGTCCAGCTGGCCGCTCAGGTGCAGCCCAGCAGGCATGTGGTAGGCCTGGCTTTGCCCGTCCAGCTGCGCCAGGAACCACAGCCGCTGCTGCGCAAACGACAACGCCAGGGGCTGCCCGCGTTCCACTGGCGTGATGGGCGGCAGCTCGCTGCGCCGGGCAACCGCGATGGTTTGGGCCAGCGCCCACAGCACCGGGTGCTCGAACAGCTCGCCCAGGCCCAGCTCCACGCCCAGCTCCTGGCGCAGCCGCGATACCAGGCGCACCGCCAGCAGCGAGTGGCCTCCCAGCTCGAAGAAGTCATCGTGCCTGCCCACCCGCTCCAGCTGCAGCAGCTCGCACCACAGCGCAGCCAGCGTGGTTTCCACTTCCCCCGCCGCAGCCTCGTACTCACGCGCCGCATAGGCCCCCGCCTCGGGCGCGGGCAGCGCCTTGCGGTCCAGCTTGCCGTTGGGCGTGAGCGGCAAGCTCTCCAGCACCACATAGGCCGCCGGCACCATGTACTCGGGCAGCACCGCACCCAGGTGGCTTCGCAGCGCCTGCGCGTCCAGCTCCTGGCTGCCCTCCCGGTCCAGCACGCAGTACGCCACCAGGCGCTTGTCGCCCGGGCTGTCCTCGCGCGCCAGCACCGCCGCGTCCCGGATGCCTGCCTGGCGCATCAGCTGCGCCTCGATCTCCCCCAGCTCGATGCGAAAGCCCCGGATCTTGACCTGGAAGTCGTTGCGCCCCAGGTACTCCAGGTTGCCGTCGGCCAAGTAGCGCCCCAGGTCCCCGGTCTTGTACATCCGCGCATGAGCCTCATCGTTGAACGGATCGGCCATAAACCGCTCGGCCGTGAGGTCCGGGCGGTTCAGGTAGCCGCGCGCTACCCCGTCGCCCGCGATATAAATCTCCCCGGCCACCCCGATGGCCACCGGCTGGCCCTGCCCGTCCAGCAGGTACACCCGCGTGTTGGCGATCGGGCGGCCGATGGAGCGCCACATGCCGCGATCGGCACTCACTTCCTGGATGGTTGCGTTAACTGTCGCTTCGGTAGGACCGTACGCATTGAATAACTTAGGCTGGTAACCGTGATGGTTGAACCACGCTGCCAGTGCGCGTGCCTCTACGGGACCGCCTCCAATCATTATCTGGCGCAGGCAAGCAGGATAGAAGGTTGTCTGATCAAGCTCCAGGCTTTGCCAGAATATTGTCGGCAAGTTCGCTACAGATATGGCGTTGCATTCACAAAGCGCCAGAAAACCTTGAGCGCCCGTGAGCCAGCGGTCAGTTCTCAGAATCACCGCGCATCCTGAAAGCAATGCTCCAAACAGCTCTTCCACAGACATGTCAAATGCAATCGAGGCGAATTGCAATACTCGATCCTGCGGATTTAATTCATACCGGTGTTGGAGCGCTCGCACCTGATTGCATACGTTGCGGTGCTCCACCATCACCCCCTTGGGCTGGCCGGTGGAGCCGGAGGTGTAGATGGCGTAGGCCAGGTGATGGGAGGCCAGCCCGATGGCCACGCGCGAGGGGTTGGCTTCGCTCTGGCCGGCCC
>JACDFR010000037.1 GCA_013815685.1 Ramlibacter sp.
GTCTCGGGCGACGGCGACGCTCGCGCCAGGCGCCTGGCGTACCTCACGGTGCTGCTGCCCACGGTGGGCTTCTTCGCAGCGATCGCATTCAGCCTGGCATTCGGCTTCCGCGCACGCGACCTGGTCCTCTTTCTGGCGATGTACGCGCTCACCTGCTTCGGCGTGGAGGGGGGCCTGCACAGGCTGTTCTCGCACCGATCCTACAAGGTGCCGGAGTGGCTGCGCGCGCTGATCGGCGTCCTCGGTTGCATGGCTGCGCAGGGACCCATCCTGTTCTGGGCGGCCACCCACCGCATGCACCACACTTTCACCGACACGCCGGACGATCCACATTCGCCCCGGCCGAGTGAAGCCGGCTTGGGCGCTCGGCTGCGCAGCCTGTGGCATGGCCACGTGGGATGGCTTTTTAGCGTGCGTCGCGACAACTGGGCGGCCTTCGTTCCAGACCTGTTCGAAAGCCGCCTGATCCTGTGGGTGAACCTGCATTACCTGAACTGGGTGCTGCTCGGCCTCGCGATTCCCGCCGCGATCGGCGGCGCGCTGGGCGGCTGGCCGGGCGCGGCCGGAGGCTTCCTCTGGGGCGGCCTCGCGCGCATCTTCGTGCTGGACCACGTGACCTGGGCAGTGAACTCCCTGTGCCACACCGTGGGCCGCAGGCCGTACGCCACTAAGGAGCACAGCACCAACCTGTTCTGGCTGGCACTGCCATCCGGGGGCGGCAGTTGGCACAACAACCATCACGCCCATCCCGCGCTGGCTTGCAACGATTACCATCCCTGGCAGCTGGACCCATCCGCATGGGCGATCCGCCTGCTCGGGCGCCTGGGCCTGGCTTGCGACATCCGGCAACTGCCGGCCTCCGCCAGCAGCGGGCCCGCGTCCCATCCCGTCCCGTCCCGTCCAACACTAACATCAAGGAGTGGCTGTGAGCATCAATGACATAACGGTGAACAGGATCGGCGGCGGCGCCATCCATGCGGGCCCGAGGGCAGACTCGCCCGCGGACAAGCCAATGCTGCACAAGGTGGGCGTCAGCCCGCTGGTTGGCAGGAGCGCGCGACAGAAGCAGATGACGGCCTTCGCGATGATGGCCATTCCCTTCGTGGGTTTCCTGCTGTGCCTGCTGTGGATGTACCAAGGCCGGGCGACTGCGGCGGACTACTGGCTGTTCGGCGTGTTCTATTTCCTGCACATGGCCGGCATCACGGTGGGCTTCCATCGCTACCTGGCGCACAAGACCTTCAGCACTTCCAAGGTGTTCGAAGCCTTCCTGATGATCTGCGGCTCCACGGCGGGGCAGGGGCCCATCATGTTCTGGGTCACCACGCACCGGCGCCACCACACCTTCAGCGACCGGCCGGGCGACCCCCATTCGCCCAACCTCATGGGCGAAGGCCTGTTCGCCAAGATCAAGGGCCTGTGGCATGCCCACATGCCCTGGATGATGGACAAGGAAGTGTCGGTGTGGACGGTGTTCGCGCCGGACGTCCTGTCCAGCCGCAGGCTGTTTTTCTACCACCGCACCTATTTCTGGTGGCTCATCATGGGCTTGGCCCTGCCCGCGCTATTGGGCGGGCTGATCGGTGGGTCGACCGAGTCGGCCATCGGCGGCTTCTTGTTTGGCGGCCTTGGCCGCATGTTCCTGGCCAACCAGGCGGCTTGGTGCGTGGGCTCGGTATCCCACATGATTGGGAGCCGCCCCTTCAAAACCAACGACTCCAGCGCCAACAACTGGAGTGTCGCCATCTTCACCTTCGGTGAAGGACTGCAGAACAACCACCATGCGTTTCCGGGCTCCTACCGGCACGGGATGGTGTGGTGGGAACCCGATCTCAGCGGCTGGCTGATCAAGCTGCTGTCGATGGTGGGCGTGGTCTGGGACCTCAAGCATCCCGACGCCCAGACCATCGCGCGCGCCCGCGTCTGAGATGACCGACTCTGTCTTTGAAAACGTTTTGCTAAGGAGGAGAAAATGGAACAAGTCCAAAAAAGCGCCGGGTTGCTCGGTTTCTTGAAGAAGTTCGGCGGCGAGGCAAAGGCGCCCGAGCCGCTGAGCGCGGCCGTGATCCGCGACTGGCTGGTGCGCCGGCTGGCCAAGCAGCTCTCCATGCCGCCCTCGGAAATCGATACCTCGCAGTCGTTCCCGTCCTATGGACTGGACTCTCTGGTGGCGGTGCAGGTGTCCGGCGACCTGGAGAAACTCGTCGAGCAGCGCCTGTCGCCCGCGCTGCTGTTCGAATACTCCAGCATCGATGCCCTGACCAACCACCTGGTGGCCGAGCTCAGGCTGCCGGAAACCGCCTGAGCCGAGGGAGATTCCATGCAACAACTGCAAAGACTCCCGAGCAGCCCGGGCGCTGACTACGCCGCCTTGATGGCGCGCGCTAACGCGGTCAAGGACGAGCGCCTGGCCGAAGCCATCCCCAAGGAGCTGCTGGTGCCCAAGGCCTGGCGGGGTCTCCTGGGCTTCGCGATCAGCTACGCCCTGTACGCGGGCGCGATCGTGGGCGTGGCGTTCGTGCCGCACTGGTTGCTCTACATCCCGCTGTGGATCGTGGCCGGCCTGGGCGGCTGGGGCCTGCACTGCATCGCGCACGATTGCGGCCACAACTCGTTCTCGCGTTCCAAGACGCTGAATGTCGTCGTCGGCCACCTCGCGCTGCTGCCGCTGATCTACCCGTTCTTCGCGTGGAAGCACGTGCACAACCTGCACCACATGCACACCAACAGCCTGGAGCTGGACACCGACTGGCGACCCCTGTCGCGCGCGGTGTACAAACGCCTGTCGCTGGGGGATCGCATCGTGTATATGGGCACGCGCTCCTGGGCGTTCTGGGCGGGCACCGTCAATTACTGGGTGGTCTCCGGCATCCGCCCCGGCTTCTTCCCCAAGAAGAGCATGCGGGCGCAGGCCTGGCTGTCTATGGCCTTCGTGGGCGTGGCGCTGGCCGCGTACACGGCGGCGCTGGTGCACTTCACCGGCTGGACTGGCGTGCTGCTGTATTTCGTCGCGCCCTGGCTCGCGACGCACGCGTGGTTCAGCGCCACCACGCTGATGCACCACACCACCAATGAGCTGCCGTTCCTTACCTCCAACGACTGGAACGCGAACGCGAGCCGCCTGCTGCTGACCACGGACTACGTCTATCCAAAGTGGCTGCTGTTCCTGACGCACAACATTTCCATCCACACGGCACACCACGTCGCGCCCATCGTGCCCTTCTACAACTTGCCCAAGGCGCAGGCGGCGTTAAAAAAGGCCTATCCGGGCATGCTGCGTGAGAGGAAGTTCAGCTTTGTCACGCTCTGGCATATCGTGCGCGACTGCCATTTCTACGACGAGCGCACCGGCTACTACGTCTCGCGGTCGGCGCCGGATGGCTACGCCGGCGGGCCCGAGCCCAGGCTGGCGGCGCGGGAGTGACCATGACGAACACTTCCGACGTGCAAGCCCGCGCCTTCGCCGCTCCGCCCAACGAGGGCGGTGCCCAGCAGGCGCCCTTCAGCTTCAACCCGCGGGCCGCCCTGTACCGGGCTGGCTCGGTGCTCGCGCCGGGACTCACCGGGCGTATCGCCACGCGCATGTTCAGCCGCTCGCGCACCGGCAGGCCCCGTGGCGACTATCCGGTGCCGCTGGGCGCCCGCCGCTTCGACATAGACGATGCCGACGTGCAGGCCGGCTACCTGTGGCCGGCCGAAGGCCCGACCGTATTTCTCATCCACGGCTGGTCGGCCGACAGTGCCAGCATGCTGGGCTTCGTGCGGCCGCTGCTGAAGGAAGGCTTCCAGGTGGCCACCTTCGACGCGCCGGGCCACGGCGCCTCGCGCGGCCCGACCACCACCATGAGCCGATTCGTGCAGGCGGGCGTGCAGGCGGTGCGCGCGCTGGGGAACGTCCAGTTCCTGGTCGGCCACTCGCTGGGAGCGATTGCCGCCGCGGCAGTGGCTGCGCGGGTGCGCGAGGAGCAGGGCGTGCGCATCCGCGCCATCGGCATGGTGGCCGCACCCACCTCGCTGTCCAATGTGCTGGAGATCTGGGCCTCGGCCGAGGGCCAGCAACTGCCGCGCGGCACGCGCGACCTCATCTACGCGCACTTGCATCGCGACAACGGCGTGCCCGTCAGTCACTGGGACATCCCGGCACTGTCGCGCGGCGCGCAGATCCCCACCGTGGTGCTGCACGACCAGGCCGACCCCGTGGTGCCGTTCTCCTGCGCCGAGCACCTGCGAGCCCAACTGGGGGCCGTGCTGGAGCGCACCGCCGGCTACGGCCACAGTCGCATCCTGGCCTCGGCCGAGGCCAAGGCGGTGATCGTCGATTTCCTGATGACGCACAACGCGCCGAGCCAACCCGAAGAAAAGGTGGAGACCGATGTCTGAGACCGGGACGCAGAAGGTCCTGATCTGCCTGGTGTGCGGCTGGGTGTATTCTGAAGCGGAGGGCGACCCGACTTCGGGTATCGCGCCCGGAACGGCCTGGAACGACGTGCCCGACAACTGGCTCTGCCCCGAATGCGGGGTGGGCAAGTTAGATTTCACCCTCATCGAACTTTGAACAAGCAAGGAGAAGACATGTTCGTCCAGAACCAGTGGTACATCGCGGCGCTCTCGCACGAGATCGAGCAAGGCCCGTTCGCCCGCAAGATATGCAACCAGCAGATCGTGTTCTACCGTACCCGCGGCGGCGAGCTCACGGCGCTGCCCGATCGCTGCCCGCACCGGCAGGTGCCGCTATCCAAGGGCTGCGTGGTGGGCGACAACCTCCGTTGCGCCTACCACGGAATGGAGTTCTCGCCGCTGGGCCAATGCGTGCACATCCCCAGCCAGTCGGTCATCCCCGAGCGGGCGCACCTCCAGCGCTACACGGTCGCCGAACAGCACGGCATGGTCTGGGTGTGGATCGGGAAGGAGCATCCCACCAAGCTGCCCGACATCCCCGAGTTCGCGGTCTGCTCGTCAAAGGAGCATGTGGGCAGCATGCTGTATGCCCACGCGAACACCGACTACAAGCTGGGCGTGGACAACTTCCTGGACGCGTCGCATGTTCTGTTCGTGCACCCCAGCACCGTCGCTTCGGAGGCAGTGACCGCGGCGCGCACCGAGCTGTTCGTCAAGGACGACGAGGTGCGGGTGCGGCGCACGATGCCCGGCGAGGCCTGCTCGCCGATGTTCAAGGCCATCCTCAAGGTCGACACCATCGACCGTGTTCAGGACTCGGTGTTCCGCCCGGTGGGCCACACCTGGATCGACACCACCGTGACGCTGCCCGGTGTGGAGAACGGCCCGGTGATCCGCACGCGCACCTTCGGCTTGTTCACGCCCGAGACGGAATCGACCTGCCACCTCTGGGCCGGCTTGTACCGCAACTTCGCCCTGGACCACGCGCCTATGAGCCAGCTGGTCGCGCAGCAGATCCAGCAGACCATCGACGAGGACGTGCGCATCTGCGAGGAAGTGCAGCGGAACTGGGACGACAGCGTGCCCATCACCCACTTGGTGGTCGACAAAGCTTGCCTGGCCGCGCGCCAAATTCTCAGGCGCCTTGGCGAAGGGCGCCCCAGCGGCGAATCCGCAGCCCGGTTCCGGCAAATGGAATCCCATGACGAGGCGCACGCGCGCTAGCCACGACTTTCCGCAGCTCCAACTTCACTTTGTTTCTCCTAGGAAAACCAATGGAACCTCTCCGTCCCGAACAAGCAGCCAGGCTGTTTCTTCGTCCCGCTCGCAAAGCCGACGCGCCCAGCGGCCCGCCTTTTCCGGATGCCCAGCGCACCGATCTCGACTTCGAAGGCGCCAAGGTCGCGCTGTGGCAGGCGGGTGCAGGACCAACGGTGTTGGTCCTGCACGGCTGGGAAGGAACGGCCGCGGACATGCGGCCGTTCATCCTCGGTCTGCTGGAGTCGCGATTCCGGGTGCTGGCGCTGGAGTTCCCGGGCCATGGCGCTTCAGAAGGCAAGAGCACATCGCTTTTTCAATGCACCCGAGCCGTGAACCAGGCCATCGCGCACTTCGGGCCGGTCCACGCGATCCTTGCCCACTCCGTGGGTTGTGCCGTGGCGGTAGAGGCGATGAAAGCCGGCGCCAGGCCCAAGGCGGCAGTCTTGATCTCCACGCCCGCACGCTACAAGGATTACGTGATGCAGTTCGGCTCGCTCGCCGGGCTCGACGGGGAAGGCATAAAGCAAATGATCGAGGAGCTGCGCAAGCTCGATGTGGACGTGAGCGCTATCAATACGCCGGAAGCCGTGAAGACACTGGACGTGCCGGCGCTGCTGATTCACTCGGATGACGACCGCATCATCCCGCAGGCCCTTGGGCGGGAAGTGGCGAACGCCTGGCCGGGTGCCAAGTTCATGTCGGTGAGCGGCCTCGGCCATCGCAAGATCCTGTCGGCGCCCAGCGTGGTGGACGCCAGCGTATCCTTCTTGCAAGGGCAACTGGCCCCATAGCGGCCACATGGCATCGAGTAGGGCGAGGGGTTACCCCCTCAGCCCTCTCACACCACCGTACGTGCGGTTCCGCATACGGCGGTTCAAACAGAACGCTGGAGATGCTGGTGAGTTGCCACCAGCGAGACCAGCCCAAGTTGCGTGAAGTATCTGGGCGGCAGCGCTGCGACCATGTGCTTGGCCCCGGCATTCACCAGGGCCCCCGCCCATTGACGCTGGACTTCCATGCGCGTTGGGCGTCAAGCCCGTGGGCGCGCAATTTCGCCTCCCGCGTCCGCGGGCGCTTCCACTGTCGCCAGACGATGCTGCGCAGCCGCCGCCTCAGCCAGAAATCAAGCTCCTCGATGGGACGCCGGCTCTGGGTGAGGCTGAAGTAATTCATCCAGCCCCGCAGTAGCGGGTTCATCGATTCAACCTATTTTCCTCAGTTGCCGCAGGTGCAGATCGCCGCAAAGCAAGTACTGGAGCGGCTTTCAAGCAGGCTAATGGTGCTGCGCCGCAGTTCCAAAATTGGTTGCGGCACGTTCCCGAAAATGCTCAATGGCGACGACAGCTTGGCTGATCTTTATGCCGTCAACTGAGGAAAATAGGTTCAATGATCCGCAGCAGTGACCTGCCCCGGCCTTGACGGCACAGCTCGCGTATGCGCCCTTTCAGACGCTCGATGCTCTGCTTGGCAATGCGGATGGTCGCGGCATGTTTGGCTGTAACGCTATAGCCCAGGAACTTGCGCTCCCAGGGCCGCGCCACAGCGCTTTTGGCCTCGTTCACGGTAAGTTTGAGGCGCTTTGCAAGAAAGCTCCTCAGCCCTGCCATGATGCGTTGGCCCGCCCGCTGACTGCTCACGTACACATTGCAGTCATCCGCAAACCGGCAGAACGACAGCTTGCGCGCTTCCAGTTCGCGGTCCAGGTCCGTCAGCAGGATGTTCGACAGCAGCGGCGACAGGGGGCCGCCTTGCGGCGTATCCTGCGTTCGGGCCGTCTCCACCCCGCCAGCCATCATCCCGGCTTGGAGAAACCTGCGGATGAGGCGTAGTACTCGCCTGTCCTCGATCCTGCGCGCCACCCGCGCCATCAGCACATCGTGATTGACCCGGTCTGGTTGGCGACAATTACTTTGGCCGGTCGTGTTGCCTCACAGAGGAACGTTACCAGCGCGATGTTGTCGTTTCTTTGGTGTTTGGTTCTTGCCAATAGGAGGCTGCGGGCATGTGGGCGAAGGGTGCGGCGGTGGGCAACGCATGGCGTTGTCCACGGCTGCGCCCGGTGCGCCGCAGGCGCATCGTCCACATGTCCATGGCCTGTCGGGCGCGCAGCGCCCGACAGCCGCGGCTCCTCGATTTTTTCGACAGCGGCTCATCGAATCTCCTTTTGGTAAGGCCCGTTTGTACCAACCGCCGCATGGCGTCGCTTCTCCGAAACTGCTGTCGTGAGGTCGGGCCGGTACGCGGCGCTGAGGAAGCAGGCGGGCACGCGCCAGAGTTCGTGCGCGGTTCCACTTGCGCCCGCCCGGATCTCGCCGGGGCTTTCGCCGGTGATGTCGCGGAAGGTGCGCCCGAAGGTGCCCAGGCTTTGCCAGCCGGTATGGAAGGCGATCTCGGTGATGGACAGGTCCGTGTCGCGCAGCAGCGCCGTCGCCCGCTCGATCCGCCGCGTGAGCAGGTACCGGTGCGGCGGGACGCCGAACGCTCTCTTGAACGATCGCGCGAAGTGAGCCTCGGAGACGCCGCTCACCCCGGCCAACCGCTGTACGGGCCAGTTCTCGGCCGAGGCGGCATCCATCCGGTCCTTCGCGCGCAGCAAGCGGCGCAAAAGCTTGGGGTCCTGGCCCGCGGGAGCCGCACTCATGCCGCCTCCTGATGCAAGATCGAAGGCATTAAAGCCCGCCTGACGCCGCCAGCCGCGTCACTGCGAGACGCAATGGCGGCTTGGGGCATAGGACGCATCAAAGCGATTCTCCGGTCGATGATCATGCGGCCCTCGGGTCAGTTCACGCCTTGCCAAGGCTGTCTATCATAGGCAGATAACAGTGGACGTGAGGTACCGACTCAACCGTGGACAACAACCGCCGAATCATCTTCACGACAATGAGCTGTCTGCCGTTGGCCGGTCTGCTGGGCTGCGCGACGGGTGTTCGCGAGACAAAGCCGGACCCCGCGGCGGCCACTCCACCACGGAGTTCGCCCATGACCGACGAACAGGCTCTGGAGGCGACCCTGCAAGCCATGGCGCTGGTGGGTACGCCCTACCGCTATGGCGGCAACACGCCCGAGCGTGGGTTCGACTGCAGCGGACTGATCGGCTACGTCTATGAGCGTGCAGCCGGAATCACGCCGCCCAGAACCGTGCGGTTGATCAGTACCTGGGGCCAGACGGTGCCTGCCTCGCATGCCCGCTCCGGCGATCTGGTGATCTTCGGAATTCATGGAAGCGCCTCCCACGCGGGCGTTCATGTCGGCGAGTCGCGCTTTGTCCATGCGCCGGCCACCGGCGGCACGGTTCGCCTGAACTCATTGCGCGAGGGCTACTGGGCGGCACAGTTGATGATGTACCGGAGGCCGGTCAATCTTTGAGGGGCCGCTGGACACCCTTGACCAGACATTCCGCTAAAACTCGGAATGTAGGCGACTACTCACCCGGTCCGCCATTGCCGGCCTACTAAAACGAACAGCGTTCAACCTCAGCATGTGCTGACGATGCTGCACGAATCCGCGATCGAGGGCGAAGAGAAGAACAGCGCCAAGGCACCCAGCCGCGCTCATGTTCTTGGCACGCGGCTGGGCGCCAGCGCCGGCGCGCTGACGGGTGCCGCGATCGGCAACGCAGTCGGCGGGGCACCGGCGGGGGTTGCGGCAGCAGTGGTCGGGGCCATCGCAGGAAGTCTCTTTGGCGGGCAAGGCGCCGACTGGGTCGGATCCCTGTTTGGCGGCGCGCCCAACAAACACACAACCGCCGCAGGACTGGGAGCCTCCGCGGGGGGAGCCACCGGAGCGGCCGTGGGGATGCTCGGCGGGCCGGTCGGGGTCGTGGCCGGTGCGGCGGTCGGTGCAGCCATTGGGGAGGAGATAGGCCGCGGCACGGGCGAGATCGTCAATCCAAAGCCGGAAGATGACCCCGCCGCACACAACGTGGCCGCCGGCGCGGCTGCTGCCGGGGGCGCGCTGGTCGGTGCGGCGTTGGGGTCGACGGCTGGTCCCGTGGGCATGGTCGCCGGGGCCAAGCTTGGCGCGGCAGCCGGCGCCGCCGCGGGCCGCGAGGTTGCTGAGGGCGTGGAGCCGGAGCGCGCCCACGGACACAAAACCAGCCCAGCGGATGCAGTGCGTTAGCCGGCCGCGCGGTCCAGGGTTGCCGTCATCGCTCTTGCGCCCGCGTCCATCATCTGCCCGACAGTGGGGGCGAGCGAATCGGGCAGCGCGTCGGTGATCCATATGACACGACTGCCACCGTCATGCGCCACCACCTGCACGCAGGCGTTGTGGTGCGAGGCCCTGCCGCCTTCGACCGTGTACACCAGCCGCATCAGAGAGTCGTCCATCGTGACCAAACGCTCGCGTGCGGTCATGCCGTTGGCAAATGTGACTGTGCGAACGTTGTCCTCCTGTTCCAGTACGCAGGAAGTGACGAAACCGCTGGCCAGCACTTGGTGGACCGAACCGAAATCCTTCAGCGCACCCCAGACCTGCGCCGGTGCGAGCCGGACGGTGAATTCTTTGCGGATAGATGCCATTCAGATCCCTTTCGCGGCTTCAGGCCGCAGCCACCGGCGCGAAACCGGTGTCGCCGCGGCGGGCCCCGGCAACTCCCGGGCCGTCAACTGCGACGCTTCCAGAGCATAAATCAGGGTGCGGCGCGCGCTCGGGATGGTGAAGCTCTGTCCCGAATCGAGAACGATGTCGCGCGGGTCGTGGTCAAGCGTTACCCACAGGCAACCCTCTTGACAAGTCAGCTGAAGTCCCTGGGCGTGGTGCAGTGAATGCAGCGCGCGTGCGGGCAGCGCAAGAGCCGTGAGAAAAGGGGCGTCGTTCACTGGAACCTCGTTCGCATGCATGGTGCAAATGAATATACTGGGCATCACCATGGTGCACAAACGCTGAATACGCATGACTCGCATGCATTCCAGGAATGGATCGGGCGCAGCTGGGACCGGCTCCCGGCGATTGCGCCTGGATTTGCTGCATGCCTTTGAGGCCGCGGCCCGCCATCTAAGCTTCACGGCCGCAGGGCAGGAGCTGTTCATCTCGCAGTCAGCGGTTAGCCGGCAGATTCAGCAGCTGGAAGAGAACCTTGGCACGCCATTGTTCGAGCGGCGCCACCGCGCGCTGGCCCTGACGGAAGCGGGCCGCATCATGCACAGGGCCGTGAACGACAGCCTGGAGCGGTTGCTTGACGCCGCGGCGCGTGCACGCCCACTCCCCCAGGCAGGGCAGGTCTCCATCACCTGTACGCCCGGTTTTGCCTCGTTCTGGCTTATTCCCCGGCTGACGCGCTTTACAGCGGGGCATCCAGAGGTCGATGTGCGCCTGTCGGCCACACTGGATATCGTCGACCTCGATCGCACCGGCATCGACGTTGCCGTGCGCTTCGTCCCGCGTGCCAAGGGCAATGGCCCGCTGCTCTTCGAAGAAGAGGTCCAGCCGATGTGCTCGCCTTCGCTGCTGGCCAATCCGAAGCGGCCCCTGAAGACACCTGCCGACCTGCGGCACCACACCTTGCTGACGATCGACATGCCGCAGGGTGCGCCCCCGATGGACTGGGAGCCCTGGCTACAGCTGATGAAGCTGGACTCGGTGCGTCCCGCCAACACGCTTCGATTTACCCAGTACTCGGAAGCCGTGGGCGCAGCCGTGGCCGGTCAAGGAGTCGTGATCGGCCGGCTGCCACTGCTGGGGGACCTGATGCGCGAACGCAAGCTGATCGCGCCGTTTCGCAGTGGTGCCGCTTCTCGACGAGGCTATTTTCTCGAGCTGGCAGCCCATGCCGCCCACAACAGTGACGCTCAGGACTTCGTCCGCTGGCTCCAGGCCGAAGCAGAGCCGCTGGCCGGCGCGGGGAAAAGTACGATCGCGGCCAAATAAAGTCGATTGTCTGCAGAGTACGTTTACCCTGGGCCATCGCGAGCTACGCCGCGCAGCTGATGCGCCACCAGGCCGGCAGCAGTTCGCGCACCGTGGGCCGCGCAAAGCGATCGTCGATCAGGTAGACGATGCCCTTGTCTTCCTGCGTGCGAATCACGCGGCCCGCGGCCTGCACCACCTTCTGAATCCCGGGGTACAGATAGGTGTAGTTGTAGCCTGAGCGAAAAGCGCTTTCCAGGCAGGCCTTGAGCTGTTCATTCCTCGTGCTCACCTGGGGTAAGCCAAGGGTCGCCACGAACGCACCCACGAGCCTGTCGCCCGGCAGGTCGATCCCCTCGCCGAAGCTGCCGCCCAGCACAGCAAACCCGACGCCCGATCCGCCGGGCCTGAACCGATCCACAAATGTCTTGCGCTGTTGTTCGTTCATGCCGCGCGTTTGCGTCCAGCTTGGAACCGACGGGTAGCGGCGGGTGAACTCGGACGCCACCAGTTCCAGGTAATCGAAGCTGCTGAAAAAGGCGAGATAGTTGCCGGGACAAGCATCGAACTGGTCCGCGATGAGGCGGGCTATGGGCTCGGCAGAACGTTGCCGGTCCGAATACCGTGTCGATATCTTGCTGACCACCCGTACAGAGAGCTGGTCGGGGCTGAACGGAGATGCCACGTCGACCCAGGCCGTGTTGTCCGGCAAGCCCAGCATGTCCGTGTAGTAGCGGCGCGGGTTGAGCGTGGCGGAAAAAAGCGTCACTGTCCGGGCGGCGGCGAAACGCGGCTTCAAAAAAGGCGCGGGAATCAGGTTCTGGATGCGAAGGGTGGCCGCGGGCTTGCCTGAAGGGGCGACCGGATCCGTCAGTTCGATTACCGAGTGCGAGCCGAAGGACTCGGCCAGGCGCTGGAACCCGAAAATGTCGAAGTAAAGCTGCTGTAGCGGGCCGTCGGCCGGGCCGGGCGATGCTTCGGAAAAATGAGTCTCCATGGCGTTGCCGGCTTGCCTGAGGGCCGTGATGAACGGGCCCGGGAGCGAGTCCAGCGTACCGCCCGGCCCGGCCTGCGATTTGCGCAAGGCGTTCCAACAGCGGTTGACCTTGTCCAGGGCCCGCCTGACGGCCAAAGGCGCCACCGGCCGTACCGCGCGCAGGGACGATTGGCTGATGCCTGCCGAGTACATGGCCCGGGCCCGCTCGACCAGGTTATGGGCTTCGTCCGCCAGCACGCCGACACGCCACTCGTTGCCTTGCGTCATGGCGTGCAGCATGGCGCTGGTATCGAAATAGTAGTTGTAGTCACCGACGATCAGGTCGGCCCAGCGAGAAAGCTCCTGGCCCAGGTAGTACGGGCAGACCTGGTGCCTGAGGGCCACGCTGCGCACCGAGGCGAGGTCCATCGAGCCCGACCCAAGACTGTCGAGCCGCGCGGCCGGCAAGCGGTCGTAGAAGCCTTTGGCAAGGGGACAAGCGTCCCCGTGGCATGCCTTGTCGGGATGCTCGCAGGCCTTGTCCCGGGCCGTCAGCTCCAGCACCCGCAGCGGCAGTGCCGGGGCGCCGTCGGCGATCAGCGCCGCTGCGTCCAGTGCCAGCCGCCGGCCGGTCGATTTCGCGGTCAGGTAGAAAATCTTGTCGAGGCCATGCGGCGCGGCAGCCTTGAGCATGGGGAAGATGGTGCCGACGGTCTTGCCGATGCCGGTAGGCGCCTGAGCCATGACGCACCGGCCGGCGGCGGCGCCCTTGTAAACCGATTCGGCGAGTTCGCGCTGGCCCGCCCGGAACGACGGATGTGGAAAGGCCAGCGCCGAAAGACAGCGGTCCCTGGCGGCCCGGTGTTCCAGCTCCTGCTCGGCCCATGCCACAAAGTCGCGGCACCTGGCTTCGAAGAAATGGCGCAGCGACTCGGCGCAGTGCCTTTCGGCGAACGTCGTCTCTTGCTGGGTGGCGATGTCGAAATACACCAACGCCAGATTGATTTCGCTCAGCCCGCGCGCCTGGCAAAAAAGCCAGCCGTAGACTTTTGCCTGAGCCCAATGCAGATGGCGATGGTTACCGGGCTGCTTGCCCAGATCGCCGCGATGCGTCTTGATCTCCTCGAGGCGATTGAGCCCGGGGTCGTAGCCGTCGGCGCGGCCGCGCACGGCCAGGCGGTCGAAATCGCCGCTCAGGCTGATCTCTGTTTCATACAGCGGGCCGCGGCGGCTCGCGACCAGCTGGTGTCCCGCAATGCCCTCCCGCCCGCTGGGCGTCGGCGTGAACCGCAGGTCCAGATCTCCGCATTTGGCGGTGAATTCGCACAGGGTGCGAACAGCTACGGAATACGGCATCGCCAAATACTATGCGATCCGGGCGTGAGTATCGGCGCTCGGTTACACCGATCCTTGGGCGAAGGAAATCCTGCCTTGACTTGCGCCGAGGTCACTGAGTCGGACTGCGCTGCGCGCGGGCTTCTGCCTCGATCCAGTCGGCGACCCGCATGACGGAGCGCCTGGGCAGCTTGTCCGCCATCACGAGCCAATAGGCCAGCTCGCAAGCCGGCGCCGCGACCGGTGTGCCGATCGTTCGAAGCTGGCCGGCACGCAGCATGGGCCCCAGCAGCTCCAGCCGTCCCAGCGCGATGCCCTGGCCCGCCATCGCGGCCTGAATCACCAGGTCGTACTGGTTGAATCGCAGCAGCCCCCTGGGTTTCCTGAACCCCCAGCCGGCGCCGGCGACCCAGCTGCTCCACTGGAGCCAGGGCCGCCGCGCATCGTCGAACTCCAGCAGCACCTGCTGCGCCAGGGCGTCGGGCGAATCGATATCGCCCACGCCGAGCAAGGGGCTGGCCACGGGCCTGATGGTTTCGCCGAACAGACGAATGGCGCTGTCGGGCACAACCGTTTCGGAACAGTAGCGGATGGAGAGATCGACATCCTCGGCTTTCAGGTCGAGCACGGCGTTGTTGGCCGCGACCCGCACGTCGATGTCGGGATGCTGCTGGTGCAGCCGCCCCAGCCTCGGCAGCAGCCACAGCGCCGTCACCCCGATACTGGCGGTGACCGTGACCGGCTTACCCGCGGCCCCCGGCAGGATGCTGCCGACGGCATCCTGCAGCTGTTGCAGCGCGAGGTTGCCCGCCTGGTAGAGCTCGGCGCCCTCCTGGGTGAACGCGATGGAGCGATGGCCCCTCACCAGCAGGCGGACACCGAGCGATTCCTCGAGCTTGGAGATCTGCTTGCTCAGCGCCGAGGGGCTCAGGCACAGGTCTTCGGCCGCCAGGGCGATGCTCATGCGCCGACCGGCGGCGACGAAGCCCCGCAAGGCATCGAGTCCGGAGAGGCGTACCAGTGGGACGGACATGTTCGATCTCGAAGTATGGGCCAGGAAGACCATGAGTCTGCACCATTGCGCCAGGCCCGCTCCGGGCCCGCGCCGGGCCCCTTACTGCAGGCCCTCGTAGGCCTGTTCGATCGCGTCTTCGAGCCGGTCATTGCCCCAGAACATCTCGCGCCCCGCGAAGAACGTCGGCCCCCCGAAAACACCCAGAGCGCGAGCGCGTTCGGTCTGGCGCCGCAGTTCGAGCTTGTTCTCTTGCGACTGTGCGCGCGCAAGGACCGAGGCCACCGGCAGGGACAAGGCGGCCAGTGCGGCCTCGACGTTCCGGATCTCCTCGATTTCCCGGTCCTGCGCGAAATTCTGCAGCATGGCGAGGCGGCAGAAATCCGCGATCCAGGGCGCCTCGGCCCAGGCCAGGACGACCCGCAGCGGCAAGACGGCGCTGCGCGGAAAGACGGTGGGCCGCCGCCACTGCAGCCCGTACTTCCGGCATTGCCGCTCCATGTCGCGCCACATGTAGGCCAGCTTTTCCTTTTGCTCCAGGAACGGTGAGCTTTGCCAGCCAAAGGCCTTGAAGATCGGTCCGAGCAAAAACGGCCTCCAGAGGACCTTGACGCCGCGCAAGCTCGCCATCCCCTCGATGCGCATGGCGGCGAGGTAGCTGTATGTGCTGCCGAAGTCGAACCAGAACTCGATGTGTCCGGCGGGGACGTCGGCCTGCACAGGCGTGGAATCGGCAGTGTTCACGAGTAAGCCTCGGGGTGCGAGTAGGCACCGATTACAGCGCGGCAGGCACAGGCGCTCAAGTGACTTGGACCACGGCCTCGTTTCCCAAAAGTCACGTGACGCCGGGGAGCATCTTCGCTTCAATGGCCTCATTACCTGGAGCAAAGATGCTTTCCACGCCCGGCCCCCGCTTCTCGCCGCAGACGCCCGCGCATCCGCTGGAAGGTGATCCTTGCGTGACGGCCGGGCTGAGCTATGTCAAGCCGGGCGAGCACATGCCGTTCAGCTACGCATCCCGGCCTCCGCCCGGCACGCCCTGGGAGAACGCGGCCTTCGATCGCGTGGAGGTGCCGATTCGCGATGCGCGAGGGGCCGGTTCCGGCCTGCGCACGGAAGGCTTCGAGCTGTGGGATGCGCCATCCCAGGTCACGGAATTCCTGGACGCCGAGGCCGTGCGGGCCGCCTATTACCCGGAAGCGGCCGAGCTGGCCCTGGCCGCGACCGGCGCCAGCCGCGCCTTCGTCTTCGACCACCTGCTGCGCAGGCGCGACCCGGCCCGGGAAACTTCGACCTTCGGGCGACACGGCGCGGACGGCGTGGCGGCCGTGAACGGCCGCATCCACAACGACTACACCGAGGCTTCCGGTCAACGGCGCCTTGCACTGGTGTTGCGGGACGCGGACCTGGCGGCCGGTGTCCAGCGCTACGGCATCGTCAACATCTGGCGCTCGATCAGGCACCCGGTGCTCGATACGCCGCTCGGCGTGTGCGATGCCCGTTCCGTCGGCGCGCGCGACCTCATCGTGGGCGAAGTCAGGTATCCGCACCGCAACGGCGAGATTTATTTCCTCGCCCCATCGCCCCGGCACCGCTGGTGGTATTTCTCCGCGATGAGCCGCGACGAAGCACTGGTGTTCACGCAATACGATTCACAGGTCAGCGGCACGGCCCGCTTTACGCCGCACTGCGCTTTCGATCACCCGGCGGCGCCCCTGGGCCACCCGCCGCGCGAGAGCATGGAAGTGCGCTGCCTCGTGGTCTACGAGTAGCGAAGCCATGCGCTGTCGCGCGCGGCATTTCCGAAAGGTCAATTGGCGTTTACGGCTCATCGGCAAGGCTAAGGGTCCGCCCTAGACCTTGCCGAGGTTCCGCTCGCTTATATTTGCGCCTACGGATATAGTGCCGCAAAAGGAACTGACGATGGGAACCCTGGCTCGATCTCTCGCGATGGCCGCGATCGCCTTGTCGGTGGCGCTGCCGGCCTATGCGCAGGACAAGGTGGTCTACCACATCGACAACACGGAAGGCCAGGCAACCAAGGGCCTGCGCAACGTGCGCAACCATCTCGACGTGGCGCCCGAGACCCGGATCGTCGTCGTCACGCACGCCGATGGTGTCGACTTCCTCATGGAAGGCGCCAAGGACAAGAAGAACCCGAGCATCGACTACGCGCCGCTCGTCAGCGCGCTCAAGGCACGCGGGGTGCGGTTCGAAGTCTGCGAAATCACCCTGAAGAGCCGCAACCTGAAGAAAGAGCAGTTCATCATGGAAGCCGAGTTCACGCCATCCGGCGTGGCGAAGATCGGGCAGCTGCAGGCCCGCGAACGCTACGCCTACATCAAGCCCTGACCTGGCGCGCGCCCATTACATGGCCGTAAGCAAGCGATCACCCAGCCCCGCCGCGGAGGCGGGCGAATCGGACGAGGTGTTCGAACTCGCCGCCGAGCTCTTCCGCGTCATGTCCTCGCCCATGCGCCTGAAGATCATCAGTGCCCTGTGCAATGGAGAAAAGAACGTGAGCGAGCTGCTGGGGGAGATCGACACGACCCAGCCGAACATGTCGCAGCACCTGAATACCCTCTACCAGGGCGGCGTGCTGGGCAAGCGGCGCGAGGGCGTGCAGATCTACTACCGCATCACCAACGATCGCGTCGTCACCTTGTGCCGTGCGATTTGCACGCAGATCGCCATCGAGGCCGACCTGCAGCACTGAAGCGGCCGCCGCTGCGATGCGCCAGACTTCACGCGGCCGATGGCTCATCTTCATCTGGCTGGCGCTGGCCGGCTTCGCGGCGTACCCCTCCGATGCGCAGCCCGCCGCGCCATGGCCCGTGAAAGCCCGGCAGGTCTCGCCCTCGGCCTGGTTTGTCCAGGGCGAATCGGCACTCGGCAGCCCCGCCAACCGCAACTTCATCTCCAATGCAGGCTTCGTCGTGACCGCCGACGGCGTGGTGGTGATCGATGCATTGGGCTCGCCCCAGCTGGCACGCGAGCTGATGGCGCATGTGAAAGCGCTGACCGGCAAGCCCGTGAGCCACGTCATCGTCACGCACTACCACGCCGACCACATCTATGGCCTGCAGGAATTCAAGCGCGGCGGCGCGCGTGTGATCGCGCACCGGGCAGCGCGGGAATATCTGCAGTCCGACACCGCGCAGTCCAGGCTGGCGGCGTCGCGCTCGGAGTTGGCGCCGTGGATCGACGCGCAGACCCGGCTCGTGCCCGCGGACGAATGGCTGGACGGGTCGCGCGAGCTGGTGGTGGGCGGCGTGCGCCTCGTGCTCGCCCACGTGGGGCCCGCGCACACCCCGGAAGACCTGGTCGTCTACCTGCCCGCCGAGAAAGTGCTGTTCGCGGGCGACATCGTTTTCCGCGGACGCATCCCCTTCGTCGGCCAGGCCGACAGCGGCCAGTGGATCAAGGCGCTCGATACGCTGCTGGCGTTCGATGCCGGCGTGGTGGTGCCGGGGCACGGGCCGCAGTCCACGGCACCCCGTGAAGACATGGAACTCACTCGGGACTACCTGGCCCACTTGCGCGAGACCATGGGCCGCGCGGCGCGCAACCTCGAACCGTTCGAGGACGCCTACCGTCAGGCCGACTGGTCGCGCTTCGAACACCTGCCGCTTTTCCGCGCCGCCAACCGGATGAACGCGTACAACACCTACCTGCTGATGGAGCGGGAGGGCAACTGACGATGCGGCCGAGCTCCCGCCGCGCCTTCGTGCTCTCGCCGCTGGCGCTGGGCTGGCTCGCATCGATGGGCACTGCCGCGACGCTACCTGTGCCCGAGTCGCTGCAGGACGCGCTGGCAGCGGCGCTGAAAAACGGCGACCCCCTGGTGGTCCTGGCCAGCCTCGAAGGCTGCCCATTCTGCAAGGTGGTGCGGGACAGCTACCTCGCGCCCTTGCACAAGGAAAGCGGCCTGCCCGTGATACAGCTCGACAGTGGCAGCCGCCGGGCGGTTCTCGACCTGCACGGCAGGGCTTCGACGCACGACGGCCTGCTGCGGGCGTGGGGAATCCGCGTCACGCCGACCGTGCTGTTCCTGGGCCCCGCCGGCGCCGAGGTCGCGCCGCGGCTGGTGGGCGCATCCATCCCCGACTTCTACGGCGCCTACCTGGACGAGCGGCTGCGCATCGCCCGCACCCGCCTGCGCTAGCGTAAACCCCAGCCCATCGCTTCGCCGGTTCATATATATTGTTAATTCTGCATATATGGATTTTCAGATCAAGATGATGTCTGGCCGGCTGCGCAAGGCGCCCGAGAATTTCCTGGATCGCCAGGCCATCCGCACGGTCGCGGCCGAGGCCCGGCAGGGCCGCCGCGATTTCCTTCGCAGCGCATTCGCCGCGGCTGCCGCAACGGCGGCGGCCGGCAGCCACGCCCAGCCCAACGCGGGCGGAGACCCCAACATTCTCAACCTGCCCGAGCATTCAAGGGGGCTCGGCCAGGCGGTGGCGACCGACGGCTACGGCAAGCCGTCGAAATACGAGGCCAACGTCCAGCGCCGCCGCAGCCCGGGCCTGACGCAGACGGCCCAGGCTTCCGTGTCGTTCGCGCCGCTCCAATCCCTGTTCGGCATCGTCACGCCCAGCGGCCTGCATTTCGAGCGGCACCACCAGGGCTGGTGGGACATCGATCCCTCCAGGCACCGCTTCATGGTCAACGGCATGGTCAAGACGCCGATGGTCTTCACCATGGACGAGCTGATGCGCCTGCCCTCGCTGTCGCGCTTCCATTTCATCGAATGCGGCGCCAACACCGGCATGGAATGGGGCAATGTGGCGGTGCCCACCTGCCAGTACACCCACGGCATGCTCTCGTGCAGCGAGTTCACCGGCGTCCCGCTGATCACGCTGCTGGAGATGGCAGGCGCCGACCTGAAGAATGGCCGCTTCGTGCTGGCAGAAGGCGCGGATGGCTCGTCCATGACCCGCACCATCCCGATGAGCCTGATCAGATCGGGCGAGGTGCTGGTGGCCTACGGCCAGAACGGCGAGATGCTGCGGCCCGAGAACGGTTATCCGCTGCGGCTGGTGGTGCCGGGTGCGCAGGGCGTGAGCTGGGTGAAGTACCTGCGCCGAATCGAAGTGGGCGACCGGCCGTACGGCGCGAAGGACGAAGCCATTCACTACGTCGACCTGATGCCCGACGGCCTGCACCGCCAGTACACCAGCACGCAGGAATGCAAGAGCGTGGTCACAGCGCCGTCGGGTGGCCAGGTGTTGCTGGACAAGGGCTTCTACAACGTCACGGGGCTGGCGTGGTCGGGACGCGGCAAAGTCAGGCGCGTCGATGTGTCGGTGGACGGCGGACGCAACTGGCACGCCGCGCGGCTCGAAACGCCGGTACTGGGCAAGTGCCTCACGCGCTTTTCCGCCGACTGGGTGTGGGACGGCAAGCCGGCCATCATCCAGAGCCGCGCCGCCGACGAAACCGGCTATGTGCAGCCCACCTACAGGCAACTGCGCGCGGTGCGAGGCACGCGGTCCATCTATCACAACAACGCGATCCAGTCGTGGCTGGTCGAGGAAAGCGGCGAGGTCAGGAATGTCCAGCTGTCGTAGGGCATACGCCGCACTGGCCATGCTGTGCTTCGCCGCATCGGCGGCCCTGGCGCAGGGCAGCGCTTATCCCGGCATCGGCCGCACCGCCACGCCGCGGGAGGTCTCTGCCTGGGACATCGACGTGCGTCCCGACTTCAAGGGCCTTCCGCCCGGCTCGGGCAGCGTCGCCCGCGGCCAGGAGGTATGGGAGGCCAAATGCGCTTCCTGCCACGGCGTGTTCGGCGAATCCAACCAGGTTTTCAATCCGCTGGTGGGCGGCACCACCGCCGACGACATCAAGACGGGCCGGGTCGCGGCGCTCAAGCGCACCGACTACCCCGGCCGGACCACGCTCATGAAAGTCCCCAGCGTCTCCACGCTGTGGGATTACATCAACCGCGCCATGCCCTGGGCGCAACCCAAGTCGCTGAGCGTCGAAGAGGTCTATGCCGTGACGGCTTACATGCTCCACCTGGGCGACATCGTGCCCGCCGGCTTCACGCTTTCGGACAAGAATATCCGCGAGGTCCAGCAGCGGCTGCCCAATCGCAATGGCATGACCGTGCAGCACGGCCTGTGGCCCGGCCCCGAGCTGGGCGGCGCGGCCAAGCCCGACGTGGTGGGTGCGGCCTGCATGAAGAACTGCCCAGTCGAGCCCAAGGTGAGCTCGGCCCTGCCCGCTTTCGCCCTGGGTTCGCACGGCAACCTGGCCGAGCAGAACCGCAGTGTGGGTCCCCAGCGTGGGGCCGAGACGCTGAAAAAGGCCATTGCGCCGTCGCCGACGGCAACCGTGGCCGCTGCGGGCGATGGGCAGTCGGCGCAAGCGCTGGCGGCGAAGAACAACTGTACGGTCTGCCACGCCGCCAGCAGCAAGACCGTGGGCCCGGCCTGGGCCGATATAGCCAAAAGGCATGCGGGCAAGACCGACTACCTGGCGGGCAAGATCCGCTCGGGCGGATCGGGTGTCTGGGGCGACATCCCCATGCCGCCGCAGGCGCTCAGCGACGCGGACGCGCGCCGCATCGCCGGCTGGCTGGCGGCAGGCGCCAAGCCGTGAACGGCGGGATAATCCCTCATGTGTGCCGCCGCCCGATTCATTAGCATCGACTTAAATCTCAGGAGACCTTCCATGCATTCCCGTCGCGAAATCATCAAGCAAAGCGCCGCCGTCGCAGGCCTTCTGGCTGCCACCGGCCTGTTCCCGCAGCACGCCTTCGCGGCCTACAACAAAGGCGCGTTCGAAGCCAAGAACGTTGCCGACGCGGTGAAGGCGTTCGGCGCCGGCGCGCCGGCCGAGAGCAAGGAAGTCACCTTGACCGGGCCCGACATCGCCGAGAACGGCGCGGTGGTTCCCATCGGCGCCGCGACCACGCTGGCCGGTGTCAAGCACATGCTGATCCTGGTGGAAAAGAACCCGAACGCGCTGGTCGCCAAGTTCGACGTGACCGACGCGATCGAAGCCAACTTCCTGACGCGCGCCAAGATGGGCCAGTCGTCCGACGTCTACGCGATCGCGATCACGGCCGACGGCAAGGCGCTGTTCGCCAAGAAGGAAATCAAGGTCACGCTGGGCGGCTGCGGCGGCTGATCAGCCCTTCCCATCGTTTCATTCAGAGAACAAGGAGTATCCCCATGGCAGATCCGATGCGCATCCGCGCCCAGGCAGCAGGCGCCAACGCCACCGTCCGCGTGCTCATGAGCCACGAAATGGAAACCGGCCAGCGCAAGGACGCGGCCGGCAAGACCATCCCGGCCTGGCACATCACCGAAGTCACCGCCACGCACAACGGCAAGCCCGTCATGAGCGCCGAATGGGGCCCGGCGGTTGCCAAGAACCCGTTCCTGCAGTTCACCGTGAAGGGCGCCAAGGCCGGCGACAAGATCGCCGTGACCTGGAAAGACAACAAGGGCGACACCCGGACCGACGAAGCCGTCGTTTCCTGACCGGAGACAAGACAACATGAAGACGATTGCACTGATGGCGCTGGGCTGTCTGGCCGCGGGCGCCGCGCTGGCTCAGAAATCCGCCGTCGAATCCATCGAGGAGTACCGCGCCATGCTGGCCGACGGCAACCCCGCCGACCTGTTCGAGGCCAAGGGCGAAGCGCTGTGGAAGCAAAAGCGCGGCCCCAGGAACGCATCGCTGGAAGCCTGCGACCTGGGCAAGGGTGCCGGCGTGGTCAAGGGCGCGTTCGTCGAGCTGCCCCGCTACTTCGCGGACACCCAGCGTGTGCAAGACCTCGAGTCGCGGCTCGTCTCCTGCATGGCCAATCTGCAAGGCTTCAATGCCGACGAGATCGCCAGGACGCCCTTCGGGCGCGGCGAACAGAGCAATGTCACCGCGCTGGCAACCTGGGTGGCGGCCGAGTCCAAGGGACTGAAATTCAACCTGCCCCAGTCGCACCAGAAAGAGCAAGTCGCCTACGAGGTGGGAAAGCGCATCTTCTTCATGCGCGCGGGCTCGCACGATTTTTCCTGCGCCTCGTGCCACGGCGAAGACGGCAAGCGCATCCGCCTTCAGGACCTGCCCAACCTGACCAAGAACCCGGGCGCGGGAAATGGCTTCGGCGCCTGGCCTGCCTACCGGGTCTCCAATGGGCAGATGTGGGGCATGCAGCTTCGCCTGAACGACTGCTATCGCCAGCAACGCTTCCCCTATCCCGGGTTCGGCAGCGACGCCACCATAGCGCTCGGGGTGTACCTGGGTGTCAACGGCAAGGGCGGGACCTCGACCGCGCCCACGATCAAGCGCTAAAGCATGGAGACGACATCGATGAAACCATTCAGCCGCCACGCCTTGACGGCCGCAGCGCTCGCCGTTGCCCTTGCGGGATGCGCCGCGCTGCCGGGCTCAGCCGAACTGGACCAACTGGCCGCAAGCACCGTCAAGGCATCCTTTCGCGACGAAGGCATCGCCAAGGTGGACCGGCTCGTGCAGGACGATTCCAACCGCGAGTGCAGCGCCGCCGAGGTGGCTGGAAAGCCGCTGGATGCCGTCCGCGCCAAGGCGATCGAGGATGCCAACCTCAAGACCGTGAAATGGCCCGGCGACGGCAAGTTCCTGGGCGACTGGAAGGCCGGCGAGCAGATCGCGCAAAGCGGCCGCGGCCTCACCTGGACCGACACCGCCGCCGCCGCGAACGGGGGCAACTGCTACAACTGCCACCAGATCACCAAGGAAGAAATCTCCTTCGGCACCATCGGGCCCAGCCTGTACAACTACGGCAAGATGCGCGGCGTGACCGACCCCAACAACCCCGCGTCGCGCCCGATCGTCGAATACACCTGGGGCAAGATCTGGAACGCCAAGGCCTACAACGCCTGCTCCAACATGCCGCGCGCCGGGCACTCGGGCATCCTGGATGAGCAGCAAGTCAAGCACATCGTGGCATTGCTGCTCGATCCCCAGTCGCCGGTGAACAAGTAGGCGATGAACCTCGGCAAACGCGAGTTTCTCCAGGTGCTCGGTGCGGGCGCCGTGGCCGGCATGGGCATGGGGCGCTGGGCCCAGGCCGATGCCGCGGCGGCTTCGCAGGCGCTCTACGACATCCCGAAGTTCGGCAATGTCTCGCTGCTGCACATGACCGACTGCCACGCGCAGCTGAAACCCATCTATTTCCGCGAGCCCAGCGTCAACCTGGGCGTGGCGGGAATGCGCGGGCAGTTGCCCCACCTGGTGGGCGAGCATCTGCTGCAAGCGGCCAAGGTGCCGCCGGGCTCCGACTACGCCTACGCCCTCACCCACCTCGATTTCGACCAGGCGGCCCGCCGCTACGGCAAGGTCGGCGGCTTCGCGCATCTCGCCACACTGGTGAAGCGGTTAAAGGCCGGCCGGCCGGGCGCGCTGCTGCTGGATGGCGGCGACACCTGGCAGGGTTCCGGCACCGCCCTGTGGACCCAGGGCCAGGACATGGTGGAGGCCGCCAAGCTGCTGGGCGTGGACATCATGACGGGGCACTGGGAGTTCACCCTCGGCATGGATCGCGTCAAGGAGATCGTCGAGAAGGACTTTGCCGGCAAGGTCGACTTCCTGGCGCAGAACGTCAAGACCACCGACTTCGGCGACCCGGTTTTCAAGCCCTACGTCATCCGCGAAGTCAACGGCGTGCCTTGCGCCATCATCGGCCAGGCCTTCCCCTACACACCCATCGCCAATCCCCGCTACCTGGTCGCCGACTGGTCGTTCGGCATCCAGGAAGAAAGCATGCAGAAGGTGGTGGACGAGGTCCGCGCCAAGGGCGCGCAGGTGGTCGTGCTCCTCAGCCACAACGGCATGGACGTGGACCTCAAGATGGCCGGCCGTGTCACCGGCATCGATGCCATCATGGGCGGGCATACCCACGACGGCATGCCCGTGGCCAGCGTGGTGCCCAACAAGGGCGGCAAGACGCTGGTGACGAATGCGGGCTCCAACGGCAAGTTCCTGGCGGTGATGGATTTCGAGGTCAAGAACAAGCAGGTGACGGACTTCCGCTATCGCCTGCTGCCGGTCTTCGCCAACATGCTGCCGGCGGACCAGGACATGAGCGCGCTCATCGACAAGGTGCGCGCGCCCTACGAGGCCCGGCTGGCCGAAAAGCTCGCCGTCACCGAAGGCACGCTGTACCGCCGCGGCAACTTCAACGGCAGCGGCGACCAACTGCTGCTGGACGCCCTGATGGACGTGCAGGGCGCCGAGATCGCGTTCTCGCCCGGGTTCCGCTGGGGCACCTCGCTGCTGGCGGGCCAGGTGATCACGCGCGAATGGCTGATGGACATGACGGCCACCACCTATTCGTACGCCACCGTCAGCCAGATGAGCGGCGAGACGATCAAGACCGTGCTCGAGGATGTCTGCGACAACCTTTTCAACCCCGACCCCTACTACCAGCAAGGGGGTGACATGGTCCGCGTCGGCGGGCTCGAGTACAGCTGCGACCCGCTGGCGCCCATGGGCAAGCGGATCGGCGGCATGCGCCTGAACGGCAAGCCGATCGAGGCCTCGCGCCGGTACAAGGTGGCCGGTTGGGCGCCTGTGGCAGAGGAAGCGCGCAGCGCCGGCAACAAGCCGGTGTGGGAGCTGGTCGAGCAATGGCTCAAGGCCAAGGGCGGCGTGGTGGCGGCGCGCAAGGTCAATGTGCCCACCACCACGGGTGGGCTGCCCAATCCGGGGTATGCCCCGGCACCGGTATGAGCAGCACACTGCGACGCGCGCCCGGCGCGACATTGGTGGGGTTCGCGCTGGCCCTTGCCGGGGCGACGGCGATGGCCCAGCAAGCCACTTTCCAGGTTCGCTCTCTGACGCCCGAAGCGGCGCTGAAAGCGGCCCGCGCCGCGCTGGCGGCGTGCGCCAGGAATGGCCACCAGGTGGCGGTTGCGGTGGCCGATCGCGCGGGTCATCCGCTGGTGATGCTGCGCGACCGGCATGCCGGCCCGCACACGCCCTCGACCGCCACCAGCAAGGCTTCGACAGCGCTCAGTTTCAAGCTCGACACGACGTCGCTGGCGCGCGCCACCCGGCCGGGCGAGGCGGCTGCCGGCATCCGGCACCTGCCCGGCGTGGTGGCGGTCGGAGGCGGTTGGCCGATCGAAGCCGGCGGCTCGCTGGTCGGCGCCATCGGCGTGTCCGGCGCGCCGGGCGGCGATGCCGACGACGTCTGCGCCAAGGCCGGCATCGCCGAGATTCGCGACGACCTGGAGTTTTAACCCCGTTCGCGGGTAACGTCCGGCTCCAGGGCACAATTGCGGATTTTCCCCGCTCGCAGTTTCACCATGAAGATGCCTCTCGACCCGGCCGCCGCGGCCCAGATCGTGATCTGGGGCGGCTTGCTGCTGGGGCTGCTGTTCGGCGCCATCGGACAATTCTCCAGGTTCTGCATCCGTGGGGCGATCGCGGACTGGGTGACTTTTCGCGGACCGGCGCGCCTGCTCTCGTGGATGCTTGCCGTGGCTGTCGCCGCGGCGGGCGTCCAGGCACTGATCGCGCTGCAGCTGTTCGACGCCGGGCGCTCGGTTCTTTGGAGCCCCAGCTTCCTGTGGCTGTCGTATCTGGCCGGTGGTGCCGTGTTTGGTTTCGGCATGGTCCTGTCGGGCGGCTGCCCCCAGCGCAGCCTGGTCAAGGCCGGCAGCGGCGACCTCAAGGCCGTCGTCACCCTGGTCGTCACCGCGATCGCCGCCTTGATGACGCTGCGCGGCGCCTTCGCGGGGCTGCGGGTCAATCTGCTGGATGCGTGGAGGGTCCAGCTGGCAACGCCCCAGGACATCGGGTCGCTCGCCGCTGCGGCGTTGCCGCTACCCGCTGAATTGCTGCGATGGGCCGTGGTCGTGGCGCTGCTCTCGACTGCCGGCTGGGCCGCATGGCGGCACCGCCACCAGATGGAGCCCAGCCATTGGTTCGGCGGGATACTCGTCGGCCTGCTGGTTCCGCTGGCCTTCCTGCTGACGGGATATATCGGCTTCATTCCGGAGCATCCCGAAACGCTCGAACCTGCGTGGATGGGGACGCAGTCGCGCAGGCCCGAAGGGCTCAGTTTCGCGGCTCCCCTGGGCCACTCGCTCGACCTGCTGACGCTGTGGTCCGACAAGGCCACCATCGCGAGCTTCGGCGTCATGTTGACGCTGGGTGTGCTGCTGGGGAGCTTTGCAACCGCCAAGGCACGCCATGATTTTCGCGTCCAGTCTTTCCGCACCCCGCGCGAGCTGACATCGCACCTGGCCGGCTCGGTCCTCATGGGGGTGGGCGGCGTCACGGCCATGGGTTGCTCCGTCGGCAACGGCTTGACCGGTCTGGCGATGCTGTCGGGCGGCGCCTTGCTGGCGGTCGCCGGCATCGTTGCCGGCGCCGTGGCGGCCTTGCACCTGCAGCGCCGCCAGATGGAAAAGGCCGAAATGGAACCGAGCCTGAGCAAGGCCGCGACCTAAGACCATGCCGATCCATACCGACCCATGCCGACCCATGCCGGACTGCCCCTGCCCGGCAGCGCGAATCGGCATGTAATTTCTCGGCGCCTCTCGACGCTGCCGGGGGCCGACCGGCCCTCGCCCCTCCCGCGCCCCGGGCTTCGATCGGGCGCTTGCGCGGCGGCTGTCCCCGTTGAGCTCATGTTTGCACTCTGTTGCGACGGCCACTCGACTCGATGCGCACCATGTGAAGTCATCCCGCAGCAATTGCGGTGGATCAACTTCACTTTAGAGGAATCAAATGCCCGGAAAAATCCTGACCGTCGCGGCGGTCGCAGCAGGTGGACTGCTCGTTTCGAGTCTGATGCAAAGAAGGCGCTTGTCCGGTCCCGGCTTCGCGGTCGAGGAAACCGTCGAGCTCAGGATGCCTGTCGGCACGGCGCTCATGGGGCTGGCGGCTGCGGCGGTCGGCGGACTGCTGCTGGCCAACCAGTTCAAGAACCGGCAAGGGTCGGGCTCGTCGTCCTCGGTCGAAGAATCGATCGAACTCGACGTGCCCGTGAGCACAGCCTACAACCAGTGGACGCAATTCGAGGAATTTCCCAGGTTCATGGCCAGTGTCAAGGAGGTGAAGCAAGTGGACGACACCCACCTGCATTGGTGCGCCGACGTAGCCGGCAAAACCAAGGAGTGGGACGCCGAGATCACCGAGCAGATCCCCGACAAGCGCATCGCCTGGCGCAGCACGAGCGGCGTGCACAACGCGGGCGTCGTCACTTTTCACAAGATTTCGGACTCGCGCACGAAAGTCATGCTCCAGATGGACTACGAGCCTGAAACCATCGACGAGAAGATCGGCGATGCCGTGGGCGGCGTGAAACTCACGGCCAAGGGGAACCTGAAACGCTTCAAGGAGCTGGTCGAAGGCCGCGGCGCCGAAACCGGCGCGTGGCGCGGCACCGTCGCACAGCATTGAGTCATCGCCCGATGGGCCCCGGCATCTCGATCAGCCTGAGATGCTTTTGCAGGGTCGAAGATCCTGGACTTACACCTGATCGGCTGGGGCTCGCTAGCGCCGGATACCGCCGCCGATGGGCGTCCAACGCATCACGTTGCTCAGGTTCTTGCGGCCGTGGGCAGCGCGTGCAACCAGCGCCGCGCCGACAAACGTGCCCAAGGTGCGCATGGCCAGCGACGGGTGCTTGCGCGTTGCCAGCCACGCCGCGACGCCGCCGATGAAGGCGACCCAGGGTTCGCCGGGGAACAGCGGCCGGGGGTTGTCGTAGCGCTTGACGGCTTCGGGTTTGGAGGTCTTCATGAAAAGGTCTTTCGTGGGTAATAGTCCAGCGTAATAGTCCAGCGTGATCCCGAAGCTAGCGCGCGCTCCAGCAGCCCGGGTTAAGACAGCGCGTCGAAGCCGTGTCGGCGCGTTCTGTCGTCGGGCTCTGTTCAGCGCGCCTTGCGCCTGGGCGCAGGCGCCCGCGCCGCCGGCGAGAGGAAGGGCAGCCGGGTCTCCGACTTGACTTCCCTGAGCACTACGCTGGAGCGCACGTGCGTCACGCCCGGCAGCTTGAACATGGTGTCGTGCAGGAAGGCCTCGTAGCTCTTGATGTCGGGCACCAGCACCTTGATGAGATAGTCGGCCTGGCCCGTGGTCGAGTAGCAGCTGACGATCTGCGGGCAGGCAACGACGGCCAGCTCGAAGCGCCGCACATCGTCCTCGTTGTGGCGCGTCAGGTTCACCTCTGCCAGCACGCACAGCGAAAAGCCGACCTTCTCGCGGTCGACCAGCACGGTATAGCCGCGGATGATGCCCGCCGCTTCCATTTCCTTGACGCGCTTCCAGCACGGCGTGCTCGACAGCCCGGCGGCGGCGGCCAGCTGCTGCACGGTCTGGCGGGCGTCGCGCTGCAACTCGGTCAGAAGCATCACATCCTGGCGGTCGAGTTGGTTCATTCTTGAAACCTGCGGTTATGGAGAAGAGCATTCTCGTATGTGTCCGGAAATCACGGGCAAAGAGAATCACTTTTCCACTGCCGCGGCATACCCTTCGGTCTATCACATCTGCGCGGA
This sequence comes from Ramlibacter sp., assembly GCA_013815685.1. Classification (GTDB taxonomy): domain Bacteria; phylum Pseudomonadota; class Gammaproteobacteria; order Burkholderiales; family Burkholderiaceae_C; genus Ramlibacter. The sequence continues at coordinate 29,333 of JACDFR010000037.1, forward strand.
GACCCGGCCATGGCCGACATAACCAGCACCTCATCCAACGCCCTGGCCCGTCCGGACTACCGGTTGAGCGACAGCCTCTGGGCGCACCGCGGTGCGATTTTCCTGACCGGCACGCAGGCACTGGTGCGCCTGACGGTGATGCAGCGCCAGCGCGACGCCGCCGCCGGCCTGGACACGCGTGGCTTCATCAGCGGCTACCGCGGCTCGCCGCTTGGCATGGTGGACATGGCCGTCTGGAAAGCCGGCCAGAAGCTCGTCGAGACCGGCGTCAGGTTCCTTCCGGCGATCAATGAGGAACTGGCTGCAACCGCCGTGCTGGGCACCCAGCGCGTCGAGGCCGATCCCGAGCGCACCTGCGCCGGCGTATTCGCCATGTGGTACGGCAAGGGGCCCGGCGTGGACCGCGCGGGCGACGCCCTCAAGCATGGCAACGCCTACGGCGCTTCCCCGAACGGCGGGGTGTTGATGGTGGCGGGCGATGACCATGGCTGCGTTTCGTCCTCGATGCCGCACCAGAGCGACCAGGCATTCCAGTCGTGGCACGCCCCCATCGTCGCACCGGCCAGTGTCGCGGAATACCTCGAATTCGGCCTCTACGGCTGGGCCTTGTCGCGCTTTTCCGGCAACTGGGTGGGCTTCACGGCGCTGTCCGAAGTGGTGGAGAGCGGCTCCACGGTGGATCTCGACCTGTTGAATGCCCGCCTTTCGACCTGGCAGGATGCGCACACCGTCCGGCAGCTCACCGGCCATGCGGCCCCGCCCGGTGGACTGCACTACCGCTGGCCGGACCTGCCTTCGCTGACCATCGAGGAACGGCTCCACGCCAAGCTCGACGCCGTGCGCGCATTCGCACGCATCAACAGCATCGACCGCCACATCGTGCAGGCGCCGGAGGCCACCGTCGGCATCGTCACCGCCGGCAAGGCGCACTACGACTTCATGGAGGTGCTGCGGCGGCTGGATATTTCGACGCAATCCCTCGCGCAGCACGGCGTGCGCGTCTACAAGCTGGGGCTGACCTACCCGATCGAGCCGCTGCGCATGCGCGAATTCGCCCGCGGCCTGAAGGAGGTCCTGGTCATCGAGGAAAAGGGCCCCGTGGTCGAGGACCAGCTGCGCACGCTGCTGTACAACGCGCCGCAGCGCCCGCTCATCGTCGGCAAGCAGGACGCCCATGGCGCCGCGCTGGTGCCGGCCGCGGGGGAGCTGCGGCCGTCCCGGCTGATCAGCATCGTGGCCGACTGGATCGCGGGACACTACCCCGACCTCGACCGGCGGCACCTGGTGCGCGACTTCACGCTGCCTGAGTTGCTGTCGAACGCGTCGGACAGCGTGAAGCGGCTGCCCTACTTCTGCGCCGGCTGCCCGCACAACACCAGCACCAAGGTGCCCGAGGGTTCGCAGGCGCAGGCCGGCATCGGTTGCCACTTCATGGCCAGCTGGATGGACAGGGACACCGAGGGCCTGATCCAGATGGGCGGCGAAGGGGTGGACTGGGTCTCGCACGCCATGTTCACCAAGGTGCCGCACGTGTTCCAGAACCTCGGCGACGGCACCTACTACCACTCGGGGTACCTGGCCATCCGGCAGGCGGTGGCGGCCAGGGCCACGCTGACCTACAAGATACTTTTCAACGACGCCGTGGCGATGACCGGCGGCCAGCCGGTGGACGGCATCATCACGGTGGACGCCATCGCCCGGCAGGTGGAGGCCGAGGGCGTCAGGCAGGTGGTGGTGCTGTCGGACGACATCGCCAAATACCGCGCCATCCGCCACCGCTTCCCGGCAGGCACCGAATTTCACGACCGCGCCGAGCTCGACGCGGTGCAGCGGCGCCTGCGCGAGATGCAAGGCGTCACCGTGCTGATCTACGAACAGACCTGCGCCGCCGAGAAGCGCCGCCGCCGCAAGAAGGGCCAGCTGGTCGACCCGGCGCGCCGCCTCGTCATCAACGACCGCGTTTGCGAAGGCTGCGGCGACTGCTCGGTGCAGAGCAACTGCGTGGCCGTGCTGCCGCTCGAGACCGAGCTGGGGCGCAAGCGCAAGATCGACCAGAGCAGCTGCAACAAGGATTACTCCTGCGCCAAGGGCTTTTGCCCCAGCTTTGTCGGTGTTCTCGGCGGCAAGCTGCGCAAACGCGCGGGGGCGCTGGCCGACGGCACGGCTGAATTCATGCGGCACGTCGACCAGCTTGCGCGGCCGGTGCCGCATGCCTGGACGGGGCCCTACGACCTGCTGATCACCGGCGTCGGCGGGACCGGCGTGGTGACCGTGGGCGCGCTGATCGCGATGGCCGCGCACCTGGAGGGAAAGAGCGCCAGCGTGCTCGATTTCATGGGCTTCGCGCAAAAGGGCGGCTCGGTCCTGAGCTTCGTGCGGCTGGCCGATATCCCGTCGCGCCTGAATCAGGTTCGCATTGATACCCAGCAGGCCGACGCCGTGCTGGCCTGCGACCTGGTGGTGGGGGCTTCGCCGGACGCGCTGGCGACGGTCCGTCACGGGCGAACCCGCATCCTGGCCAACACGCATGAAGTGCCGGTCGCAGAAAGCGTGCACAACCCGGACGCGAACCTGAAGGTTCCGCAGCTGCTCGAAAAACTGGGCTTCGCCGCGGGAGCCGATCGCGTCGAGACGCTGGACGCGCAATCGCTGGCCGAGGCGTTTCTGGGCGACTCCATCTTCTCGAACACCGTGGCACTCGGATTCGCCTGGCAGCGCGGCCTGGTGCCGGTCGGCCTGGAAGCCCTGATGCGCGCGATCGAACTCAATGGCGTGGGCGTTGAGAACAACCGGTTCGCGCTGTCGCTCGGGCGCCTGGCCGCGGGGGACCCCGCCGCCGTGGCGGCGCTGCTGGACGAAGCCTCCGCCGGGCCCGCTGCGCCCGCGGGCCTGGACACGCTCGACGCGATCGTGGCGCGCGGGGTCGAGCATCTGACCTGCTACCAGAACGCCTCCTACGCGAGGCGCTATGCCGACTTCGTCGCCACCGTGCGACGGCATGAAGAGGCCCTGCAGGCCGATCCGCTACTGCCCCTGTCGCGCGCCGTGGCGCACAGCCTGTTGAAGCTGATGGCGTACAAGGACGAGTACGAGGTGGCACGCCTGTATGCCGACGGCACGTTCATGCGCAACCTGCGCGAGCAGTTCGAGGGCGATGTCCGGCTGGAGTTCTACATGGCGCCGCCCGCGATCAGCCGTGCCAGGAATGGCCAGGCGCCCCGCAAGATCCGGCTGGGCGGCTGGATGCTGCCGGCCATGAAGCTGCTGGCCCTGGGACGGCGGCTGCGCGGGACGGTACTGGATGGGTTCGGCTATACCCGGGAGCGGCGCATGGAGCGCGAGCTGGTGCAAGCCTTTCGCCTGCGCATCGAATCGCTGTTGCCCGCGCTCACCCCGGAGCGGTTGAAGGCAGCCGTCGACATCGCGGTGCTGCCGCTGTCCATGCGGGGCTTCGGGCACGTGAAGATGGCCAACGTGGCACTGGCCCGAGCGCGCGAAGCCGAGCTGCTGCACCGCTTCGACCCGCAAACCTATCCCCAGCCGCCGGCCTCGCGCCAGGCCGGGCAGATTCGCGGCATTCGCGTTACCGCCACGGCGCATTGAGCACGCTACGCCCCGCGGATACCCGCCAGTGATCCCAGGTAGCGCTCGAGGATGGCCATTTCAGCAGGGCTGGGGGCGCCCTTGCCCGTCACCACCGCGTAGACGTTGCCGCCGAATCCGGCTCGCGGGTAATACTTCAAGAATCCCCATCCGATCAGCAACTGGTCGAAGGGACCGGGCGCAAACGACGCCGCCGCGCGACCCGCTTGCGCGGAATTGACGCGCAGCAGCTGGCTCCCGCCGCTGGAGACGAAAGAGACCACAGCAGGAACGTTGGGCTCGAGCCGGCCGGAGGCGGTCAGCTCGATGTTCGTGCCCTTCGCATCCGTCCACCGCGCCTGGGGCTGGCCCTTGTTGAAGCCCAGTTCCGAGAAATACATCTCGGTGGAATTGGAGGCCTGAAAGACCGCTCCGGTGTTGTCCCGTCCCGGCACGCTCACGGCAGCGACGACGAAATGATCGTCCTCCAGGCCCCAGCCGACCCGGTTGCGCGGCCGGGATTGCGCACCGGGAATTGCCAGCGGCTTGCGGCACCAGAAACCCCAGGTGTCGGGCCCGCTGTGGTCCGAGTTCTTGCGTCCCTGGGTCACCCGCATGACGGGCGGTCGCATGGTTCCCATCGCGCTGCTGTCGGTGTTGGCCCAGTTGATCATCTGCATGGCGTTGCCGGGGGCGGACCCATAGCCTGAATCGGAGACCGCGCGAACCACCTGCCCCGCGCTGGCGGGCGCGCCCTGCATGTAATCGGTATGGCCGTCGGCCAGGTCCCATTTGCAGGCGCTGTATCTGGCGATGATCGCCATGGCCGCGTCGTCCAGCTTCGTCGCCGCATAGGCGACCGGGTCCGACAGGGAATAGACCTTCCGGGGCGGCGGCGGGGGCGGTCCGCCCGCGCCCGCGGTGTAGCTGAGCGTTGTCACGCTGTTGGGCGCCGGCGTGAAAGTGAAACTGTCCTGTCCGTTGGGGCCCGCGGGGATCTCGATCGCTGTCTTGCTCAGCCGCCCGCCGTTGGTTGAGGTCACGGACAACCTGGCCGGCACGGCCAGGTTGCCGCGGGCATAAACCGTGACGGTGACCGGGTGGCCGCCGGCCGTCCAGCCCGCGGCATCGTCGAAAAGCGCGCCCTGCGCGATGCCGGCGCCGGCCTTCAGCGGCCCCGACATCGCCGGCTCCAGCGTCTTCGACTGATGCCAGCCCGGCACGTGGTTGATGGCGCTGTTGTGGACGGGCCAGTGGTTGCCGCCTTGCCAGCTATAGACCTCGCAGCCGGATTGCCGTGCGTAATGGACCAGGCGCTTGAACATGTCTTCCCACCGGGGATCGTCGAGCGGCATGCCGGTTTCGGTCAGCGCCAGCTTCACGCCCCTGGCCCTCGCCCATTCAACGGCGGGCTTGAGGCGCTGGATGCCCGTGTCGGCGTTGATAGGGACCTTTCCCACGCCGACGGTATTGTTCTTCGCCGCCTCCGTGTCGTAGTCGAACACCTGCCCATTGCCGATCGCGTCGAGGTACAGGTGTACCTCGTAGATGACGTTCGCGGCGGCTACCGGCCAGCCAGGGTTGTGGGTGGCCAGCGTAGTCGCCGCGCTCCACTCGTTGCCGCCCAGGTAGATGGGGTTCGCGCTGTCCATGGCGCGAATGGCCTTGATTGCCGCCAGCGCATAGGCGGGCCAGATGGTCAGGTCTTCGCCGCCACCGTGCGATTCGACAACCTGGCCCGGACGCGGCATGTCGTGCGGCTCGTTCATGAGGCCATAGCCCCCGAACCCGGGATGGTCCTTCCATCGGGCCGACGCCCGGGTCCAGAAATCGATGAAGTGCGCCTGCGTCAGCGTGGCTCCCGGCCCAAGTGCGAATATGCGCGTCTGCACCTGCGTGTTGTCGCTGGTATAGGGCCGCAGCAAGGGATCGGGGGGGACGACCAGGCCCGTCACCGTCCCGTCGGGCTGGAACTTGAAGTCGCGGTAGCGGCAGTAGTTGTGGCAATCGATGATGCACTTGATGCCCGCTGCCGCATGCGCATCCAGCACACCGGTGATGTAGGACTCGTAGCCCGGATGATAAGCGCCGGGCCGGCCGATCGCGGCCACCGCAGGCCGGGAGGCAACCGTATCGTGCAGCATGGGCTGCAGCAGCTCCCATTTGATCGGCAGGCGGGTCTTGGTGTAGCCGCAACGCGCAAGGTAGACCACATCGGCGCGCCGCGGCACCGTGAAGTTGAGGTTGGGCAGCGAGCTGGCGCCGTAGCGAAGGCCGGATTCGGCCCATTCCATTCCCGAAAGATTGGTCCCGAGCGGGATGCCCACCTCCTGCGGTACGCGTTGATTCGCCGCGCCCGGCCGCGGGTCACGCAATCCAGCCACGGCTGAGGCCGGGCCGAGAGCGGGAACCCCGGCCACCCATGCGGCCGCCATCCTGTAAAACCTGCGTCTGTGCATTTGCGCTACCTTGTTGTCCTGCCGCCGTGAGACCGGCATGAGCGGGCATGATTCCCCGCCCACGGCCACGTGCGCGTAGGACGAAGTCAACAATTTGACCGAACCTACAAGACAACAACCCGAACGGATAGGACAGTCGCCCAATTACCCATGCGAAAGGAGAGCCAATGAAGCCGCGCATCTCTGTTCTGACTCTCGGGGTCGACGATCTCGAAAGCGCCGTTCGTTTCTATCGCGATGGCCTGGGCTTTGCGACCGAGGGCATTATCGGGCGTGAATTTGCGCACGGCGCAGTGGCCTTCTTCGATCTGCAGCCCGCCTTGAAGTTGGCGCTGTGGGCCAGGGACGATCTGGCGCACGACACCGGCATGGCCAGGTCGAAATCCCGCACGCCGGATTTCACCATCGGCCACAACGTGAGCAGCAAGACCGAAGTGGACGCGGTGATGGCCCACGCGGGCAAAGCAGGCGCGAGGATCGTCAAGCCCGCTCAGAGCACTTCCTGGGGTGGTTATTCGGGCTATTTCCAGGATCCCGAGGGCCATCTGTGGGAGGTCGTGTTCAATCCGGAATTCATGCCCGAAGTTTGAGACTCCGGTGGACAAGCCATCAGCACCGGGCATCGTCCAACGCGGGGGCAAGCACCGGCAGCTTGCCGCGCCACTGTCCGTGCGCTCGGTGTTTTCCCATGCTTGGTCTCATGACGACGAAGACTGATGTACGGACTCAGCGCAGCCTGCGCAGGCGTCGTGCCAACCAAGCCGCTTGCCAGCCGATAACGAGCCCGGCACCATCGGCCAGCAGGTCTAACAGCTCGGCCGTGCGGTAGCCGGTGAGATGCTGGAGCAACTCGATCAAGGCGCCGTAGGCCAGCAAGCCCAGCATCATCGGAGCCGGATAGTCCGGGTACGCCCGGCGCCCCAGCACGGTCAACACCGCGAAGGCGAACAGGTGGTTGACCTTGTCCCACCCCGTCGGAGGCACCTGGACTCGCGGCGGCGCCAGGGCGATCACGAGCACCACGGCGAGACACAACCAGAAGGCCCAGCGGCCGTAGGCGGTTTTGAATACGATAGGCATCGGCCGATTCTAGGGGCGGGCCACGCCGCCCGCGCCTGCTCAGCCCTGGACCGCGAGCCGGACGCTGGCCGGATTCATGGGTATGGCTTCGACCGATTCGTGCCTGGGCGCCTGGGAGCGGCCGGCAGGTTGCAACTGCGCGTATAACGATGGCGCTTCGCCTTCCAGCTTGAAGCGAGCGACCATTTCCAGCAGGGCGCCGGCCTGTGCCTTCATCGACTCCGTGGCCGCAGTGGCTTGCTCGACCAGCGAGGCGTTCTGCTGCACCACCTGTTCCATCTGCATCACTGCCGTGTTCACTTGCTGGATGCCCGAACTCTGTTCGCGGCTGGCCGCGGCGATTTCCGTGATCAGGTGGCTGGCCGCACCGGCGGAATCGACGATTTCGCGCATCGTCGCGCCGGCCGCATCGGCCATCCTGGTACCGGCATCGACCTTTTCGACCGACTCGCGTATGAGCGTCTTGATGTCCTTGGCCGCCGCCGCGCTGCGTTGCGCGAGGCTGCGCACTTCCGAGGCGACCACGGCGAAGCCCCGGCCCTGCTCGCCCGCACGCGCCGCCTCGACCGCCGCGTTGAGCGCGAGGATGTTGGTCTGGAAGGCAATGCCGTCGATCAGCCCGATGATGTCGCCGATCTTCCTGGAAGACTCCGAAATCCCCGTCATGGTGCCGACCACTTTGGCCACGACCTCGCCGCCCTTGCGCGCCACGTCCGCCGCCCCGGTGGCCAGCTCGCTCGCCTTGTGCGCGTTCTGGGCGTTCTGCGAAACCGTGGAGGTCAGCTCCTCCATCGAACTGGCGGTCTCCTCCAGCGTGCTCGCCTGCTCCTCGGTGCGCTGCGACAGGTCGATATTGCCCTGTGCGATCTGTTCGCTGGTGTCGGCGACACCGTGCGCACCGGCCGCCACTTCGCCGACGAGTTCCCGAAGGTTCCTGTTCATCTCCGACAAGGCGCGCAGCAGATCGGCTGTCTCATCCCGGCCCACCACCTGCACATCGGTGCTGAGGTCGCCGCTGGCGATCACGCCCGCGGTGCGGATGGCGCTGGCCAGGGGCCGGACAATCGCCCGGCTTGCGACGAGCGCGATGGCGATGGACACGACCGCGGCGGACGCCAGGATGGCCAGCAGCAAGCCGACGGCCTGGCGGGCAGCCGAGGCGGCCCCTTCATAGCTCTCCCGCGCCAGCTTTTTTTCCAGCGCCATCAGTCCCGCGAGGTCGTGCAGCGCTGCCTGGTAGGCCTTTTCGGCGCTCTGCATCAGGTCGATCGCCGATGCGGCATCCACGTTCAAGCTACTGGCGGCCTCCACCTGCCTGCGATAGTCGGAGATCTTGGGAAGAACGGCATTGAGGTGCTTGCGCTCGTCGTCGGTCAGGTCGGGCTGCGCGCGAAATCCGGTCAGGTACCCTGTCACGCCATCGATCTTGTCGGTCAGCGCTGCGACCGAGCGCTGGTGCTCTTCCGGCGCTCTCCAGGTGAAAAGGCGATACGCGGCAGCATGGGCTTCGCTGATCTGGCGAGCCGAATCGTTTGCTGCTTCCACCGCGACGCTGCGCTTGGTCGCCAGCTCCTCGAGCGCAGCGCTCTGGCGTGTCAGCACCTCGTAGGTTAACGCACCGAACGCCAGGAGAAACACAATGGCTACGGCCGGGGAGATGAGGATCTTGTGCCAGATTTTCATAGGGTCTCGCTTTGGTTACTGAATGTATCATAATGAAAACAAATGAAGCAAGCGCAATTGGCCCTCCCGCAGCGCCGACGCTGTAAAGTGGCAACAGCGCTGTGCGTGCGCCAACTCCGGTCAGGCATATGGGTCTACAGATCAGGGTGAGTCATCCGGGCGATTTCATGCGTGCCAAAGCCTCGGGCGACGCGACGCTTCAGGACATCTTTGCCCTTATCGACGAAGTGGCCGATGAGTCGATACGCATGGGGTCCAAGCGCCTGCTGATCGATCTCACCCAGGTGCGCCAGAGCTTCAAGTTCACGGGGCATTTCGCGATCGGCGAGCGGGCGGCGCTGAGCCTGGGTCACCTGGAGAAAGTGGCGTCCCTGGTGGCTGAAGACCGCCGCACCGGCACCAGCGAGCAAGTCGCCCGGCAACGGGGCATGCAGCTGCGCGTGTTCGTGGCTGAAGACGAAGCCATTACGTGGCTGAAGAGTTGACGCGAAGCGCATTGGTATCGAAGGACGCAGCCTACCGTCCGCTGCCGCAGGGGCCTACATCCGCGCCAGGAGCGCCGACTTAAAGTCGTAGCGTGCAATCAAGAGGTCAGAGATGTGGCAAGGCAATCAATCCGGATGGGTTCGGGCCGATCGGGCGGGACGTGCCTGATGACGTCGGCCGATGTCTTCGTGTGGCGGGTCAGGCTCTGCCTGATGGCGGCGGCCGTCGGCTTGATCCATGGCAACGCCGATCAGGCCGCGCCCCTCACTGACCCAGTCACTGGGTCTGGCCGCGGCCAGTTCGCCAGCATCGCACCGGCAGCCAAGCCCCTGCCAGTGGACTTGGTGGCCAGTGAGCCGATCCTGAGCAGCGCGGTCGTTGCAGTATCGGTGACCCCAGTAACCTATCGAGCACGGCCCAAAGCCGCCGCCCAGCTGGCGGCCGAAACCGGGTGCGGGCTCTCGTCGGGATCGAAGACGAGCCGGCCGGGCGCGGCAAAGGCCGCTGCAGCAACCGGCAAGCGTTGCAAGCCCGTCGCCACGACCGCCGCCTTCCGGGTCAAACCGGCGCGGCCCGCCCTGCAAGCCAAGTCGCTCACCGCATCGAACCTGAAAAAGCACTCGCGCGTCGCCGCCGCCCGGACTTCCGCGCCCGAGGTCAGGGCAATCTGACGCTTAGGCAAACGACCTAGGTCACAGCGACGTTTTCCCTACTGCACGGGCTTTTTGGTGGCCGACACTTGGGCCCTTGTTTTCTGCATCGGGAATGCGCGAATGCCAAGTGTCTACGACACACTCTACCGCTGGGCCAGGAGAACGACGACCTCGTTCGCCGAGCTGCGGTTCTTACCCTCCGAACGCAGCCCGGTGGAGCATCCGAGCGATGGCCTCATCTACCGGCTCAGGCATTGGCCCGAACTGCCGGATTCCAGCCGTACAGCCGATGTGTATCGGGCACTGTCCATGATGAGCACCCAGCCCATCAACCGCCATTGGATCGTGTCCCATTCCAAGCTCGACGGCCGCCAGGTCGACCGGCTCCTGCAAGGCCTGGTCGATGATGGCGCCGTCGAAGTGATCGACGCCTCCAAGTACAGGGCGGGCGCCCACTAGGGGCGAACCGCGGGTGCCTGCGCATCCGGCCGCGAACCGGCTTGCTCGCCGGCATTCGCCCGCGCAGCGGCCAGCACCTTGTCGATGCGCTTGCCGTCCAGATCGACCACCTCGAACAGCCAGTCGCCGCATTCGATGCGTTCGCCTGCGCTGGGCAGGCTGCCGGATACGGACATCAGCAGGCCCGCCAGCGTGTTGTAGCGGCCCCTGTCTTCCTCCGGCAAGTCGCGGATGTCCAGTCGCGCCTTGAGTTCGGCGACCGGCATCAACCCATCGAGGAGCCAGGACCCGTCTTCCCGCTGGATCGCCCAGGCCTCGGCCTGCGCCACCGGCTGCAGCTCCCCGGTGATCGCCTCCAACAGGTCATGCGGCGTCATGAGGCCCTGTACGACGCCGTATTCGTCGACCACGAACACCATGCGGCCCGACCTCTGGCGGAACTGCTCCAGCAGTTCCATGCCGGTGAGCGTTTCGGGCACGAACAGCGCCGACGAGGCCAGGGAGTCGAGCGATGTGCCGCCCTCGCCCGCTTCCAGCGCCAGCAGCTGCGCGACGCTCACCACGCCCACCACGTCGTCGAGCGAGCCGCGGCAGACGGGGTACCAGGAATGCGCCCCGCCCCGCCCCACCTGCCGCAAGCAATCCGCAACGCCGCCGGAAGCATCCAGCCATTCGATGTCGGTGCGCGGCACCATCATGGACGTCAGCGGCCGGTCGTCCAGGTGGAAAACGTTCTGCACCATCTGGCGCTCGTGCTGCTCGATGATGCCGGCATCCACGCCCTCTTCGAGGCTGTGCGCGATCTCTTCTTCCGTCATGCCGCGCGCCAGCGTCATGTCGATAGGCAGCAGTTTCAGCACGGCCTGGGTCGATGCCGACAGCAGCCGCACGAAGGGTCCCGCCACGCGCGCTAGCCAGCTCATCGGCTGCGCCAGCAGGCGCGAAACGGCCTCCGGATAAAGCTGGCCGATCCGCTTGGGGACCAGCTCGCCGAAAATGATGGTGATGTAGGTGATCACGGTCACGACGATGCCGGTGGCGACATACCCAGCCCCCCGGGGCCCCAGGCCCGGGCCCAGGCCCTGGAGCCATTGCGCGAGGCTGCTGCTGAAGGCAGCCTCGCCGATGATGCCGTTGAGAACTCCGATCGACGTGATGCCCACCTGCACCGTGGACAGGAAGCGCGTGGGCTGGTCCATCAAACGCAAAGCCGCGGCGGAGCCCTTGTCCCCCGCCTCCGCCATCGCCGCCAGGCGCGCCTTGCGGCTGGAAGCCAGCGCCATCTCCGACATGGCAAACACCCCGTTCAGCAACGTGAGCAGCGCGATCAGCAGGATTTCCATCGACTAGGGCGAGAATGGCGACACCATGGCACTTTACTTGATCGGTGACGTGCAGGGCTGCGACGCGGCACTGGAACGCCTGCTGCAAAAAATCGACTTCTCGCCGAGCCGCGATACGCTTTATCTCCTGGGCGACCTGGTCAATCGCGGCCCGGCCTCCGGCGCCGTGCTGCGCCGGCTCATGCGGATGGGCGAAAGCGCCCACTGCCTGCTGGGCAACCACGACCTGAGCCTGCTGGCGCTTGCGCACGGGCAGCGCGCGCCGCACCGCAACGACACCCTGGACAACGTTCTGCTCGCGCCCGACCGCGGCGCCATGCTGGAATGGCTGCGCCGCCAGCACCTGGCGATCCACGCGCATGGCGTGCTGATGGTGCACGGCGGCCTGCTGCCGCCCTGGGATCTGGCGCAGACGTTGCGGCTGGCGGCCGAAGTGGAAACGATGCTGCGCGGCCCCGGCCTCGCCGAATTCCTGGCGGGAATGTATGGCAACGATCCGCCGCGATGGGATGACGCACTGGCCGGCGCCGACCGTCTGCGGGTGATCGTGAACGCGCTGACGCGACTTCGCTTTTGCACGCCCGAAGGCGTGATGGACCTGAAGTCGAGCGGCGGCATCGAGGACTCGCCGCCCGGCTACCTGCCCTGGTTCGACGTACCGGGCCGCAAGTCGGCTGACATCACGATCGCCTTCGGGCACTGGTCGACGCTGGGCTACCTGCAACGCCCCGGCATCATTTCACTGGACACCGGCTGCGTCTGGGGCGGGTGCCTCAGCGCATTGCGGCTGGGCGCGCAGCGCCATGAACTGATTCAGGTCGATTGCGAGCAGGCGCAGGCGCCCGACGGCATCACTCGGCCTTGAACAGCGCCGCGACCTTGCGCTTGGGCTTGATGTTGCTGGACACGCGGCTGGCGGCGGGTTTGGCGCCCGCTTCCCAGGCCGGGGCCGCCTCGGTGGCGGGGGCCTGGTAGGGCTGGTCGAAGAACGGATCGCGCGGGGCCGCCGGGGCGCGGTATTCGCGCTGGGGGCGGGGAGCGCGCTCGCGCGGCGCGTCAAGCACGTCGCGCGGATCGCCCACTTCACCGGCTTCGCGCCATGCGCGGCGGCCGTCGTTGATCCGGCCCTTGGGCTTGTCTTCGTCGAACTCGATGGCTTCGAGCTCGATCTTGCGCTTGAGCAGTTTCTCGATATCGCCGATCAGTCGCGCGTCGCTTCCAGAAACGAACGTCACCGCCAAACCTGACTGGCCGGCCCGCCCGGTTCGGCCGATGCGGTGCACGTAGTCCTCGGCGTTGAAGGGAACGTCGAAATTGAACACGGCTGGCACGTCCTTGATGTCCAGGCCCCGTGCCGCCACGTCGGTCGCCACCAGCAGGTCGACTTCGCCGGCCTTGAAGGCCGCCAGGGCCTTCAAGCGCTCGTCCTGGCTCTTGTCGCCGTGCAGGGCGGTGGTGTTCATGCCTTCGCGTTCCAGCGAGCGTGCCAAGCGCGCGCAACCAAGCTTGCTGTTGACGAACACGAAGGCCTGCTTCAGGCCGCGCTGCCGCACGATCTGCTTGAGCGCGTGGCGCTTCTCGTCGTCGGACACGCTGAAGAATCGCTGCTCCACGGTCGAAGCCGCCTCATTGGGACGCGCCACTTCGATGGTCACCGGATCTTGAAGGTAGCTGTTGGCCAACCGTTTGATCTCGGGAGAGAAGGTCGCGGAGAACAGCAGTGTCGTGCGCTGCTTGGGCAGGTACGACAGGATGCGCTGCAGGTCGGGGAGAAAGCCGATGTCCAGCATGCGGTCGGCCTCGTCCAGCACCACGTATTCGACCTGGTTGAGGACGGCATTCTTGGCTTCGATGTGATCCAGCAGTCGCCCGGGCGTGGCCACCAGCACCTCGACACCCCTCTTGAGCTCGGCCGTCTGCGGCTTCATGTCGATCCCGCCAAACACCACCGCGCTTCGCAGGTTGGTGTACTTGGCGTACAGCTTGACCTGCTGGGCCACCTGGTCGGCCAGCTCGCGCGTGGGCAGCAGCACCAAAGCCCGCACCGGATGCCGCGCCGGCGAGGTGGAGGCGTTCTCGTGCTTGAGCATGCGCTGCAGGAGCGGCAGCGAGAACGCCGCGGTCTTGCCGGTGCCGGTCTGGGCGGCGCCCATCACGTCCTTGCCGGTCAGGACGACGGGGATCGCCTGGGCCTGGATGGGGGTCATTTGCTCGTAGCCCATCTCGGCCACGGCGCGCGCCAGCGGCTCGGCCAGCGAAAGATTGGTAAAGGACATTGGCATTAACCGGACATTATCGCACTACGTCATTGGTTGCGACGGGCTCGTGTAGGCCGTGAAACGCGCTCTGGCTGGCTCAACCAGGGTCAGTGTTTGACACGTCGCAGCACATTCCAGGCATCGCCACTCTGGTTGCTCCAACACATGCAAACTCCCCGGTTACGTCCATTCCCAAGTAACTAAAGTGTGCCGATAAGCTTTCAGCATTCTCCGACTTGATGATTGAGTAAATCTCAAAGCCGACCGAGCTGCAAATACCAAGCTGCATATGCCCGCCAATGGTGGGATGGGTTCCAGTGGCAATGACCGACGCCACAACCGTTTGGGGCGTTCTCCACCAGCTTATGTCTCTGTCGCGAGATTCGGAGCGCCGATTTGCAATCTCGTCACTAATTCCATTTTTATCAGTCCCCAAAAGTAAGACAAACTCGTTGCATTGATCAGAAGCTCGGTAACGCGTCAGCTCGTAGCCAGTAACCATCGGCGAAAGGTGAAAAATTTCCAGTTCGCGCGTTATCGGACAACATCCAGAAAGCGCGACTTCACAGCGCGCGGTTGGACCGCCCACCACAGCATATTGCGAGGTATACAAACCCAGCAGCTTGTGGGCAAATTTTGCGATATCTTCCAGCGATGGCGGGCCTGGGGGGTTCGAAAAGGTGTTTAACCTCGAAAGGCATGAACTAAGCGCAGCGTTTACATTCAGAGCGAGCAGGGAACTACCGGCATAGGCGAGTCCAAATCTGTGGTGATACACAAGCTGGTCAAACCATCCGCTTCCACTTGCAAAGCAGG
>JACDFR010000038.1 GCA_013815685.1 Ramlibacter sp.
ACCGACTCCCGCCACGGCCGCGCCGCCGGCAACGGCCAGGCCCGCAGCACCCAGCGCCGTCCCCGCTGCTGCCCCTGCGCCGAGCTGCGGCGCGCCGGACACCAGGCCGGTGGCAATGCCCGGCCCGAAGATTCCCAAACCCAGCATCGCCAGCGCGGCCAGCATGATGACCAGCGCATGGTCGATAGACGGCTCGGTACCCGGCGGCACCGTGAACTCGGCGAACAGGCCCGTGCCGATGCCGACGATCACGGCCAGCACCAGCACCTTGATGCCCGAAGACACGACGTTGCCCAGCACCCGTTCAGCCAGGAACGCCGTCTTGTTCCAAAGTGCAAACGGCACTAGCACGAAGCCCGCGAGCGTGGTCAGCTTGAATTCGATCAGCGTCACGAAGAGCTGCACTGCGAGCACGAAGAAACTCACGATCAGCACCAACCAGGCCAGGAACAGCACCGTGATGACATCGAGATTGGCGAACACCTCCGGAAAGCCCGTCAGGTCGCTGATCTGCTTCATGATCGGCGCGCCGGCCTCCACGCCCACCCGGGCCAGCCGGCCTGGCTGCAGCAATTCGCCCTGGGTCATCGAAGAACCAGATGCCATCAGTCCGAGCCCGGCGAAGGACCGAAAGATGATGCTCGACAGGCTGTTGAAGTTGTTCAGGATGAATGCGAAGGCGCCGACGTATAGGACTTTCTTGATCAGCTTGCCGATCACATCGTCGCCACCGCCGCCGCTCGCATTGCTCATGGCCCAGAACAGGCCAGCCAACGTCATGTCGATCACGACCAGCGTGGCCGTCAGGAACCCCACCTCGCCGCCAAGCAGGCCGAAGCCGGAGTCGATGTAGCGTGAGAAAACGTCCAGGAAGCGGTCAATGACCGAGAGGTCGTTCATCGGTCAGTCCCTAGGCGCTGGTGCTGAAGCCGCGGGTGCCGGTGCCGCCGGTGTGTGTTTCGGCCCACCGCTGCCGAAGAAGCGCCGACGCGTGGCCTCGGCCACCGCATTACATTGGTCGTCGCCGACCTTGGCGTGGTCGGCCTTGCACCGCGCGCGCAGTTCCTGCAGGCGCTCCGAATTGGCTACCAACGACTCGGCGGTCTCGATGGGTTCAGGCTTGTTGCAGGCGATCAGCAACGCGGCCGCGACAGCAGCCAGGACCATGTTCAGATGCTTTTTCATGGTCGCTTCCCTTCAGTTGCCGTAAAAGTTGACCGTGTAGGGTGTGTACGGCGTACCGTCGCCCTGGAAGCGCCGACGCACCTCGCGGGCGCGCTCCTGGACCGCCACCTGCCGCGCCCGCTCCAGCGCAGCCGCACGGTCCTGCGTGATCTGCAGCTGCTGTGCCTGCATCGCCTGGCGGGACTGCAGGGCCAGCAGCTGGTTCGTCGCCTGCATTGCCTGCAACGCGCCTGTGGCCGACTGGCTGCGGTTTACCAGATCAGTCAAGGTTCGCTCGTCCGACGTGAAGTTCTGGACCGCTTGCGACTGAACCTTGGTCGCGGTGCGCAACGCTTCCAGCGAATGGGTCCAGCGCGTGCGCGCATCGGTCGCCATCTGCGTGCCCGAGATCGCGGCCGTGTACGACTCGGGATACAGGCGGAGGAAGTCCGTCTCCATCTGCGCGACGTTGAAAGCCAGGCCTTGGCCCCGCTGAATCAGCTGGTTCGTTGCCGACAAGGCGGCGCGAAGCTCGCCCAGTGCGCTGAAGTTCAGACTGGTGAGGTTGCGCGCCTGGTTCGTCAGCATCTGCGCTTCGTTCTGCAGCTGGCGGATCTGGTTGTTGATCTGCTCCAGCGTGCGCGCGGCCGTCAGGATGTTCTGCGAAAAGTTTGAAGGATCGAATACGACCCACTGCGCGTGCACAGCGGGCGCAAGAGCGATCAGCGATGCCGCTGCGGCGGCGAGAAAGAGTTTTCTCATGGCGTGTTCTCCTGAGGTGATGAAGGGAAGGACGGAAACGACGGAATGAGGTCGGCGGCCCAATCGAGGCCGCGATGGCGCAGCCATGCAGTAGCGAAGGCACGGGGCAAGACCGTCGCAGTCACCGTATCCATGGCGCGCTGGTCCTCTGGCGTGGACGCACCAGCGAACGCGAGCGCCACAGGCCCAAGTCCGAGGTCGAAGACGCGATTGCCCAGCCGCGACTGGTAGTAGTAATCCCGCTTCGGCTGCGCAGTCGCGACGATCTCGATTTGCCGGCCGTTGAGTCCGAAGCCTTCGTAGATCACGCGAATCTGCGGCTCGGTCGCCTGCGGGTTCGGCAGGAAGATGCGGCTCGCGCAGCTCTCCACGATGGCCGGCGCAATGGTCGAATCCTTGATGTCCGCGAGCGACTGCGTGGCGAAAATCACCGAGACGTTCTTCTTGCGCAATGTCTTCAGCCACTGGCGGATGCGCGAGGCGAACACGGGGTCATCGAGGAACAGCCAGGCCTCGTCGAGGATCAGCAAAGTCGGCGCGCCATCGAATCGTTCCTCGAAGCGAGCGAACAAGTAGCCCAGCACCGCCAGCACGGCGGCCTTGCTGTGCATTAGCTCTTCCATCTCGAAGCCCTGCACAGATGCAGTACCGAGCCGTTCCGTATCGGCGTCGAGCAGCTTGCCGTGTGCGCCACCCAAAACGTAGGGCTGCAGGGCCTGGCGCAGGGCATTGGACTGCAGCAGCACAGACAGCCCGGTCATGGTGCGCTGTTCGACGGGCGCGCTGGCCAGGCTGTTGAGCGCCGACCAGACGGCGTCCTTCTCGGGCGGCCCTACAGCGATGCCCTCCTGAATCAAACGCCCTTCGATCCACTCGGCTGCCCACGTGCGGTAGCCGTCCCGATCGATGCGCGCCAGCGGCTGGAACGCGACGGCGCCCTCGGTGCCGAGGTCGTAGTGCTCGCCACCGAGCCCAAGGATGGTGGCTCGCATCGAGCGGCCCATGTCGAAGGCGAAGATGCGCGAGCCCGGGTAGCGGCGGAACTGCATCGCCAGCGTCGCAAGGGTGGGCCGCCGAGATGCGTATTGCGCTCCGGCCCCGCCCACACGGCCGACACCGGCATCATGTGCGCCAGGTTCAGCGTCGAGACGATGGGCTGGCGGACGTTGGCGTAGGCGTGGCCCGGCACCGACGACAGCCATGCGTCAACCGCATTCAGGGTCTCTGAAATGGTGACGAAGCCGCGGCCCTGGATGGCTCGCTCCACGGCACGCAGCTTCTCGTCGGCCGCCGTCGCGTCGGCGTCCAGTACGGTCACGGTTGCCGTGACGCAGCCGAAGGCCACCTGATCGCTACCCAGCTCCTGCAACGCCGCATCGGCATCCGATGCCTTGTTGGACGCATCCGAGTCCACCAGCGGGCTCTCCTGCTGGAAGATCGTCTCGCGCAGCAGCGCGACGATGTTCTTGCGCTTGGCGAACCATTGGCGGCGCAGGCGGCGCAGTTCATTCTCCGCCTCGGCCTTGTCCAGGCACAGGAAGCGCGTGCTCCAGCGGTAAGCAAAACCCAGGCGGTTCAGGTCGTCCAGCAACCCCGGCCAGGTCGAGGATGGAAAGCCTCGGACCGAGAGCACCCGCAGATGCTGATTTCCCAGCATCGGCGCCAGGCCGCCCACCAAGGGTTGATCGGCCAGCAGCGCATCGAGGTGAATGGCTACCTCGGGCACGGCCACCGTATGCCGGCGCGTGGATACGCAGCTGTGCAGGTAGGTCAGGGTCTGCGCATCGTCGAGCCATGAGATTTCCGGCATCACGCCTTCGAGCAAGCCGAAGAAGCGCTCGGTCTCCGACACGAAGGCTTCGAGCCGTTCGCGCCAGTCCACACCCTCGGCGCGGTTGTTCTCGTAGAGCAGCCTGGCGGCGCGCGCCGTCGATTCCTCGGGCGGCAAGTACAGCAGCGTCAGGTGGTAACTGCTCTCGAAGTGGCTGGCGTCCTCCTCGAAGGCGGCGCGGCGCTCTTCGTCAACCAGCCAGGACAGTGGCTCGGGAAAGTTCGAGTCGGGGTAGTTGGCCGCTTCGCGCCGCTCGGCGTCGACAAACAAGGCCCAGCCTGAGCCGAGACGCCGCAGCGCGTTGTTGAGGCGCGCCGCGGTGGCGACCAACTCTCCCTGTGTCGCGCTGTCCAGATCCGGCCCGCGGAACCGCGCCGTGCGCTGGAATGAGCCATCCTTGTTGAGGACGACGCCGGGCGCCACCAGTCCGGCCCAAGGGAGCCAGTCGGCCAGCAGCGCCGGGCGCTTGCGGTATTCGGTGAGGTTCAACATGGTAGCCTCACACGTCGAGCAATTGCCGGTGCTTGATGTGCCGCGTGAACACCTGCATGAACTGCGGGTCCAGGCGCGCACCCCAGACGGCGAGCGAGTGTCCGATGATCCACAGCGCAAGCCCGGGCAGCCAAAGCTGAAGGCCCAGGCCGACGGCGGCGGCCAGCGTGCCGTTGGCAATCGCCACGGTACGCGGCGCACCGCCCAGCAGGATCGGTTCGGTCAGCGACCGGTGCAGCGGCACCTCGAAGCCGACCAGGCTCCCGGTGGCGGTGTTCATGCCAGCACCGCCCCGCCCGTGAAACTGAAGAAAGTCAGGAAGAAGCTCGACGCCGCGAAGGCGATTGACAGACCGAACACGATCTGGATCAGCTTGCGGAAGCCCCCACTCGTATCGCCGAAGGCGAGCGCCAGGCCGGTGGCGATGATGACGATCACCGCGATGATGCGCGCTACCGGCCCCTGGATGGATTCGAGCACCGATTGCAGCGGTGCCTCCCAGGGCATGTTCGAGCCGGCTGCGTGCGAGGGCAGTGCCACTGCCAGCAGAAGCGCAGCTGCCGCAGCGACGTGGAGGAGCGGTTTTACGGCGATGCGTAGAGTCGTCATGAAGTTTCTCCGGTAATGGTTGAAGGAATGGATGGGAAGGAAGACACCAGCTCGGTGCTGAGGTGGTAGCCTTGGCTGTCGTAGCCGATGACGCGCGCGATCTCGCGCACGTGGCGTGCGCGGCCGCGCCCGGCGAGGAAGACGACGACGTTGACCGCCTCGGCGATCAGGGCGCGTGGCACGGTCACGCTGACCTCCTGCACCAGTTGCTCCAGCCGCGTGAGCGCGCCGTGCGCTGAACCGGCATGCACCGTGGCGATGCCGCCGGGATGCCCGGTGCCCCAGGCTTTGAGCAGGTCGAGTGCTTCGGAACCGCGCACCTCGCCGACGACGATGCGGTCGGGCCGGAGCCGCAAGGTCGCGCGCACCAGGTCGGCCATGCTGCTTACGCCCGGCTCGGTGCGCATGCCCACGTGGTCGTCGGAGCGGCACTGTAGCTCTACCGTGTCCTCGAGGATCAGCACGCGGTCGCGCGTCTCGGCGATCTCATCGAGCAAGGCATTGGCCAGCGTGGTCTTGCCGGTGCTGGTGCCGCCCGCGACGATGATGTTCAGACGCTCACGTACCGCACGTCGCAGGAACGCCGCCTGATCCTCTGTCATCACGCCATCGGCCACGTATTGGGCCAGCGTTATGATTCGCAGCGCCCGCTTGCGGATCGCGAAGGATGGCGCGCGCACGACAGGCGGCAACACGCCAAGGAAGCGTTCGCCCGACTCCGGCAGCTCGGCCGACAGGATGGGCGCGCCCGCATGCACCTCGGTGCGGACGTGCGCGGCCACCAGGCGGATGATCCGTTCGGCCACAGCCGGTGGCAGTGCCGCCCCCGTGGCTTCCCGACCCGTTCCGAGCCTGTCCACCCAGAGCGAGCCATCCGGATTCAGCAGAACCTCGACGACTTCCGGGTCATCGAGCGCCGCCGCGATCTCCGGCCCCATGGCCGTGCGCAACATGCGGACTCGCCGCTTCAACGAGGCGTCCATCGCGTTGGACTCATGCAGGTCCAAGATGAACCTCCTGGTGGTCGGTACCTGCCCCCGCCTGGGCGCCGGCTTGCGTCGGTTCGGCAGCTTCGGCGGGCCCGATGTCTTCATGGACTTCGCGCACCAGGCTGCGCCCCCGCTGGATGTGGCGCGCGAGCTGTTCGATGAACTGCACGTACCGGGCCCGGCCCTGCGCGCGCGGCCTCCTGTTGGCCCTCAGGCACCTGCAGCGAGACCGTCAGGAAGTAGCGGACGTACAGGGCCAACGTCTCGATCAGCACGTTCTGGTCGCGCTCCAACCGGTCGAACTGACGCGAGAGCCTGTCCAGCCGTTTGGCGATGGCTGCCTCGCGCTGGTCGTGGCCGTCGGGCGAGAGGAACGAGGCCAGCGCGGCGGCGATCACGGCAGACTTCGACACGCCCTTGTGCGCCGCGACCTGGTCCAGCCGCTTCGCATGGTCCGGCTCGATGAAGATGTTCAGCCGGGCGCGGGTCATAGCGCGATTCCGTCGTCGGGGTCCAGCGCAGCCAGGCGTGCAGTACGCGTGAGCTGGCGGTCCACGTCCTGCGGACGCAGCAGCCCCTCGTTCTGGTCTCCATCGTCATCCAGCACCAACAGGCCGTCGGAGTCTGGAAGCGAGGGCACCTCGGCGCCGATATCCAGCTCGGGCTTGAGTTGATGGCCACCCTCGTCGGCCATGCCGTCGCCATCGCCGACAGACGAAGGCGACAGCGCTGCCAGGGGTGGCAACCCGCTCCAGTCGTCAAGGCGCGCCGCAGGACGGTCCGCGTACGCGCCGGAAATCAGTGCCGGCGCAGGCAGGACGCGCGTGGTGAAGTTCCGGTCCTGGTAATACCGCAGCTTCTTCGCCTTGATCGGCGGATGGCCGGAGACCATCACCACCGCGTCGTCGGGCGGCAGCTGCATCACCTCGCCGGGAGTGAGCAGCGGCCGGGCCGTCTCCTGGCGTGACACCATCAGGTGGCCGAGCCACGGCGCAAGCCGGTGGCCGGCGTAGTTGCGCTGGGCGCGCAGTTCTGTTGCCGTCCCCAGCGCCTCGGAGATGCGCTTGGCCGTGCGCTCGTCGTTCGTCGCGAACGCGATGCGCACGTGGCAGTTGTCCAGGATCGAGTGGTTCTGGCCGTAGGCTTTGTCGATCTGGTTGAGTGACTGCGCGATCAGGAAGGCACGCAGGCCGTAGCCGGCCATGAAGGCAAGTGCGGATTCGAAGAAGTCCAGCCGGCCCAGCGCCGGGAACTCGTCAAGCATCAGCAGCAGCTTGTGCTTGCGCGCGATGCCATCCGAACCATCGAGCGATTCGGTCAACCGCCGGCCGACCTGGTTGAGGATCAACCGGATCAGCGGCTTGGTGCGGCTGATGTCCGAGGGCGGCACGACCAGGTAGAGCGAGACCGGGTGCGCGGCCGAGATCAAGTCGGCGATCCGCCAGTCGCAGCGCGACGTGACTTCGGCCACCGTGGGGTCACGGTACAGGCCCAGGAAGCTCATGGCGGTGGACAGCACCCCCGAGCGCTCGTTGTCGCTTTTGTTCAGCACTTCACGTGCAGCCGATGCGACGACGGGATGAACTTCGTCACCCAGATGCCATGTCGTCATCATGCGATGCAGCGTCACCTCGAATGGGCACGCCGGATCGGATAGGAAGTTGGCGACGCCGCGCAATGTCTTGTCCTCGCCGGCGTAGAGCACATGGAGGATC
Organism: Ramlibacter sp.; assembly: GCA_013815685.1. GTDB lineage: Bacteria > Pseudomonadota > Gammaproteobacteria > Burkholderiales > Burkholderiaceae_C > Ramlibacter. Next base: position 7,563 of record JACDFR010000038.1, read on the forward strand.
GCGCCGACCAGCAATGCGTGGCTGGTCTTCTCCCAGTGGTTGCGCCGCTCCAGGGCGCCTTCGGGGTCGACCAGGATGTCGGCGATGTTCTGCACGTCGCGCACCTCGTGCGATCCGTGCCGCACTTCGAGAAGAGGGTTATACGCTGCGGATCGCGCGTCGGTCGGGTTGAACAGCAGGCAGTGCGAGAAAAGCGAGCGCCAGCCGGAAGTGAGGGACCAGTTCTCGCCCTTGATGTCGTGCACGACGGCCGACCCTGGCCACGCAAGAAGCGTGGGAACCACCAACCCCACACCCTTGCCCGAGCGGGTCGGTGCGAACGCCATGACGTGTTCGGGCCCATCATGTCGCAGATAAGTGTCTTTCTGCTGGTCCATCTTGCCGAGGAAGACGCCGGCCGGCGTCGTCAACCTGGCCCTGCGAATGTCCTCACCGTCTGCCCAGCGCGCCGAGCCGTAGGTGGTGACGCGTCTGGTCAGGCGCGAGCGCCACACCGCCATCGCGATGGCGGCGCCGGTGGCGATCAACCCGCTCGATGCGGCAATGGCGCCGCCGCGCAGGAAGACCTGCGGCGCGTAGGCATCGTAGAAGTACCACCATTCGAACAGCCGCCAGGGCCGGTAGACGGATATGCCCAACAGCTCAAACCATGGCGCTCCCAGCCGGGCTTGGTAGCCGAGCGCCGCTGCCGTCCACTGGGTGGCTCCCCATACCCCACAGACGGCAGTACCCAGCACCACCACGATCTGCCCGAACAGCACGCCCGTGGGCATAAGCACCTCTTTGCGCGTCAATTGCAAACCTCCGCAAGCCAGCACGGCCCATGCACGGGAGTTTGGAATTCAAGTGCCGGATCGCCCACCCATCGTGGCGTAGCACAGCGCAGTCGGTGAACTCAAATGTTGAAACGCATCGGGTGCAACGGCGCGGCCAAAAGCCGGCGGACCATGCGGGATACGCGGACGAACCGATAATGGGCAGCTGTTCGCATCGAAAACTTGCCGTTTCATTGAAACCCCGTTAAGGTGAATTGAGAAATGTCTACGCTCACTCTACGGAGAGAACGCGAGCTTTCGCGGGCTGACTTCAACCGATAAATCAGCGACATCAAACGTTTCGTTGCCTATGACTTACCCTGATTCACAGCCGGATGTGCCGCTGCTCTCGCATCCGCTGCAACTTGAAGTGCTGGAGTTCAGCACCTATGCGCTGGTGATCGACGCGCGTTCTCCCCATGAGTACGAGGAAGATCACCTACCCACTGCGGTAAACCTGCCGGTAGTCGATGACGAGGAGTACGCCGAGGTTGGGACCAAGCACAAGGACGATACCCACCGGGCGTACCTGATCGGTGTCGAATACTCGCTGCTCAATATCGCCAAGCAGATCAAGCCCTTGATTGCCAACTACAGCAAGAACGACCGGATGCTGGTGTATTGCTTTCGCGGAGGAAAGCGCAGCAAGCTATGGGCTGACAACCTGCGCACCATCGGCTTCGAGGTGGACGTTCTGCCCGGTGGATGGAAAAACTACCGCCGCTGGGTCCGTGCAAGCCTCGAGACGATTCCCCAGCATCTGAGCTTGCGGGTGCTGTCCGGTGCGACCGGCTGCGGCAAGACGCGGCTGTTGCATGCGCTTGGCCGCGCGGGACAACAGGTGCTCGATCTGGAGGCAATTGCGTCGCACCGCGGCTCGCTCATAGGCGCCATTCCCGGCCAGAGTCAGCCGACGCAGAAGTATTTCGACACCCTGCTCTTGGATACCCTGCGAAAATTCGACCCGGCCCGCCCCGTCTGGCTGGAGGCGGAGTCCAAGAAGATCGGCAATTTGCAGTTGCCGGATTCCTTGCACAATGCAATGCATAGAACGACCCCGCTGCATGTGTCGGCGCCAATGGCGGAGCGTGTGCGGTTGTGGCGCGAGGACTATTCCCACTTCGCTGCCGACCCGCTCGGCATGGTCGAAATGCTGGCACCCCTGAAACCTTTGATTGGTGGCGAGGAGCTTGCTTGTTGGCGTGCCTTGGCTGCAGAGGGTCGCGTCGACAAGCTCTTTGAGCGCGTCATGACCAAGCACTACGACCCGTGTTACGAGCGGTCTACGAAACGTTCTTATAAGGAGGCGGCGGCAGCGCCACGGATCGAGCTATCGTCGCTTGCGCCGGAGCAGATCGCAGAAATAGCCCGTGGCCTGGCTTCGCGCTTTGCTTGAGCAGCCGCAGCCGCAGCCGCAGCGCGTATTTCTAACGCCCTATGCAAATCAGCCGGCGGCCGGGCGCCCGCTGCGCGTGAGGGGTACGCTGCCAGCGCTCCAGCGCCGGCAACATCAGCGCTCTCCAGATAGGCGGCACCAGGCTGGCAAACAGCAGAACGATATAACCTGCCGGGGCTCTGGGTGACCCATGCGTTGGCTGCTGCCGGTAATACGGTACGGTCGCCGCGCGGTGGTGCGCCTGATGGTAGCTGATGCTTAACGTAAGCCAGGCTTGCAGCTGGCACCGGTCTTCCCATCCCAAATTGGCGGTGGCCGCGTTCGGTACATGGTCGCTGCCAAGGCCCCAGTGTTGGATGTAAGTCACAGCCTGCAATGTCCAGGCAACGGCGGCCACCACGCATGCATACAGAAGAAAACCGGCGAGGCCGGCCGCCCACGCGAATATCGCTGCCGTGCCCAGCATGGCGCCAACAGCAACTGGCAATCCGCCGGCAAGGCGGTGCCCACGACGGGCGGCCATCATTACATCGCCATCCCATGCGGTTCGAAATACAAGGCCGAACCGACGCACCGTGAACGGCCAGAGCGACTCATCTACGCGAGGCCATTCAGCCATCTCCACGCTTCCGCTTCTGGTGTGATGCGCCTGGTGCTCGTGTTCAAGCAACGGATATCCGATGACTCCGCTCAGAACGCGACCCATTGTTTTGGACACTATCGTGGTTCGATGCACAAGCTCATGTGCAACGCAACTCGCAAAGATGAACGCAGCCCAAAGGCTGCCGCCGAACCAAGCGAGATCGCTCGCCGGCAAAGGCAGACCGCGAAGTCCCCAAGCCACAAAGATGATTGCGGCAAAGTAAGCGGCCGCGCAGAGCAGGGGAAGCAACTCCAGCATCGTGGCGATCCCCTCGGTCCACTCGGGAGGTGAGTCAAGCACGTCTCCGAACAACACGCGCAACAGCGGCGCGACGAGAATGAGCATCGCGAGCGCGAGCACCGGCATGCCCAGGCCAATGCTCACCACCAGCAACAATGGCGGTACCAAGATGCAAAGATATCCACTTGCTTTTCGGATTTGGAGCAGCATTTCAAATCAACCCGTATTCAGCAGCCAGGCGAGCAGTAGCCCGCCTGGTAGGCGTATTAAATTTAGCATTCAGTCGCTGGAATCGGGAATCCACAGAACTGGTGCTGGTGTTTAGCTTCTCAGCAATCTTCTTTGTTGACAACCCTTGCCGCTCGAAGGCAAGAAGCTGCAAATCTTCCGGCGTTACTCGGGTCTTGTCGATAATTTCCCTGCGAACCTCGCGGACCCACCACTCATGCAACTCCATTGCCAGACTGCGCGCGAGCACTTTGATCGACGCTATGGCATCGCTCTCAAAGTAGCCTTCGTGTCCCGACCCCAGCATCAACACGCCAAGCCTCGAGAGGCCGCCGCCTGATGGTGCCGGAACGATATACGCCGAAGCAATGCCGTATTGAGCGGCAAGCAGCCGTGCGTCGCGCTGGCCTTTGGTGAGTAAAGGTATCCTGGAAGCGCATTCGGGTTCCGAGTGGGTCTGTGCATAAAGCAGCCAAGCATCATGCACGTACCAACCATGTCTTTGGTACTCCAGGCACCAGACCGGGTCGCACGCAACGAGGAACCGGAAATTTTCCTTGGAGTCGTCGTCGCGAACAAAGCTCGCGAACACCGCATGCTCGGCGCCCAGCGCCAGCTTCGCCTCGTGCAGCAGCTCGACCACGGCTGCATCGTCCGCGGCATCAGGCACGCGTTGAATCACTCCCAATGCGCGCGCCGCGAAGCCATCGGCCTGGGTTACCTCTTGCAGTCGTCTTGGTGCATCAGGAATCGGGGACGATGAGATCATCAAACGCCCTTTTGATTTGTTGATAAACCAAGGGGTAGTCGAATCGCAATTGGTCTCTATCAAAAAAACGCTCAAACTCATGCGGTGTAGTGAACAACGCTGCGTGCGCCACTCGGCGCACTCCAAACCGATGAACTCGCTCGACGTGCACGCCGCGGGCCGTGCGCGTCATGACGAAACTCAGCTCGCCATCCGTGCTCGCCACTTGGCGACGGCCCTCATGCGCCGTCGGCTTGCTCTTATTCGTCGGGGCCATCTTGGCGACGGAACGGGCTGCCGCAGGCTTCACACGTCAGCATGTCAAGAGCATGGACTTCAGGTTCATGAGCCCACGTGAACACCTGCTCATTTGCACAGCGGTGGCACTCCATGATCGAAAACCACAACTGCCTCCTGCACTCTTCGCAGTGCATGGAGTCGATCTTGTCCGGATCAAGTACTTCAAGCAGGTCTTCGTGTCGATTGCCGCAATGCGGGCAGGGTAGTTTCAGCACTGTCATGGGTGGCCGAGTTTTCAGGTGAGCATTAGCCTGGAAGTTTCTTCCCACACGAGGTCGTCACATCTGTAAGCGTTAATGATAACTCAACGCCTCTCGATGCCGCGGTCACATTACTGGCGCGCAGACCGGGTCGTAGTAGATCTCTGTGATGCTGCGGACTTGCTTCACCCGCCCATCCGCCCCGACGCGTTCAAGCGCTTGGACGTGAATCACCACGTCGATGTTTTTCCGCACCAAGCCCAGGATGTGTTCGCTCGACAGCTTGCTTCCTTCGTCAGACTCCTTCAAACACAGCGTCAGCATGTCGAGTGCATCAGTACAGTTGTGCGCGGGTACCGTCGTGATGGAGCCCGGATACTTTTCGCTGATGTTGGCGATGTAGTCATATGCCACGCCCGAGTGCATCTCGGCCAGCAATACTCGGTCGGGCTTCATGCGGGTACAGAATTGCAGCAGCGTCTTGGCCGTAACTTCCGTGGTATTGCTGCCGAGTTTGGAATGCAGCAGATGAACCCGATTCAGATGGCCAGGAAGGAATATCTCGCGGGCGGGCTCGATCGTCACGACACGTTCGCGCAGCGGGATAAAGAAGTTCATGAACGTCTTGCCAAATGCAGTTTTACCTGAGTCGGCCGAGCTGGCGATGACGATATTCTTCTTCAGCTCGACCGCGGCCCAGAAAAATGCCCACAGCTCGCAATTGTTCTTAAGGTGAAGGAGCCGCTGCTCCGCGGACATTGGCTCGGCGGGCGGATATGCCGGTACGTCGGCGCTGGGCCTGACAGCTTCGGCCTGCACGGGACCCCACGACTTGTCGATGGTCATTGATATTGTTCCGTGCTCGACGGCAGGGGGGACCACCACATGAACCCGCGCCCCGTCAGGCAGCGGGCAGGAGAGGGCCGGGCTCCTCTCATTGATGATCCGGGCTGAGAAGTCCGCGATGCGTTGCGCAAGGCTCTTGCACCAGCCGAGACTCGCAGCTGGCATGTCGTGACGCTGCCAGCCCAAGGAGTTCCTTGTGAAGACCTCGCCCGGACGATTGATGCAGATTTCTGTGATCGCCGGATCCTCCATGAATGCCCGCACGATTTCCAGCGCTGCGCGCAGCGCCGCGGCACGGCTTGGCACGCCCAGCCGTATGTCATGCGCGCCTGTGTTGTTGGCTGAGACCGGGGGCTGTGATTGCACATGCCGTTCTGAAAATGAAATGGCGGATAGCGAGTGCACTGAAGCTCCCCTATGGTTCTGTTCAAACGCATGTGCGATGCGAGCTGTCCCGACCAGGACGCGGAGTTTGTCAGATGCTCCGCTTTGCTCACTTTAGAGAACGAAAGTGCAATCTGGCCCGATGATTTCACTTCATAAATCAGCGAATCGACACATTTAGATACGCGGTCACGCGCAGGGATAGCTGCCCTCAGTGCTGGCCTTCTTTGGCAAAAACCGCACAAGAGCATCAGCAAACCTACCTGGCCTTGTGAGGGGTCGGTCAGCTTCGGACGCTTTTGGCTCGCCGCGAGGGTTCGGGCGAGAGCTCGATAACACGCGCGCAAAGCGGGCGGTATCAGGCTTGCTACCTAAATACTCGCAAGTGCTGCTCTCGCCCACCATTAGAGACTCAAGCGCAGTTAAGACACGCCGCGCCCACGCTGACTTCCAAACTGCCAAGAAGCGGCACTGCCCCGCACGATAGCGGTCATGCTCTGCCCGAGCCTCTGCTCCACCACGGGTCGCCACGGCACCAGGCTGAAACCAATGCCGTCATCCAGCATCGCGAAGCGGCCGCTGGCGAGTTGGATGGAACGGCTGTAAAGGCCGTTGATGCGTGCGCCGTCATGTAGTGGCCTGTAGACCAGCCCGGTTTCCGCTTGCAGGCCTTTTCCGGTGGCCGCATGTTCGCAATCGCGCAAGGTGGACAGCAGGTTCCGGACAAGGATCACGCGCTGGCCAGTCCGTTTGGCAAAGCCTCGTTCCTCAAGAAATACCGCGCGGCCCTGCAGGGCCGCGCGCACTTGGGCACCGAAGCCGTGAGGCGCCAAGCGTTTGCCTTCTTCCAGCAATTGCCGATCCAGCCATGTGGCACCGACGGTGCGTATCTGGCCCTCGATTGGCAAATGCGAATGCAGCTGAATCGTATTGCCGGACACCTTGTGGGCGTCATAAGCTTGTGCACGCGGGAGGAGGTCGGGCGGCACACACCAGACACCGTCGGCGAGGCGTTGCACGATGCTGGCGCGGCATAAGGCTTCCAGTCTCCGGGTATGAGCATCAATTGCGGCCTGCGGGTCATCGATCACCCCTTGCCTAAGCTGCGCAAAGTGCTCAGCAGTTCGGTAAAACCCGTCCTTCTGCGAGATGCCGGCGATGTTGCGGTCCACCGTCCTTTCCTGGCCCGCCGCCCTGGCCTCCGCGATGCCGCCGACAGGCAGCTGCGCGAAGTCTGTGCCGGCGGGCAGTTTCACGTAGTGCGCCCGCCCGTCGATGCCATCGACTACCAGGTAGCCGCTATCATTCAGCTCGTCGGCGAGGCCTTTGGCGACGATGCGGCCGATGACTGGCGTTGCAGCAGTAGCGGTAGGCAACGCGATCTCGCGCCGTTGGCCCTGCAGCGCCTTTTGCATGGCGCGCAGGATGTCACCGCGCTCACCCAATGCGATGAGCGTGGGCTCGATCTTCACAGAGAGGTGCCAGCGGTTCGAGTCGATCCGCTCGGCCAGGGCCATGCTCTCCAGCCGCTGCAGTCGCGCCCGCAGCAGTGCCTGGCGCTGCGTGTCGCCAGGCTTCTCTGTCAGATCCACAGTGTGCAGCACACTCTGCCTGAGCAGCGCCCGGTCCAGGCTGGTCAGCCGCTCCTGCTCGACCCCGCGCATCAAACCCTGGCGAATCTCCAACTGTGTGCGGGGCCCCAGCCATTCAGTCGCCAGTTCGCTCGCCCGCAAGCGCATGCCATGAGCCATGTAGTCCGGCGAGATCACCAGATCCCGGCCTTCGCGGCCACTGCCCGACCGTCCACGCAGCACGATGTGGGTGTGGGGGTTGTCCGTGTCCCAGTGATCGACGGCGACCCAATCCAGCCGGGTTTCCAGGTCGATGGAAATCCGCCGCATCAACTCGCGTGTGTAGCCGCACAGTTCCTCCAGGCCGGCCGCGTCTTCTACTGAGACGATGAAACGGAACTGGTGGCGATCAGCTGTGCCCCTCTCCTGAAAAGCCTTGAGGTCGACTGTGTCGGTCTCGGCTGTGTAGGCTTGACCGCGGCTGCCGTCGCGCTCGATGTAGCGCAGGTGCGTGGATACCGAGTTCGCTCCTGCCTTCTTGAGCACAACGAAGCGCGATTTGATGACCACGCGCCTGGCGTTTGGCGCCAAGCCCTGTCCCGCCAACCCGGCGGCGACGCGCCCGCGGCCGAAGGTCGAAGCGGGACGTCCGTCCCGCGTGCCGGACGCTTTCGCCCCGGCCTTGGAAACCTGCTTCAGGACTTGCGAGACGAAGCGCTGCGAGCGCGGTCCAGCACCACTCGTTGGCGCGCCTGGCCGGATGCGAAAGCGCTCCTCGTCACGCGCGGCCACGGCGGGAATTCCAACGCATGGCAGCGCAGCGCATGCGAGGTGGCACAGGTCAGGCCCTGACACCGCGCGGCTTTGCGCGCTGCGGCGGCATGGTCACCACAAGGTGATGTGCCGCGCCAATCCCACGTGCAGACTGGCTTAGCAGCCGGCAGCGTGCCGGCCCTTTTATCTTGCCCTCCGTCTCCGCCTCCCGCATCCGCTCCCGGCTCCGACGCTTCGCCAGCCGCGCACGGGGTGCGCAACGCTGCCCCCGAGGCAGCGGCGGTGCAGCCCAGGCTGCACGCTGGCGGCGGGCTTCCTGCATGACGGAGTGCAGCGCGGGCGCATGCCGAGCTGCAGTTCGGTGGCACACGTGATGACGGAGTAGAGGAACATTCATGACGTGCTCCAGGTCCACAGTGGCCGCGCGATGCCGAGCACGGCAGACGCGGCGATAGGACCAAAGTAACGGCTGTCGAAAGATGCCTGGTTTGTGTCGCTGAGCAGGAACAGCTCTCCCGCCTCGAGGGGCCGGCACTGCGACCAGGCTTGCAGTGGCCGGCGCGCGCCATCATGCATTCGCGCGGTCGCCACAATTGCCCCGTCAACGCGCACGGACTGTTCCCGAACGCACACTGACTGGCGCGCGACGGCACCGATGCGCTTGAGGATCGGCACGTTGCTCGGCAGGTAACCGCGCTGGCTCGCGAACGCGGCTACGTCGGGAGGAAGCCGAGCCACCACGATGCTACCGACGTGCAGCGAGGCGACGCTGTCGATGCGGCCGACGCGGTACCAGCCACGCGGTACGCTGTCCGTTGGGTTGTAGACGACGAACACCTGGTCATGCGCCGACATCTGCATGACGACTGGCGCGCACAGCGCCGCCAGGCCGATGCCCATGCAGGTGAAAAGCACGCGGCGGCTCATCTCAACGCCTCCCGCGCAAGGTGCGCCGCATGCCGCTGCTGAGATACCGAGCCGCAAGCTCGGCCTGCTTCCTTTTGCTCTCTTCTCGCGATTGCTCGTTCGAACTCCAGCGGGATTGGATAGTCATATCGGTGGGTGGTTCGGTCAGTTCACGTCGATATAACTACTGCGGCCATCACGCCGCCTTGGCAGACGGCGCAAGGAGCCCGTAACCCTTGAGGATGGCCGACTCAATGTCTCGTCCGAGTTTCAACTCTCTGAGCACCACTTCTGCGTGAGGCATTGGAACCTGATTCAATTCGAACACCGACACGTTCGCCGCTCCCGAGATGGAACGGAATAAGCGGTCAACGGTCGCCGACCTCAGTACCGCAGCAAGCGTCTCTGGGTCGAAAGCTGGAGTCCCCTCGATAGCCTGCTCTATCACGAGCACATGGTTCTCAGCGACGAAGCCTTTGTGCATGGCCATCCACTTTTGAGGTACGGCCGCACAAACCAAGCGTCGGGGCTGATCTGTCGATGTCACGCGCTGCATGACAACCGCTGGCCGGCGAACCACGCAGCTTTGCTCGTCTGCAACTGTCTTCACATAGAGCTCGTGCTTGTCGCCTCTTCGGCGCCGGCCATGCGAGAAAACGCCCTTTGGCGCGATATCAGTTGCCCATACCAAAGGGAAAACTGTGCGTCCATGCAATGACATCGGCGGCTCCGCGTAGCGTTTGCGCTCATCACGATAGTCCACGAGTTGCCCAATCTTTGCTTGGTAGCCATAGGAAGATAACCGCACAGTGGAAGCCTCGGCCGCTTTCAGCAGCGGGACGTCATCGACGCTCTTGGGTATGGGCCATGGTCTGCCGCACGTAGGCAACACGCATTGGCCAACATCCTCGAACTCGTCGTCTTTTGTGCGCACTGAGACGTTCACTGACCATCGGTCCACCTCTTTGGGCTCTCTTGTGCGTAGGATGGTGATCGCGGTCTCCTGCTCTACGTCAATGAAGGTGGACGTTCGACCGCTCAACATGTCGATGCGAAGGGGGCCTGCGCGATTGAGCAGCTCTACTCTCAACTTTGAAAAGTACTGTCCCGAAAGGTAGCTAGTGGGCGTCAGCAGCCCCACCAGGCCACCTAGCTTTGCCATCTGGATCGACCGATGAATAAATAGTCCGTAGATGTTCGGCTGACCCTCGATCACCGCCGCGTACTCATCTGAATAGCCTTCCACGTCTGCGGCTTTCAACTTACGGTACGGCGGGTTGCAGATGACGATATCCGGGCGGCGTTCAGACGTTGTCGTAAGCAGCCCATCGCCGTGTACTAGCTCAAAGTCAGGCAAGTCCTTCGACAACACGATGAGGTCGTACAAAGCCATTCGTAGAAATTGTTCGGAAAGCTCCAACAGCGTTTCATCCAAGTCGCTGCCCGTGACGTTTTTCTGGATGTGCCTTATGACCGCGCGTGCGGGATGACCTCGTGCAACCAGCGCTCGCGAAACGCGTTGGGCGACGGGCATAAGGAAAGCCGCGCCCCCGCAGGCTGGGTCGTGCCAACTCGCGTCGGCAAGGCTGGCGCCTTCGCCGACCAGGTCATCGATCACTCGTTCCGAGAGTCGTGGCGGGGTGAAGTAAAGTGAACACTTCGCTCTTTCCGCTTCACCGACCCAAATCGCGTAGGCGGTCGCAAGCCAGTAGGCGGCGACATTGAAGCTGGTGTTGTCTGCTAGCCATTCGGCAAAACCCAACACCGCAGGATCGGCGAGGAAGTGAGAAGTACCGTAAGGCCGTCGCGCAAATTGGGTAAGGGCGGGGTACGTGATTTCCTGCCAACGCCAGAGGACAGCCAACGCAAGGCGCTTTGGAGCGGTGACATCGCCGGCACACAGCGCTTTCAGCGCACGGGCACGTCGAAAGAATTTGAGTCGCGCCTCAGGGATGACCATCGATACGATCCATGAATTTAGGGATCAACGCAGGTCATCGTCGCTATAGACTGACTTTCAAATGTCACGAGGCAGACCATCCCGATTTTCCTCCACTCTTTTGCAAAGTGTATCCGCGACCACGTGCCAGCCGTTACTCGTTCATACCCGCAGATAAAGGCACTGGGGGCGCGACTCCCGCCGGAGGTGAGAAGAAACCCTGGGCGATGCGCGCGATCTGCTATTCGTGTCCACTGAGAAGTGTCTTTGGGCAGCCGTTCTCATCAGATTGTAGGATGCGATATCGCGACAGGCGACCTAATATGTGCGGTTCTTTGCAGCGGAGCGAGCCCGTGTCCGTGCCTGATGGCACGCAGCAGGTAACTTGCCGACTACGTAGGGCTTGTTCCACCGCATCAGCTCACGAACTCGCGCACCTCTCGCTGAACTCGACGTGTGATCTGATTGGCCGCCTTCGCGAGATTAATCTGCATGGCAGCGGCGGCCACGTCAGCTGTCGAACGATCCACTTCGTACCCACCTTTCGCTTGCAGCCAGGCCAGCAAGTCCGCCAAATGCCAAACAGCCGTGCTGCCTTCGTGTACAGGCGGAGGAAAGCTCGTCGGATAGTTCACCATCAGCTTGCGCATGTTCTGACGGCTGACGCCCACTACATCCGCAGCGTCCGTCAAGCCAACGAAATCGGGCGCAGCCTCGATCAATTTCGCAGAAGGAATCGCGCGCTTGACGTCGGCGAGTGCGCTCACCAAAGCGGCTTCCGCACCTTCCGCTTCACGCGTGAATTCCAGTGCGATTCTCCCGGGCTGGCCGACTCCCACGAGGGCATCGTCGCAACCAGCCGCACCTAGGCGCTCCAGGATGTCATCGTGGTCGCTGTCTTCTCCGGAGAGCTGATACTTCAGTGTGAAGATGTATTCCATGACCTATTCCTTCGACGGCTCGTCCGCGGAACCCTCGCGTTGCAGCCGATGCGTGGTGCAGTTATCCACGACACGCTTCAACGCTCGCGAATGGTTCCGGGGATTCTTGGGCGTGCTCCAGACGCTGGTAATGCAGAACTCGCCACAGCGACATTCCTCGTCGTTGTACGGGCAGTAAATCTTGCCCCAGGCATGCGAACCTCCTACTTCAACGCGCCAGCCGTTGGCTTCCGCGTGTTTGAGCGCCTCTTCTACCTCTTTCTTGGGGTGAACAACACGAGCCATCCTCAGGTCTCCAGAATAGGGATTTCTTGATTGGTTGTCAAGTGACAACCAATGACTGCGCAACAGACGAGTGGCCGAGCCCTACCCATACGCCGATCTATGCTGCAGTGCGCCAGCGCGGGTTTGCCTGGGCCTTCTTGAGACGCATCCTTTGGGGATAGCCCGATGAAGGACTCGCCATGTTTCTCCACAAGCAGTTGCCCAAGCCCTCGACTTCGAAAGCTGCGCCGGCGTTCTATCGGCTGCGCGACGTGATGCGCATCACGGCTCTCAGTCGTTCGACGATCTACCGACGGATCTCGGAAGGCCGGTTTCCATCCCCCGTCCGTCTGGGCGGCCGCGCGTCGGCCTGGCCGAGTGCGGCGTTGCAGCAGTGGATCGACAACCCCGAAGGCTATGGCGTGCCTATGCCGCACGGCTGACTGCCTGCTCGCCCACGCCTTCCCATCCACCGCGTGATCGTTCAGCACGGGCATGCGGTCCCATGTGGGCGGGCGGCGCTACGGCTTTGCCTGCGGCCAATTCATCAAGCAGGTTAGCCCACAGCTGAATCATCTGGCGACGCTGATCCAGAAAGGTGGCTCGATCGTAGCTGTCACCCAATTCTTCGTCGGATACGTGAGCCATGTGCCGCTCGATCACCTCGCGGTCCCAGCCCAGCAGTTCGCGGATCATGGTCCGGGCCGTGGCCCGAAAACCATGCCCGGTGATCTGCTCCCTGGTGTCATAGCCCAGCGTTCGTAATGCGCTGTTGACCGTGTTGTCGCTCATGTACCGCGACTTCTCCGACCTCTTGGACATGCTGCGGAATATCGGCCCGGTGGGGCCGGTCAGCGGAAAAATGTCGCGCAAGATTTCGACGGCCTGCGTCGGCAGTGGCACGAGATGGGCCGGCGTGCGGATGTCCCGCTTCATCCATTCGCGCATCTTCATTTTCTCCGGAGGGCAACGCCACAGCGTCTGCTCGAGGTCGATGTCTTCCCAGTCGGCCAGGCGCAGCTGCCCTGGCCGTTGGAACAGCAGCGGCGAAAGCTGTAGGGCAGCACGCGTGATGACGTTGCCGTTGTAGGCCCGAATGTCGCGCAGTAGCTGTCCCAGCTTGTCCGGATCGGTGATCGCCGCATAGTGGCGCGTGCGCGGGGGTGGCAGGCCGCCGGTGCGGCCGTTCACGAAGTTCCTGGCGGGCTCCAGCGCGCCCACATCGACGGCGTACTGGAACACGTGTTGGACGGCCTCCCGGACGCGCTGGGCTGTCTCCAGGTTGCCGCGATCCCTGATGCGATGCAGGCAGCGCACAAGCTCGGTCGGCTTGATCGCCTCCATGGTCAGCGAGCCGATCCAAGGGAAGACGTGCAGCTCAAGGTGCCGCATTACTTTTTCGGCGTAGCTTGATGACCATTGGCGGTCCTTCTGCGCTTGGGCATGCCACGCGCGCGCCATCAACTCAAAGGTGTTCAGACGGGCAACGCGATCACGCTCTTCTTCGTCGCGCCTGGCTTCGCGGGGGTCAATCCCGCCCGCCCTCTTTTCGGCTTCGGCACGGGCCGTTTTGCGCGCTGCAGCCAGCGACATCGCTGGGTAACGTCCGAGGCTTAGCTTGGCCTCCTTGCCGGCCTCCTTATAGCGGTAGACCCACGCCTTACCGGTCGGCCGCACACGAAGGTACAGGCCCTCCCCGTCGGCAAGCAAATATTCCTTGTCGCGCGGCTGGGCCGCCTTGATTTGAAGCTCGTTGAGTTGTCCCATGGTGTACCCAAAAACAAGACTGAGGTTGAACAGCAGTCTGGGTACACCGTTGGGTACACGCAAGAATGGGACGTCTTGGGATTCAACGAGTCCGCTTGAGCCGCTCTTTCGAGCTAAGTCCTTGATGTACAAGGACTTGTGGGCTGTCTTGGGATCGTCTGAGAAAGAGGAGTGGTGGCCTGGGGCGGAATCGAACCACCGACACGCGGATTTTCAATCCGCTGCTCTACCAACTGAGCTACCGGGCCAGAGCCGGCAAGTATATCAGCCTGCGCGCTTGCCTCGCGACAGGTCCACCCCCAACTGCTTGAGCTTGCGGTACAGGTGCGTGCGCTCCAGCCCCGTCTTTTCGGCCACGCGGGTCATCGATCCGCCTTCCTTGGCCAGGTGAAATTCGAAGTAAGATTTCTCGAAATCGTCGCGCGCATCGCGCAAGGGCTTGTCCAGCTCGAACAGTTGCCGCGCCTGCGGCCCCATTTCCACCACCGGCGGCAGGCTCTGGCCGCCCGTCATCGCCGCTTCCACCGTCAGTTCGACCGCGGGCGCGGGCGCCGCCCCCGCGACGCCGGCCAGGCCGGGCTTGCGCGGCGGCGTTGCGCTGTTGCGCGTCAAGCCTGCTTCCACCGCCTTGAGCAGCTTCTGCATGGTGATCGGTTTTTCCAGGAACGACTGGGCGCCGATCTTGGTGGCTTCGACCGCGGTTTCGATCGTCGCATGGCCGCTCATCATGATGACGGGCATCGTCAGCAAGCCGGTCGTGGACCATTCCTTGAGCAGGGTGACGCCGTCGGTGTCGGGCATCCAGATGTCCAGCAATACCAGGTCGGGGCGGGATCGGCTTCGCGCAGCCCGCGCCTGGGCGGCGTTTTCGGCCAGCTCGACGTTGTGGCCCTCGTCATTGAGAATTTCCGAGAGCAGATCACGGATACCAAGCTCGTCGTCGACCACCAGTATGTTTGCCATTGGGTTCCAGCAATGCCCATGCGGCCGATGGGCAGGCGTTGCTAAGCCGCAACCGCGAATGATAGCGATACTTGGGCACCTTGGAGGGTTCCGTTTTCGACTCGATTCTTCAGATCGACGCGGGCACCATGCTCATCCGCGATTTTTTTCACAACGGCCAGGCCGAGCCCGGTGCCTTTGGCCTTGGTGGTCACGTACGGCTCGAATGCTCGTTTCAAAATGTGTTCGGGAAAGCCGGTGCCGGTGTCTTGCACGATCAGCCGCGCACGCCGCGAGACCTGGTTCCACTGCGTCCTGATGATGACATCGCGCACCGCGCAGCCCTCGGTGGCGTCCTGGGCGTTTTGCAGCAGGTTGTGGATGATCTGGCGCAGCTGCTGGGCATCGCCCATGATCTTCGGGCAGTCCGCATCGAGGTCCATGCGCACGGGCACCTGGGCCGAGGCATCGCCGCGCTCGCCGCCTTCGCGGGCGTAGAGCACCATGATGTCGGATACCAGCCCATTGAGATCGACCGGCTTGAGTTCGGCCGCCGGCAGCCGCGCGTAATCGCGAAATTCATTGACCAGCCGCTTCATCGCGTCGACCTGGTCCACGATGGTGCGGACCGACTTGGTCAGGAGGGTCTGCTCCGCCGGGCCGACCTTGCCGGCCAGCTTCATCTCGAGCCGTTCGGCCGACAGCTGGATCGGCGTCAGGGGATTCTTGATTTCGTGGGCCAGCCGCCGCGCCACCTCGCCCCATGCCTGCGCGCGCTGGGCGGAAACGATTTCGGAGATGTCGTCGAACACCAGCAGCCTGGCGTTGCCCGGCATTTCGGCACCGCGCGCCACCAGCGTGATCGCATGCTGGGGCGATCCGGGCTGGGCCGCGTTGAGCTCGAACGATTGCTGCCAATGGTCCAGGCCGTGCTGCTTGCGCTCGTTCATGTAATCGTCGAACTGCTGCTGCACCGCGCTGCCGAAATTCTCGATGCCCTCGACGCTCGCCAGCGGCATGCCCTCGTACACGGCCAGGGGCACGCGCAGAATGCGGGTGGCGCCCGGGTTGGAGGTCTGGATGTTGCCCTGGTCGTCCAGCACGATCACGCCGGCGGTGAGGTTGTCCAGGATGGTCTGCAGGTTGGCCCGCGCGGCGCTGACCTGACCCATGCTCTTGTCCACCGCCGAGCGCGCGTCGGCGAGCTGCTGCGTCATCTCGGCGAACGATCGCGTCAGGCCGCCGAGTTCGTCCTTGCCCTGCAGCGCGGGCTTGGGACTGAGGTCACCCGCAGCCACCTCGCGCACGCCGGCAGCCAGCACCAGCAGCGGCCGCGCCAGCTGGTTGCCCAGGATGATGGCCAGCAGCACCGAGCCGAAGACCGCGAGGAACAAGCTCAGCGTGAGGGTGCCGATGTACATGCGCCGCAGGCCCCCGCGCGCCAGCGCCCGCTCCTGATATTCGCGGTTGGCCTCCTGCACGGCGATCGCGTTGGCGACCAGCGTGGGTGGCAGGCTCTGTGTCACCTGCAGCACCCGCGGCTCGCCGATCAGGCCCAGGCTGGGGTGCGACACGACGGCCAGCGCCTTGATTCGCGCGACGCTGGCCGCCGCCAGGCCAGGCTCATCGAGCCCTTCGATGATCGCCAGCGAGCGCTGGGCCCGCAGGTTGCGCAGCTGCTGGGTCGGTGGCCGCTCCGGGTTGAGCTGGAAGCGCGACTGCCCCGCACTGGCGATGAGCTGGCCGGTGCCGCTCCAGAGCAGGACATCGTCCGCCGGCATCTGCTCGCGCAACCGCTCCAAAGCCAGCGGCGCCGAAGCGTCCGGTGTATTGGCCAGCTGACCCGCGGCGGCGCGCGTCTTGCTGGCAAGGTCGTTGGCCAGGGTGTCGAGCGTGGAGCGCCCCAGGCTCAGGCCGGCATCGAGCGCGCCCTCCACCTTGACGTCGAACCAGCTCTCGATCGAGCGCGAGACGAACTGGTAGGACACGACATAGATCAGCACGCCCGGAAGAAAGCCCACCAGCGCGAAGATGGCCGCCAGCTTGACCAGCAGGCGGCTGCCGAATTTGCCCTTGCGCAGCCGCGAGAACAGGCGCACCCCCACCCACAGGATGACCAGCAACAGGACCGCCGCCACCATGATGTTGATGACGAACAGGCGCCCGTAATTGCGCTCGTAGAGCTCGCGGTTGTTGGTGGCCTGGGTCAGCAGGAACAGCAGGACGATGCCGATGGCCGCAATCACCGCCACGGCGACCCCGACGCCCCAGCGGAACGCGCGCGAGCTCTTGAGCGGAAAGCGGGATTGCCCCTGGGCAAGGGGCCCCGTGCTCACCGTGGGCCCTCGATCGTCAGGCGCTGGTTGCGCATGACCGAAATGTCCCAATCCGCATGGCCGACGGCGCCGATCTGGAACGGCCGAGGCAGCTGGGAAACGTCGAGGCGAAAGCGGAAGTCGACGTTGTGGCGAACGTCCGGATCGACATCGGCCGCCTCGGCGATCTTCCAATGCGAGATGCGCTGTATGGCCGTGAGGGCTTCTTCGCGCGTGTCGAAGGTCTGTCCCAGGGCCAGGCCCGAGTTGCCGATCGGGGTGGGCGAAAAGACCAGGCGCCAGCGCCGCGTCAGCGGCTGGTAGGACAGGCGCATGTGGCGGGCAGCGGCCGCTACCTGGCGGTCGTACCAATACCAGCGGTCGCGAAACAGCACGGCCTCAGCCGTGAAAAACATGGGAATGCCTTTGGCCAGGGCGTCGTCGATGACGCTGGGCAACTCGAATTTGACGTTGGCCGACAGCAGCACGCCCTCATCGGTGCGCTCCAGGCGCAGTTGGCTCACTTCGGCAGCCTGCGACTCGGCCACCGCCGCGGGCGCGCACAAGAGCGCGCAGCAAGCCAGCGCGGTGTAAAAAGCGTGTGCCAAGGCCTTATGCAATGGGGCCGGCCGCTGCTCGTTTTTCGAGCAGGGCGTAATAGAAACCGTCGTGATCACCTTCCAGATTGTCCGGGACGGGGTTGGCGTTTTCCCCGGTTTGGGGCATCAAATGGCCCGGCGCGGGCCGCAAAACGGCGTCTTTGTTGTGCGTAACAAACGTTTGTGCCTGCACTTCGCCCTCGACCCGGAAGACCGAGCAGGTGCAGTAGAGAAGCCGGCCGCCCGGCTTCAGCAGGGGCCACAGCGTCGCCAGCAGGCGGGCCTGCACGGCAGCGAGTTGGGCAATGTCGGTCTCGCGGCGCAGCCAGCGTATGTCGGGATGGCGGCGGACAATGCCCGAAGCGGTGCAGGGGGCGTCCAGCAGGATGGCGTCGAAGGCGATCCCGTCCCACCAGGCCGACGGCCGGCCCGCATCGGCCGCGATTACCTGGGCCTGGAGCCCCAGGCGGCCCAGGGTCTCACCGATTCGGTCGCAACGCTCGGGCTCGATGTCGATGGCGGTGACCTGCGCTTGCGAAAGCTCGAGCAGGTGCGCCGTCTTCCCGCCGGGAGCGGCGCACGCGTCGAGCACGCGGGAAGCGGCGCCGGGCGCCATGCCATCCATGAGCAAAGGGGCCGCCAGTTGCGCTGCCGCATCTTGCACGGAGACCACGCCGTCGCCGAACCCCGGCAACTCATGGACCGGCCTGGCCCGTGCGAGGATGACTCCGTATTGGCCGACCGCCGATGCCTCGATGCCCGCTTGCTCCAGCGTCGCCAGGTACTGGGCGGGCGTGGCCTTGCGGGCGTTCACGCGCAAAGTCATCGGCGCCTGGGCGTTGCCGGCCTCCAGCACGCGCTGCCAGCTATCCGGGTGATCCTGCTGCAACCGCTGCTGCCACCACAGCGGATGATTCCAGCGCGCCACCGGGTCTCGCCCGGCGGCCGCGAGCAGCGTCTCGCGCTCGCGCACGAAGCGTCGCAGACAGGCGTTGATGAAACTGGCCTGCGCCCGGGCCGTACTGCTGCGCTTGGCCGCTTCGACCGCCTGGTCGACCAGCGTGAAGGCTTCGTAGGGTGTCTCGTCGTCGCCGCAGCAAAGCGCCAGCGCCGTGCACAGCAGCGCATCCGCTTCAGGCGGCGGCGCGCGACGGGCCAGCAGCCGGCGCAGGGCTTGCGCACGCCCGAGCTGGCGCAGGGCCTGGAATGCCAGCGCCTGCACGCCCGGGCGCAGCGCGCCGTCGACGCGGCTGAGCAGCGCCGTCGCGGACTGGCCG
Source organism: Ramlibacter sp. (assembly GCA_013815685.1). GTDB lineage: Bacteria > Pseudomonadota > Gammaproteobacteria > Burkholderiales > Burkholderiaceae_C > Ramlibacter. The sequence goes on from JACDFR010000038.1 coordinate 26,658, forward strand.
CCGCGAACGCCGGCCAAAACGGAAGCGGCAGCCTGAAGCTGCCGCCACAAGGGAACGACCTGACCTGTCATCCGCCCATTGTCTCAGCGCCGGTGTCAGGCAAGAGTGTCGGCCCAGATATTGCGGGCCCACGTCATCGCGTAGGCGCCCTCTTCCTGCGTCGGCGCGGTGCTGAGCCCGCCCGAGCCGGCCACCGTCTTGAACGTGTTGTCCACATACTCGTGAACGCTCGCCACGTGCACCACATTCTTGTCGTCGACGAAGCTGTAGCAGGTATTGGTCAGCACAGGTTTGGGGTTGACCTGCCAGCCCGAAAGCTGAGCGACGATGGCGGCCGCGGCGACCTTGGCATGCCCGTTGGCCATGTGCCCGCTCTTGGGCATGGCCGGTGCGATCTGAATCGAATCGCCGATCACGAACACGTCCTTGGCGACGGTGGACTCGAAGCTCTGGTAGTTCACGCCCACCCATTGCCTGTTGGCCTGATTCGCCAAGCCGGCCTGCACGGCAATCAAGCCCGCACGCTGGGGCGGCACGACATTCAACACCGAAGCCTTCACGTCCTCGTGCACTTCGAACTTCAGCGTGCCCGACGAAGCATCCACCGCGGTGAGCTTGTGCTGGCTGCGGTACTCCACCGTCCCGCGGTACTGCTCGGCCCACACCTTCTTGAACAGTGCGCCCTTGGACGTGACGTCGGGGTTGGCGTCCAGGATCAGGACTTTGCTGCGTGGTTTGGCATTCTTGAAATACCAGGCGACCTGGCAGGCGCGCTCGTAAGGTCCGGGCGGGCAGCGATAGGGCGATTCCGGAATGGTGATGGCGTACACGCCGCCGTCGGGCATGGCTTCGAGCTGCCTGCGCAAGGCCGTGGTTTCCGCGCCCGCCTTCCAGGCATGCAGCACGCGTCCGGTGGCATGCGCCGCCGCCAGGCCTTCGACACTGTCCAGTCGCAAGTCGACGCCGGGCGAAATCACGAGTTTGTCGTAGCCGATGGCGCCGCCCCCGGCAAGTGTGACCAGCCGCCGGGCTGTGTCGACCGACGCGGCCATGTCCTTGACCACCGTGACGCCATGGTTTCGGGCCAGCCCCGTATAGGGGGTGGTGATGTCTGCCAGTGTCCTGCTGCCGCCCAGCACGAGATTGGAGATCGGGCAGGACACGAATGCCTCACCGGGCTCGATCAGCACCACGCCGATATTGTGGTCGGAAAGCATGCGGACATACTTCGCGGCGGTGGCGCCGCCGTAGCCGCCGCCGATGACCACCACCTGAGCCTTGGAGGGAATGCTGCGGGTGGCACAGGCACCCAGGCCGAACAGGCCGAGCGCAGCGGAGGATTGGAGAAACGAGCGGCGTTGCATGAGGGTGTCCTTCATTTCTTCTGGCCGGCGAAATAGCCCGCCAGCTGCTCGATCTGCGCATCGCTGTAGCCCTTGCTCAGCTGGTGCATGACGGTTGCCGGGCGGGTGCCCGCCTTGAATGCCTTCAGCTGCGCGGACAGATATTCCTTCGGCATGCCCGCGATGGAGGCGATGCTCGAGCCGTCGGCCGCCTTGCCGTCGGTGCCGTGGCAGCCGGCGCATGTGGCCGCCAGGCTCTTCACATACAGCGCATCCTGTGTCTGCGCCGCGGCGGGCCCCCCCAGCACCATCGCCAGCGCCAACCCTGTCCTGAATGTCGTCATCGCGGTCTCCTCCTTCGGTTGCTGACTATAGATGCGGCGCGGCGGGGAAGGCAAGCCCGGCACATGTGGCTCACCCTCGCAGGTCGATGGCCCTTCCCGGCTTAAACCTGAACACCCATGCCAGGAGCAACGCCGGGAATTGCCCGATGGCATCGTTGTAGCGGCCGACGGCCTGGTTGAATTGATCGGCGGCAGCGCGCGTCTGGGCCACCAGCTGCGCGCGCCGTACGGTCACCGTGTCCGGCATCCGCGGGCCAGCCAGGTCATGGGCGTCGTCGCGTTCGGCCTTTTCCCAGGCCGTCGCCATCACGTCCTGCGCCGCGCTCAAGGCGGCGATGCCATCGGGCTCCAGCGGCCGGCCGCGCGCCACGGACAGGCATGCGGCGAACTGGGACGCCGCGCCGTGCAGGCCGGTCCAGAACGAGATGCCAGGCTCCAGCGGCGCTGGCTGTGTCAGCTCCGGCGGCGGCAGGTGGTTGCGCACGAGCTCGACTTGCCCGGACAGTTCGGCGCCGAGGCTCGCGAAAGCCGCGTTGGCCTCGGCCCGCAAGCGCATCAGGCGGTTGTATGCGCCCACTATCCAAAACAGCAGGACGGCGGCAACGATCCATGGGACAACGGAACTCGGCATCGTCTGTGTGGCCACTCCAAAAAAAAAGCGCCCCGGCCTGGAAGGGCCGGGGCGCTAGTTTACGGTCAAACCTTTTCAGGCTTACTCGGTGGCCGCGCCTTCGCTGGCCTCGGGCGCCGTGGCGCTCTCGGTCACGCTGGCGAGTTCGGCAGCTTCGGAATCGGCGATGGCACGGCGCTCGGCCTCGTCCATCTGGTCCTTGGCCTTGCGCGCCTGGTGGTACGCCATGCCGGTGCCCGCGGGAATCAGGCGGCCGACGATGACGTTTTCCTTCAGGCCGCGCAGCTCGTCGCGCTTGCCCATGATCGCCGCCTCGGTCAGCACCCGCGTCGTTTCCTGGAAGGAAGCCGCGGAGATGAACGAGTCGGTCGACAGCGAGGCCTTGGTAATACCCAGCAGCAGGTTGCTGTACGTCGGCGGGATCTTGCCATCGGCGCGCAGGGCGTCGTTGGTATCCAGGATTTCCGAACGCTCGACCTGCTCGCCGGCGATGTAGCCCGAGTCACCGACGCTCTCGACCACGACCCGGCGCAGCATCTGGCGAACGATCACCTCGATGTGCTTGTCGTTGATCTTCACGCCCTGCAGGCGATAGACGTCCTGCACCTCGTCGACGATGTAGCGCGCCAGTTCCTCGGCGCCCAGCAGGCGCAGGATGTCCTGCGGATCGGCCGGGCCGTCGACCACCGACTCACCCTTGTTGACCACCTGGCCCTCGTGCACCAGGATGTTCTTCTCCTTGGGCACCAGCTCTTCCCAGACCTTGCCGTCGGGGTCGGTGATCTGCATGCGGATCTTGCCCTTGGTCTCCTTGCCGAACGACACGGTACCGGTGATCTCGGCCAGCACGCCCTTGTCCTTGGGGGAACGTGCCTCGAACAGCTCGGCCACGCGCGGCAGGCCGCCCGTGATGTCGCGGGTCTTCTGGCCTTCGATCGGGATGCGGGCCAGCACTTCGCCCCCGGCCACGTCCTGGCCATCGCGCACCTGGATCAGCGAACCGACCGGGAAGCCGATCGTCACCGAGTGGTCGGTGCCGGGGATTTTCACTTCGTTGCCGGAAGCGTCGATCAGCTTGACCTGCGGTCGGATCACCTTGGCCGAGCGCTTGGGGTCGAACTTGATCACGACCAGCGTGGACAGGCCGGTGACCTCGTCCAGCTGCTTGGCAACGGTGAGGCCTTCCTCGACGTTCTCGAACTTCACCTTGCCGGCGAACTCGGTGATGATCGGGCGGGTCAGCGGATCCCAGTTCGCCAGGATCGTGCCGGCCTTGACCGACTGATCCGCCTTGACGGCCAGGATCGCGCCGTAAGGCACCTTGTGCCGCTCCCGTTCTCTTCCGTGCTCGTCATGGATGACGATCTCGCCGGAACGCGCAATCACCACCAATTCCTTCTTGCTGTTTGTCACATAGCGCATGGTGCTGTTGAAGCCGATCACGCCGTTCGACTTGGCATCCACGCTGGAAGCGATTGCGGCGCGCGACGCGGCACCGCCGATGTGGAAGGTCCGCATCGTCAGCTGCGTGCCCGGCTCGCCGATCGACTGGGCGGCGATCACGCCAACTGCCTCGCCGACGTTGACCAGGCCGCCACGGCCCAGGTCGCGGCCGTAGCACTTGGCGCACAGGCCGAAGCGGGTCGAGCAGGTCAGCGCGGTGCGGACCTTGACCTCGTCCACACCCGTGACCTCGAGCGCCTCGATCACATCTTCATCCAGCATGTCGCCGGCGTTGACCAGTACGGAACGGGTTTCGGGATGCAGCACTTCCTCGGCCGCGACGCGGCCCAGGATGCGATCGCGTAGCGATTCGATCACTTCACCGCCCTCGACGATGGCGCGCATCAGCGAGCCGTCGCGGGTCCCGCAATCGACCTCGATCACCACCAGGTCCTGCGTCACGTCGACCAGGCGGCGCGTCAGGTAGCCCGAGTTCGCGGTCTTCAGCGCCGTGTCCGCCAGGCCCTTGCGGGCCCCATGGGTGGAGATGAAGTACTGCAGCACGTTCAGGCCTTCGCGGAAGTTGGCCGTGATCGGGGTTTCGATGATCGAGCCGTCCGGCTTGGCCATCAGGCCGCGCATGCCCGCCAGCTGGCGGATCTGCGCGGCGGAGCCGCGAGCCTGCGAGTCGGCCATCATGTAGATGGAGTTGAACGACTCCTGGTCCACTTCCTTGCCGTGGCGGTCGATGGTCTTTTCCTTGGACAGCTGCGCCATCAGGACCTTGGACACTTCATCGCCGGCCTTGCCCCAGATGTCCACCACCTTGTTGTAGCGCTCGCCGGAAGTGACCAGGCCCGAGACGTACTGCTGCTCGATCTCCTTCACTTCCTTTTCGGCGCGAGCGATGATCTCGGGCTTTTCCGGCGGCACCAGCATATCGTCCACGCAGATCGAGATGCCGGCCTTGGTCGCCAGCCGGAAGCCGTTTTGCAGCAGCTTGTCGGCGAACACCACGGTTTCCTTCAGGCCGCACTTGCGAAACGATGCGTTGATAAGCTTGGAGATTTCCTTCTTCTTCAGCGCCTTGTTGATGTTGGAAAACGGCAAGCCCTTGGGCAGGATTTCCGACAGCAGCGCGCGGCCCACGGTGGTTTCGACGATCGAGGTCGACGGCACGAACTCGCCCGTTTCCTTGTCTTTGTTCCACTCCGTCAGGCGAACGTTCACCTTGGCGGTGAGCTCGACCTGGCTGGCATCCAGAGCGCGCTGCACCTCGCCGATATCGGCGAAGATCATGCCTTCGCCCTTGGCGTTGATGCGCTCACGGGTCGTGTAGTACAGGCCCAGCACCACGTCTTGCGACGGGACGATGGAGGGCTCGCCGTTGGCGGGGAACAGCACGTTGTTGGAAGCCAGCATCAGCGTGCGGCATTCCATCTGCGCCTCCACCGACAACGGCACGTGGACGGCCATCTGGTCGCCGTCGAAGTCGGCGTTGAAGGCCGCGCACACCAGCGGGTGCAGCTGGATCGCCTTTCCTTCGATCAGGATCGGCTCGAAGGCCTGGATGCCCAGGCGGTGCAGCGTAGGTGCACGGTTGAGCATCACGGGGTGCTCTTTGATCACCTCTTCCAGAATGTCCCACACCACCGGCGTGCCCGATTCCACTTCCTTTTTCGCCGCCTTGATGGTGGTGGCGATGCCCATGGCTTCGAGGCGCGAGAAGATGAAAGGCTTGAACAGCTCCAGCGCCATCAGCTTGGGCAGGCCGCACTGGTGCAGCTTGAGCGTGGGGCCCACCACAATGACCGAACGGCCCGAGTAGTCGACGCGCTTGCCCAGCAGGTTCTGGCGGAAGCGGCCGCTCTTGCCCTTGATCATGTCGGCAAGCGACTTCAGGGCGCGCTTGTTGGCGCCCGTCATGGCCTTGCCACGGCGGCCGTTGTCCAGCAAGCTGTCGACGGCTTCTTGCAGCATCCGCTTTTCGTTGCGCGCGATGATTTCCGGAGCCTTCAGCTCCAGCAGACGGCGCAGCCGCGAATTGCGGTTGATGACGCGGCGGTACAGGTCGTTCAGGTCGGAGGTCGCGAAGCGGCCGCCGTCCAGCGGCACCAGCGGACGCAGGTCCGGCGGCAGCACGGGCAGCACGTCCATCACCATCCAGCCCGGCTTGATGCCGGACTTCTTGAAGGCTTCCAGAACCTTCAGCCGCTTGGCGTTCTTCTTGACCTTGACTTCGGAGCCGGTCAGGTCGCCGCGCAGCTTCTCGATCTCGATGTCGATGTCGATGCCTTCGAGCAGGTCCTTGATGCCTTCGGCGCCCATCTTGGCGACGTACTCGTCGCCATACTCCTTGCGCTTGGCCTCGTAGTCGTCCTCGGACATGATGCTGAACTTCTTCAGCGGGGTCATGCCGGGGTCGGTCACGACGTAGGCTTCGAAGTACAGCACGCGTTCGATATCGCGCAGCGTCATGTCCAGCACCAGGCCCAGGCGCGAAGGCAGGGACTTCAGGAACCAGATGTGGGCGCAGGGCGCCGCCAGGTCGATGTGGCCCATGCGCTCGCGGCGCACCTTGGTCTGCGTGACTTCAACGCCGCACTTCTCGCAGATCACGCCACGGTGCTTCAGGCGCTTGTACTTGCCGCACAGGCATTCGTAGTCCTTGATGGGTCCGAAGATCTTGGCGCAGAACAGGCCGTCGCGCTCGGGCTTGAAGGTGCGGTAGTTGATGGTTTCCGGCTTCTTGACTTCGCCGAAAGACCAGGAGCGGATCTTTTCGGGCGAGGCCATGCCGATGCGGATGGCATCGAAATGCTCGTCCGGCGTGAACTGCTTGAACAGGTCGAGTAGTGATTTCATTGACTCTTTCCTTCTCTTAATCAGTTGAGGACAGAGCAAAAATTGCTGCGCAATTTCTTGGTCTGTCCCGCAAGGCTTTACGAACGCTCCAGTTCCATGTCGATGCCCAAGGAACGGATTTCCTTGACCAGGACATTGAACGATTCCGGCATGCCGGCTTCGATGGCGTGCTCGCCCTTGACGATGCTTTCGTACACCTTGGTGCGGCCCTGCACGTCGTCCGACTTCACAGTCAGCATTTCCTGCAGGGTGTAGGCGGCGCCGTAGGCTTCCAGCGCCCATACTTCCATCTCGCCGAAGCGCTGGCCGCCGAACTGGGCCTTGCCGCCCAGCGGCTGCTGCGTGACCAGCGAGTAGGGGCCGGTCGAACGCGCGTGCATCTTGTCGTCCACCAGGTGGTGGAGCTTGAGCACGTGCATGTAGCCCACGGTGACCGGGCGCTCGAACTGGTCGCCGGAGCGGCCGTCGTACAGCATGGCCTGCGTGCGCGTGGCCGTCAGGCCCTTGGCCTTCATGATGTCTTCCGGATAGGCCAGCTTGAGCATGCCGCGAATTTCCTCTTCCGAGGCGCCGTCGAACACCGGCGTCGCGAAGGGCACGCCCTTTGCCAGGTTCTCGGCCATCTCGATGACGTCTTCATCGGCCAGCTTGGCCAGGTCTTCCTTGCGGCCCGAGCCGTTGTACAGCTGGTCGAGGAACTTGCGCAGCTCGGCCTGCTTGGCCTCCTGCTGCAGCATGTCACCGATGCGCTGGCCAATGCCCTTGGCGGCCCAGCCCAGGTGCACTTCCAGCACCTGGCCCACGTTCATGCGCGAAGGCACGCCCAGCGGGTTCAGCACGATGTCGCACGGCGTGCCGTCGGCCATGTAGGGCATGTCCTCGACCGGAACGATCTTGGAGACCACACCCTTGTTGCCGTGGCGGCCGGCCATCTTGTCGCCGGGTTGCAGGCGGCGCTTGACGGCCAGGTAGACCTTGACCATCTTCAGCACGCCGGCCGGCAGCTCGTCGCCCTGCGTCAGCTTCTTGCGCTTTTCTTCGAAGGCCAGGTCGAAACTGTGACGCTGCTGCTCGATCGAGTTCTTGATCGATTCGAGCTGCGATGCCACCTCGTCGTCCGCCGGTCGAATGTCGAACCAGTGGAATTTCTCCACCGAGGCCAGGTAGGCCTTGTCGATCTTCGTGCCCTTGGCCAGCTTCTGCGGGCCGCCGTTGGCGACCTTGCCATTCAGCAGCTTCTCGATACGGTCGAACGCGTCGGCTTCGACGATGCGCAGCTGGTCGTTCAGGTCCAGGCGGAAGCGCTTGAGTTCATCGTCGATGATCTGCTGGGCGCGCTTGTCGCGCTGGATACCTTCGCGGGTGAAGACCTGGACGTCGATCACGGTGCCTTGCGAGCCCTGGTCCACCCGCAGCGAGGTGTCCTTCACGTCGGAAGCCTTCTCGCCGAAGATCGCGCGCAGCAGCTTCTCTTCAGGCGTCAGCGTGGTCTCGCCCTTGGGCGTGACCTTGCCGACCAGCGTGTCGCCGGGCTGCACTTCTGCCCCGACGTAGATGATGCCGGACTCGTCCAGGCGGTTCAGTTGCTGCTCGGACAGGTTCGGGATATCGCGGGTGATTTCCTCGGCGCCAAGCTTGGTGTCGCGGGCCATCACCACCAGTTCCTCGATGTGGATCGAGGTGTAGCGGTCTTCGGCCACGACGCGTTCGCTGATCAGGATCGAGTCCTCGAAGTTGTAGCCGTTCCACGGCATGAACGCCACCAGCATGTTCTGGCCCAGGGCGAGTTCGCCCAGGTCCGTCGATGCACCGTCGGCCACCACGTCGCCCTTGGCGATCTTGTCGCCGCGCTTGACGATGGGGCGCTGGTGGATGTTGGTGTTCTGGTTGGAACGCTGGTACTTGATCAGGTTGTAGATGTCCACGCCGACTTCACCGGCCTGGGCTTCGGCGTCGTTCACGCGCACCACGATGCGGGTGGCGTCGACATAGTCGACCACGCCGCCGCGATTGGCGGTGACCACGGTGCCGGAGTCGATCGCGGAAACGCGCTCGATGCCGGTACCGACGAAGGCTTTCTCGGGACGCAGCACGGGCACGGCCTGGCGCTGCATGTTGGCGCCCATCAGCGCGCGGTTCGCGTCGTCGTGCTCGAGGAACGGCACCAGCGAAGCAGCGACCGACACGATCTGCGCCGGCGACACATCCATGTACTGGATGCGGTCGGCGCCGACCAGCACCGATTCGCCGGCTTCACGGGCGGAAACCAGTTCGCCGGTCAGGCGGCCGTCCTTGTCCAGCACGGCATTGGCCTGGGCGATGACGTACTTGCCTTCTTCGATGGCCGACAGGTAATCGATCTGCATCGTCACCTTGCCGTCGATCACGCGGCGATACGGGGTTTCGATGAAACCGTATTCGTTCAGTCGCGCGTACAGGGCCAGCGAGTTGATCAGGCCGATGTTCGGGCCTTCCGGAGTTTCGATCGGGCACACTCGGCCGTAGTGGGTGACGTGCACGTCGCGCACTTCGAAGCCGGCGCGCTCGCGGGTCAAACCGCCCGGGCCCAGGGCCGAGACGCGGCGCTTGTGCGTGATCTCGGACAGCGGGTTGGTCTGGTCCATGAACTGCGACAGCTGCGAGGCGCCGAAGAACTCCTTGAGGGCCGCGGAAATCGGCTTGGAGTTGATCAGGTCGTGCGGCATCAGCGGCTCTTGCTCGGCCTGGCCCAGCCGCTCCTTCACGGCCTTCTCGATACGGGCCAGGCCGGTGCGGTACTGGTTCTCGGCCAGTTCGCCGACGCAACGCACGCGGCGATTGCCCAGGTGGTCGATGTCGTCGACTTCGCCGCGGCCATTGCGCAGGTCCACCAGGATCTTGACCACGGCGAGGATGTCCTCATTCGTCAGGACCATCGGGCCCGTCGATTCGTTGCGGCCGACCTTGGCGTTGAACTTCATGCGGCCGACGCGCGACAGGTCGTACGTGTCCGGGTTGTAGAACAGGCGCTGGAACAGGGCCTGCACAGCGTCTTCGGTCGGCGGCTCGCCGGGGCGCATCATGCGGTAGATGGCGACGCGGGCGGCGAACTCATCGACGGTTTCGTCGATGCGCAGGGTCTGCGACATGTACGCGCCCTGGTCGAGTTCGTTGGTGTAGATGACCTGCAGCTCCTGCACGCCGGCCGTGCGCAGCTTCTTGAGCAGCGCTTCGGTCAGCTCATCGTTGGCCTTGGCGATGATCTCCCCGGTATCGGCATCGACGATGTTGCGCGCGACCACGCGGCCGATCAAGTAGTCCTCGGGCACGCTGATGTGCGTGGTGCCCGAGGTTTCCAGATCGCGGGTGTGACGCACCGTCACTCGCTTGTCCTTGGCCACCACCACCTTGCCCGACTTGTCGGTGATGTCGAAACGAGCCACTTCACCGCGCAGGCGCTCGGAGACGAACTCCATCTGCGCGCCGCTGTCCATCAGGCGGAAGTTGTCGTTGACGAAGAAGTTGGCCAGGATCGATTCGGGCGTGAGGCCGATGGCCTTGAGCAGGATGGTGACCGGCATCTTTCGGCGGCGGTCGACGCGGAAGTACAGGATGTCCTTGGGATCGAATTCGAAGTCGAGCCAGGAGCCGCGGTACGGGATGATCCGTGCCGAGAACAGCAGCTTGCCCGAGCTGTGGGTCTTGCCCTTGTCGTGCTCGAAGAACACGCCCGGCGAGCGGTGCAGCTGCGAGACGATCACACGCTCGGTGCCGTTGATGATGAAGGAGCCCTTCTCGGTCATCAGGGGCACTTCGCCCATGTAGACCTCCTGCTCTTTCACTTCCTTCACGACCTTGGACTGCGGCGTCGACGACTCGCGGTCATAGATGATCAGCTGCACCTTGGCGCGCACGGCCGAGGCGTAGGTGAGGCCCCGGGTCTGGCATTCGCGCACGTCGAACGCGGGCTTGGCCAGGTTGTATTCGAGGAACTTCATCTCGACAAAACCGTTGTGCGAGACGATGGGGAAGGCGGCGTCGAACGCGGCCTGCAGACCCTCTATGGTCCGGCTCTTCGGGCCGATGTCGGCCTGCAGGAACGCGGTGTACGCGTCTTTCTGCATTTGCAGCAGGTAGGGAATTTCAAGTACGCTGTCGCGGCTGCCGAAGCTTTTGCGGATGCGCTTGCGTTCGGTATAGGAATACGTGGACGTCTGGGCCATGAGATCTCCGGGCTAACTCTTGCGCAACTGACATCGAGGCTCGGGGGCGCCCGGGACTCGACATTCTTGGTGGGTTGGCCACTACCAACCATGGCGGACGGCGATGCATTGCACATCGCCCGAACCAAGGCATCTTCTGCAGTCGGGGTCAGAAGACACTCAAAAACACTGGGGAACCCGTATTGGGCCAGCATTTTTGGGTGCGTTCTTCACGCATCCATATAAGCACCAAAGGCTGGAGGCCCTTTCGGGACGCTCCAGCCTCGGGCCGGGGTCGAATTACTTCAGCTCGACCTTGGCGCCGGCATCTTCCAGCTTCTTCTTGGCTGCGTCGGCGTCGGCCTTGTTCATGCCTTCCTTGACGGCCTTGGGGGCGCCATCGACCAGGTCCTTGGCTTCTTTCAGGCCCAGGCCGGTGATTTCGCGCACGGCCTTGATGACGGACACCTTCTGGGCGCCGGCTTCCAGCAGCATCACGTTGAACTCGGTCTTCTCTTCAGCGACCGCAGCGGCGGCACCGCCACCAGCGGCTGCAGGAGCGGCCATGGCGGCTGCGCTCACGCCAAACTTCTCTTCGATGGCTTTCACCAGGTCGTTGAGTTCCATGACCGTCATGCTGTCCAGCGAGGTCAAAAATGCGTCTTTATCGAATGCCATTCTGATTTCCTAAATTGAGGTGATAAGCCGCACGCTTACGCGGCGGCGACTTCCGAGGTTTGGTCCTGGGTGGCGTCGGCACCGCCGCCTTTTTTCGCTGCCAGCGCGCCGAGCACTACAGCGGTGCGCGATATCGGCGACATCAGCAGGCCACAAAGCTGGGCCAGCAGCACTTCCTTGGTAGGAATGCTTGCCAGCGCCTTCACGCCGTTGACGTCCAGCGGCTTGCCGCCGTAGGCGCCGCCGCGAATAACCAGCTTGTCGTTGGTCTTCGCGAAGTCGGCCACCACCTTGGCGGCGGCCGTAGCGTCCACGGAGAAGCCGTAGATCAGCGGACCGGTCATCTGGTCACCGACGACTTCGAACTGGCTGCCAGCGACAGCACGGCGAGCCAGGGTGTTTTTGAGAACACTCAGGTTCACGCCCTTGCTGCGAGCATCGTTGCGCAGTTTGGTCATGTCGGCGACCGTGATGCCGCGGTATTCCGCAATCACCAGCGTTTGAGCTCTAGCGGCGAGGCCGGTCACTTCTTCAATGACCGCTTCTTTCTCACTGCGATTCAGACTCAAGGTCTACTCCTTTGAATGTGCCATCCGGTTTGCACCATCAGGCACGCCTTAGTTGCAGCGACCAACTGTTTTCAGAAATCTCTCAATTCCATCTTCAGCGGGATCGCCATCTGCGTTGGTGCGGAGCCGGAGGCGACCTCCTGATTCCTGTATTAAGGGCATCGCTGCCCACCAACGGTCTTGGATGGCCCGCCGTTCCTTTTCAGGCCCGGCAGCCCACCATTCCTCGCGATTACGCCGAGATGGTTTGCGTGTCCACGCGGACACCCAGACCCATCGTCGATGAAACCGCCACTTTCCTCAGGTACACGCCCTTGCTCGTTGCCGGCTTGGACTTGTTCAGCGCATCGATCAGCGCCACCAGGTTGCCCTGCAGCTTGTCCGAGTCGAACGAGCGGCGACCGATGGTGGCGTGGATGATGCCGGCCTTGTCGGCGCGGTACTGAACCTGGCCCGCCTTGGCGTTCTTCACCGCCGTGGCCACATCGGGCGTCACGGTGCCGACCTTCGGGTTGGGCATCAGCCCGCGCGGGCCCAGGATCTGGCCGAGTGTTCCGACCACGCGCATCGCGTCCGGGGCAGCAATCACCACGTCGAACGGCATGTCGCCGGCCTTCACGCGGGCAGCCAGGTCGTCCATGCCGACGATGTCCGCGCCGGCGGCCTTGGCTTCCTCGGCCTTGGCGCCCTGGGCGAACACCGCAACGCGCTTGGTCTTGCCGGTGCCGTTGGGCAACACGACGGCGCCGCGAACGACCTGGTCGGACTTCTTCGGGTCGATGCCCAGCTGCACGGCCACGTCGATGGATTCGTCGAACTTGGCAGTGGCGGCTTCCTTGACGATGCCGAGGGCCTCGCTGAAAGCGTACAGCTTGGTGCTGTCGACCTTGCCCTGCAGGGCTTTTTGTTTCTTGGTGAGCTTGGTCATGTCAGAGGCCCTCCACCGTGATGCCCATGGAACGGGCCGAACCGGCCAGCGTCCGGATGGCGGCGTCCACGCTCGCGGCGTTCATGTCCTTCAGCTTGGTCTTGGCGATCTCTTCGAGCTGGGCCCGGGTGATCTTGCCGACCTTGTTGCTGTGGGGGGTCGCAGAACCCTTGTCCAGCTTGACGGCCTTCTTGATCAGGACCGTCGCGGGCGGGGTCTTGATGATGAAGGTGAAGCTCTTGTCTGCATAAGCGGTGATCACCACGGGCAGCGGCAGACCGGGCTCGTGCCCTTGAGTCTGGGCGTTGAACGCCTTGCAGAACTCCATGATGTTCAGGCCGCGCTGGCCCAGTGCCGGGCCGATAGGCGGCGAGGGATTGGCTTTGCCTGCCGGTACTTGCAGCTTGACAAAACCGACGATTTTTTTCGCCATGGTTTTACTCCTTGCGGGTGATAGCGCTTTGGCTCAACGGCCTCGGCTCCCCGGGGTTAACAGCTCTTTTCGAACACTACTTTTTGCCGAGCTGAAGAGGCAAAAAGCTGCAAGTACAAGGCCAGGAACTGGCCTTGTTTTCACCTTGTTTACGTCTTCTCGACCTGGCTGAATTCCAATTCGACCGGCGTGGCGCGACCAAAAATCGTCACCGACACGCGCACCTTGTTCTTTTCGTAGTTCACTTCTTCGACGGTGCCGTTGAAGTCGGTGAACGGGCCGTCCTTGACGCGCACATACTCGCCCGTGATGAACTCCACCTTGTGGCGGGGCTTCTCGGTGCCCTCTTCCATCTGCCCGAGGATCTTGCCGACTTCCTCTTCGGAAATCGGGGCCGGGCGGTTCTTCGCGCCCCCGACGAATCCGGTCACCTTGTTGGTGTGCTTCACCAGATGCCAGGTGTCGTCGTTCATGATCATCTGCACCAGAACGTAGCCGGGGTAGAAGCGGCGTTCGGACGTTTTTTTCTGGCCGTTCTTGATCTCGACCACTTCCTCGGTGGGGACCAGTATCTCGCCGAACATGTCCTGCATGCCGGCTCGGTTGATGCGCTCGCGGATGTTGCGCTCCACGGCTTTTTCCATGCCGGAATAGGCATGGACAACGTACCAGCGCAGGTCCGGATTGACGGGCTTGGCGGGAACGGCGGGCTGCGAGTCGGCGGACTGCGCGGCGGTGTCTGTGATGTCGCTCATTACTTCTTCCACCCCAAGATCAGGTCGTAGAACACCCACTCGAGGGTCTTGTCGGTCAGCCACAGGAACAAACCCATCACGGCGCAAAAGGCGATGACGTACAACGTCATCTGGACGGTTTCCTTGCGCGTGGGCCAGACCACTTTCTTGACTTCCTTCCACGAGTCGCGGCCGAACGCCGCGAATTCCTTGCCGGACTCGGAAGTCATGAACACCACGAATGCGGCCGCGAGGCCCAGCACCAGTGCACCCCATTGCGCCCATTGCCCCTGCCTGCCCAGCAGGTAGAAGCCCGCCACCGCACCAATCACGAGGGCGACGGCGGCGGCCAACTTGGCCTTATCGGCGCCGGTGTTGACGGTTTCAACTTGAGAAGTGGCCATTTGCGGCGTGGTCCTGATTCGATTCACTGCTTCAATTCAACACGTGTCTTTAAGACACTAAGCCCGTCACGGCGTGACGGGCTTTTTTAAGGTGCCACGCTCAGGTGGCAGGGGCAGTAGGAATCGAACCTACAACCTTCGGTTTTGGAGACCGACGCTCTGCCAATTGAGCTATACCCCTAGAAATAGTGCTTTTTCAACGTCCCCGCTTCGCGGGGCCGTCCTTCGAAGGTTTATTCCAAAATCTTTGCAACGACGCCCGAGCCGACGGTTTTGCCGCCTTCGCGGATGGCAAAGCGCAGGCCTTCCTGCATGGCGATGGGGTTGATCAGCTTCACCGTGATGGACACGTTGTCGCCGGGCATGACCATTTCCTTGTCCTTGGGCAGCTCGATGGCGCCGGTCACGTCCGTGGTGCGGAAGTAGAACTGGGGCCGGTAGTTGTTGAAGAAGGGCGTGTGGCGCCCGCCCTCGTCCTTGCTCAGCACATACACCTCGGCGGTGAAGTGGGTGTGCGGCTTGATACTGCCGGGCTTGCACAGGACTTGGCCGCGCTCGACTTCTTCGCGCTTGGTGCCGCGCAAGAGCACGCCGACGTTGTCGCCGGCCTGGCCCTGGTCCAGCAGCTTCCTGAACATTTCCACGCCGGTGCAGGTGGTCTTGATGGTGGGCTTGATGCCCACGATCTCGATTTCTTCGCCGACCTTCACAACTCCGCGCTCGACGCGGCCGGTGACCACCGTGCCGCGCCCGGAGATGGAGAAGACGTCTTCCACGGGCATGAGGAAGGCGCCGTCGATGGCCCGCTCGGGCTGGGGGATGTAGCTGTCCATGGCGTCGGCCAGCTTCATGATGGCCTGCTCGCCGAGCTCGCCCTTGTCGCCTTCGAGCGCCAGCTTGGCCGAGCCGTGGATGATGGGGGTGGTGTCGCCGGGGAATTCGTACTTGTCCAGGAGCTCGCGCAGTTCCATCTCGACCAGCTCCAAAAGCTCGGCGTCATCGACCATGTCGCACTTGTTGAGGAACACGATGATGTAGGGAACGCCGACCTGGCGGGCCAGGAGGATGTGCTCGCGGGTCTGGGGCATGGGGCCGTCGGCGGCCGAGCACACCAAAATGGCGCCGTCCATCTGGGCGGCGCCGGTGATCATGTTCTTGACGTAGTCGGCGTGGCCGGGGCAGTCGACGTGGGCGTAGTGGCGCTTGCTGGTTTCGTATTCGACGTGGGCCGTGTTGATGGTGATGCCGCGCGCTTTTTCTTCGGGCGCCGCGTCGATCTGGTCATACGCCTTGGCTTCGCCGCCGAACTTGGCCGCCAGCACCGAGGTGATGGCCGCCGTCAGCGTGGTCTTGCCATGGTCCACGTGGCCGAT
>JACDFR010000005.1 GCA_013815685.1 Ramlibacter sp.
CGCTGGGACCGCGCGGCATCCGGTCCAACGGCATCAGCGCGGGGCCGATCAAGACGCTGGCCGCCAGCGGGATCAAGGGCTTCGGCAAGATTCTCTCGGTCGTGGCGCAGGCATCGCCGATCCGCCGAAACATCACCATTGAAGATGTGGGCAATGTCGCCGCTTTTCTGCTCAGCGACCTAGCCGCCGGGGTGACGGCCGAGATTACCTACGTCGATGGCGGGTTCAGCCAGGTGGTCGGCGGGATCGCCGAAGCCGGCGACCAATAGGCAGCCCGGGTACCGCCGACTGGCGGCGACTCACGGCCGGGCCTTGGTGCCCCGCATGGCCAATGCCACCCGCTCGCACTCCGCTCGCAGCAATAGTCCCAATTCCGCGAGCCGGTCGTTCTGCAGCCGCTCCCTGATGGCGGCAATACTGAGCGCGGCCACCGGCGCGCCTCTGTCGTCCAGAACCGCGGCGCCCACACCCCAGGAATGCGTGAGCACCAGACCGGGGTTGACCGCGAACCCGCGCGCGCGCGTTTCATGCACCAGTTTCCAGATCCGGTCCTCGGTGAAGACCGGAAAGCGTTCGGCCAGCAGTGCGGCATTGGCCTGGATGGCGCGCTGCACAGCCTCGTCACCCATCGCCGCCAGAATCGCCAGGCTGCCGGCGCCCACGCCCAGCGGGTGCCTTGCGCCCGTCTGCAGCACATGGCTGCGGATCGGGAATGTCCCCTCCAGGCGCTCCAGGCACAGCGATTGGGTGCCGATCGGCACCGACAGGAAGACCGAGTCCTGCGACGCGTCGACCAGCCGGACGAGCGACTCCTGCGCCATGTTCCGCAACCCGTGGCGCTTGCTGGCCAGCACACCCACCACATAGGCTTCCGGCCCGATGAAGTACAGGCGGTCATTCGGCTCCTGCTCGATGAATCCCTCACGCATCAGGCCCAGCAGTATGCGTCGCGCCGTCGGCGTTGCCAGTCCCAGTTCCGCCGCCAGTTCGGTCAAGCGGGCGCCGTCGCGCGCGGCGACGGCGCGCAGCAGGCCGAACGCGCGCTCGAGGCTCTGTGTGCGCAGGCGCGAATCGGCTGCCGACCGGATTTTGCGCACGGATGAATCGCGTGGATGCGGCACGGGAAGTCCTACTGGTCAGGTCTTAAGGAAATAGTGGATCGACAGCAGCAGGCCTGTGGCGATGACCGCCAACCGCAGCCAGTAGCTGGACAGGCGGCGCGCCGCGCGCGCGCCCGCGATGCCACCCAAGGCCGCGCCCAGGAAGGGCCATATGGCGTGGCCTGGAGAAACCCAGCCGGCGCCAATCAGGACCAGCACCGACACAGTGCCGATCAAAGTCGCCAACAGATTCTTGAGCACGTTGCAGGTCTTCAGATTCCCGTTGCCGAACAGCTGCAGGCCGGCCAGCAGCAGGATGCCCAGGCCAGCACCGAAAAAGCCGCCATACGTGGCCATGGCGAACTCGCAGGCGAATCGCACCCACGGCCGCCCCGGCAGCGCGCCAGTGCCCGGCTGTTGCGCTGCGTAGCGCGCCATCGTCGGACCGGCGGCGAACAGCGCTGTGGCGAACAGCAAGAGATAGGGGATGAGCAGGCGAAACCGGTCATTGCCCACGACCCCGAGCAACAGCGCACCCGCGATCGCCCCGCCGACCGCGGCCGCAATCGATGCAGCGAGGGGGCGTGACGCCGTGCCCAGTTGATGTCGGTCCGCGTAGGCGGCCACCGCGTGCCCGGGCCACACGGCCACGGCATTGGTCGCGTTGGCAACCACGGGAGGCAGGCCCGCGCCCAACAGCAGCGGGAAGGTCACGAAACTGCCGCCGCCGGCGACCGCGTTCAACACCCCCGCCAGCAGGCCGCCAGCGAACAGTACGGCGCTGGTATCCAGCTCAGGCATCGAGAGGAGGGGAAAGCAAGGGGCGGGCGAAAGACATGTGGCGGCGCTGCGCGGTTCCGGCTCAGCACCGGAAGCCACCGCAATTATGAATTAAAGAGGGACTAAATATGAACTCCACATGGTGGAACTACTATCTCCGGATATTAGAATTATCGCTGAGTTTTTTTGAAATTTGATGTAACCGAGAGGTCAAATTATTTGACTGCTATAGCCGACAACCGCAAAATTCCGTCGTTGAAGGGAGCTATACAAATGAAGCTAGATGTCTCCACACTGTGGAATGGATGCCGAACCTGCACTTCAAAAGCTGCTGGAAGGCGGCCTTTATGAGCACCGCAGAACAGGCCGTGCGCACCTGGCTGACAGGGCGCGGTTTCGACCCGGACACGCAGGCCGGCGACTTCGACCTCATCGAGAATCGCGTCATCGATTCATTGCACTTCATGGAGTTCGTCCTCCTGCTGGAGCAACTGACCGGCCGCCAGATCCTGGCTGACGGCCTTACGCTCGATCCTTTCCGTACGTTCAACGGCATTCGCGAGCACTTTCTCGCCGGCACTGAAACCGGGGATGTCGAAGAGGAGGTTCTCTGATGGGCCCGCCGGGCGCGGCCCAGGCGTCACCCGCCCAAGCGTCGCCGGACCGGGTGTCAGCCGCCCAGGAACTCGTTGCGCGTGTGCGCCATCTGGGCATTCATCTGTCCGTCGAAGGCGAGGAACTCAGGCTGCGCGCGCCCAAGGGCAGCCTGAACGACGAGTTGCGGCGCTTGATCAGCCAGCGCAAGAGCGACATCATCGAGCTGTTGCGCCAGGGCCAGACCTCGCCTCTGCCGCAACTTGCAGTGGCGACGGGCGAGCGGCACCAGCCTTATGAGCTGACCGAAATGCAGGAGGCCTATTGGCTGGGGCAAAGCGATGCGTTCGCCCTTGGCGGCGTCAGCGCGCATGCGTACTGGGAATGGGATTTCGAAGGTCTGGACCTGGAGCGGGTGCGGGCGGCGATCAGCCGGCTGATCGAGCGTCATGACATGCTGCGCACGGTCGTGCTGGAGACTGGCCGCCAGCAGATCCTGCCGCAGGCGCAGGGCGAGGCCATGACGGTGGCCAACCTGCGTACTGCCGACCCGGCCGTATGCGAAACCCGCCTGGCGGCGACGCGCGAGATGATGTCGAGCAGCGGGCCGCCTACCGACCAGTGGCCGTTGTTTCGCCTGCATGCTCATCTGCTGCCGCAGCAGCAAGTGCGTTTTCACCTCAGCATGAGCCTGCTGATCGTGGACGGCCAGAGCGTGCAGATTTTCGCGCGGGAACTGCTGGCGCTCTATCGCGATCCGTCGGCGCCGCTGCCGCCGATCGGCCTGTCTTTCCGCGATTACGTGACCACGCTGCAGGCGGTGCGCGCCACCGCCGCTTATGCCCGGGCGAAGGAATATTGGCTGGCCCGGGTGAATGAGCTGGCCCCCTCGCCTCAACTGCCGCTGCGCCAACCGGCCAGTGCCGTAAAGGGGGCGCGGCTGCGGCGCCGTTCCGTGATGCTGCCGCAAGAGGTGTGGGAGCGCTTCCAGGCTCTGGCGGGCAGGTCGGGCGTCTTCGCCGGCTCCGCCCTGAGTGCGGCCTACGCTGCCGTCCTGGCCCGCTGGAGCAAACAGCCGAAGTTCACGCTCAACGTGCTGGATGGCCAACGCCTGGCCCTGCATCCCGATGTGAATCGCCTGTTCGGAAATTTCAGCGGTACCAGCCTGACGACCGTCGATGCGGGCGGGGCCGACACGATCGAGGAGCTTGCGCGCCAGCTTCAGCAGCGTCGGCTGCAGGACCGCCAGCACAGCCTCTTTCCTGGCGTGCTGGTGCTGCGCGAGATGAACCGGCTGCACGGGACGGCATCGTCCGCCGGGGTGCCGGTGGTCTTCAACAGCCTGCTGGGCGTGGTGTCCGCGGACGATCCCGACCCTGCCGAACACGAAGTCTACGCCTCGCTTCAGACCCCCCAGGTCTATCTTGACCATCAGGTGCTGCCCTGCGGCAGCACCGTCAGGCTGCATTGGGACACGGCCGAAGAGATGTTCGAACCCGGCGTGCTGGACACGATGTTCGAGGCGTATACAGAACTGGTGCAGCGTTTGGCACAAGAGCCGCAGGCGTGGAACGAGCCGGGGCATGCGCTGGCTGGCCGCTTTGCCGGCACAAGGCATTCGCAGGCGCACGAGCCCGTGCCTGCAGGGACACTGCACGGACATGCACTTGCCGGCAGCCGCATGCGCGGCGGCGCCACGGCGGTGGTGGCCGCCGACCGCTCCCTCAGCCACGCCGAACTGCGGGCGCGTGTTGCCGCGGTCGCCGCCGAGCTGGGCCGGGCGGGTTGCCAGTGCAACGCACTCGTCGGTGTCGTGATGGAAAAGGGCTGGGAGCAGATCGTGGCCGTGCTGGCCATCAACGCCGCCGGCGGCGCCTACCTGCCCATCGACGCATCGTTGCCGCAGGAGCGGATCAACCACTTGCTCCAGCGCGGCGAGGTGCAGGTAGTGCTGACGCAAACCCGGATCGAAGCGCGCCTGGACTGGCCGGCCGCGGTTCAGCGAATCCGCGTGGACCAGGTCGCGCCGGCAGACCCGCACGCACAAGCGCAGGACGGCCCCGCCGCGCCCTCCGACCTGGCCTACGTGATCTTTACCTCCGGCTCCACCGGCGAGCCCAAAGGCGTGATGATCGACCACCGGGGCGCGCTCAACACGGTGCTGGACATCAATGAACGATTTGGCGTGTGCAGCGGCGATCGCGTGCTGGCGGTCTCCAACCTCGGCTTCGACCTCTCGGTGTACGACATCTACGGCCTGCTGGCAGCGGGCGGCACGGTCGTGGTTCCGCCGGCCGGCGACATTCGCGATCCCGCGCGCCTGGTGCGCTGGCTGCGCGACGAGCACATCACGGTCTGGAACTCCGTGCCCGCGATGATGGAAATGGTGGTCGAGCACCTGGCCGCGGCGGGCGAGCGGCTGCCTGCATCGTTGCGCCTGGTGATGATGAGCGGGGACTGGATTCCCGTGACCTTGCCCGAACGCCTGCGCCGGCTGGGCGAGCACCTCTGCATTGTCAGCTTGGGCGGCGCAACCGAAGCGTCCATCTGGTCGATTTTTCATGTCATCGGCGAAGTGCCGCCGCACTGGACCAGTATCCCGTACGGTGCCCCACTGCGCGCCCAGGGCGTCCATGTCCTGGACCACCGGCTGCGCGAGCGCGAAGCCGCCGTCGCGGGGGAGCTGTACATCTCGGGGGCGGGCACGGCGCTGGGCTATTGGCGAGACCCCGAGCAGACCGCGCAGCGTTTCATCGAGCAGCCCGGCGGCGGCCGCATGTACCGGACCGGGGACTGGGGCCGCTTGCTGCCCAATGGCGAGATCGAATTCCTGGGGCGCGACGACCTCCAGGTCAAGGTGCAGGGCTTCCGGATCGAGCTGGGTGAAGTCGAAGGCGTGCTGCAGCGCCATGACGCAGTGCGCGCCTGCGTCGCCGCCGTCACCGGAAGCGGCGTTGGGGGCAAGCGCCTGGTCGCCTATGTGGTTCCGCGCACCAGCCAGCCCCTCGATATGGCTGACGTGCGGCGCTTCCTGGTGCAGCGCCTGCCGGCGCACATGGTGCCGTCCAGCATTGCCTGCGTGGAAGGGCTTCCGATGAGCTCCAACGGCAAGATCGACCGCAAGCGCCTGCCCGCGCTCAAAGCCGAGGCCACGCAGCACGTACCCGCTCGCAACGAGCTGGAAGCGCAGCTCGTTTCACTGTGGGAAGAGCTGCTGGCGCACCGGCCGATCGGCGCGCACGATCACTTCCTCGAGATCGGGGGCGATTCGCTGCTGGCAGTGCGCCTGAGCGCGCTGGTGAAAAAGCGCCTGCAGCGCGAGTTCTCGGTGTCTTCGCTCTTTGCCGCGCCGACTGTCGCGGCCATGGCGCTGGGGCTGCAAAAGAACAGCCAGGATGTGGCCGTCGTCGCCGTCCAGCCGTTGGGTAGCCGGCCCCCGCTGTTTCTCGTTCACCCGGTCGGCGGCAACATATTGTGCTATTTCGCGTTGGCTCGCGAACTGGACCAGGACCAGCCGGTGTTCGCCTTCCCGGCCCAGGGACTGGACGGCCGCCGGCCGCCGCGCGCCAGCATCGAAGCCATGGCTGCAGCGTATATCGTGGAGATGCAAAAGCTGCAAGCGGCTGGCCCATACCGGCTGGGCGGCTGGTCGCTCGGCGGAATTGTCGCGGCCGAGATGGCAGCCCAGCTGGAAGCCGCAGGCGAGCAGGTGGAAGGCGTGGTTATGCTCGACAGCATGCTGCCCCCGCAGCAGCCCGATCACGGTGTCGCGGCGCTGCTCGATCGCTTCCTGCATGACCTGGGCGCACCGGCGGACCTGCGCGCCGACATCCAGGCACGGCTGGAGGCGGTGGGCGGCGGCGAGCCGGCCGCGCGCGAGCTGCTCGCGTCGCACGTTGCACCCGCGCTGAGTCTGCCGGAGCCCACGCAGCTGTTCGAGGTGTTCGTCCACAACATGCGGGCACTGGCCCGGCATACGCCGCGTTCCGTGGACGCGCCGCAATTGCTCCTGCGCGCCACCGGTTACAAGCCCGAGCTGGGGCGGCGTTCCCCACCCAGCCACCCCGCATACCTGGCGCGCCTGAAAATCCAGGACGTCGCGGGTGATCACTTCAGCATCATGACGGCGCCGCAGGTCAACGAGGTGGCGGCCCATGTCGCCCGCTTTTTCGGGCGCCTGCGGCATCCGGACGGCCGCGGACCGGAAGCCGCGCTGGCGGGGTTGGCTGCATGAAACTGCCCGAGAGCGGCATGGACGACGCGCTGGACCTGGAGCCGGTCCAGCGGCGGGTGCACGCCGCGGCGCGGCCCGAGGGCCTTATTGAAGCCATCGAACGGCACGCACGGGCGCGGCCTTCCGCGGCTGCGCTCCTGTTCCCGCTGGAAAGCGAACAGCAAGATCGCCAGCTCGGCTGGCGCGAGCTGTATTTGTCCGTGTGCCGCCACGCCGCCTATCTGGCCGACGCCGGCGCCCGCCGGGGTGACCGTGTGGTCATCCTGTCGGAGTCGGTTGCCCAGCAAGTGCTGGGCTTCCTGGGCGCTATCGCCGCGGGTTGTGTGCCCACCATTGTTTCCCACCCGTCCAGCAAGCAGTCGCAGCAGGCTTTCGAAGCCATGCTGCGCCCGGTGCTCGCGCACAGCCGGGCGAAGCTGCTGCTGTACGGCAACGGCGCCGGGCCGTCCGTGCGGGGGCTGGGCGCCCTGACGAGGCTGCTGCCGTTCGCCGAGGCCGGGCAATTGCCCCCGCCCATCGCGCCGCTGCAGCGCGACCCGGACGAAGTGCTTTTCCTTCAATTCTCCTCGGGCACGACGGGTGCTCGCAAAGCCATCGCCGTCTCGCAGGCGATGCTGCTGGAGCAGGCTCGGGCCTATGCGGATGCGATCGACCTGGAGCCACACGACACGGTAGTGAGCTGGCTGCCGCTCTACCATGACATGGGCCTGGTCGCAGCCTTTCTCATCCCCCTGTGGCGGGGCGCCATGGGCATCCACCTTTCACCGTTCGACTGGCTGATGCGGCCCGAGCGGCTGTTCGAACTGGTCCAGGAGCACCGGGCGACCCTGATGTGGCTGCCCAACTTCGCCTACGAGTTGTGCGCGTCGCGCCTGGCCGGCGGCACCTGGCAGCTGGCGTCGCTGCGGGCCATTGTCAACTGCAGCGAACCGGTCAGGAAGCGCGCCCACGACAGGTTCCTTGATGCGTTCGCCGCGACCGGCGTGCGAGCGCAAGCCTTGCAGACCTGCTACGCCATGGCGGAAACCACCTTCGCCATCACGCAGTCGGACATTCACAGGCCGGCAACGCTGGACCGCATCGCGCGCGAGCCCTTTCTCAGCCTTGGGCGGGCGGAGCCGGCCGACGCGGCTGCGCCGCATGACGCGATCCTCGAGCTGGTGTCCTGCGGATCGGCAGTCGCCGGCACCCAGGTGCGGATCGCCGAGGCCTCGCAGGACCGGATGGTGGGCGAAATCGAGGTCAGCAGTACCTCGCTCTTCGCCGGGTACCTGTTCAATGCCGAGGATACCGGCGCTTTCACGCCCGATGGCTGGCTGCGTACCGGCGACCTGGGCTATCTTGCCGGCGACGAGCTGTACGTCACCGGGCGCCGCAAGGACCTGATCATTCGCCGCGGCCACAACATCTATCCCTCCGACGTCGAGGAGGCGCTGGCCGACGTGCCGGGCTGCAAGCCCGGGCGGGTGGTGGCGTTTGGCGTCGACGACGAGGATGGCGGGACGCAGGAAGCGGTGGTCATGATCGAACGGGCCTCCCAGGAGGTCGATGCGCAGGCGCTGCGGACGGCGGTGCGCGAAACGCTGCTGCAGGCGACGGGCGAAACCGTCTCGCAAGTCGTGGTGTGCGACCCCAATACCTTGCGCAAGAGCACCTCCGGCAAGCTTTCCCGCGCAGCCAACCGCCAGCTCTATCTCGAGCTGCACGCCGGCCGCGATCCGCTACCCGCCCAGCCGGGCGAGGCTGGGGGCGGTGCCGGCGACGCGGGCGATCCATTCGAGGAGCAGCTCGCGCTGATCTGGGCCCAGGCGCTGCGGCTGTCCAGGGTGCCGCGCGAGGCGCGCCTGTTCGCGGAGATGGGCGCCGACTCCGTGGCCGCCATGCAGGCGGTCGGCGAGATCGCGCGGCAATTCGGCAAGGTGGTGGAGCCCAGCACGTTGCTGCGCGAGGACACGGTGGCCCGGCAGGCGCGCTGGCTGCGCTCGCATGCCGCCTCGGGCACCGGGGCGCAAGAGGGGGCCGTGGTGTGCCTGCAGCAGGGCCGCCACGGCTGCGCCCCCCTCTTCCTTGTGCACGCGGCGTCCGGCAGGGCCTGGCCGTACCGCACGCTGTTGCCGCATCTGGACCCCGGCCGGCCGGTCTATGCCTTCCAGGCCCCCGAACTGTTCGGCACCGCGCGGATGCTGAGCGTGCAGGAAATGGCGAGCCACTACCTGGACAAGCTGCTGGAAATCCAACCCAGGGGCCCTTACCTGCTGGCCGGCTGGTCCTTCGGGGGCGCGATCGCCCATACCCTGGCCAGCAACCTCGCCGCGCGTGGTCATGAGGTCAGCCGGCTGGTTCTGTTTGACACCGACCCCCCGGCCACGCGGATGCAGCGGCTGCAACGCGGCTTGCGCCATGCGCTGGCCCGCCGGGACTCCCTGCGCTGGATGTTGCCGCAGCAAGGCTCCAGCTGTGCACGCTTTCTGGCCGTTCTGCCTGAATCCCCGCTGTCGGCTGCGCGGCTCGCCGGCCTCGTGCGGCAGGCCGCGCCGCAGCGCCTGGCGCACCTGGTCATCGATGGACACAGCGTGGAGCAGTTGTGGGAACTGCTCACGGCCGATTTCGCGCTGCACGGCCGCCCCGAGGAAAGCAAGCCGTTCCTGCTGCCGGGGCAGGACGCCCGCACCCAATTGCGCAACGCGCAGCTGCTGGTCAAGAACCGGCGGCTATCCACGCTTCACCGGCCGCGGCAGCGCTTTGCCGGCGCGATGGACATCTTCGCGGCCAACGATGCGCAGCGGCTGGCCCCGTGGACGAACTTCGCGGGCAACTCCCGGCTGCATGTCTACCCGATCCAGGGCACGGATGCGCTGCCGCCGCACTTCTGCATGTTCGAGCCGGACAACGTGGCACTGTTCGGCGCCCACTTGAATCGCTTGCTGGGCGAGGTGCCGCCACCCGCGCCTGGTCAGGAAAGGAACACCCCATGATGACGACCGAAGAACCCAATCGCCTGCGGGCCATGATAGCCAAGCTGTCAGGCCTGTCGATCCGCGACCGCTATAACCCCTACCAGACCTTCAAATGGCCCGAAGCCCTCGCCGATGAGCAGATGTGGATGAGCGCGGACCTGCTGACCACGCACGGCACCGAATCCGACATGCCGCTGGACGAGGCCCAGCGGCAGCGGCTCAGCCGCTGGGAAAGCATCAACTTCTACAGCCTGAACGTGCACGGTATCCGCGAGCTGCTGGCCGAGGTGGTGTTGCGGATCCACGCGCCAGGCTACGAGGATTTCTCCCCCTTCATGCACCATTTCATCGGCGAGGAGAACGACCATATGTGGTTCTTCGCCGAGTTCTGCCTGCGCTACGGGGGGAAGCTCTACCCCAACCGCAATGTCAATTTCGGGCAGCGCTTCAGCGGCCGCGCGCTCGACCTGGTGACCTTCGCCAAGATCCAGCTGTTCGAGGAGATCGTCGACCACTTCAATATGCGCGTTGCCGGCGATTCCAGTATTCATCCCTTCATCCGCGAACTCAACGGCGTGCACCATCGCGACGAGTCTCGTCACATCGCCTTCGGCCGCGAGATGGTGTTGTGGCTGTACGAGCAGATCAGCCGCGAGGGCGACGAGGCGCTGCTGGCCCAGATCGACGAGTACCTGCGCGGCTACATGGTCAACAGCGTGACCCAGCTGTACAACCCCATCGTCTACCAGGATGCGCTGCTTCCGGGCAATGTTTACGAGCGCCGCACTGCATTGCTGCAGCATCCCGCGCGGCGCGGCGCCCATCGCGCCATCGTGCGCAAGCCCGAGAGTTTCCTGCTCAAGCACGCAATGATTTCCAAACCGGTGTTCGCCGACTGAGCTCCGCCGCGCCCTACCCCCTCACAGGAGAGATGATGACCCCTCGCCCGTCCTTGTTCAAGGTCTCGAACGGCCTTGCCACCCTCGGCCCGGATGGGGCCGCAATCTTGCGGCTGCTGGAGCGGCGCATCGGGCTCTGGGCCGGCGAGATCGGTGCGCAGGAGTTCATCTACGCCCCTCTTCAGCGCGTAGAGAACCTCAGTCGCATCGATTATTTCCTGAACTTCCCGCATCTGGGTACGCTGGTAGCGCCGATCGCGCGGGATCAGCTGAAAGCCAACTACGGCAACGCGCGCGAGTTGCACAGCATCTGCTGCGGCCACCTGGCCGACGCCGAGTACGCCTTGCCGTCGGCGGCCTGCTACAGCGTCTACTTCGATATGGAGGGGACGCGTCTCGACAAAGCCGTCTATGTAACGACCGTGCAGCGTTGCTATCGCAACGAGGAGGCCTACACCGGCCTGTCGCGGCTGTGGGGCTTCCAGATGCGCGAGCTGGTCTGCGTGGGCGGCAGCGAGGAAGTGCAGGCGCACCTGAGGAATTTCCGCGGCAAGGTCCAGGAATTCATGGCGCGGCTGGACTTGCCGGTCGAGGTCACCGTCGCCAGCGATCCGTTCTTCGATCGCAGCTCGGCCCGCGCCGCCATGCAACAGGTTTTTCCGGTAAAAGAAGAGTTCGTTTACGGCGGTTCGGTGGCGATTGCCTCCGTCAACTTCCATCGCAACTTCTTCGGCGAGAAGTGCCGCATCACCCTGCCGGACGGGCAACCCGCATTCACCAGCTGTGTGGCCTTCGGCCTGGAGCGCTGGCTGCATGCGCTCACCGACCGGTACGAAGGCGATGCGCAGCGCATCCTGGGCGCTCTCGAAGGAGCGCTCGCATGAATCGCGCCGCCGCCCGGTCCGGGCTTGCCGCATGAGCCGCACCGCGCCGCAGCGGGTGGCCGCCGCGCTCGGCGTGCGCTTTCCGCTGATGCTCGCCGGCATGGGCGGGGTCGCGGGGCCGGAGCTGGTGGCTGCCGTGTCCGAGGCGGGCGCCGCGGGAACGTTGGGCCTCTACCGGATGCCCGCCGAGCGCATCGCCGACGCGATCGGGCGTACCCAGGCGCTCACGGCCGCGCCCTTCGGGGCCAACTTCGTGCCCGAGGTGCTGGACGAAGGCCAACTTCTGCCCCGCGTGAACGCGGCTATCGCGGCCAGCCGGTCCAACGTGTTCCTGTCTTTCTTCGGCCTGCCGCCGCCGACGGCGGCAGACGCAGTGCATACGGCCGGCCGGCGGCTGGTGATCCAGGTCGGCACGGCGGCGGACGCGATGACGGCCGCGGCGCTGGGAGCCCATGTGGTGGTGCTGCAGGGCGTGGAAGCCGGCGGGCACCTGCTGGGCAAGCAGGGCGTCGCGCAGCTGCTGCGCGACACGCGCGCCCGGCTGCCCTCGGCCGCGCTGGCGGTGGCGGGAGGCATCGCCAGCGGCGCAGACTTCGCGCGGCTGGCCGAGCACGGAGCCGATGGAGTGTGCTGCGGCACGCTGTTCATCCCGGCGCACGAATCGCGGGCGCACCCCTTGTACAAGCAGGCGGTGCTGCAGGCCAATGCCGCCGACACCGAGATCACTGGCCTGTTCGAGACCGGCTGGCCCGGACGCCCGCACCGCGTGGTGAGCACCGCACAGGTAGCGCGCGGCCGGGGCGACCCCGAAACGTTCATTGCGAGCACGGCGATCTACGGCAGCCGCTGCCTGATCCCGCGCTACAGCGCCGCGGTACCCACCACCGAGACCGTCGGTGCGGTGATGGAGATGGCGCTCTATTGCGGCACCTCATGCGGCGGCATCCAGGCGGCGGACCTGCCCGCGCGCGCCCTCGTCAGCGGATTCGTCGAAAGCTTTCGCCATGCGCCTGCAGGCGCGCAAGCCCACAAGGAAGAATTGCCATGGACCTCCACTTCGCACGCCTGAACCAGCTCGCCTTTGGCTATTGGCACGCCCAAACACTGTTCACGCTGACACAGGCCGGGGTATTCGATACGTTGCACGGCCGCGGCGGCGGGACCGCCGGTGAGGTCGCCGCGGCTTGCGGCCTCGACCCCGATTCGGGCACGGCGCTGCTCGACGCCGGCGTCGCGCTGGGGCTGCTGCGCAAGCTGGATGGCGGCCGCTACGACAACAGCGAAATGTCCCAGGCGCTGCTGGTGTCCGCCACGCCCGCCTCCCTTGTGCACTGGGTGCGGGTCATGGGGCGCTGGGTTGCGCCCTGGGCCAGCCTGGGCCGTGCCTTGCAGGCCGGGCATGCGGTAGAGCCGCAGTCGCCCCGGATTGCCGCCGACCCCGCCTACCTGGAGGAGTTCATCCTCGGCATGCATGAATATGCCAGCCGAACCAGCGAGCAGGTGGCCGCGGCGGTCGAGCTCGAACAGCCCCGGATCCTGCTGGACGTGGGCGCGGGCGCGGGCACCTACTCGATTGCACTGTGCCGCAAGTACCCGCAGCTGCGCTCCACGCTGCTGGACATGGAAGAGGTGCTACCGGTGGCTCGGCGGATCGTTGAATCCAGCGGGCTGGACGAGCGAATCGCGGCGCGGCGCACCGACTACCGCTCCTCCTCCTTCGGCGCCGGCGAGGCTGACGCGGTTCTGCTGTCGAACGTGCTGCACCAGGAGTCGCGTGACGTGGGCCTGGACATGCTGCGCCGCGCCCTCGCGGCGCTGAAGCCGGGTGGAAAGGTCATCGTGCATGGCCACTTCCTGGACGAAAGCCGCACGGCGCCGGTCTTCGCCACCTTGCACAACCTGTCGGCGCGCACGCTCTGGGAGGGCGGCCATAGTTACACCACCCATGAGATGGTCGACTTGCTGGCGCAGGCCGGCTTCGAGGCGCCCGCCGCGGTCGCGGTGGCCGCGAGTTCCACCAAGCTGGTGATGGGCAGGCGCCCCACGGGGCGCGACCACGCCGCAACCTCCGCTTCACCTCTCGCCAACGAAACACCATGAACAACGACAAACATCCGGCAGACCCCGCCCAGGTCCAGCACATCGTAGACACCTCGCTCGCCTTCTGGAAATCCAAGGTGCTCCTGGTGGCGGTCGAGCTCGGCGTCTTCACGCTGCTGAGCGACCGCACCGCGACGCTGGGCGAGTTGCAGCAATCCCTGGCGCTACACCCGCGCGGCAGCGCCGACTATTTCGATTCCCTGGTGGCACTGGGCCTGCTCCAGCGGGAAGGCAGCGGCGAACAGGCGCGCTATGCCAACACGCCCGCTGCGGCCGCGCTGCTGGACCGCACCAGTCCTCATTACATGGGCGGTGTGCTCGAGATGACGAACCAGCGTGTCTATCCGTTCTGGGGCAGCCTGGCCGAAGCGCTGCGCACGGGCCGGCCGCAGAACGAAACCAAGCTGTCCGGCGAGAGCTGGTATCAGGCCCTCTACGCCGACCGGGCCCGCTTGTCGCAGTTCCTGTCGGCAATGGCCGGCTACCAGATCTCGAACTTCAAGATCCTTGTTCAGACTTTCGACTTCGGTGCCTACGGCAGCTTCTGCGATGTCGGCGGCGCAACCGGCGCGCTGGCAATGGAAGTGGCCAGGCGCCATCCCGGCACGCGCTGCATCAGCTTCGATCTTCCCGCGGTCGAACAGATCGCCGCCGAGCGCATCGCGGCCGCCGGCCTGAACGGCCAGGTCACGGTTGCGAGCGGAGACTTCCTGAAGGACGAGCTGCCGCAGGCCGGTGTCATCGCGATGGGCAACATCCTGCACAACTGGAGCGTCGATACGCGCCGTATGCTGATCGGCAAGGCTTTTCGCGCGCTGCCCCCTGGCGGGGCGTTCCTGGCGATCGAGCATCTGGTCGACGATGACCGGCGCCATAACCTGGCCGCGATGCTGATGTCGATCAACATGCTGATCGAAACGTCCGAAGGCAGCGAATCGACCACAAGCGAGTTCGATCGTTGGTGCCGGGAGGCCGGGTTCCGCCACACGGAAGTCAAGCCCATCTCCGGCGGCACCAGCGTCGGCATTGCCTATAAGGAATGAACGCCGCCGCCGCGCTGCCGAGCAGCAGCTCTTCGGTGGGCCGGCATTGGGCGCGGCGCAGGCCCCGCCTGGTCTGGTGCCGGCAAGCGCAGGGCGAGCCGGACGTTGCCCGCGGCCCCAGTACCGACGAGGTCCATCTGTGGTCCTTTGACAGTGAAAACGAATCGCTGCCACAGTGCACGGCGCTGTTGCCCGACGCTGAACTGGAGAGTCTGTTGCGCCTGCCCGACCCGGCGGCGTTCAGGCTCGCCGTCGTGGCGCGGGCAAAGCTGCGCGGGGTGCTGGCTGGATATCTCGGCGCCGATCCGGCGCGCCTGGAAATCATCGCCAGGTTGCGGGGAAGGTTCCAGCTGGCGCCCGCGCAGGCGCGCGGACTGGAATTCAACCTCTCGTATTCGGGAAGCGCGATCGTTCTGGTGGTGACCCGCGGCCGCCTGGTGGGCGTCGACATAGAAAAGGTGAGACCCCTGCAGGACCTGGAAGGCGCGATGTCGCTCGTGCTCACGAATGCCGAGCAGGTTGAAGTCCGCAGCCAGTCGCCGGGGCCCGCGCGCACTATTCGCTTTTTCCAGTTCTGGACACGGAAGGAGGCCTACCTCAAGGCAGTCGGCCGGGGCATCGGCCTGGGCATGCGCGATGTCGATGCGCTGGCCCTCGGGTCGGGACCGAGCGTCGGCGCGCCGGGCACCACGTGGTCGGTCGAGAACCTCGACCTCGGCGAGGGAATGGTCGGGGCCGTGGTGACGCAGTCGCTGCATGACGGCTGAGTCGAAAGCGAGGCAACGATGAGCCAGCAAGTTGAAACCGTCATCGTCGGCGCGGGGCAGGCGGGCCTGGCTGTCAGCCACCTGCTCAGGCGCGCCGGGCGCGAGCACCTGGTCCTGGAGCGCGGCCGCGCGGCCAGCGCCTGGCGCGAGCGGCGTTGGGATTCATTCCGGCTGGTGCTTCCCAACCGCTATTGGTTGACGCCGGGCACCGCCTATGATGGGCCGGAGCCGGACGGGTTCATGGCCAAGCACGAAGTGATCGAGCGATTCGAGCGCTACATCGCGCGCGAGCAGCCTCAGCTGGTCGAGCACAACGCTGTCAGCGGTATTTCACTGCTGGCGCTGCGGCGTTTTTCCGTACAGGCCGCGCAAGGCGCATTGCTGTGCCGCAACGTGGTGATCGCGACCGGGCCTTACCAGTCGCCCTCGGTGCCCGGTTGGAGCGCCGGGCTGGATCAGGCCATTTTTCAACTTCACAGCGACAGCTACCGCAACCCGGCCCAGCTGCCGGATGGCGCGGTGCTGGTCGTGGGCACCGGCCAGTCGGGCGTACAGATCGCCGAAGAGCTGCTCCTGGCAGGCCGCCGCGTGTACCTGTGCGTGGGCTCGCGCGGCTGGCTGCCGCGGCGCTACCTGGGCCGGGACATCACGAACTGGTATGCCGAAATGGGCCTGTTCGATACGACCATCGACGCGTTCCCGTCACTGGCTGCGGCACGTGCGAGCGGCTTCTCACAGCTCGCTGGGGACGAGGGCCGGGGCCACGACGTCAACGTTCACGCGCTGGCGCGCGCTGGGGTCGTCCTGCTGGGCCGTGCCGTGGGAGGCACGGGCCGCACGGTGCAACTGGCCCAACTGGAGGCCAACCTGGGTGCGGCCGATGCTTTTGCACAGCGGGCCAAGGGCCTGATCGACCAGTACATCGCCGCCGGGCATGCCCAGGGCCGGGTCCATGATGGGCCAGAGGACCCCTGGCCGCATTACCCACCACCCGAACTCGACCTGCGTGAGCAGATCGACCTGGCAGCCGAAGGTATCGGCGCTGTGGTGTGGGCCGGCGGCTACCGGCCCGACTACGGTTTTCTACGGATCCCGGTGGTCGACGGGGCCGGCTATCCGCAGCACCGCCGGGGAGTGACATCGGTCGCGGGCCTGTATTTCGCCGGTCTGGAGTGGCAATACCGGCGCAAGTCCTCCACGTTGATGGCGGGGGAGGAAGATGCGGCATTTATCGTGGCCCATCTGTGCGGAGACTGAGCAGTAAGGCCTTTGGCGCTGACCTGCCCCGTCCGCCGCAGTGGCGCGGAACTAGGCCTTGGACCGCAGCCGCAGGTAGGTGGTGACCTGAGCGCTGGCCTCCGCCAGCCGCTGGGCCAAGGCTGTTCGCCGCACGACGCCCAGCCGCTGCTCGATGGCGGCAATGCTCATGGCGGCCACGACGTGATTGTGCTCATCGAACACCGGCACGCCGATGGCCCAGCTTCCCGGGGTGACCAGTCCGGGGTTCAGGCAATAGCCCTGCTGGCGCGTTTCCCCCACGAGCTGCCAGATCGCCCTGCGGCTACAAAGCGGGTAGCGTGCCTGCCGGACCGCGGCATTGCGCTCGAGCGCATCCTCGATCTCCGCGTCGGGCATGGCCGAGAGCAAGGCAATGCTGGCGGCTCCCACACCCAGGGGATAACGGTCCCCGCTCTTGAGCACCTGATTGCGGATGTGAAAGTCGCCTTCGTCGCGTGAAAGGCAGATGGCTTCATAGCCATGCCGAACCGAAAAGAAGACCGTGTCGCCGCTGTTCGCAGCCAGCTCTTTCAGCAACGGGGCGCACACGCGCTGCAGCTCGTACGTGGGCTCGGCGGCCAGCCCGACCGCAAACGCTTCGGGCCCAAGACGGTAGCGCCCCGAGTTGACGTCCTGCGATACGAAACGCTCGTCCACCAGCGCTTGGGCCAGCCGGATAGCGGTGGCCTTGTTGAGCTCGACGTGCCGGCCAATTTCGGACACCCGCAGGCCGCTGGGACCGACCTGTGCCAGCAGCCGCAGGATTGCAAGTCCGCGGCGCAGCGTCTGCGAGCTTCCGGGCCGGCTCAGTTCATTCATTGTAAGGACTAACCCTTGTCAACTGGATCAACATGTGAACCAGAACTTCCTTCTGATCCACACTTCGGGCTTGCGGCGGTGAAAAGACACCGTGACAATGGCTACAGACGGCCGGCTCGCCACCCTGAGCCAGACCTGAGTGGTTCACATCGTAAACCAAGTCCGCCGCTACCCGCGGTTTGATTCGAGACAGCGCGACCCGCGCGGATATCTCGAGTGCGGCGTCCGGCCGGGCTGATGCATGGAGTTCGACAATGGATTTGCCGCATTCGGTCCACATGGTGGGCTGGGCCCATTCCCAGTTCGGGAAGTTCGACGCCGTTGACGTGGAGGCCCTGCTGGCGCGAGTCGTTGCCGACGCGCTGGCGGATGCCCAGCTGGAGGCGGCGCAGATCGACGCGCTCGTCGTGGGCACCTTCAACGGCGGTTTCGTGCAGCAGGATTTCCCCTCCTCCCTCGCCATCAACGCCCAGCCCGCGCTGCGCTTCAAGCCCGCGGTGCGCGTGGAGAATGCCTGTGCCACCGGCTCGGCGGCCATCTACCAGGGCATGCAGGCGATCCGGGCCGGCGCGGCCGACCTGGTGCTGGTAGTCGGCTACGAACGCATGAACGGCCTGTCCACCCGCGAGGTGCGCGAGGTGCTGCTCAAGTGCGCCTACGTGCGCGAGGAAACTTCGGACACGGGATTCGCCGGCGTCTTCGGCGGCGTCGCAGGGCAGTACTTCGAGCGCTGGGGCGACGCGGGCGAGGCGCTGGCCATGATCGCAGCCAAGAACCACCGCAACGGCGTGGGCAATCCCTACGCTCACATGCGGCGCGACCTGGGCTTCGATTTTTGCAACACCGTCGGCGACAAGAACCCGGTCGTGGCCGGCCCGCTGCGCCGCACCGACTGCTCGCCGGTATCGGACGGGGCGGCGGCGATCGTGCTGTGCAGCGGCAGGCGGCTGGCCAAGTCGGGCTTTCGCCGGGCCGTCGGTTTTCGCGCCGCGCAGCAAGTCAACGACTATCTGCCCGTGTCGCGCCGTGACGTGCTGATGCTGGAGGGTGCGCGCGAAGCGTGGAGCCGCGCGTTCAGCGAAGCCGGCTGCAGCCTGGCGGATCTGTCTCTGGTGGAGACGCACGACTGCTTCACCATCGCGGAACTGCTGGAGATGGAAGCGATGGGGCTGGCCAAGCCCGGGCAGGCGCCGGCGGCGGTGCGCGAGGGCCTGACCGAGCGCGATGGCCTCCTGCCGATGAACCTGTCCGGCGGGCTCAAGGCGCGGGGCCACCCGATCGGCGCCACCGGGGTGTCGCAGCACGTGATGGCCGCCATGCAACTCGTCAACGAGGCCGGCGACATGCAACTGGCCGGTGCGAGCTTGGCCGGAGTCTTCAACATGGGCGGAGTCGCGGTCGCCAACTACGCGAGCATCCTGGAGCGCACGGCATGAGGCACGCTGCCGCCGCGAGGACCGATTCCGCATCGGTCGGCGGCGGGGAGCGGGCGATGAGTTTCCACGCGCCACAGATGCCCCAGGGCCTGAACCGGGTGATGAACCTGGGAAACCTGCTGGCGCAGACCGCGGCCAAATATCCCTCCCTGCCGGGCCTGATACAGGCCGAGCGCTGCTACAGCTGGTCGTCGATCAATGCCCGGGTTGATGCGCTGGCGAATCACCTGCGCGCCCGGGGCGTCGGTCCAGGCGACCGCATCCTGGCGCAGTTGCCCAACGGCCTGCCCTTGTTCGAATCGGCATTTGCCTCCTTCAAGCTCGGCGCCGTGTGGGTGCCGGTGAATTTCCGTCTCTCGCCGCCCGAGATCGCTTCCATCGCCGTGTCCTGCGGCGCGGCCCTGATGCTCACCCAGTCGCAGTTCGACGAGCATGCGGCCTGCGTGCAGGGCGCAGTGGCAGGTGTGCAGCTGCTGCGGGCAGACGGCGAAGTCTACGAGACGATTGCCAACGAGCGGCTGGCGCAGCCCTTTGCAGCGGCGCAGGTGAGCTACTCGCATCCGCTGTGGTTTTTCTTCACGTCCGGCACCACGGGAAAGCCCAAGGCAGCGGTACTGACGCACGGGCAGATGGCCTTCGTGATCACCAACCACCTCGCCGACCTGCTGCCGGGACTCACGCAGCAAGACCGTTCGTTGGTTCTGGCACCGCTGTCGCACGGCGCGGGAATCCATGCCCTGGTCAATGTCGCGCGCGGCGCCGCCAGCGTGCTGCTGGCGGGCGACAGCCTGGACTGCGAGGCCGCCTATGCCGCCATCCAGCGCCATCGGGTCAGCAACCTGTTCAGCGTGCCCACAATCCTCAAGCGCCTGGCCGAGGACCCGGCAGCCGACCGGTACGACCACACCAGCCTGAAGCACGTGATTTACGCCGGCGCGCCCATGCACCGCGCCGACCAGGAGCGCGCCCTCGCCAAGCTGGGGGCGGTGCTGGTCCAGTACTTCGGCCTCGGCGAGGTCACCGGAAGTATCACCGTGCTGCGCGCGGACGAACACCTGGAGGGCAGCGGCGCGCTGCTGGATACCTGCGGCACCGCCCGCACCGGCCTCGAGGTGGCCGTGCTCGATGAGCAGTGCCGGCCGGTGGCGACTGGCGTGCAAGGCGAGATCTGCACACGTGGGCCCGCGGTCTTCGCCGGCTACTGGGACAACCCGGAGGCCAACGAGAAGGCGTTCCGGGGCGGCTGGTTCCACACCGGCGACCTGGGAACCATGGATGACCGCGGCTTCGTGCGCATCACGGGCCGCTCGTCGGACATGTACATCTCCGGAGGCTCCAACGTCTACCCGCGCGAGATCGAAGAAGTGCTGCTCACGCTGGATGGCGTGGGAGAGGCCGCCGTATTCGGCATTCCGCATGAGACCTGGGGCGAGATCGGCGTGGCGCTGCTGGTCCCGAGCTTCGAGGGCGCGCAGCTGAGCGAGCAGGTGGTGCTGGAGCACCTCGCGGGGCGCCTGGCCAAGTACAAATGGCCACGAATCATCCAGGTCTGGGGCAGCCTGCCCAAGAGTGCTTACGGGAAGATCGCCAAAAAAGATTTGCGGGCCGAATACCTGCTGCGCATGCGCAGCGCCGACGGGGTTGCCGCATGACCGCGCTGGCCGCCGTCCATCCCGGCCCGGCGCAGTATCCGCGCCGGCAATGCCTGCAGGCGCCGGCGTCGCAATCCTTCCTGGTCCAGCTTGCGGGGCCGGGCGAGCTGTTCGACGCGTGTTCCCGCGTGGCACGCCGGTTCTGCGGCCACAGCATGATGTTCTCGCTCTGCGGTATCGAGTTGGCCGAGGCTGCGCTCCACGTTCCTGAAGACGACCCCCTGGGCGCCCGGATGGTGCGCTACGCCGCGGCCATCGAAATCCCCCCCGGATCGCTGCTGGTGAGCGCGCAGGTGATGGTCGGCTGGGACGGCAGGCGGCCGGTGCTGCATGCGCACGGGTACGTCGCCTTGCCCCAAGGCGGATTGCTGGGCGGGCACCTCTCCCCCAACCGCTGCCACTTCCGCAGCCGCGGCTCGCACGTGCGCGGGCGGCTGACGGTCGCCAGCGGCGCGGACCTGGCGCCCGTGCTCGACGAGGAAACCGGCTTTCGTCTCCTGACCCCGATTCCTGCACCGGAGGTCGCATGATGGTGCAAGAGGGCGCCCCCAGCATGCGCCTGACACCCGCCCAGCCCGGGGCCGTTTGGGTGGCGCGGCTGCGGCCGTACGAGGACCTGGTCGCCAGCCTGCACGCATTCTGCATTGACAACGGCCTGCGCCGCATCCATGTGCTGGGCTGCGTCGGCAGCCTGATGCACGGCACGGTACTGCGGCCCGATGGCACAACCATTCGCATCGAAGGCCCGGGCGTGGAGATCCTTTCGGCCGCCGGATGGCTGGACGCCGAGAATCCCGAACAGAGTTTCCTCGCCTTGACGCTGGGCGACCGCGCGGGTGGCGTGCAGGCGGGGCAGGCCGCACAGTCCGGCAACCCCGTCTGCGTCACCGCCGAACTGATGCTCCAGGAGTGGCAATGACCGGCGGCGCACCGCGCACGGCCTGGGTGACGGGCGCCGCGCAAGGGATCGGTGCCGGCATCGCGCGCCATCTGGCCCTGGCGATGGGTATGCGCGTGGCGCTGCTCGATCGCAACGATCACCGCTTGCGCGAGACCGCCGCCCTGCTGCGCGCCGAAGGCGCTCAGGTCGAGACCGCCGCCCTCGACCTTGCGGATGGCCCATCCATCGGGCCGGCGTCGGCGAGCCTGGCGCAGCGCTTCGGCCCTGCCGAAGTGCTGGTCAACAATGCCGGCATCGCCTTCGCGGCAGCGGCCGAGGACTACCCGCTGGACGCCTGGGAGCGGACCCTGGCAGTCAACCTGACCGCCCCCTTCCTGCTGTCGCAAGCTTGCCTGGCGGCCATGCGGACCGCCGGCTGGGGCCGCATCGTCAACATCGCGTCCATCAGCGGCATGCGCGCGGGCACCGGCCGCGTGGCCTACGGGACGAGCAAGGCCGGCCTGATCGCCTTGACCCAGCAGATTGCCATCGAGGCAGCGCCCTGGGGCATTACCGCCAATGCCGTTGCCCCGGGAATGGTCGAGACCGAACTTGCCGCACGCATGCACCAACCCGCCACGCTCGCGGCCATGCTGGCCCGCGTACCCGTGGGCCGCTATGGACTGGCCGGGGAAATCGCCGCAGCCGTGGGTTATCTGGCGTCCGATGCCGCGGCCTATGTGACGGGCCATACTTTGGCCGTGGACGGCGGCTTCGTTTGCGCCGGCTGGCTATTGCCCGCCGGGCAGGATAGCTGACCCGCGGCTTTCACTTTTTACCGATCAAAAGGAGACCACCATGACTTTTTCCCGCCGCCAGATTCTTCTTGCCGCCGCAGCTGCGCCCACCATCCTGCGAGCGCAGCCCAAGGCTGAATTCGTGCTCAAGTACGCCAACAACCTGCCGCTGCCCCACCCGATGAATGTGCGCGCCAAGGAGATGGCCGACGCCATCGCGGCGGACACCGGGGGCCGCGTCAACCTGCAGATCTTCCCGAGCAACCAGCTCGGGTCCGACACCGACATGCTGAGCCAGCTGCGCGCGGGCGGCATTGACTTCTTCACCTTGTCCGGCCTGATCCTGTCCACGCTGGTGCCGGCCGCCTCGATCACCGGCATCGGCTTCGCGTTCAGTGACTACGACACCGTGTGGAAGGCGCTCGACGGTGACCTGGGCGCCTACGTGCGCAAGGAGATCGGAAAAGCCAATCTGCTGGCCATGGACCGCATCTGGGACAACGGCTTCCGCCAGATCACCTCGTCCGCCCGGCCGATCCAGACGGCCGACGACCTCAAGGGCTTCAAGATCCGCGTGCCGGTGTCGCCGTTGTGGACCTCCATGTTCAAGGCGCTGGACGCGGCGCCTGCGTCCATCAACTTCAGCGAGGTGTACAGCGCCTTGCAGACCAAAATCGTGGACGGGCAGGAAAACCCGCTCGCCATCATTTCCACGGCCAAGCTCAACGAAGTGCAGAAGTATTGCTCCATCACCAATCACATGTGGGACGGCTTCTGGTTCCTGGCCAGCCGGCGCAGTTGGGATCGCTTGCCCGAGGATCTGCGCACCATCGTCGCACGGCACGTCAACGCGGCCGGGATGAAGGAACGCACCGACGTGGCGGCGCTCAACGCCGGGCTGCGCAAGGAACTCACGGACAAGGGCATGATTTTCAACCAGGCAGGCGCCGACAGCTTCCGCCAGCGTCTGCGCCAAGCCAACTTCTATGCGGAGTGGAAGGGGAAGTACGGCGACGAGGCATGGAACCTGCTTGAGCGCTACAGCGGGAAGCTCGCCTGACATGGGCCTGCATTCCGACACCGGCCCGGTGGGCGGCCACGCTGTGAACCCGGCGGCGGTGCTCGCACAGCCGCGCCCCCCCGCAGATCCCCCGGCCGCACGGCCCTTTCTGGTGGGGGCGCTCGAGGCCCTGTGCGCCGCCCTGGTGTTAGCCATCCTGGTGCTGTTGCTGGGCGGGGTGGTGGCGCGCTACGTCTTTTCCTGGCCCGTCATCTGGATCGACGAAGTCATTTCCATGGTCTTCCTCTGGCTGGCCATGCTGGGTGCCGCGGTCGCTTCCCACCGGCATGAACACCTGCGCCTGGGGCTGTTCGTCGATCGCTTGCCGCTGCCCGCCCGGAAATGGGTGGAAACCGCCGCGCTTGCCGGCGTGGCCGCCTTCCTGGCGGCGCTGCTGCCCCAGGCGATCGAGTACGCCCGCCACGAATGGCCCATCACCACCGCGGCCCTGGGGCTTCGCGGCAGTTACCGGGTAGCGGCCCTTTCGGGCGGCATCGCCTGCATGCTCGCCTTGGCCCTGGGATCGTTGTTTCGCCGCTTGCGCGGCTCCGCCGAACTGCTCCTGGCTGTTGCCGTCGTGCTGGCGGTGGCCGGGCTGAGCTGGTGGGCTTCTCCCTGGCTGCAGCAGCACGCCTCGGCCAGCATGGGGCTGTTCCTGGTCGGCTTCGTACTCGCCTGCCTCGTGGCCGGCGTGCCGATCGCTTTTTGCTTCGGCATCGGCGTGCTCTCGTACCTGGCATTCGCCACCCAGGTGCCGCTGCTGATTCTGGTGGGGCGTATGGATGAAGGAATGTCCAGCCTGATCCTGGTGTCGGTGCCCGTGTTCGTGCTGCTTGGCTGCATCCTGGACACCACGGGCATGGGCAAGGCCATCGTCGATTTTCTCGGCTCGGTGATCGGGCACGTCAAGGCCGGCATGTCTTACGTGCTGCTGGGTTCGCTGTTCATCGTCTCGGGCATCTCCGGCTCCAAGGTGTCCGACATGGCCACCGTGGCTCCCGCCCTGTTTCCCGAAATGAGGCGCCGCGGAAACAAGCCCAGGGAGATGATCGCGCTGCTCGCCACCGGGGCGGCGATGGCCGACACCGTGCCGCCGAGCATTGTGCTCATCGTGTTGGGGTCGGTCGCCGGCGTCTCCATAGCCGGCCTGTTCCAGAGCGGTTTCGTCGTCGCCATGGTGCTGCTCGCGATGCTGCTCGTACTGGCCCGCTGGAAGGCGCGCCATGAGCAGACCGAAGGCGTGGCTCGCCCCCGCATCGGCGTGGTCGCCAAGCTGCTGCTGCTGTCAGGACCGGCGCTGGTGCTGCCGTTCGTCATCCGCAGCCTCGTGGGCGAGGGTGTTGCGACAGCCACCGAGGTTTCGACGCTGGCGGTCGCCTACGCGCTGCTGATCGGCCATCTGCTCTACGGCGGCATCGGACTGCGCAAGTTCTACGAGATTCTGGTGGAAACGGCCGCGCTCAGCGGGGCGATCCTGCTGATCCTGGGCACCGCCGCCGGCATGGCCTGGGCCATCACCCAGAGCGGTATCGTGCAGGAACTCTCGGCGATCCTGACGACGCTTCCCGGTGGCGCGGCTGCCTTCCTGGGCGTCACCATCCTCATTTTCCTCGTGCTGGGCTGCATCCTCGAGGGCTTGCCGGCGATCCTGCTGCTGGCGCCCATCATGTTTCCCATGGCGCGCAAGCTGGGCATCCACGACATCCACTACTCCATGGTCGTGGTGACGGCCATGAACGTCGGCCTGATGATGCCGCCAATCGGTGTGGGTTTCTACCTCGCGTGCCGCATCGGCGGTGGCTCCCCCGACGACGTGATGCCCGCCATCTGGCCCTACCTGCTCGCCTTGCTGGCCGGCGTAGTGATCATCGCGGCCGTGCCCGCGATCTCCACCGCCGTGCTCTAGCGTCCGTTCACCAAGCCGGTGCCTTGCTGCGGCCCGCATGCAGCGATGCGGGTAGGGAGGATCCCCCTGCAGCCGGGCGCCTGACTGCCGCCCCCTGCCGCTGCGCGCGGGGTCGCGAAGCTGGCGCGCGACGCGCCGTAAAATGGAGGTGGACGATGGAACTGACTCGACGTACCGTTTTGGCCGGCGCTGGTGCCGGCGTTATCGGGCTGCAGGCCGGCGGCGCATTCGCCCAGAAGGCGGAGTTCACGTACAAGTACGCGAACAACCTGCCGCCAACGCATCCCATGAACGTGCGCGCGCGCGAAATGGCCAGCGCCGTGCGTGCGGAAACGCGCGGGCGAGTGGACATCCAGATCTTCCCGCAGAACCAGCTGGGATCGGACACGGAAATGCTGGCACTGGTGCGCTCGGGCGGCATCGAATTCTTCACCCTGTCCGGGCTCATCCTGTCCTCGGTGGCACCCGCAGCCGCCATCACCGGCGTGGGCTTCGCATTTCCCAATTACGAAGCGGTCTGGTCCGCGCTGGACGGTGAACTCGGGACATACATCCGCGCGGAAATCCTGGCCAAGGCGGATCTGGTCGCCATGGACCGCATCTGGGACAACGGCTTTCGCCAGATCACGTCGTCCACCAAGCCGATCCGCTCGGCGGAAGACCTCGGTGGCATGAAGATCAGGGTACCGGTATCGCCGATGTGGTCATCGATGTTCCGGGCCCTGGGTACGGTGCCGGCATCGATCAACTTCAGCGAGGTCTATGCCGCGCTGCAGGCCAAGACGGTGGAAGGGCAGGAGAACCCGCTGGCAGTGATCGACGCGGCCAAGCTCTATGAGGTGCAGAAGTACTGCTCGCTGACCCACCACATGTGGGACGGTTTCTGGTTCCTGGCCAACCGCAGCGCCTGGGAGCGCCTGCCGCAGGACCTGCGCGGCATCGTTTCGAAGCGAGTCAATGCCGCGGCCACCGTGGAACGCATCGACATCGCCATCCTGAATGCCATCCTTCAGAAGGATCTGGCGAACAAGGGAATGATTTTCAACCAGGCCGCTCCCGACAGTTTCCGCGGCCGCATGCGCCAGGCCGGCTTCTACGCCGAGTGGAAAGCCAAGTTCGGCAGCCAGGCCTGGGCCACGCTGGAGCGCTATACAGGCAAGCTGATCTGAGAGGGGCCGCCGCGGCGGCGGCCTACCCCACCTTGACGCAGTCGGCGTAGTACCGGAGCTTGCCGTCGGGCCCGGCCTCTTCCACCAGCCCGTGGATATCGGTTTCGAAGCCCGGGCATTGGGAGTTGAATTCCCGCGAGAACTTCAGGTAGTCCACGATCTTCCTGTTGAACACTTCGCCGGGGATCAAGAGCGGGATGCCGGGCGGGTACGGCGTCACCAGCGAAGTCGTGATCCGCCCTTCGAGTCCGTCGATTTCCACCCGCTCCGTCCTGCGGTGGGCGATGTAGGCGAACGCGTCGCTGGGCTTCATCGCGGGTGTCAGGTCGCTCAGGTACATGTCGGTGGTCAGCCGGGCGATGTCGTACTTGGCGTAGAGCTCATGCACATGCTGGCAGAGGTCGGCCAGGCCCATGCGTTCGTAGCGCGGAAATTGCTGGCAGAACTCCGGCAGGATGCGCCACATCGGCTGGTTCTTCGCGTAGTCGTCCTTGAACTGCTGCAACGCCGACAGCAGGGTGTTCCACCGGCCCTTGGTGATGCCGATGGTGAAAAGGATGAAGAAGCTGTAGAGCCCGGTCTTTTCCACGATGATGCCGTGCTCCGCCAGGAAGCGCGTGACGATGCTGGCGGGGATGCCGGTCCTGGCGAACTTGCCGTTCAGGTCAAGCCCCGGCGTGACGATGGTGGACTTGATCGGGTCCAGCATGTTGAAGCCCTCGGCCAGGTTGCCGAAGCCGTGCCAATTCCGCGAGGAATTATTTCCAGTTCTTGCGGAGCGGGCCTCGCCCAGGAGGAGCCAGTCGTCGGCGCGGCCGATGCCCTCTTCCACCAGCTTGTCCGGGCCCCAGACCTTGAACCACCAGTCCTTGCCATACTCCTCGTCGACCTTGCGCATCGCGCGCCGGAAATCCAATGCTTCCAGGATGCTCTCTTCGACGAGCGCCGTGCCGCCGGGCGGCTCCATCATCGCCGCCGCCACGTCGCAGCTGGCGATGATCGCGTACTGGGGGCTGGTCGACGTGTGCATGAGGTAGGCCTCGTTGAACAGGTGCCGGTCCAGCTTGCGGTTCTGCGAGTCCTGCACCAGCACGTGGCTGGCCTGGCTGATGCCCGCCAGCAACTTGTGGGTGGACTGTGTGGCGAAGGTCAGCGACTCCTTGGGCCGCGTGCGGTTCTTGCCCATTGCATGGTACGGGCCGTAGAACGGGTGGAACGCGGCGTGCGGTAGCCAGGCCTCGTCGAAGTGCAGCGTATCCACATAGCCGTCGAGCATCTTCTTGATGGTCTCGGTGTTGTAGATCACGCCGTCGTAGGTCGACTGGGTCAGAGTCATCACTCGCGGCTTCACGCTCTCCACGTCCATGCCCTTGAGCAGCGGGTTGGCCCTGATCTTGGCCTTGATGGCCTCGGGCTCGAACTCGCTTTGCGGGATCGGGCCGATGATGCCGAAGTGGTTGCGCGTCGGCTTCATGAACACCGGAATGGCGCCGGTCATGATGATCGCGTGCAGGATGGATTTGTGGCAATTGCGGTCGACCACCACCACGTCGCCCGGTGCGACCGTGTGGTGCCAGACCATCTTGTTCGACGTGCTGGTTCCGTTCGTGACGAAGAAGCAATGATCCGCATTGAAAATCCGGGCGGCGTTGCGCTCGCTCGCCGCCACCGGGCCGGTGTGATCCAGAAGCTGCCCCAGCTCGTCCACCGCGTTGCACACGTCGGCGCGCAGCATGTTCTCGCCGAAGAACTGGTGGAACATCTGCCCCACCGGGCTCTTGAGGAACGCCACCCCGCCGGAATGGCCGGGGCAATGCCATGAATAGGAACCGTCTTCGGCGTAATCCAGCAGCGCCTTGAAGAACGGCGGCTGCACGCCCTCCAGGTAGCTCTTGGCTTCACGGATGATGTGCCGCGCCATGAACTCCGGCGTGTCTTCGTACATGTGGATGAAGCCGTGCAGCTCGCGCAGGATGTCGTTGGGAATGTGGCGCGACGTCTTGGTTTCCCCATGAACGTAGATCGGCACGTCGGCATTCTTGCGCCGCACCTCCTCGATGAAGGTGCGCAGGTGCAGCACCGCGGGGTCCAGGTCGGGCCCGGGCGTGAACTCCTCGTCGTCGATGGACAGGATGAAGGCGCTGGCGCGGCTTTGCTGCTGCGCGAACTGCGACAGGTCGCCGTAGC
Source organism: Ramlibacter sp. (assembly GCA_013815685.1). Classification (GTDB taxonomy): domain Bacteria; phylum Pseudomonadota; class Gammaproteobacteria; order Burkholderiales; family Burkholderiaceae_C; genus Ramlibacter. The sequence goes on from JACDFR010000005.1 coordinate 28,543, forward strand.
GCGTGACGCCCAGCACTTCGAAGCCTTCGGCCTCGATGGCCTGAGCCAGCGCGCGGATCCCCAGGCCCGAAGAATTCTCGGAGCGGTAGTCTTCATCGATGATGACGATGGGAAAGCGGAATTTCATGGCGAGCCTTTCGGTACAGCGGCCGAAAATCGGAAAAACAGCCGCGAAGTGTATGCAATAACGGGCCTCGTCCTTGCGCTCGCGGGGATTTCACCCAAAATGTGGTGCTTCAAACACAACGAGGAGGAGACCTATGGCTGATTCCACCATCTGGTGGCTGCTGGCGGGGTCGGCAATTGCTGTCGAGTTGGTCACGGGTACGTTCTACCTGCTGATGCTGGCCATCGGCCTGGCCGCCGGCGCCGTCGCTGCGCATGCCGGCCTGCCCTTGTCCGGGCAGCTCATCGCCGCGGCCCTGGTGGGCGGGGGCGCCGTGGCGGCATGGCACCTGAAGCGAGGCAAACGCCCCGACGAGCCGATCGCCTCCTCCAACCGCGATGTCAATCTCGATATCGGCGAGACCGTGCACGTCGACGCCTGGAATGCCGACGGCACCGCGTCAATCAAATACCGAGGCGCCAGTTGGACCGTCGTCGCCGCGGCCGGCGCGATGCACGGCACCGGACCGCATCGCGTGCGCGAAGTCATCGGCAATCGCCTCGTCGTCGAAAAAATCTGAAAAGCAGAAAAAGGAAAACCCCATGGAAATCGCCATCATCCTGTTCGTCATCGCCGTTATCTTCGTGGTGCGTGCAATCAAGGTCGTCCCGCAGCAAAACGCCTGGGTGGTCGAACGCCTGGGCAAGTACCACGCCGCACTGACGCCGGGCCTGAACTTCCTCATCCCCTTTGTCGACAAGGTCGCCTACAAGCACAGCCTCAAAGAGATACCCCTGGATGTGCCCAGCCAGGTCTGCATCACACGGGACAACACCCAGCTGCAGGTGGACGGCATCCTGTACTTCCAGGTGACCGACCCGATGCGGGCGAGCTACGGCTCCTCCAACTACATCGTGGCAGTGACGCAGCTGGCGCAGACGTCGCTGCGCAGCGTGATCGGCAAACTGGAGCTGGACAAGACCTTCGAGGAGCGCGACATCATCAACGCGCAAGTGGTGCAGGCCATCGACGAAGCGGCACTGAATTGGGGCGTGAAAGTGCTGCGCTACGAGATCAAGGACCTGACGCCCCCGAAAGAGATCCTGCACGCGATGCAGGCGCAGATCACGGCCGAGCGCGAGAAGCGCGCGCTCATCGCGGCCTCCGAGGGCCGGCGCCAGGAGCAGATCAACATCGCCACCGGCGAGCGCGAGGCGTTCATCGCCCGCTCCGAAGGCGAGAAGCAGGCCGCCATCAACCAGGCGCAGGGCGAGGCATCCGCGATCACGGCGGTCGCGGACGCCACGGCGGTGGCTATCGAGCGCATCGCCGCCGCCATCCGCCAGCCGGGGGGCGAGCAGGCGGTGCAGCTGAAGGTGGCGGAACGGGCGGTGGATGCCTACAGCAAGGTCGCTTCCGATGCCACCACCACGCTGATCGTTCCGAGCAACATGACGGAGGTCTCGGCGCTGATTGGCTCGGCCATGAAGATGGTGCAAACCGGCCGGGCCTGAATCGCTATTGGTGCGCGCTCCCGCAATGGCAGGCCTGACGCACTTAACCCTACTATGGAACAGGCTTACTGGAAATCAAAATACACACAGCGCTGCGAAGATCGATAAATAGGTAGTGCGTACAAACCCGGAGTTTCTTCTTGCCCGATGGGGGTTGACGCGCAAACGAAATTTTCTTTTGGTCTAACTGAAAAGGGAATATTTATATGATCGCAAACAGCCGCATCCGATACGGATACATCAACGTCATCGATACGCCCGAGCACGAGGGCCGCCTCACGCGCGACAACGTCGAGCGCTTTACCGACGCCTTTTCCAAACCTGCCTTGCTGCGCAAGCTGGTCAATATCGAGCCCAGGTTTTCGAGGCGCGAATTTTTCGACCAGATCGATCCGGAAAAGACTTTGCAATGGCGGGTGAAGGCCGGCGACCAGGCCGTCTCGATGAGATCAAAGGACGGCGCTTCCGACTACAACTATGTCAACGGCCGCGTCGGCACCGGAAGGGAATTTCTCGACGATATTTTTGTCCGGAACCTGGACGTTTATTCTCATCTCGGGACGATTTCATCCGGCTACAGCGATCCGTACGAGTGGGGAAAAGACGCCTTCAACCTGGTGAAGCACGAAATCCTGCGCCAGGGCTGGTTCAATGTCGACTCCTGGCGGGTCACTGGCCACATGTTCCTGGGAAACAGCACCCAGGACTTTGGGGAGCCTGCCCGCGGGGCCGTGGGCAGCGACTGGCACATGTTCCCCACGCTCAACGTGTTCGTCATGATCGCCGGGACCAAGAAGTGGATCACGCGTCCCCCGCAACTGGGCGATCAGCTGCGCGACTACGATCTGATGTTTGCCACGAGCAGCGGCCGGGAAGCCGCTGGACGCGATTTCGAAGGCGATGTGGTCTACGTCGAGCCCGGCGATGTGCTGATCAACCCGCCTTTCGAGTGGCACAAGGTCCTCAATGCGCGCGGCCTGAGCATTGGCGCGGCCTTCCGTGTGATCGACACGGCCTACATCGCCAAGCTTCAAACCCGGCGCAACCTCGACGCCAGCAAGGTGGCCTGCGAAGGCGACAGGCTGGCCGATACCGAGGAGCTGGCCCACTTTCTCACCAGCATCAACTACGCGGCGCGGCACATCAATCGCGCGCAGATGATGGTCAATGACATCGAGTACGCTTACCTTCGCACGCGCGCAAATACCGATTCGTTCCGCATCGGACACCAATGACGCCATTGAGCATCAATCCCGACAAACGGTGGATGGGCATCTTCTGCGGCCTCGTTTCGGCCCTGATCTGGGGTGCGTTTCCCGTGGTGACCCGGTTGGGGCTCACGCACACCCCGTTGGATGCCTATGACATCACCTTCATCCGGTACACGGTATCGGGGTTGATTCTCCTGCCGCTCCTGATCCGCAGCGGGCTGATGGGTCTGGGCTGGAAAGCCATCGCGTTGATGGTCGTCGGCATAGGCGCACCCTACATGGTCGTGGTCTCGCTCGGTCTGTCGATGGCGCCCGTGGAGCAGTTTGCCGTCGTGACGCCCGGCAGCATGATCCTGTTCTCCGTCGCCATCAGCACATGGGGCCTTGGCGCCCGGATTTCCGCGCAGGCGATCGCAGGCATCGCACTGATCATCGTCGGCGTCGGGCTGATCGGCTACCAGAGTTTCGCCTCGTCCGACGTGTCACCATACGCCTACCTCATCTTTCTGCTGGGCGGCTTGTTGTGGGCGGTCTACACGGTGTCGTCCAAGCATTTCAATACCTCTCCCATGCATGCGACGAGCATCGTCTCGGTCTTCTCCATGATCTTGTTCCTTCCTGTCTATTTGGCGGGCAGAGGCCTGCAGATCGTGCACGCGCCGCTTTGGGACATTGGTGTGCAGGTGGTCTACCAAGGCGTTCTGGTTTCGACGATCGCGCTGTTTTTCTACAGCAAGTCGGTCCAGCTTCTCGGGTCATCGGTAGGAGCCACTTTCGCCGCACTGGTGCCCGGCGCCGCGGTCGTCCTGGCAACAGTCCTCTTGGGCGAGCAATCCAGCACCGGGGCAATCGTCGGGATTCTCATCGTGACCGCGGGAATGGTCTTGACGATCTTGCAGAAGCAGCCGGCACGCGGCGCCACCTGATCCGGCCGGTGTCACCGATATTTCTCGAAAATCTGGAGCAACCTCGTGGAAAACAGTCCCCAGTCAAGCGACTTCCCCATTCAGTCATCGGACAAGGTCCGGTATGCCGATACCGACCGGCAAGGACACGTGAACAATGCGGTGTTCGCCACCTTCCTGGAAACGGGCAGAACCGAGATTCTCTACAACCCGGCCGCGCCGCTGGCCGCGCCGGGCGGCGAATTCGTCATTGCGCAGCTCGTGCTCAACTTCCGCAGTGAAATCTATTGGCCCGGCACGGTGCTGGTTGGCACCAGGGTCTCGACCATCGGCAAAAGTTCCGTCAAGCTCGAACAGGCGATTTTTCAGGAAGATCGATGTGCCGCCCTGGCAGAAACCGTGATCGTCCACATCGATACGAGCACCCGGCGTTCAAAGCCGTTCGCGCCGGCCGCTGTCGAGAGGCTGAATGCTCTCACCGGTAGCGAATTGCTGTCACCGGTGGGGTAATTGGCAGGCGCCGGTGGCGCAGCCCGCGCGCCGCGTGGTCGGAAGAGGCCGCCTCGGTCCATCGAGTCCCACGGTCGGGCCTGACACATTGCATGGGCACGGCAGCGGCGATGCGCCGACCACGTCGTAAGAGAAGTGACGGCCGTGAGATTCGGGCCGCAAGCCCTGTCAAATCTGACAGGGAGCCGCACAGCCGTCGCGCCAACCGGTTCCCCGTTCGCCCATAATTTGGTAAGGGTCGATCCAGGCTATGGGTCGACTGCATACAGCCACGGCCAGCTCCAAGTGGATAACCGGAGAACACCTATGCCAACCACACTCCTCACCCGACTCCTGTCGCGCACCCTCTTCATCCTCGCCCTTGTGGCACCGGGCGTCCTGATGGCGGCAGTTCCCTCGCAGTTCATCGCCAAGCAGTTTTCAGAGGCGCTGGGAAGAGCGCCGGACAACGGATCCTGGCAGTACTACACCAACCACTTCCTGACCAATGGCTGCTCGACCGGCTCGCTCCAAGCCGTCCTGAATGGCTTTTTCTCTTCGGCCGAGTACACCGGCAAGGGCTATACGCCGCAGGAAATGATCTTGACGGGTTATCGCGCGGTCCTGAGCCGCGAGCCTGATCCATCAGGTTTCTCGTACTGGGTCAGCCGCTTCAACGCCGGCGCCACGGCTAGCCAGATGGTGTTCGAGCTGAGCAACAGCGCGGAGTTCGCCGACCTGCTCGGCGCCATCTGCGCTGGCGATGCCTACCGGCAGGACTGGGGACTGTCCCAGGCGATGGATATCGGTTCGGGTACCTGGACCCAGGCGCAACTAGAAGCGTGCATCAATAGCAACGTAGTGTGCAGCGTGCCGCCGCGCACCATCATCTATTTGAGCTCGACGCTGACGATCCCCGCCGGAAAAGTGCTAGAAACCAGCGGCAACCCGGACCGCCTCCAGTACGCGCGGCAGGCGCGGATTGTCCGCAACTCCGGGTCGTTCGTGAATTTGCTGAGGGTCCAGGCCGGCGCCAAGGTCCGCAACATCTGGCTGTCCGGCCAACGCCACCTGTACAAGAGCGCCCCAACGAACATCGATGAAGTACGCGCCAATATCTGGTACGAAGGCGTCGGCGGCGGCGGCGGCTTGGTCCAGGGCATCCGCTCGGACTTCCCGCTGGTGCGCAGCCACATCGTCAGTGTCGGCCCCGGCGGATCACTGGACATCAACAACAATCTACTTACCGGATACACGTCCAACCACACGTCAGACGGAACCGAGAGCTGGATCACCGACGGCATCTCGCAGCATGCAGCAACGGCCTGATCCAGAACAATCACATCATCGACCCCACCGACGTCGGGATCGTGATCTTCGGCCATGGCAGCGGGAGTGGGACGGCTCAAGCCACGACGGCATCGTCGAACGTGATTGTCCATGCGGGGTTGTCGGCCTACGGCTCGCTGGGGTTCGATACGACCGGAGACTGTGTTTCCTGTGTTTTCACCGGGAGCTTTTCAGGCAATACGGTCCTGGCCGGCCAGAATCAGCACTCGGACATCATGCTGTTCGTCGGCACTGCCCCATGGACAGCGGAAGGCGCTACAAATTGCGCGTCGGGCGCCCATTGCGGCACGGGCGCGCGGATGTTGAACAACACCACGATCTGGGGCGATGCGAACCAGCGGACCAAGGTGCAGGTCGGCATCCTGGTGGACGGTATGTTGAATGCCACCACGAGCGGCAATGCGTTGTATATCCTGCCGCAGGCGCTGGGCGCCTGCTATCGCGGACCGGGGCTCATCAATGACTTTGCCAACGGCCATGCGGACGGAGCGCTTCAGACTGAAGGATCGCAGGGTGTCCATGGCTGCATAGGCCACTGATCGCATCGGCACAAGGGCTTTCCGGGAGGGCGTCTTTCACATCATCCCCACCAGGCCGCATGAATGCTAGGTTCCCGGTGACGCGCCATGAATGTTGACATCCTTCAACACCCTGCAAGGGCCGCTCAGGGATGGCAACAATGCAAAGGTGTTCGATAGTCGAAGCAGTGCGGCCCATGCCCGCGCTCACCCTTGAATCGCCAGGAAACTCGCATTCATGCGGCTTGCAGCCAGGTTTGATGCTCGCGCGTCCGCTTCGATGATCGAACAGGAGAAACCGGCACGTGTTCGATGGTCAAATCGGAAAATGCGCCGTCCGATTCTCGATGAAGCCCACCGCCTCCAGGCGATGCAGCGCGGGCGACAGGGTGAACTGCTGGATATGCCCGCGTGCTTATCTCGGCCAGCGTCGCGTTGATGTCGCCATTGTTGGTCCGCCCCAGCTTGCGCCGCAAAGCAAGATACACGCGCACATCGGCATGGGTCAGGGTCCGCCATGCGGGGCATTGCCGGCGGAGAGGGCGGGATTCGAACCCGCGGAGGGCTGTTAACCCTCACACGCTTTCCAGGCGTGCGACTTAAACCGCTCATCCACCTCTCCTGCGAACAGGCAATTGTAGCAGCGGGCCAAGTGGCGCCCGCGCTCAGGCGGCCCGGCTCTTGCGCGCCTTTTGCGGATTGGCCAGCATCGACAGCAACAAGTTCACGTCGGCCGGCTTGACCATGTGGAAATCGAAACCGGCCTGGACGGAACGGGACCGGCTTTCCGCCTCGCCATAGCCTGTCAGGGCGATCAGAAGCGCCTCGCGGCACTCGGGCTGGGTACGCAGGCGATTGGCCACCTCGAAGCCGTTCATGCCCGGCAAGCCGATGTCCAGCAGCACGACGTCGGGACGGAAGTCCTCGGCGATCTTGAGAGCGGCCATCCCCTCGCTGGCGACCCTGACCTCGAAGCCCTCCATTTCCAGCAGCGTCATCAGTGTCTCGGCCGAGGCGGCCAGGTCGTCCACCACCAGGATCCTGGCCGGCGCACTGCCTCGCGCCACCGGCGCGCGGATACCGGCCAGGCCCGCCGCCGCCTCGCTCGAGGGCGCCGGCTGCGCCGGCAGATACACCGAGACCTCGGTTCCACGGCCCACCTCGCTGCGAGCCGCCACCCTCCCCCCGTGCAGTTCCACCAGATGCTTGACCAGCGTCAGCCCGATCCCCAGCCCGCCCTGCGACCGGTCGAGCGACTGGTCGGCCTGGGCAAAGAGGTCGAAGATGTGAGGCAGGAATGCGGGATCAATCCCCGTGCCTTCGTCCTTCACAGCGATCTTCAGCTCGCCATCCTCATAGGCGGCGCTCAGCGTGATCGGCGTGTTCGGGCTCGAGAACTTGGATGCGTTGTTGATGAGGTTGGCCAGCACCTGCGCCAGCCGAACGCCATCGCCATTCAACTCGACCGGCGCTTCGGGCAGTTGCACCCGCAGCTCCTGATCGCGGGCAGCCATCCGGGGGGCGCTTGCCTCCATCGCGCGTTCGACCAATGACGCCAGGGTGAGCTTTTCCGGCTTGACGACAACCTTGCCCTGGACAATGCGCGAAACGTCCAGCAGGTCATCGATGAGGCGCGTCATGTGGTCCGCCTGCCGGCCGATGACATCGCGGGCCCAGCTCATCGTGCGCTGGGTGACATCTCCGCCCTGCATGATGTGCACGGCATTGCGAATCGGGGCGAGCGGGTTGCGCAGTTCATGGGCAAGCATCGCCAGGAATTCGTTCTTGCGCCGATCGGCATCCTGGATCGCCGTATAGAGCCGCGAATTCTCCATGGCGATCGACGCGCGGCTGATCACTTCCTTGGCCAGAGCCACACGGGAGGAATCCAGCCGCGCATCCGAAGCCCGCAAAATCAGCGCACCGCGCGCACGGTCGCCGGCAAGTAACGGGCAGACGACGGCGGCCTGGCCCCCCTCGCGCCACATGTCGAACTGCTTTTGTTTCAGCGCGCGCGCCAGCGCGTCTTGCAGGCTCTGTGGCAGGGTCGCGGCTGCACTTACAGCGGAAGGTGGATGGGTCTCGATCCGGCCCAACGCCCCATCCGCATTGGTCAGCGCCAGCACAGCATGGTCGGCAAGCATCGGGACCGCGACGTCGAACAGCGCCCGGATCGTGTCCTCGAGATGCAGTGACCGCGAAAGCTGCTGCCCCGCCTCGGCGAGATAGTCCGCGCGCAAGATGGCTTCCTCCGCGGCCGCCCGCGCCGCTTCCGACCGCGCCAGCTGCTCGCGGGCCACTGCTTGCAGCTGCAGCTGCCGGTTCATCCGGAACAGTTCGACGAACACCCTCACCTTGGAGCGCAGCACCTCGGGCACCACCGGCGAGGGGATGTAGTCCACCGCGCCCAGCGCGTAGCCACGCTTGGCCTGAACCTCGTCCACATAAGCCGTGATGAAGACGATCGGCGTCTGGGAGGACTTCTTGTACTGCCTGATCAGGCCCGCAGTCTCCAGGCCGTCGATGTCCGGCATGTTGACGTCCAGGAGGATGACGGCGAATTCCTGCTCCAGGATGAAACGCAGGGCTTCCTGGCCGGAGCGGGCGCTGATGATGTTCTGGCCCAGCTCCTCCAGGATGCTGCGGAAGACAACGTGCTTTTCCGGCAGGTCGTCGACCACCAGAATATTGGCTTTCTCCTGCTCGAGTGGCGGCGCCAGCGGAGCCACCGGCTGGTTCACTGGTGCAGCCAAGCGCGCAGGACCGCCAGCAGGTCCTGGGTGTTGACTGGTTTGGACAGGTAGTCCCAAGCTCCCGCTTCGATGCATTTTTCCCGATCGCCCTTCATGGCCTTTGCCGTTACCGCAATCATGGGCAGATTCTTGCCGGCCGGCAGCTTGCGGATTTCCTTCATGGTAGACATGCCGTCCATCTCGGGCATCATGATATCCATCAACACCACCTTGATCTGCTGATCGCTCGCGACCCGCGAAATGGCATCCCGGCCATTATCCGCCCAGACGATGTCCATCCCGTGTTCTTCGAGCACGGTGGCCAGCGCAAAAATATTGCGCATGTCGTCGTCGACGATCAGGACGCGCTTGCCGGCCAGTGGTTTGCTGGTCTCCTGGATATTGTTGATCAGCGAGCGCTTCGCCTCGGGCAGCCGCGCCAGGTTGTGGTGCAGTGCCAGCAGGGCGTTGTCGAAAAGCTTGGGCACGGTGTGGGCTTCGTGCACCGCGATCGTGTCGTCGGATACCCAGGCGAACTTCCCTGCGTCCTTGCTGGCTCCGCGGTAGATTAGCAGCTGCAACGGCCCGATCCCGGCCTGCGCCGCCAGCATGCGCCGGCATTCGCGCCCGTCCACACCGGGGAAACCGTCCTCCAGCACCACACAGTCGAAGCGGCTCTCCTCCAGCGCCTCCTGCAGCTTCTCGGCGCTCTTTGCCACATTGATGGAGATCTCCTCCTCCTCGACCTGCGCCAGGAAGTCGCGCCGCGCGGCCACATCCTTCAAGGCTACGAGCATCCTGCGCTGGGGCCGGACGAGGTAGCTTTGCAGCTTGTCCAGCATGGCGTCGAGGACTTCCTTGGACTGGATCGGCTTCTCCACGAAGGCCATGGCGCCGGAGCGGAACGCCCGCTCCTTGGAGTCGTCCGTCGAGATCACGCACACGGGCAAGTGGCGAGCACCGATGTCATGCTTCAGGCGGTCGAGCACGCGCCAGCCGTCTATGTCCGGAAGGTACATGTCCAGTGTGATCGCCGAAGGCTTGTACTGCGTGGCCAGCGTCAAGGCGCCTGCCCCGAGCGAGGTGACAAGCCCCTTGAATCCCTTGGCACGGGCGGCGTCGAGCAGGAAACTGGCAAACGCCAGGTCGTTCTCGACGATCAGCAGCACCAGGTCGCCTTGCTGGATGGAGTTCCGGTCGTCGGCGGCCTCGTTCAGCGCGAAGCCCGCCTCCTCGCCGGCAACAGCCGCATCCGGCGCCTGCACCAGCTCGGGCCGCGGCATGCGCCTGATCCCGGGTAGGGTGAGGCCGGCGCGGGTTTCGTTGGAAGCCGGCGCCTGCCGGCGATTGGAGCGGTTGCCCGAATACACCAGCGGCAGGTAAAGCGTGAACGTGCTGCCTTGCCCCGGCGCGCTGGACAGGCGAATTTCACCGCCCAGCAGCTTGGAGAGCTCCCGGCTGATGGCCAGGCCCAGGCCGGTACCGCCGTACTTGCGGCTGGTCGAGCCGTCGGCTTGCTGGAACGCCTCGAAGATGATCTGCTGCTTGTCGCCGGAAATGCCGATGCCGGTGTCCGACACCGCGAATGCCAGCACCTGCTGGGCACGGTTGAGGTCGTCGTTGTCCGGCGTCCAGCCGGTAAATACTTCTTCCACCGTGAGCGTCACATTGCCCTGGTGGGTGAACTTGAACGCGTTCGACAGCAGGTTCTTGAGGATCTGCTGCAGACGCTTCACGTCGGTCACCATGGCCGTGGGCAGGTTGATGCCCGTGTGGATCATGAAGTCCACATTCTTGGCTTCGGCCACGTGACGGAAGGTGCGCTCCACGTACAGCTGCAGATCCGACAGCCGCAGCTCGTTGACATCCACCACCACGGTGCCGGATTCGATCTTCGACAGGTCCAGGATGTCGTTGATCAGCATCAGCAGGTCGTTGCCCGACGAATGAATCGTCTTGGCGAACTCCACCTGCTTGGGCGTGAGGTTGCCGTCCGGGTTCTTGGACAGCTGGTCGGACAGGATCAGCAGCGAGTTGAGCGGCGTGCGCAGCTCGTGCGACATGTTCGCCAGGAACTCGGACTTGTACTTGGACGTGAGAGCGAGCTGCTTGGCCTTGTCTTCCAGGGCCTGGCGGGCCTGTTCGACTTCCTGGTTCTTGCGTTCCACCTCATGGTTCTGGTGGACCAGCAAGCGGGCCTTCTCCTGCAGCTCCTCGTTGGTTTGCTGCAGTTCCTGCTGGCGGCTCTGAAGCTCCTGCGCCAGCGACTGCGACTGGGTCAGCAGGTCCTCGGTGCGCATATTGGCTTCGATCGTGTTGATCACGATGCCGATCGATTCCGTCAGCTGGTCCAGGAAGGCCTGGTGCGTCGGGTTGAAACGCTCCACCGACGCAAGTTCCACGACACCCCGGACCTGTCCCTCGAAGATGATGGGCAGCACCAGCACGTTCAGCGGCGCGACATCGGCCAGCCCCGAGGAGATCCGCAGGCTTTCAGGGATCGAGGAAGTCAGCAGGATCTTTTTCTTGTCGTAGGCGCACTGGCCGACCAGGCCCTCTCCCAGGTCCACTTCCTTGCCGTACGAGCCATGGCCGTCCGAGGCGTAGCTCGCCGTCAGGCGCAGTTTGGGCAGCTCGTGCGTGTAGCGCAGCACATAGAACTCGGCCTGCTGCGCACCCACCACGGGCGCCAGTTCGGACAGGATCAGGTGGCCCACCGCTACCAGGTCCTTCTGGCCCTGCAGCATCCGGGAGAACTTGGCCAGGTTGGTCTTGAGCCAGTCCTGTTCCGTGTTCACCTGCGTCGTGTCCTTCAGATTGCGGATCATCTCGTTCACGGTGTCCTTGAGCGCGGCCATTTCGCCCAGCGCCTCCACCGTGATCGATCGTGTCAAGTCGCCCTGCGTCACGGCGGTCGCCACCTCGGCGATCGCCCGCACCTGGGTGGTCAGATTGGCAGCCAGCTGGTTCACGTTTTCGGTCAAGCCCTTCCAGGTGCCCGAGGCGCCCGGCACCTTGGCCTGGCCACCCAGCTTGCCTTCCACGCCCACTTCGCGCGCCACCGTCGTCACCTGATCGGCGAACGTCGCCAGTGTGTCGGTCATGCCGTTGATGGTGTCGGCCAGCGCCGCCACCTCGCCCTTGGCTTCCACCGTCAGCTTCTGGTCGAGGTCGCCGTTGGCCACTGCCGTCACCACCTTGGCGATGCCTCGCACCTGCGAGGTCAGGTTGCCGGCCATGAAGTTCACGTTGTCGGTCAGGTCCTTCCAGGTGCCGGCCACGCCCTGCACGTCGGCCTGGCCGCCCAGCTTGCCTTCGGTGCCCACTTCCCGCGCCACCCGCGTCACTTCCGAAGCGAAGGACCGCAGCTGGTCCACCATGGTGTTGATGGTGTTCTTGAGTTCGAGAATTTCGCCCTTCACGTCCACCGTGATCTTCTTGGACAGGTCGCCGGTGGCCACCGCCTTCGTGACGTCGGCGATGTTCCGGACCTGCGAGGTCAGGTTACCGGCCATGAAGTTCACGTTGTCGGTCAAATCCTTCCAGGTACCGGCCACGCCCTGCACATCGGCCTGGCCGCCCAGCTTTCCTTCGGTACCCACCTCGCGCGCCACCCGCGTCACTTCCGAAGCGAACGACCGCAGCTGGTCGACCATGGTGTTGATGGTGTTCTTCAGTTCCAGGATTTCACCCTTCACGTCCACGGTGATCTTCTTGGAGAGGTCACCGGCCGCCACGGCCGTCGTCACTTCCGCAATGTTCCGCACCTGGGACGTGAGGTTACCGGCCATGAAGTTCACGTTGTCGGTCAGGTCCTTCCAGGTGCCGGCCACGCCCTGCACATCGGCCTGGCCGCCCAGCTTGCCTTCGGTACCCACTTCGCGCGCCACCCGCGTCACTTCCGACGCGAACGACGAGAGCTGGTCCACCATGGTGTTGATCGTGGCCTTGAGTTCGAGAATCTCACCCTTCACGTCCACGGTGATTTTCTTGGAGAGGTCACCGGCCGCCACGGCTTTCGTCACGTCGGCAATGTTTCGCACCTGGGCCGTCAGGTTCGAGCCCATCGAGTTCACCGAGTCGGTCAAGTCTTTCCACGTGCCGGCCACGCCCTGCACATCGGCCTGGCCGCCCAGCTTGCCTTCGGTGCCCACTTCGCGCGCCACGCGCGTCACTTCCGAAGCGAACGACGAGAGCTGGTCCACCATGGTGTTGATGGTGTTCTTCAGCTCCAGGATTTCGCCCTTCACATCCACCGTGATCTTCTTGGACAAGTCGCCCGCCGCCACGGCTGTCGTCACGTCGGCGATGTTGCGCACCTGCGAGGTCAGGTTACCGGCCATGAAGTTCACCGAATCGGTCAAGTCCTTCCAGGTACCGGCCACGCCTTGCACGTCGGCCTGGCCGCCCAGCTTGCCTTCGGTACCCACTTCACGCGCCACCCGCGTCACTTCCGAAGCGAAGGAACGCAGCTGGTCGACCATGGTGTTGATGGTGTTCTTCAGTTCGAGGATTTCGCCCTTCACGTCCACGGTGATCTTCTTGGAGAGGTCACCGGCCGCCACGGCCGTCGTCACTTCCGCGATGTTCCGCACCTGGGCCGTCAGGTTCGAGCCCATCGAGTTCACCGAATCGGTCAAGTCCTTCCAGGTACCAGCTACGCCTTGCACGTCGGCTTGGCCGCCCAGCTTGCCTTCAGTACCGACTTCGCGTGCCACCCGCGTCACTTCCGAGGCGAAGGAACGCAGCTGGTCCACCATCGTATTGATCGTGTTCTTGAGCTCGAGAATTTCGCCTTTCACGTCCACCGTGATCTTCTTGGAGAGGTCACCGGCTGCCACGGCCTTCGTCACTTCCGCGATGTTTCGCACCTGGGCCGTGAGGTTCGAGCCCATCGAGTTCACCGAGTCGGTCAAATCTTTCCACGTGCCTGCCACGCCCTGCACATCGGCCTGGCCGCCCAGCTTGCCTTCGGTACCCACTTCACGGGCCACCCGGGTCACTTCCGATGCGAATGATCGGAGCTGGTCCACCATGGTGTTGATGGTGTTTTTCAGTTCGAGGATTTCGCCCTTCACGTCCACCGTGATCTTCTTGGACAGGTCACCCGTCGCCACGGCCTTCGTCACGCCGGCGATGTTTCGCACCTGGGCCGTGAGGTTGGAGGCCATGAAGTTCACGGAATCGGTCAAGTCCTTCCACGTGCCGGCCACGCCCTGCACGTCGGCCTGGCCACCCAGCTTGCCTTCGGTACCCACCTCGCGCGCCACCCGCGTCACTTCGGCGGAGAAGGTGCCGAGCTGCTGCACCATCTTGTTGATGATCATTGCGGTGCGAAGGAACTCGCCTTCCAGAGGCCGGCCGTCGGCCTCCAGCGCCATTGACTTGGACAGGTCACCCTGCGCCACCGCACCGATCACGCGCGCCACCTCGGACGTCGGGTGCACCAGGTCGGCGATCAGGGAGTTGATCGATTCGGCCGAATCGCGCCAGAAGCCGCTGGCATTGGGAACGTAGGCACGCTCCTTGAGCTTGCCTTCCTTACCCACGACGCGGGAAAGCCGCGCCAGCTCGTGAGACATGCGCAGGTTCTCCGCCACCACGTCGTTGAAGGCATCGGCGACCTTGCCGAATACGCCTGTCCAGTCTTGCGGCAGCTGGGCCGCGGCGTTGCCTTTTTTCAGGTCCGTCAGCGCCGACAGAAAAGTCCGCGTGTGGCTGGAAAGGTTGTCGACCTCTTCGAGGATCGCATCCACCGCGGCGACATCGTTCTGCCACAAGCCGGTCAGCTTGTCATCGCCGAGGCGCCGGGCCTTGCCCGAACCCCGGGAGGCTGCTTCCATTGCTTTGAGTTTGCGGGAGGTCTGTGCCGTCTGCGCGGTGAGGTCGTTGAATTCGGCCGCAATCTTGCCGAAGACGCCATCCCATTCGGTCGGGAGCGTCACCCCGCTCTCCCCCCGCCTGAACGCGCCGAGCGCCTTCAAAATGTGCCTCAGTTCACTGTCGCGCTGATCCACCGAAGGCAATTTCGCCACTACTTCCATTGGAGTCCCCATACCGTAAGCAGCCGTAACTCGGCCAACAAGTCGGTGCAGGGTACTGGTTTCGGTCGGTAGCCACAAGCCAGAAGGAATACTGACGCGCCACAGAGGCACTGTCAGTGCGGATTGTAGGAGTCAGCCTACATAAACAGGGGCCGAGACCTGACACAAGATGGTTAGGGGCGACGACGCCGGGTCGCCGCGCAATGCCAATAAAAAAAGCCGCCCTAGGGCGGCTTCCCGCAGCGCGGACCTGCTTAGTTCAGCGGGCTCTTCTTGCCGTCCTTGTAGACGACCAGGGTCATCGCCGGGTTCTTCAGTTCACCATTGGGCTCGAATTGGATCTGGGTGGTCACGCCCTTCAGATTCGTTTCCAGAATCTTGGGGGTGTAGACCTTGGGATCGACGGAGTTGGCGCGCTTCATCGCGTCGGCAAGCACCATCACAGCGTCGTAGACGTAGGGGCCGTAGATCTGGAACTGGTTGGGGTACTTGGCGTCGTAACGCGTCCTCCAGGCCTTGCCGCCGGGCATCTTCTCGAGCGAGGCGCCGCCTTCGGCACAAACCACGTTCGTCAGGGTCTTGGCGCCGGCGGACAGCTTGGCCAGTTCGGCCGTGCAGATGCCGTCGCCGCCGAAGAACTTGACGTTGCTCATGCCCAGCTGTTCCATCTGGCGCAGCATCGGGCCAGCCTGGGGGTCCATGCCGCCGTAGAACACGCCGTCGGGGTTCTTGGACTTGATCGCCGTCAGGATCGACATGAAGTCGGTGGCCTTGTCGGTGGTGAACTGCTCGTCGACAATCTGGATGCCCTTGGCTGCCGCCGTCTTCTTGAACACTTCGGCAACGCCCTGGCCGTAAGCAGTGCGGTCGTCGATGATGGCGATCCGCTTGAGCTTCAGCGTGTCGGCGGCGTAGAAAGCCAGCCCCGCGCCCAGCGCGTTGTCGTTGGCCAGCAGCCGGAACGTGGTCTTGTAGCCGGGCTTGGTCAGGTTCGGGTTGGTGGCCGACGGGGTGATGTGGGGGATGCCGCAGTCGTTATAGACCTTGGCGGCCGGGATGGTCGTGCCCGAGTTCAGGTGACCCGCCACACCAGCGACCTTGGCGTCGCACAGTTTCTGCGCGGCGGCGGTGCCTTGCTTCGGATCGGCAGCGTCGTCCTCGGCCACCAGCTCGAAGCGCACGCGCTTGCCGCCGATGACGAGGTTCTGCGTATTCAGGTCGTCGACGGCCATCCGGGCGCCGTTCTCGTTGTCCTTGCCGTAGTGGGCCTGGGCACCGGAGACGGGACCGACGTGACCGATCTTGACCACCTGGACGTCTTGCGCGGACGCCATGCCTGCGACAGCGGCAATGGCGGCGACAACCGTCAATTTCAAGTTCATCTGCATAACTAACCTCCAGAGTAGGGAAAAAGGTTGAGATATCTTTATGGGCTCAACGGTCGCGAACATAACGCAATTTCCGGACCAGAACCATAGGGAAAGGTCTAGGTCCTTCTATTTATGCGTGCTGTGGCCGCCTGGGAGCTCTTCGGTGAACGCCTGTGCCACGGTTTGGCGCACCACCGATTCGATTTCGTCCCGAAGCAAGGGGACGATGGTCCGCGTCTGCTCCAGCACAGCGGCGGCGATGGCTTCCCGCAAGCGGCGCTCCAACATCAGATCCACCCGCTGCATCACCCGGGCAATCAATTGTTCCTGCGACAGGCCAGCGGGCGGCGACGCCCCGGGCCCGGCAGGCGGCTTGACCACCTCGGTGAGGGTCGGGACGTAGCGTGGCGGGCGGCCTGGCATCAGCCGGCTTCCTTGGCCCGATCATGGCGGGTGATGGCATAGCCGCGGTCGGCATAGTACTTCCAGCGCTGGCGCGCCCTCTGCCGGTCTTCGTCCTCCACGGTCACCACCTCGATCAGCCGTTCGTAACCTTCGAAGCCGTCCGGCACGGTCAACCCGAGATTCACCAGCACCTGTTGATGGGGCGCCGAACGGGGAGAATCCGCAAGCACCACGGGGGAAGCCGCCAGCACGCTCTCGGAAGCTGCCGCGCTATGGCAATGCGGCACGAAATCCAGCGCCGAGAAGGTCCACAACGCGGTGTCGAGTTCGCGCAGCATCCCCGCCTCGCCCGTCACGACGACCTTGGCGCCGCTTGCCACCGCCTTGCGCACGAGCCTGCACGCATAGCCCAGCTTGTGCGGGGCGTTGAAGTGAAAGGCGACCTCCGTCATGGCCGTCATCCGCGCTTGGTGCGGGACGGCTTGGCCGCCCTCCCCGTCTTGGAGGGCGCCAGGCGCTGCTGGCCCAGCAGAAATTGCACCAGCAAGCCCACCGGCCGCCCGGTCGATCCCTTGGCGGCGCCGCCTTTCCATGCGGTGCCTGCAATGTCCAGGTGGGCCCACGGGTAGTTGCCGGCAAAGCGCTGCAAGAACTTGGCCGCGTTGACGGCACCTCCGGCGCGGCCGCCGACGTTCGCCACATCCGCGAAATTGCTCTTGAGCCCGTCGGCATACTCGTCGTCCAGCGGCATCCGCCAGCAAGGGTCGAGCGCGGCGTCGCCGGCATCCAGAAGGGCCTGGGCCAAGCCGTCGTCGGTAGCGAAAAGCCCGCTGCGGACGCTCCCGAGCGCGACCAGGCACGCGCCCGTCAGTGTCGCAACGTCGATGACCGCGCTGGGTTTGAAGCGCTGCGCGTAAGTCAGCGCATCGCACAGGATCAATCGGCCCTCTGCGTCCGTGTTGAGAATCTCGATGGTCTGGCCGCTGAGGCTGGTCACGATGTCGCCAGGCTTGAACGACTTGCCGTCCGGCATGTTCTCGCAAGCCGGTATGAGGGCCACCACGTTCAGGGCGGGCCTGAGCTCGCCGATGGCCCTGAAAGTTCCCAGGACGCTGGCGGCGCCGCCCATGTCGAACTTCATCTCGTCCATCTCCTGCGAGGGCTTGATGGAAATGCCGCCTGAATCGAAGGTGATGCCCTTGCCGACCAGCACCAGCGGAGGCTCGCCGGCCGCCGCACCCTGGTACTGCAGGACGATGAAGCGAGACGGCTGCTCCGAGCCCTGGCCGACGGCCAGGAACGACCCCATGCCGATCTTGCCGATTTCCTTCGGGCCGAGCACTTCGCACCTGAATCCGTGCGCCTTGGCAAGTTTCCTGGCCTCGTCGCCGAGCCGCGCGGGCGTGGCCACGTTGGGCGGAAGGTTCCCCAGTTCGCGCGCGAACTCGATGCCGCTGGCGGTGGCCTTGGCAACGCCGAAACCGGCCTTGTAGCGGTCGGCATCGGCGACGGCGATGGTCACCCGTTGCAGTTCGCGGCCCTCGGGCTTCGACTTGGTGGCGATATACACGTAGCTGGCCTCGGCCGTCGCGGCTACCACGGCGCGCAAGACCGCGTCATCGGCGCCGGCGGGCAGGCAGATGACCAGGCGCCTCGCGCGGGATGCCCGCAACCCGGCGACGGCCGCATGCACCGCGGCATGCACCTTTTTCGCCGAGCCATCGCCGGCGCCCGCAAGGATGAGACGCGGCGCGGCAATGCCGGCGCTTCGATAGGCCTGCAGCAGCTTGCCAGCCTTGGGCTCCAGGTCGCCCGCCTTCAGGGCATCGGCCGCCAGCCTGGACAGGGGGTCCTTGCCCGGCCTGAAGGATTCGCCCACGAGCAGCACCAGCGCATCGCATTTCTCTGCGGCCGCGCCTGCCAGGTCCAGGGTCTTGAGGTCGAAGTCCATAATTCGCTGTTTTGCTTTCCGCAACCGCATTTGATCGCGCCCATGTTATTCCATTCGACCTTGCGCAAGGAGCTCGCCCGCAGTTTTGGCGCGACGCTGGTGGTGCTGGTCACCATCGTGATGACGATGACACTGATCCGGACACTGAGCCAGGCCAGCCGGGGCAGCGTCAACCCGCAGGAAGTGCTCATGGTGATGGGCTACACGGTGTTGGGCTACCTGCCGCCGATTCTCACGCTGTGCCTGTTCATCGCGATCGTCGGAACCCTGTCGCGCATGTACCGCGACAGCGAGATGGTGATCTGGTTCTCCGCCGGCCGCGGGCTCTCTGCCTTCCTTGTACCGCTGTTTCGTTTCGCCTGGCCCATCCTCCTCGTGATCACCGCCCTGGCACTCGTCGTCTGGCCGTGGTCCAACCAGCAGACGCAGGAGCTGAAGGACCGTTATGGCAAGCGCGGCGACCTCGAGCGCGTCGCGCCCGGGCAGTTCCAGGAATCGGCCAGCGGCAAGCGCGTTTTCTTCCTGGACAAGGACACGCCCGACAACAAGTCGGGCAAGAACATCTTCATTTCGACCAACGAGAACGGCAAGGAAACCGTCACGTCGGCGCGCAGCGGCCGCCTCGACACGATCGGGGGCAGCCCGTTCCTGGTGCTTTCCAACGGCCAGCGCGTCGAAAGCACGCAAGCGGGCCAGCTGAAGATCAGCGAGTTCGAGGAATACGCGAGCCGCGTGGGCGCCAACGAACTGGTCGCGCGCGACAACTTGCCTGCCAAGACACGGTCCACCTTCGATCTCGTGAGGGAGCCCACGCGTGCGCACCTCGGTGAACTCGCCTGGCGCCTGGGCCTGGCCCTGGCGGCGGTGAACTTCGTCGTGATCGCGATCACCGTGTCCAGCGTCAACCCGCGGGCGGCCCGCAGCGGCAACCTGGTGTTCGCCCTCTTCGCTTTCGTGGTGTATTTCAACCTCCTGAACCTGGGGCAGAGCTGGGTTTCCACCGGACGCGCGGGTTTCGGCACTTTCCTGGCGGTGCTCCACGGGGGCGTCATGCTCGGCGGCATCTTTTGGCTGGCCAAGCAGCACAACAACTGGGCTTTCCTGAGGCTGGCGCGCCGGCAGCGCACCGGGGCACAGGAATCCGCATGAGAACGATCAGGCGCCTCATCTACAAGGAAGTGCTGGCCTCCGTTCTGTTCGTGACAGTGGGATTCCTGGCGCTCTTCTTCTTTTTCGATTTCGTGGACGAGTTGCCCAACGTCGGCAAAGGCGTTACCGGGTACCGGCTGACCCAGGCGCTGGCCCATGTCACCCTGATGCTGCCGAGTCATCTTTACGAGCTGCTGCCCATCGCGGTGCTGATCGGCACGATCTTCGTCATGGCGCGGCTGGCCCAGAGCTCGGAATACACGATCCTGCGGACCAGCGGCCTGGGCCCCTGGCGCGCACTGCGCACCCTGCTGGCATTGGGCCTGGCATTCTCGGCACTTACCTTCGCCGCGGGCGACTATCTCGCGCCGGCAGCTGACCGCGCGGCGCAGCTGCTCAAGGCCCGCCTGCAGGGCCGCATCAGTATCGGCCAGACCGGCGCCTGGCTGAAGGAAAGGCAGCCCCACCACACCTACAACGTGAACGTGAAGGCCCTCACGCCCGAAGGCGACATGCAGGACGTGCGCATTTTCGAGGCCGACAGCCGCGGATTCCTGGTGTCCATCACCCAGGCGCCCAAGGCCGGGTTCACGGACGCGGGTGCCTGGCTGCTGGAAAATGCCGAGCGCAGCGAGTTCAGCACCAGCGGTGCCACCTCGGCGCGGGTGGAACGGCTGAAATTCACCCGGCTGCGCTGGCCCACGGAGATCACGCCGGAGATGGTCTCCGTCGCCTTGCTCAAGCCCGATCGCATGAGCACGATCGACCTGTTCCAGTACATCCAGCATCTGGAGGCCAATGGCCAGACGTCGCAGCGCTACGAGATCGAGTTCTGGCGCAAGGTGTTCTATCCGCTCAGCTGCATCGTGATGGTGGTGCTGGCCCTGCCCTTTGCCTACCTGCATTTTCGCGCCGGGGGCATCACCTCCTATGTGTTCGGCGGGGTGCTGATCGGCATCAGCTTCTTCCTGCTCAACAACGTGTTCGGCTACATCGGCAACCTGCAGAACTGGCGGCCCTGGCTCACGGCCGCTGCTCCCGGCCTCATCTATTCGATGTTCTCGCTGGGCGCCTTCGGCTGGCTGGTGCTCAGAAGGTAGGCATGCACGAACGCAAGGCGGTCATTCTGTTCGGCCACGGGTCGCGTGATCCGCTGTGGCGCGGACCGATCGAAGCCGTGGCGGCGCGGCTGCGGGCGCGTGATCCTGCCCTGCTGGTGCGTTGCGCCTACCTCGAGCTCGACCAGCCGGATCTTCCTGCGGCAACCAGGGAACTCGCGGCGCTGGGAACGGCCCGGATCACGGTCGTCCCGATGTTCCTGGGCACCGGCAGACATGCCCGGCAGGATCTGCCCCTCCTGGCCGATCGGCTGCGCGCGGACCATCCTCACGTGCGCTTCGTCGTGCAGCCGGCCGTCGGCGAGGATGGGCGTGTCCTGGACCTGCTGGCGACCATTGCCATTGAGTAGCATAGACCAGATCGGGCATAATGAATTTCTCTCTTAGAAGAAATCGGTATGAATCTTCACCAGTTCCGTTTCGTGCGTGAAGCAGTACGTCGCAACCTGAATCTGACCGAGGCTGCCAAGGTACTGCATACCTCGCAGCCGGGGGTATCCAAGGCCATCATCGAGCTGGAGGAAGAACTGGGCGTCGAGATCTTCGCCCGCCACGGCAAGCGGCTCAAGCGCGTGACAGAGCCGGGCGAGCATGTGCTCAAAAGCATCGAACTCATCATGCGTGAGGTGGGCAACCTCAAGCGCATCGGCGAGCAGTTCAGCGCCCAGGACAGCGGCACCCTGTCCATCGCGACGACCCAC
This sequence comes from Ramlibacter sp., assembly GCA_013815685.1. Taxonomy (GTDB): domain Bacteria; phylum Pseudomonadota; class Gammaproteobacteria; order Burkholderiales; family Burkholderiaceae_C; genus Ramlibacter. Next base: position 50,106 of record JACDFR010000005.1, read on the forward strand.
ACCCAGGCGCGCTACGTGTTGCCAATTCCGGTGGCCAAGCTGCGCGAAGCTTTTCCCAAGGTCAACGTCAGCCTGCACCAGGGCTCGCCCGACCAGGTGGCGCGGATGTTGATCGACGAGGTGGCCGAGATCGGCATCGCCACCGAGTCGCTGCCCGACCACCAAGAGCTGGTCACCCTGCCCTGCTACGAGTGGCAGCATGTGCTGGTCCTGCCGCTCGGGCATGCGCTGGCGAAGAAGGAGCGCATCAGCCTGGAGGACATCGCGTCCGAGCCCCTCATCACGTACCACCCCTCGTTCACGGGCCGCACGCGCATCGACACCGCTTTTGCACAGCGCAAGCTGCAGCCGCGCATCGCGCTCGAAGCCATCGATTCGGACGTCATCAAGACTTACGTGCGCCTGGGCCTGGGCATCGGCATCGTGGCCGAGATGGCCGTGCGCGACGACGGCAGCAACAGCGACCTGGCCGTGCGGCCGCTGGGCCTGCTCTTCGGGCAGAACGTGGCTCGCGTGGCGTTCAAGCGCAGCGCCTACCTGCGCAATTTCGTCTATACGTTCGCTGAACTGCTGTCCGACCGGCTGGACCGCAACCTGATTGCCAAGGCCATGACAGGCCATTCCAATGACTATGAGCTTTGAATCCCCCCCGAAGCGGCCTGCGGCCGCCTCCCCCTCGAGGGGGCGCCACCAGCAGCCCGGCGAAGCCGGTTGCGCGGTGGCCGGCGGAAAGACATCATGCAAAGTGGCGCTCCCATGAGCGGCGCCCCCCGCACACCGCCGATCCAAACCAAACTGCCCGCCGTAGGTACCACCATCTTCACGGTGATGTCCGCCCTCGCCACGGAAAAGGGCGCCGTGAACCTGGGCCAGGGCTTCCCGGATTTCGATTGCGATCCACGACTCGTGGACGCCGTGACCGAAGCCATGAAGCAGGGTTTGAACCAATACCCACCCATGCCCGGCGTGCCCACGCTGCGCGCCGCGGTAGCGGCCAAGATCGAGGCGCTGTACGGCCGCAGTTATGACGCCGGCTGCGAAATCACCATTACCGCCGGAGCGACTCAGGCGATCATCACCGCCATCCTCGCCATCGTGCGTCCCGGCGACGAAGTGATCGTGCTGGAGCCCTGCTACGACAGCTACGTGCCCAACATCGAACTGGCCGGCGGCACGGCGGTTCGCGTTCCGCTCACACCCGGTACCTTCCGTCCGGACTTCGGCAAGATCGCCGCGGCGATCAGCGGCAAGACCCGGGCGGTGCTGATCAACAGCCCCCACAACCCCAGCGCTACCGTCTGGTCGCAAGAAGACATGCTGGCCCTGCAGGAGCTGCTGGCCCCCACGGATGTCTTCGTGATCAGCGACGAGGTCTACGAACACATGGTCTTCGACGGCCGGGATCACCAGAGCGCGGCGCGTTTCCCGGGCCTGGCGGCACGGACCTTCATCGTTTCGAGTTTTGGCAAGACCTACCACGTGACCGGCTGGAAGGTGGGCTTCGTCGCCGCACCGGCAGCGCTCACGGCCGAGTTCCGCAAGGTCCACCAGTTCAACGTATTTACCGTCAACACGCCGGTGCAGCACGGCCTGGCCGCTTACATGGCCGATCCTCAGCCGCATCTGCAGCTGCCCGCGTTCTACCAGCGCAAACGCGATCTCTTTCGCGAAGGCCTGGCGCGCACGAAGTTCAAGATACTGCCCAGCCAGGGCAGCTATTTCCAGTGCGTCGACATCTCGCAGGTCAGCGCATTGAGCGAGGCCGAATTCTGCAAGTGGCTGACATCGGAAATAGGCGTAGCCGCCATACCGCTGTCGGCTTTCTATGACAACGGCTTCGACCAGCGCGTCGTCCGGTTCTGCTTCGCCAAGAAGGACGAGACACTTCGCAGCGCGCTGGATCGCCTGGCCCGGCTCTAGCGTCGTTCCCTGCGATTCGCAGGAGCGGCCCTAGCACTGGATAGGGTTGCGGCAGAACTTATCGAGCTCTCGCGCCACGGCGTGCCCGGCCACGGAGTTCCTGGCCTTCGCGCCAACCTCCAGGCTCAGCTTCATCTCGTACTTCTTGAAGAAATCGTCGAACAGCTCGCCGCCCAGCGTGGCATAGGCGGTGAGCGTGTCGGTTTTGGGGTCGTGCGAGAGCAGCACCGCGCACAAGGGTTGCGTCGCCGGCCCCGACAACACCTGCGCGCCCCGGGCCGGGTCGTATTGGCTGTGGTCGGCGCAGCAATGGATCAATTCGTCCTGCACTCCGCGCTGGGCCCGGGTCTTGCGAAAACTGATGAAGCTCACTTCGCGCGTGGGATACACCAGTTGGTGTGCGCAGATCGCCGAATAAGCCACCACGCTGCGGCGGGGGCCGACGCCGCCGGGCCACACGTAGACATCGCGATTGCGGGTGCTGAGCGACTGCGGCGCGGCGGGCCTGCCCAGATCCAGCAGGAACACGGGCGTCGCCTCGAAAGGATAGTGAAAGACGTAGTTGGTGAGCGGCTTCAGGCGTGCGGCGCGCAACGGGTCTCCACGTTCGTCGACCAGCATCGCATGCGGATAGGCCTGGGGCCTGGCATCGGCAGCGAATGCCGGCAGCGCCGCGCCCGCGGACAGGCACGCCGCGCCAGCGGAGCAAGACTCGATGAAGCTGCGGCGGTCCATGGCTGGCCGGAGTAGATCACGCGATTCTGCGCAGTCAAACGGGTTTTGTACCGAAGAACAAAGTAGCCATCGGCCTACAAGGCCCTTCTGCTGATGGGCAAGATATAGAGCCCGCTGAAGCGCTTAGCTGTTGAGCTGCGCCCATAGCTTGTCCAGGCGCTTCACGCTTACCGGCTGGGGCGTGCGCAGTTCCTGGGCGAAAAAGCTGACCCGCAGCTCTTCCAGCAGCCAGCGCAATTCCTGCATGCGCTCGTCGGCAGCTCCCTTGCGCTCGGCAACCAGGCGCCAATAGCGCAACTCTTGCGGCCTCAGCTCGGCCATCCTGGCGGCGTCGCGCGCGGGATCGGCACGCAGTTTGTCCAGGCGCAGCGTGACGGCTTTGAGGTAGCGCGGAAAGTGCTGAAGCTGCGCCCACGGCGTCGCTGCCAGAAAGCGCCTGGGCATCAGCCGGTGGAGCTGCTGCGTGGCGTCGGCGGCGGTGTCGGGCTGGTTGCGGGTGTCCTTGATCTTGCGCACGGCAACTGCGTATTCCAGCAGGATCGCGGCGGCGAGCCTCGCGATTTCGTTGGCGATCAGGGTCAGGCGCCCGCGGCCCTCCTCGATACGTTGCCTGAAACCGCCCGCGTCGGCGGGCAACGGATCGAGCAGAAACGCGCGCTCGAGCGCCACATCGACGACCTGTTCACGCAACTCCTCCTGCGTGCCCAGGGGCATGTAGGCGACCGCCATCTTCTGCAGCTCGGAAATGTTCCTTTCCAGGTACTTGAGCGCATCCCTGATCTGCAAGGCGAAAAGCCGGCGCAAGCCGGCGCGGTGCTTCGTCGCAGCGACATGGGGCTCGTCGAACACCTCGATCGAAACGGCGTCGCCCAGGTCGATCAATGCGGGAAACCCGATCAGGCTGGTGGCGCCCTTGCGGATTTCCATCAGTTCGGGCAACTCGCCGAAAGTCCAGGCGGTGTAGCGCTCGCCCGCCGGCGCCACCTTCGCTGCTTCGGGTTTAGCGGGCTCGCCGGGAGCCGTCCCGGGCTGCGCGGGCGTGCGTTCCGCAGGAACCTTCATTCCCGCCAGCGCCTGGAAAGCCCCTCGCGCCTGGCCGCCCCATTCAGCCTTCAGCGCTCCCAGGTTACGGCCCATGCCCAGCTGGCGGCCATGCTCGTCCACCACGCGGAAATTCATGAACAGGTGCGCGGGGAGCATGTCCAGCTTGAAGTCCGCACGCCTGACGTCCAGGCTGGTGTCGGCCCGCACCAGCTTCAGCAACGCGTCGGTCAGCGACCCGCTGCCCCAAGCTTCGGGCTGCGTCAGCCGCCCCGCGATCCGCGCCGCCGATTCCGGCAAGGGCACGAATCGCGAACGGGGCCTTTGCGCAAGGCTCTTGAGCAAGGCCTGCACCTTGTCCTTGAGCATGCCCGGCACCAGCCATTCGGCCCGCTCCTCGGCCACCTGGTTCAATACGAACAGCGGAACGGTGACCGTCACGCCGTCCCGGGCATCGCCCGGCTCGTGCAGATAGGCCGCCGCGCAGTCGACGCCGCCGAGCCGGATCGCCTTGGGGAACGCATCCGTGGTGATGCCGGCGGCCTCGTGGCGCATCAGTTCGTCGCGCGCGAGTTTCAACAGTGCCGGGTCCGCGCGCCCGGCTTCACGGAACCAGCGCTCGAAGCCGGCGCCATTGAACACATCACGCGGGATGAACTTGTCGTAGAACGCATAGATCAGCTCGTCGTCCACCAGGACGTCCTGGCGGCGCGACTTGTGCTCCAGCTCCTCGACCTGCCTGACCAGCTTCTGGTTCGCGGCCAGAAAGGGAAGCTTCGTCTCCCACTGGCCGGCGACCAGGCCCTCGCGGATGAATATCTCGCGCGCCCCCTGCACGTCCACGCGGGCGAACGGCACGCGGCGGCCGCTGTAGATCACCAGGCCATAGAGCGTCGCGCGCTCCAGCGATATGACTTCGGCGGACTTCTTTTCCCAGTGCGGGTCGAGCAGCTGCCTCTTCAGCAGGTGGCCCGCGACCTGCTCCACCCACAGCGGCTCGATGTTGGCGATGCCGCGGCCGAACAGGCGGGTCGTCTCCACCAATTCGGCGCAGACGATCCAGCGGCCCGGCTTTTTCTTCAGATGGGCGCCGGGGTGGCGATAGAACTTGATACCGCGCGCGCCGAGGTAGACCTCTTCTTCCTCGAGCTTGTAGCCGATATTGCCCAGCAGGCCGGCCAGCATCGACTTGTGCAGCTCTTCATAGCCGGCCGGGGCGGGGTTGATCTGCCACTTGTGCTCCGCCACCACGGTGTGCAACTGGCTGTGGATGTCGCGCCATTCGCGCACCCGCCGCACATTGATGAAGTTCTGGCGCAGGAGCTGTTCGTATTGGCGGTTGGAGAGCTTGTGATCCCGGCCTTGCCCGCCACGCGCTTCATCCAGCCATTTCCACAGGCGCAGGTAGCCCGAGAACTCGCTTTTCTCGTCGTCGAATTTGGCGTGCTGCTGGTCCGCCTGCGTCTGCATGTCCATCGGCCGGTCGCGCACATCCTGCACCGAGAGGGCCGACGCAATGACCAGCACCTCGTCGAGCGCCCCGCGCTGGCGGCCTTCCAGGATCATGCGGCCAACGCGCGGGTCCAGCGGCAATTTGGCCAGCTCACCGCCCATCGGGGTGAGCTCGTTGGCATCGTCCACGGCCCCCAACTCGTTGAGCAGCTGGTAGCCATCGGCGATGGCCCGGCGCGAAGGCGCCTCGATGAATGGGAAGTCGTCCACCGACCCCAGGTGCAGGGCCTTCATCCGCAGGATGACGCCCGCCAGCGACGACCGCAGGATCTCCGGATCGGTGAAGCGGGGCCGGCCCGCGAAGTCTTTTTCGTCGTAGAGGCGGATGCAGACGCCGTTCGCGACCCGGCCGCAGCGGCCGGCCCGCTGGTTGGCGGCGGCCTGGCTGATCGGCTCGACCAGCAATTGCTCGACCTTGCTGCGAAAGCTGTAGCGCTTCACGCGTGCCGTGCCGGCGTCGATCACGTACCGGATGCCCGGCACCGTGAGCGATGTCTCGGCCACGTTCGTAGCGAGCACGATTCGCCGGCCACTGTGGCTGTCGAAGATGCGGTCCTGCTCGGCCTGCGACAGCCGCGCGAACAGCGCAAGCACTTCGGCGCCCCGTGTGAGCGGCTGGTGCGAGAGGTGCTTGCGCAGATGATCCGCGGCCTCACGGATCTCCCGCTCACCCGGCAGGAAGACCAGCACATCGCCTCCGCCGCCGCCCTGCCAGAGTTCGTCGACGCCGTCGGCGATGGCCTCGTTCAGCCCGTACTCGCGCGACTCCTCGAAGGGCCGCCAGCGCTGCTCCATGGGGAACATCCGCCCAGAGACATAAATCACCGGCGCCGGTCCTTTGGCCGAGGCGAAGTGCCGGGCGAAGCGGTCCGCGTCGATGGTGGCGGAGGTCACCACGACCTTCAGGTCGGGCCGGCGCGGCAGGATTTCGCGCAGGTAGCCCAGCAGGAAGTCGATGTTGAGGCTGCGCTCGTGGGCCTCGTCGATGATGATGGTGTCGTAGGCCTTCAACAGCGGATCGGTCTGGGTTTCCGCCAGCAGGATGCCGTCGGTCATCAGCTTGACCGAAGCATCGCGCGACAAGCGGTCCTGGAACCGCACCTTGAAACCCACGACTTCGCCCAGGGGCGTCTTCAGCTCTTCGGCGATACGTTTGGCCACGCTGGAGGCCGCGATGCGCCGAGGCTGCGTATGGCCGATCAGGCGCCCCTGCCCTGGCGCGTAATTCAACTTGCCGCGGCCCATCGCCAACGCGATCTTGGGCAGCTGCGTAGTCTTGCCGGAGCCGGTTTCGCCGCAGACGATGACCACCTGGTTGGCCTGCATTGTTGCCCCGATCTCGTCGCGCTTGGCCGAGACCGGCAGGGATTCCGGGAATGTGATGCTGAGGGACGACAAAGGCGGCGCGTTCAAAGCCCCCGATTATCCCCGCTCATTCCGAGTCGATGGCCGGCACCTCGGCAATCTCGCCGGACGCCTCATCGCGCCAGGCCACCCGGCTCGCGTAGCTCCAGGCCGTGCGCGACATGGCCCGCGCCGTGGAGACCGCGGCGGATGGCCGGACCTGGGCGGCCGTTGCGAGCACGCCCACGCCCACCTGCGCCACCCAGTGTGCCTGCCCCTCCTCCAGGTCCGCCAGGGCGCCGCTGGTGCTCAGTTTCACCGGCCGGGCAAGCCGCTCGGCCACGATACGCGCCAGGCTGACCAGCCGCTGCGGATCCCTCGAAGCGCGCGCCAGCAGCAGGAATCCATCCTCGCCCAGCCGGCCCATTTCAACGTCCGCCGGCACACAGCGGCGCAACCGGCTGGCGCAGACGAAAAGCGCGTGGTTGACCGCGGGCCTTCCATGCAGCTTTTCCAGCATGTACAGGTTGCCGATCGAAATGCCGATCACCCCCACCGGCTGGGACTGGTCCTCGTGCTGGCGAAAAAAGGCCAACCCCACCATCTGCCCGGTTTCGGCATGCGAACGCATCCGGGTGATGGGGTCGTAGCTGGGACCATGGATCACGACTTCGCGCAGCTCGATCAGGTACGAATAGCGAATCCACAGCGCGGTGGCCATGCTCGAGAGATAGGCCATGCCCGCGATGGCGCTCACGGCATGGACCTGCCATGGGGCCGCCGCGTCCAGTGCGATCCAGCTCAACCCGCCGACGGCCACCAGCATGAACGACACGCCCGACACCGCCACCCACGCCAGCCGGTCTCCGCGCCGCGCGCTGCGAACGCAGATCAGGAGCATGGCGGCGCCGATCGCGAACGTCACGGTGGAACTGAGTGCCAGCGCCGGCGACGCATCCAGCAGCCAGCCCAGCGCCAGCACCACGAGCGCCATCCCCACCATGCCGGTGCGAACCCGCCGTGCCGCCTTCGCGTTGCGCAGCAGGCCGAGCATGGCCAACAGCATCAGGCTCAGTACCGTCGCAGAGAGCATGGCGACATGAGCCAGGAACCGGGACCGGTGAGCCGGGTCCTGGACCGGAAGCAGTCCCAGGTAAGCCACGACGAACAGCGCGGACACCACCGCAGAAAGCGCCGCCGCCAGGGCGACACGGTGCAGCGACCGCGCGAACGCGGCCAGCGAGCCGGCCAGCATCAACGCCACGGCGCCGAAAAACGCTCCCCAGAAAGCAACGACCATCATGTGCATGCCCCGACCATAGCGGCGAGGCGGCACGCTGGCAACCGGGCCGCCGCAGGCAATTGCCTTTACACTTTCCGCCAATCCTCTCCTGCCTCGATGTCCACCGTCTTCAATTTCACTTTCGTGCCCTGGTTTCGCTCGGTGGCGCCCTATATCCACATGCACCGCGGCAAGACCTTCGTGGTGGCGCTCGCGGGCGAGGCCATCGCCGCCGGCAAGCTGCAGCACATCGCGCAAGACCTGGCACTGATCCAGAGCATGGGGGTCAAGATCGTGCTGGTGCACGGCTTTCGTCCGCAAGTCAACGACCAGCTCAAGGCCAAGGGCCACGCGGCAAGGTACTCGCACGGGATGCGCATCACCGACGAAGTAGCGCTGGACTGCGCCCAGGAAGCCGCCGGCCAGCTGCGCTACGAGATCGAGGCCGCCTTCAGCCAGGGCCTGCCGAACACCCCCATGGCGGGCTCCACCGTGCGCGTGATCTCCGGTAATTTCATCACTGCGCGGCCGGTGGGCGTGCTCGACGGCGTCGACTTCCAGCATTCCGGCCTGGTTCGCAAGGTCGATGTCGGGGGCATCATGCGCACCCTGGACCTTGGCGCCATGGTGCTGCTGTCGCCGTTCGGCTTCTCGCCCACGGGCGAAGCCTTCAATCTCACGATGGAGGAAGTCGCGACCAGCGTCGCCATTGCGCTGCAGGCAGACAAGCTGATCTTCCTGGCCGAAATTCCGGGCGTGCGGATCAAGCCCCTGGAGCCCGAGAGCGAAGAAAACCAGGTCGACACCGAATTGCCCCTGGCCGCGGCGGAGCAGCTACTGGCCAGCCTGCCCAGCCCGCAGCAGCCCACCGACACGTCCTTCTACCTGCAGCACTGCGTCAAGGCCTGCAAGGCCGGCGTGGAGCGCAGCCACATCATCCCCTTCGCCACGGACGGCGCGCTGCTGTTGGAGGTCTACGTGCACGACGGCATCGGCACCATGGTCATCGACGAGAAGCTCGAAAGCCTGCGCGAGGCCACCGCCGACGACGTCGGCGGCATCCTGCAGCTGATCGAACCGTTCGAGCAGGACGGCACTCTGGTCAAGCGCGGCCGCACCGAGATAGAGCGCGACGTCGCCAACTACACCATCATCGAGCACGATGGCGTGATCTTCGCCTGCGCGGCCCTGTACCCCTATCCAGAAGCCAAAACGGGCGAGATGGCGGCGCTCACGGTGTCACCGCAGAGCCAGGGCCAGGGCGACGGCGAGAAGGTGCTCAAACGCATCGAACAACGCGCCCGGGGCATGGGCCTGGACAGCATCTTCGTGCTCACCACCCGTACCATGCACTGGTTCCTCAAGCGCGGATTCGTCCAGGCCGACCCCGACTGGCTGCCGGAGGCGCGCAAGCACAGATACAACTGGGACCGCCGGAGCATGGTCTTCGTCAAGAAGCTGTCCTGAAGAAAGACACCCATGAATACCACCGCGCTTTTGCTGTTTTCCGTCGTTGCTTTCGTGGCCATCGCCACGCCGGGCCCCACGGTTCTCCTGGCCCTGACCAACGGCTCGCGCTACGGTCTGCGCCGCTCGGTGCCCGGCATGCTGGGCGCAGTCGTGTCGGATCTCGTGCTCGTCGGCGCGGTGGCACTCGGACTGGGTGCGCTCCTGGCAGCCTCGGAATTCTGGTTCGGCGTGCTCAAGTGGGTCGGCGCGGCCTACCTGGCCTGGCTGGGCCTTCGAATGCTGCGCTCCCAGGGCGGCTTCGAGGTACCCGGGGACGATGGATCACCGCACGGCCTTGTGTCGGGCCGGTCCATCTTCGCCAAGTCGTTCCTGGTCGCGGCCACCAACCCCAAGGGCTACCTGTTCTGCTCGGCCTTGCTTCCGCAGTTCATTGACCCTGCGACCGCCCAGGCCCCGCAGTACATCAGCATCGCGATCGTGTTCGCGGGCCTGGATTTCCTGGTGATGTTCGGCTACGCCCTGACCGGCGCCAAGGCGGTGCGGCTGCTCAAGGCGTCCGCGACCAGGTGGCTGGACCGTGCGTGCGGCGGCGCCCTGCTCGCCTTGGCGGGCTCACTTGCGTTCTACCGGCGCGCCAACACCTGAGCCATAACGGTCTGGAGGCCGCTGCGCGCGTTCTTCCTACACCGGAATCGACCTGGTCCGACAGCGCCCCGGCTCACCAGCGCCTAGCTTGGCCTGGTCAAGACCATGAACAGCGCTGCGCAACCCCTCAATGCCAGGGAAGTCCGCATTCCCGCGGGGGATGCCTGGCTTTACGGCGACCTGGCAACGCCGCCCGGATTCGCCGGCCTGGTGCTGTTCGCACATGGCAGTGGCAGCGGACGCCACAGCGCGCGCAACCGCCGGGTGGCGCAGCAGTTGCAGCAAGCCGGCATCGCCACACTGTTGTTCGACCTGCTCACGATCGAGGAGGAGCGGGTCGACCTCCATACACGCAAGCACCGCTTCGACATTCCGCTGCTGACGCGGCGCATGCAGGATGCTTGCGAATGGGTCTGGACCCGACCCGAACTGCGCTCCACCCGCATCGGCTATTTCGGCGCAAGCACCGGCAGCGCGGCTGCGATCATCGCCGCGGCCCGGCTGGGCGAGCGCATTGCTGCCGTCGTCTCCCGAGGCGGCCGTCCGGATCTGGCCGGGCCTGCGGTACTGGCCGCGGTCACCGCACCGACATTGCTGATTGTCGGCGGCGCTGATCACGGGGTGATCGAACTCAACCTTCAGGCGCTGCAGCACCTGAAATGCCCCAAGGATCTTGTCATCGTCCCGGGCGCGACGCACCTGTTCGACGAGCGCGGTGCGCTCGACGCAGCGGCCGGGGCTGCGGTTGACTGGTTCCAGCACCACATGACTGCCGTGGAGCAAGCGCTATGAGTTCGGTGCCCCTTCCGTTCCTGGACCGCCGCCATGCGGGACGCTCGCTGGCGGCGAAGCTGGACCACTACGCGGGCCGGCCCGACCTGCTGGTAATGGCCTTGCCACGCGGCGGCGTGGCCGTCGGCTTCGAGGTCGCGCACGCCTTACATGCGCCGCTGGACGTCTACGTCGTGCGCAAGCTCGGCTTTCCGGGACAGGAGGAGTACGCCATGGGCGCGATCGCGGGCGGCGGTGTACGGGTGATGAACCCCACTCCCGGCCTGTCCGTTTCCAAGGACGAGGTTTCCCGGGTGATCGCTCGCGAACAGGCCGAGCTGGTACGGCGCGAGCACCTCTATCGCGGCGATCGCCCGGCGGCCGCCGTCGCCGGCCACACCGTGATCGTGGTCGACGACGGCCTGGCTACCGGCTCGACGATGCGCGCCGCGGCGGCGGGCATCCGGCAATTGAAGCCGTCCCGCCTGGTGGTCGCCGTGCCGGTCGGGGCCGAAGACACGTGCCGGCAACTGCGTCTCGTAGCCGACGAGGTCGTCTGCTGCGCCACCCCCCACCCGTTTCGGGCCGTCGGCCTTTGGTACCGTGAATTTCCGCAGGCCGGCGACGACGAAGTGCGCCAGCTCCTGGAAGAGGCGCGCCGCGAACACGCCGTTTCGTTCCATTGAAGGGAATCAGGCGTACGAATCGGCCGCCGGCGCGTGCCATGCGTGTTTGCGCAGCAGGACCAGCGCGACGAGCGCAAAGAAGCCGAACCAGAGGAACGACCAGTTGGCAATGGAGCCGCCCAGGAAAGTCCAGTCGATCTTGGTGCAATCGCCACTGCCCTTGAAGATCATGGGAATGGCGCGCTTGAGCGGGAAGGTCTCGATCATTCCGTAGAAATCGCGCCCGCACGACGCGATCTCGGGCGGGTACCACTGCAGCCAGCTCTGGCGTGCCGCCACGAAAGCGCCGAATCCCGAAAACACCAGCATGAGCCCGCTGCCGGCAACGAGCGCGCCGCGGCCGCGTGTGATCGCGGTGACGCCGGAGGCCAGTGCCGCCAGGATCAGCGCATAGCGCTGCACGATGCACATCGGGCACGGCTCGAGCCCGACCACATGCTGCAAGTACAGGCCGAACGCGAGCATCGCCACGCAGGCCGCGCAAACCAGCGCCAGCACGCGGCGCGGAGCAGTGTCAAACCAGTCGATCAAATTGTTTCCTCGCCTTTCACAAACACCCGGGCCCCGCGCGGCGTCACCACCAGCGTTTCGCCTGCCGTCTCCCGCGGGTTTGTTGTCCTCAGCCGGAATAAGTTCCAGCCGGGCGATGGGGCCCACCCCGATGGCGCTGCTCAATTGAACCCTTCATGAGCGATGGCCTTACTTGTTGGGTTGGGAAGTCATGCGCAGGTAGGGCCGCACCACCGTGAACCCTTTGGGAAAGCGCTGCGCGAGCTCCCCCGCATCCTGCAGGCTGGGAATGATCACCACGTCGTCGCCGTCCTTCCAGTTGGCCGGCGTCGCCACCTTGTGGCTGTCGGTGAGCTGCAGCGAGTCGATGACGCGCAGGATCTCATCGAAATTGCGGCCCGTGCTGGCGGGGTAGGTCAATGTCGCGCGGATCACCTTCTTCGGGTCGATGATGAAAACGCTGCGCACCGTGGCGTTCGCCAGCGCATTGGGGTGGATCATGTCGTAGAGCGTCGCCACCTTGCGGTCCGCGTCGGCGAGGATCGGAAAATTCACCGTGGTGGACTGCGTTTCATTGATGTCCTTGACCCATTTGACGTGCGAATCCACCGGGTCCACGCTGACGGCGATCGGCTTGACGCCGCGCCTGGCGAATTCGCCCGACAAGGCCGCCGTCTTACCCAGCTCGGTGGTGCAGACCGGCGTGAAGTCGGCCGGGTGCGAGAACAGCACGACCCAGGATGGGCCGGCCCACTCATGGAAGTGGATCGAGCCCTCGGTGGAATCCTGAACGAAGTCGGGGGCGGTGTCGCCCAGTCGAAGAGTGGCCATGGTGATCTTTTATGTCCGCAAAACAAATGATTGTGAAGACTTGGCCTTGAAGCTCAAACGACTGTCTCGTTGTTAATTTATGTTGATATGCGCATAAGCTTTTCACAGCAGAGGGCGTATTTCGCGGGCGGCGTCCAACAGCAGAGGCAATAACTCGCGCTGCATCCGCCGTGCTTCCAGGCGCTGCGGCGCGGCAACCAAGTTCAGGGCGGCCACCGTCTGGCCCTGCATATTGCGCAGCGGCACCGCCAGGGCATGGACGCCCAGCTCATGCTCCTCGCTGGCGATGCAATAGTCCTGTGTCCGGGCCTCGTCGATCAGCGCCCGGAACCTGCGCGGCTCCACGGTGGTTTGCGCGGTCAGCCGCGCCAGCTCCCTGCCCTTCATCCAGGCACGGAACTCGGCCTTGCTCTTGGCGGCCAGCAGGACCCGGCCGGTGGAAGTGGCGTGGGCGGGCAAGCGTGCGCCCAGGTGAAGGCCATAGGCGAGGACCCGCGTCGAGCCGCTGCGGGCGACGATGACCACCTGCTCGCCGTCGAGCACCACGGCCGAGAAAGACTCGGCCGTCTGCGCCGCCAGGCGGTTGAGCGTCGGCTGCACCACGCGGGGCAGGCGCGACGAGGCCAGGTAGCTTCCCGAAAAGCGCAGGACCTTGGCCGCCAGCCAGAAGTAGCTGCCGTCCGTTTCCAGGTATCCCAGGTGCGTGAGCGTGAGCAGGTGCCGCCGCGCTGCGGCCCGGGTGATGCCCGCGCGCTGCGATGCCAGGGTGGCGTTGAGCCGCTGGCGCTCGGTGTCGAAGCTCTCCAGCACCGCCATGCCCTTGGCCATGCCCTCGATGAAGTCCGCTTTGGCGATAGTCATGAATGGGTTGTGCGCGATGATCGCGCACCAGAGGCAATGATCGCACAGCAGCCGCTTGCCGGGCTGGCCGCAAGCCCGCGTCCCGCCTAAGCTGCCTGGGGTCAGAGGGAATGATTCATGCGCACCCAGGTTGCAATCATCGGCGCCGGCCCATCGGGCCTGCTGCTCGGCCAGCTTCTCTTCAAGGCCGGGGTAGACAATATCGTCATCGAGCGGCAAAGCGCCGCGTATGTGCTGGGCCGCATTCGCGCCGGCGTGCTCGAGCAGGTGACCACCGACCTGCTGGACGAATGCGGCGTGGGCGCGCGCATGCACCGGCACGGCCTGTTGCATGACGGCATCGAGCTGCTGTTCAAGGGTGAGCGCCACCGCATCGACATGCGCGCGTTGACAGGCGGCAAGAGCGTGATGGTTTATGGCCAGACCGAGGTCACGCACGACCTGATGGAGGCGCGCCGGGCCGAGGGCCTGGCCACCGTGTACGAAGCCGGCGACAGCGTGAGGCTCCAGGGCTTCGACAGCGCGCAGCCGAAGGTGTGCTATGTCAGGGACGGCCAGGCGCATGAGATCGAGTGCGATTTCATCGCCGGCTGCGACGGCTACCACGGCGTCAGCCGCGCCAGCATACCCGCGGCCGCCCTCAAGACCTACGAGAAGGTCTACCCCTTCGGATGGCTCGGGCTGCTGGCCGACGTGCCGCCGGTCTCGCATGAACTGGTCTACGCCAATACCGAACGCGGATTCGCCCTGTGCTCCATGCGCAGCCCGACGCGCAGCCGCTATTACGTGCAGGTGCCCGCCGACGAGAAGGTGGAAAGCTGGACCGACGAAGCGTTCTGGGATGAGCTGCGCAGCCGTCTCGACCCGCAAGCGCGCGAGCGCCTGGTGACGGGGCCTTCGCTGGAAAAAAGCATTGCCCCGCTGCGCAGCTTCGTGGCCGAGCCGATGCGGTTCGGGCGCCTCTTCCTGGCCGGTGACGCCGCTCATATCGTTCCGCCGACGGGGGCCAAGGGCCTGAACCTGGCAGCGTCCGACGTCAAGTACCTGTCGTCGGCCCTGGTCGAGCACTACCGCGACCACAGCAGCGCCGGCAGCGACCATTATTCGGACCGGTGCCTGCGCCGTATCTGGAAGGCCGAACGCTTCTCGTGGTGGTTCACCTCGCTCATGCACAAGTTTCCCGAAGCGGGTGATTTCGGCCAGAAGCTGCAGGAAGCCGAACTCGACTATCTCGTGGGCTCGAAGGCGGCCGCCACCACATTGGCAGAGAACTACGTGGGATTGCCGCTCTGATCGGCCGCATGCGGCCGTTCCCAGTGCGCCAGCGGCCCAGGCCCGATCGCGAAAAGCGGGTGGCAGTCGGGCGAAGCGCACTCACGCCAGCGCTGGTGCAAGGCGGGCTTGCGGGTGGCGAGCTTGCGCAGCAGATGCTCCCATTCATAGGCGACCTGGCCCTCGCTGACCAGAATGACCGCGCCCGCGCGCGGCCGCCCCAACTTGCTGCGATCGAAGGCATAGCCGCGCGAAGCGGCTTCGGCATGGACATGTTGCAAGTAGGCGCCGATCGCCGAAACCGGCGTGCTGTGGGCCTGGAAGCGGTCCAGCTGCGGGTGGCTGCGGTAGCCGCGGGTTTGGCCGCGCAGGACGGCACGGGCCAGCAGCGCTTCACGCCACAACGCCACCAGGCCCTGGGGATCGAGGTACTTCGGATGCAGGGACCAGAGGCGCATCGCAGCAATCAGCCCGGCTGGCGGGCGTAGCTCGCCGTGAGCATTTCCCACTGGTGGCCATCGGGCTTGTTCCAGTAGATGCCCCGGCCGCCATGATGCGTGTCGACCTTCATGTCCATGGGCCCGCGCACGGTGCCGCGGTAGGGAATGCCGGCGGCCTCGATCCGCGCCAGGATGGCGTCGAACTCTGGTTCGCTGACCCGAAAACAGAAGTGGTCGACCGGAATTCTTTGTCGGTCTGGAGGAAGTCCAGCGTCAACCCGTCGTTGAGGTATACCGCGGTGAAGGGACCCGCCGCCGCCTCACCCCAGGGAACGCCCAGCAAATCGGCCAGAAGCTGCGCCGAGGCCACCTTGTCACGCGATGGCACGATGAAATGGTCGAGTTCGATGGTCATGGCTTGCATCCTGTGGTGGCGTTGAACTGATGCGACTGCGTCAGATCGGCCCTTCACGAAAGGACGATTGCCAGGTATCTGCACCATCGAGCATCCTGATGCGGGCGTTTCCAATCGCTTCGGGGTCGAAATTCCTGATGTTCACGCCCATCATCGAGTGGCTCGCCGGCTCCAGAGGTTCCCAATGCGTCGTGCAGCCACAGGTCTTGCACCGGACCACGCGCAATGTCCTTGCGCCCTGGATATATGTGTCGGTGTGCTCGGGATGTCCGTGCACCCTGACCGCCTCGATGTCGTAGTACGCCCAGAGGGTACCCAACCGCCGGCAGATCGAGCAATTGCAGCTCGTCACTTCTTGCGGGCGATACGGGATTTCGATGCGCAGGGCGCCGCAGTGGCAGGTGGCTGAAAGCATGATGGCGATGCGATGGGTCGTGGTTTTCAGATGTCGACGGGATACCCCAGATCCACGTCGCACAAGGCCTGGCCGCCACGCACCCCGATGTTCTCCGACGGCAGTTCGTGCAGCTTGATCAGGACGCACAGGCGCGGTATGCCTAGCGGCTCCAGCCTTTCCACTATAGCGTTGTAGAGCCGCCGCTTCGCCTCGCGGCTGCGGCCGGGCAGCAGAAATATGCTGATGTTCGTGAGGCGATCCGGGCTCTCGCAGCCAGGCGGGCCCACGAATCTGTGCGGCGGGTGCACGACAAGGATCAGGTTCCGGCGGCTGGGCAGGATGCGAAACGCCTCGACCAGTGCAGAGTGAACAGCATCCAGTATCGCGGCGCCCTCGTCCTCGGGGTAATTCTTGCAGACTTCAACGGTGGTGCTGGGCATTATCTGGTGCGTCCTGACGAGAGCTTATCGCCGAGCGGATTGACGGCATGCTGCCACTTGATTGCTGGCGTCCGAGTGCCCGCGAAAGACCCATTGCCCGCGGACTCGGTGAAGTACCGTTCAGACGTGATCTGTAGCAACTGATGAACTGATTCGATTCGCACCTGAACTCCTGAGGTCTAAGGAAGGTCTACAAGTCCACCGATCATGCCTGTGAACCAGTTGACGGATGCAAAGGAGCGGCGGCGATGGATCAAATCAGTTTTGCGGACGCGGAGTACGCCGGCAAGAGGAAGAAGTCCGCCGGGAAGTCTTCCTCGAGGAGATGGAGCTTGTGGTGCTTTGGAAGGCGCTGCTCAAGCTGATCGAGCCGTGCTATCCGGTAGCGGCCGAGGCCGCGGGCCCTATCCGCTCGAATCGATCCTGCGGGTGCACCTGATGCAGAACTGGTTCACGTACAGCGACCCGGCGATGGAAGAAGCACTGTATGAGATCGCCTCGCTTCGATGTTTCGCCAACCTGACCCTGAGCGAGCCGATTACCGACGAGACCACCATCCTGAACTTCTGCCATCTGCTGGAAGGACAGCGTTATGCCGCATCGCCTTCTTGAAGAAGCTCCTGGACGCTGAAGTATCACGCTTGGCGGACAACAGGAAGTCGTCCGTCTTGCCTTGCTTGTCGGCCACGTCTCATCCATCCTCCAGCTGTACACGACCGTGTGCTTGTGCTTTTGGAAGCCTTTTCCTGCAAGGGCAAAACCGACTCGCCCAACGGTGATTGACGAGTGATCGACCACCATGCCGCGCTCCTGCATCATTTCTTCGAAATGCCCAATGCCCAATGCCCAATGCTCAATGCTCAATGCTCAATGCTCAATGCTCAATGCTCAAGGATAGGCCGGGTACCAGCGGATGCAAACCAAACACGTCGATCGGAATTGCATTCCCTTGTTTTTAACATGGCCGTTCGCTCCAGATAACAAAGTGGCAATCTATCTCAGGGTTAAAATAATTCCCACTTAATGCAGCACAACCGCATACTTCAGTTATTACGTTAACCACTATATTCTTGGAGAAAAAATGCAAAGCCCCGCACAGAATTCAACGCGCCAAGCTTCATCATTTAACCCAGATCGGATCGGTATCTCCACCAATATTCTCGACGATCCGGGCAATCTACAGGAATCCCTGCTCAAACTCAGTGAGCACTTCAAGACTATCGAAATAGAATTTGACAACGAGGCACGGCGATATCTCACCATGCCGGAAGCGTCGCTCGCTGATGAATGTGAGCGGCTGATGCAACTCAAAAAAGATCGGGGTCTGAATTTTAGTGTGCACGCACCCTATATCGGTCGCGATACCGATATCTCCAATCTGGATGATGCTAAACGCGAGCGCGCCGTTTCTTTGATGCTGACGTCTATGGAAGTGACCGCACGGCTCGGCGCAGAACGCTTTACTTGCCATCCGGGATATCTGACGAAGGATCCGAGCAACAATGACGAGCTGTACAGTCAGCTGAAGAAGTCATTAATTCCGATGGTCAAATCCGCACGCGCAATGAACATTGCCATCTGCCTTGAAAACACTGGCAACGATCGACCAAACTATATTGTGTTAAGTGACAAACAGCACAACGAGCTTTGCGGACAGTTTGGTATCGCCTTGACGATGGACATCATTCACTTTACTTCATTTAGAGGGATCGACGCCGATTACTACAAGAGGCTCAAGCCAATTTTGACATGTGTGGCCAACGTCCATGTCGCTGACATGGAAGTACCAAAGCATGTGCATTTACCTTTGGGAATTGGGACTTTCCAATTCGACGAGGCTATACATTACATGGCCGAGGCCGGCTACAGCGGCAACTTCATCGTCGAAGAGCGCGGTGCGCACTATACCGAGCAAAATTATATCGATGCAGCAGCACGCTACCGCAAACGTCTCATGACTTCAGTGTCGGAGGCGACGCCGGCCTAACCTTTATACGGGCGTCAGGCGGCGCTATCTGCCCTTGAACCGGCTGAGGACAACGCGCGAACCTTCCAGGAACAGCGCCGTCGTCATCGGACATTAATGGTTTTTGAGAAGGGATATGGCTTTGAACAGTATCGGTAAGGGAGCTTTTGTTGAGGGGTGTATCGCTTCGATCCCGATATGCGTTTCATTTGCGTTCTTGTTTTTCTCTGTCGGCTCGTTGTGCACCACGTACGGTTACAGCTTGGCCCAGGCGGCGTCCATGACAGCGCTCATTTTCGCCGCACCGCTGCAAGTATTTATCGTCCAGAACGGAGAATCGCTTTCGCTGCCTGCATTGCTAATGGCCAGTCTGCTTATTAATTTTCGTTTTTTGATCATGGCGTCATCGCTGAGTGAGAAATTCAGGGGCGTTGCGTTGATCAAATTGATGATGTCTATTCCAATGCTGTCGGCGTCCACGTTCACTCTTTCCAGTACAAAGAACAGCGAATCAGGACCTGCATTGTTCCACTATTATTTAGGCGTTGGCAGCGCGGCAATCGGGACAGCTTTTATTGCCACGATCGCGGGCAGCCTTATCGCGGGCCAAAGCAACAACTATTTAACGGGCGTCATCAACGTCATTCTACCGGCACACTTTGCTGCACTAACGGCTTTGATGTGGCCCAAACTAAGACCAATATCGGTAACGATCGCATCGTTTTTCATTGCTCCCCTGGCTGGACATTGGTTAGGTAAGTCTTCGGTGATTGTTGTACCTTTCTTAGTGGCGGCTTTCTTTCTGTTTTGCGACAACAGCAAAATAAGGCGTGAATCAAATGAATAAATGGGATCTGATTTTCGTCGGTGCATCCGTTTCTTATGCGCTGCGTGCATTGCCATTTCTAATTCTGCGGCGGATTGCTTTTGAAGAAGGCGGCAGCCTGTCAAGATTTCTTAACTATGCGGCGTATAGCGTGATGGGGGGCATAATTTATTCGGCGCTATATGGTGAGCGGTTCTATCGCGAACTCGAAGGGCACTTGGGGCAAGTAGAACTGCTCAAATTTATGGCAGTCGCCATCGCTTTTGTCGTTGCGGTTTCCACACGCAATCTCATCAAGGCCTTGCTCATCTCCCTATCAAGCTACGCGTTCTTATCATGGGTGATGTGATGAATAGATTACTGATTCTCGATACCACGCTAAGGGATGGTGAACAAGGTATCGGCAACGTGATGACTTTGACGCAAAAAGCGGGGATTCTTGAACAACTGAATCGCTTGCCGCTCGATCTGATCGAGATTGGATTTCCAGCCAGCTCCGAAGAAGATGTGAAATGGGCGCGGCTAGCAGCGACAATGTCAATGCGGGCAAAACCCGTCGTCTTTGCGAGACCAATAGCGGCGGATTTGGAAAAAACAATTTCTGCAACGGAAAATTTTGAAAGCATTCAGTATCAACTTCTTGGCACCGGTTCCGAAATCCACCAGGAGCTCAAGCGAAAACTGTCCCTGGACCGTCTGATGAGCGAACTGGAGAATGCTGTAGTTCTATTGAGAAGCGCAGGTCGGAACGACATATCGGTGATTCTGGAGGACGCCACGCGTGGAAGTGCGGCGTTGCTAAAGGAAGTGGTCACTCAAGTGTCGTCGCTCGGAGTGCGCTCGATCACATTGGCCGACACGGTCGGTTATGCCGTGCCAGGAGAAATCAGCGACATGATCAGCTCGATTCGCGATTGCATCGGCCCTGATGTGTCGTTAGGCATACATTGCCACAACGATCTCGGACTGGCCACTGCGAATAGCCTGTCCGCCCTCTCATCCGGGGCTTCGCTGATCCAAGGGACAATGGGAGGTCTGGGAGAGCGTGCAGGCAATTGTGCTTTGGAAGAAATCATTACTATTCTCCAATACAAACAGCAATGGGGCGTGACGCATGCGGAGTTTGACCTTCAAGTCGTGCACGACGTAGCACATCAAATTCACCAGATTATTGGAAAATCTGTTGCCCTCACAAAGCCTATTCTGGGCGAACATGTTTTTTCAACGGCCGCAGGACTCCATCAAAACGGGATCTTGAAAGCACCAGAAGTGTATGAATACCTTAGCCCGCTTGATTTTGGACGGCAGCGCAAATTTATTTTCAATCGCTTATCGGGTCGCACTCTACTCAGGACCGCCCTGAGAGACGTCGACGATGCCGATTTGGATCGCTTCAATAGCTGGCTGCTCGACCTAAGGGAAGAAGTGGAATCGAAAAATCTGCCGGATTATTTCGAGCGATTTAAGCTCACTGAACGCAGTAAGGCTTAGGTATGAAAATCATGGAATGCTTAACTTGCGGCTTCATTTACGATGAAGCCGTTGGTCTACCGGAACATGGGATTGTGGCCGGCACTCCATGGGAGGACCTGCCGGAAAAGTGGAAGTGTCCAGAGTGCGCTGTTGGCAAGCAAGGCTTTGAGGAGGTTCATCTCTGACTTACTGATCGGGTTCTGTCGCAATAAGGAACCAGGATTGAGCAACCCGACGCGTGCGGTAGCGCGGGCTGCCGGAGCACCCACTCGCAAAAGCCTGCTATTCCCGCTCAGTCTGCAGGCCCAGCATTACCGGGCTGCCCATTGGCGTGCCCGGCGTCGAAAGGGACCATAAGAAAGATGGTTCGAATGGCTGGCGCCGGCGCGCGGCGGCGGCGCGCCCTCGAAGGCGTAGTACAGCGGGTAGCCCATCCATTCGGCCATGGCTTCCAGCATCGACAGGTCGATGTGCCTGCCCCTGCCCGTGCGCGCCCGCTCGATCAGCGCCGCCAGGATGCCACTGTAGGCGTACATCCCCGCCGCGATGTCGGCGATGGAGATGCCGGCCTTCACGCCTTCATCGGGCGTGCCGGTGACGCCGACGAAGCCGGCTTCTGCCTGGATCAACAGGTCATAGGCCTTCTTGTCGCGGTAGGGGCCGTCGTTGCCGTAGCCCGAGATATCGCACAGGACCAGCGAGGGCTTGCGCCGCGACAGCGCCTCCCACCCCAGGCCCAAACGCTGCGCCGCGCCGGGGGCGAGGTTCTGCACCACCACATCGGCCTTCGCGTCGATGAGGCGCATCAGCGCCTCCTGCGCCAGCGGCTGCTTCAGGTCCAATTCCAGGCTTTCCTTGCTCCGGTTGACCCACACGAAATGCGATGCCTGGCCTTTGACCCGCTCGTCGTAAGCGCGGGCGAAGTCGCCCGCACCGGGCCGCTCGATCTTGATCACCCGCGCGCCCAGGTCGGCCAGTTGCCGCGTGGCGAACGGGGCCGCGATCGCATGCTCCAGCGCGACGACCGTGACGCCATCGAGCGGCCTCATGCGTGAAACTCCATGCGAGCACTCATGGCCCTGTGGCCGGCATGGTCCCTGATCCAGAGATCGGCCGCGTCGGCCCCATCGGGCCGGCCGCAAACTTCGAAAGGATGCAGGTCCAACACGGGCTTGAGGGCGCGAAAGCCGAATTCGCGCGGCGCGCGTCCGGCGAACCGGCGCCCGGCCCATTCCGCCATCAGGGTGGCGAGCAGCGGCCCGTGAACGATGAGGCCGGGATAGCCTTCCACCTCGGTCACATAGCGCCGGTCGTAGTGAATGCGGTGGCCGTTGAACGTGAGCGCCGAATAGCGAAACAGCAGCACCTCGTCGGGCGCGACCCGCTGCGCCGCCTCGCCCGGCGGAGCCGGCTCGTACGCGGGCTCGGCCGCGCCCGGCTCCGGCTCGCCCCGGTACACGATGTCGTGGAACTCGCGCAAGGCCAGCCCGCGCGGGCTGCTGTTCTCGTGGCGCACGCGCACGAAGCACAGCTCGCCGGTGCGGCCGCTCTTGGGGTTCACGTCGTCGATGATGGAATCGCGCCGTATTTCATCGCCCACACGCAGCGGCGAGAAAAACTCCAGCTGGCCGCCCGCCCACATCCGCCGCGGCAAGGGCACGGGAGGCAGGAAACCGCCGCGCTGGGGGTGCCCATCGGCGCCCAGTTCGGACTGCCGCGCCGACGGCAGGAAATACAGCCAGTGCCAAAGCGGCGGCAGTTCCGCCGCCGCAGGGCCGGGCGGCAAGTCCAGGAGGGCGCGCAACATCCGCACGGGGGTGGCTGTCACCCGGTCGTGGACGGTTTCGCTGCGGCCCACCCAGGTCTGCAGTGCTGGGCATTCAGGATCATGCACTCGTCTCGCAAGGATGGGCTGTCTGGTAGTCTTGCACAGAATAACTTCTCCAACACCATGGCCCGCCCAATTCGAGTACTCAAAGGCATCCGCATCCTCAGTCTGGCGCTCAACTTGCCCGGCCCCGCCGCGCTCATGCGCTGCCGCCAGATGGGCGCCACCTGCGTCAAGCTCGAGCCGCCGGCGGGCGACCCGATGGGCCACTACAACAAGAAGGCTTATGCCCAGATGCATGAAGGCGTCAAGGTTCTGGTGGCCGATCTCAAGACCGGCGCGGGCCAGAAGGTGCTGCACCGCGAACTCGCCCGGACCCAGGTATTGCTGACGTCGTTTCGGCCCTCGGCCGTTGAAAAGCTGGGCCTGGGGTGGCGCAAGCTGCATCGCACCTACCCCGCCCTGTCGCAGGTGGCCATCGTGGGCGCGCCGGGCCCGCGTGCCGAGGAGCCGGGCCACGACCTGACGTACCTCGCCGACAACGACCTGGTGCCCGGACTGGAACTGCCCACCACCCTTTACGCCGACATGAGCGGATCGCTCATGGCCAGCGAGGCCGTGCTGCAGGCGGCGACACAAGAACGCGGCGTCTTCCTCGAAGTGGCGCTTTCGCAGGCAGCCGCCTACCTGGCTCTGCCCCGGCAGTGGGGTTTGACGCAGCCCGCCGGCTCGGTAGGCGGCGCCCACGCGGGTTACCGCGTCTACCCTTGCAAGGACGGCCGGGTCGCCGTCGCTGCGCTCGAGCCGCACTTCGCGGCGGCGCTTTGCGCGGCGGCCGGCATCGCCGATGCCGGCTTGCGCGCGATGTTCTCAGGCAACACCCATCAAGCCATCGCCGCCTTCCTGCTGAGGCAGACCCGCCGCGATCTGGACCGCCTGGCCGCCCAGAAAGACATCCCGCTGCACACAATGGCGTTGGCGCGTATAAGGAACTCGGTTCCCCAAGTTCAGTCGAACCTGTAGGACAAAGCCGGCACTTTAAGTCGAAACCTGCCGCCTGTGCCCCGCGGCGAGGGTTTGGGGCGCACACTCCGGGGCTGCTGAGGCACGTTACACGAACATGAATGATTCCATCGTCAAAGTAGCCATCGTCGACGACCACGCGATCGTCCGGGCAGGGCTCAAACAATTTCTGTCCGAAATGGTCGACCTGCGCGTCGTGGGCGAGGCGTCCAGCGGACGCGAAGCCATAGACCTGGTACGCACCACCGAGATGGATGTGATCATCATGGACTTGTCCATGCCCGGCCAGAGCGGCATCGACGCGCTCGCGATGATCCGCGCCAAGGCGCCCGATGTCGGCATCCTGATCCTGTCGGGTTACCCCGAAGAGCAGTACGCGGTCAACTTGATCCGGCAGGGCGCCAGCGGCTACCTCAATAAAGAGTGCGAGCCGATGGAGATCGTCAACGCGATCCGCACTATCGCTCTGGGCCGGCGGTATATCTCGCCCTCGGTCGCCGAGTTGATCGCGCAGCAGCTCAATCGCAAGGAAGGCAGCGCCGCGCACGACCTGCTGTCCGAACGCGAATTTCAGGTGTTTCTCAAGCTGGCCAAGGGCGAGACGGCCGGCGATATCGCCAGCGCCTTGTCGCTGAGCGTCAAGACCGTGAGCACCTATCGCACCCGCCTCATGGAAAAGATGGGTTTGACGTCCAACAGCGACCTGACCTACTACGCGCTCAAGAACAAACTGATCGACTGATCAGCCTTCACGCCTTTGCACGGGCTCTGCGGCAAAGGCATTGCCACGCACGCGGCCGACCATACTTTTATGCCGCGCTTAACTCTACTGCTGAGCCAGTAAGCTCAACAGTAGAGCAGCGGCGGCGATGTGAATATTTCCAGATCACGTAATCTCATCGTGATCGGGTTTGATTCGTCCCACAGCTGACCCATTTACCGTTACGATTGGACTCGAACCAAAAGGTTACAGATGTCCAGTACCCCGGTGTTGCTCGACTTAGAAGGGCACTATCAGCAGATAGTCAACAGCGCGATCGACTATGCGATCGTGACTGCGGACCTGAGCGGGCGCATCACGAGCTGGAGCAGCGGGGCGCGCCGCGTGCTGGGCTGGTCTGCGGAAGAAATGCTGGGACAGACCGTGCATCACTTCTTCACCCCGGAAGATATTGCCTCGGGGCACGTCGAGCGCGAGATGAACGTTGCCCTGCGCGACGGCCGCGCAAGCGACGAACGTTGGCACGTGCGCAAGGGCGGCGAGCGTTTCTGGGCCTCAGGCGAGATCATGCCTTTGAAAACCGCGGCCGGCCAAGCGATCGGTTACGTCAAGATCATGCGGGACTGCACCGAGCAAAAGCGCGCAGACGGCGAAATGCTGCGGTTGACGGAGTCGCTCAGGGCCAGTGAAGCACGGCTTCAGCTAGCACTGGACGTGGGTGGCATGGGCGTGTGGGAGGCCAACCTGCGCACCGGCGACACGATCTGGTGGCCCGGCATGAAACGCATACACGGCCTGCGGCTCAGCGCCCCGCCTCTTCCGCCCGATGCCTACCACGACCTGATACACCCGGACGACCGGGCCCACTACAAAAAAGTGACCGACGCGGCAATGGCGCGCTATGCCGCGTATCGCGTGGAATACCGCATCGTCTGGGCCGACGGTTCCATTCACTGGGTGGAGGCCAAGGGCAAGCCGGTCCTCGATACCGACGGCAGGCCGATGATGTTGACGGGCGTGTGCCTGGACGTCACCTTGCGCAAGCGCGTCGAGGACGACCTCAAGTTCCTGGCCGAAGCCAGTGCCGAACTGGCCCACCTGTCGGATTACCAGACCACCCTCGACACGATAGCGCGGCAGGCCGTTCCGGCCTTTGCCGACTGGTGCACCGTCGACATGCTGGAGGAAGACGGCTCGCTCAAGCAGCTGGCAATGGCCCATCGGGACCCGGCCAAGATGCGGCTGGTCAAAGAGCTGAACCTGCGCTTTCCACCCGATCCCAAGTCGCTCACGGGCCCATGGTCCGTTCTTCGCAGTGGCCGTTCCGTGTATGTTCGTGAGGTCACGCGCGAGATGCTGGAATCGACGGGGACCGACGAGGAGCACCTGGCCGCACTGCGTTCGCTGGGCTTGCGCTCCTATCTGGCTGTTCCGCTGCTGGCCCGCGGCAAGGTGCTCGGGGTCCTGTCGTTCGCGACCGCCGAGTCGCGCCGCACCTACACCGAAGACGATCACGCCATGGCGGAAGACCTCGCCCGCCGGGCCGGCACCGCCATCGAGAACGCCAATCTTCTGCTGGCCATGCGGGAATCGGACAAGGCCAAGGATGTCTTCCTGGCGACGCTGGCGCACGAACTGCGCAATCCTCTGGCGCCGATCTGGAACGGCCTGACTATCATCCGGCGGTCGCCGGGAGAGTCCGCACGCGTGCTGCAGGTGGCGGACATCATCGAACGCCAGGTCGGGCAGCTGTCGCGGCTGGTCGAGGACTTGCTGGACGTATCGCGCATCGGGGCCGGCAAGATCGAGCTGAAGAAGGAGCTCACCAGCCTGAAGCACATCATCGGAAGCGCCGTCGAGATCAGCAGGCCGCATATCGAAGCGGCGGCCCACAAGCTGTCGATCACGTTCACCGATGAATCGACCGACGTCAACGCCGACCCCGGCCGCATGGCCCAGGTGTTCTCGAACATACTCAACAACGCGGCCAAATACACGCCCCGCGGCGGGAACATCGATGTCATCGTCGAAGCGCAACCCGAGCAGCTGGTCGTGCGCGTGCGCGACAACGGCACCGGCATCGCCCCCGAGATGCTGAGCAAGGTGTTCGGGCTGTTCACCCAGATCACGCAGCCCGCGGAGCGCCGGCAAGGCGGACTGGGCATCGGGCTGTCGCTGGTGGACGGCCTGGTGCGCATGCACGGCGGCCGGGTCGAGGCGTTCAGCGAGGGGCTGGGCCGGGGCTGCGAATTCTCCGTGCACCTGCCGCGCCTGTCGCGCCAGACGCTTCAGCTCCAGACGGCGCCCGTTTCCCGCGCGGAAGCAGCGCCCGGCGCGAATGTACGGCGGATGCTGGTCGTCGACGACAACGTCGACGCTGCCACGACCGTGGCCGAACTGCTCGCGATGTCGGGTACCGAAGTTGCAATGGTGCACGACGGTGACTCGGCAGTCTCGCGGATGAAAGAGTTCCGGCCCGACGTCGTGTTGCTGGACATCGGTTTGCCCGACATCAATGGCTACGAAGTCGCGCGGCGCATCCGCAATCTGGAGGGCGTGCGCCAGCCCATACTCATCGCGCTGACCGGCTGGGCCCAGCAGCAGGACAAGGACCTCGCCACGGAGGCGGGATTCGACCACCACTGGACCAAGCCGGTCGACCCGCAGCGCCTGACTGAGCTGTCGACCAGGTAATACTCAGCCACCGGCAGCGGCGCACACATATTTCCTCCGGCGTCCTACAGCGCCCCCGGCCCCAGCCGCTAACGTTGGAGCATGCCAGCACCCTCCAGCACCCGCACGTTGTGGAAAGGCGCGATCAGCTTCGGCCTGGTCCACATCCCCGTCACCCTGCACTCGGCGACCGCCGAGAACAGGATGAAATTCAACCTGCTCGACAAGCGCACCATGAACCCGGTGGGCAACCAGCAGGTGAACAAGTCCACCGGCGAGGCCATGGCCAAGGAAGAAGTGGTCAAGGGTTTCGAATACGAAAAAGACCAGTACATCGTGCTGTCGCCGGAAGAGATCAAGGCGGCGCTGCCCAAGTCGACCCAGACCATCGACATCGAGGCCTTCATCGACGGCGGCCAGATTCCGACGGCCTACTACAACAAGCCCTACTACGTCGCTCCCGCGAGCAAAGGGCAAAAACCATATCTGCTGCTGCTGGAAACCATGCGGCGCACCGGCAAGGTGGGCATCGCCCGCGTCGTTATTTCAACGCGCCAGCATCTGGCCGCGCTGGTGCCCTCCGAGCAAGGGCTGGTGCTCGAACTTCTGCGCTGGGCCGACGAGGTCCGCGACACGGCGGGGCTGCCCCTGCCCGATGCGGACACCAAGGTCAGCGAAAAGGAACTGAAGATGGCCGAGCAGCTTGTGAACGAGCTTCAGGACAAGTGGAAGCCTGAAGCCTTTCATGACGAGTTTCGCGAGAAGCTGGAACAGGTTGTCGAGCAGAAAGTCAAGGCCGGTGAAGGCGAGCACATCATGAAGCCCCTGGAAGGCGAGGAAGTCAAGGCCAGCGCCGATATCATCGACCTGACCGAACTGCTCAAACGCAGCCTGCGCAAGGGCGGCGGCAAGGACGCAGAGCCCGCCAAGGAAGAGGCGGCCAAGCCCGCCTCGCGGCAAAACGCGGCCAACGACGAGGAAGCGCCCGCGCGCCCGCGCCGTGCCGCCGCTAGCAAGAGCACCGCCACAGCCACTGCCAGCGTCAAGCCCAAGCCCCGCAAGAAAGCCGCCTAGATGGAATTACGGATGAATTCACTTTGGAATGTGGCGGCCGCGTTTGCGGCCGGCGCGGCCGCGATGTATTGCGCCGAGCGGGCGGTTGCTCGCTGGCGGCCCGGCCCGCAGAGCCTAACCGACGCCCAGTTGTGCGAGCACATCAAGGCGCGGCTGCCTGACCTGGTCAGTCAACCCGATGCCATCGATATCGAGGTTCACGCTGGTATCGTGCGCGTCGCAGGCCGGGTGCCCGCGGATGAACGCAGTGGCCTTCTAATGCGGCTGACCGACATGCCTGGCGTTCGTATGGTTCGTAACGCCGTGTCCTCGTCCGATGAAATTGAGCCCGGCATTTTGCGTGTCTAGTCCTACAAACATGTAAGGAAGGGTCTAGTCCTACAAACTTGTAGGAAAGGTCGGGCTAGCATCCGGGAATGATCCTTCCTACCGAGCCGATCGGCAGCATACCCCGGCCCACGGAACTTCTGTCGGCGATCGAGCAGGCGGGCTCGGACGATCACCCCTCCCTGCAGGGCCGCTACGAGGCTGCGGTTCGCGACACCGTGATGCAGTTCGAGGCGACCGGCTCGCCGGTTCTCACCGACGGCGAGCAGCGCAAGTACCACAATTTCTGGACGTACTGCGTACACGGCCTGCGCAATACCGCGCCTGATGGCTTCGCGATCCCGTTCGCGGCGGGGCACACCCGGCGCATGCCGCGGTTGACCGCAGGCCCCTTCCGGTACAAGCGATATGCCGACGCCTTCATGGACGTCGCGATGAAGTACACCACGCTGCCAGTCAAGCAGGCGGTGATTTCGCCCTCTGCGCTGAGTCTGATGTATCCGGCCGATGGGCTGCCTGGATATTCGCGCGAGGAGTTCATCGACGACCTTCTGCGCGAACACGAGACCGAGGTCCGGCGCTGCCTGCAAAAGGGCGCGCACAAGGTGCAGATCGACTTCACCGAAGGCCGGCTGGCCATGAAGATCGACCCTTCGGGCATGTTGCTCGGCAGCTTCATCGATTTGAACAACCTCGCCCTCTCGCGGTTTTCGCAAGCGGATCGCCAGCGCATCGGCGTCCACACCTGCCCCGGCGGCGACCGCGATTCGACGCACAGCGCCGACGTCGACTACGAGGAGCTCCTGCCCAGCCTCTTCGAGCTGAAGGCCGGGAATTTCTACGTTGCCCTCGCCGGCGAGCGCGACCGCGTCAAGGTCCTCAAGATCATCCGCCGCTACAGGAAGCCCGACCAGCGCATCTTCGTGGGCGTGGTCGCCCCGATCGACCCGCGCATCGAGACCCCCGAGGAGGTGCGCGACCGCGTCCTCGAGGCGGCGGATTACATACCGCTGGCGCATCTTGGCACCACGGACGATTGCGGTTTCTCCCCTTTCTGCGACGACACGTCCACCAGCCGCGAGACGGCATTCGCCAAGATTCGCGCCAGGGTGGTGGGTACCGCCCTCGCCTGCGCCGCGCTGGGTGTCTAGCATGCGGGCCACCGATGAAGACGAGCTGCTGAAGGCGGTCGCGCTTCGCAACGCGTCGAGCATCCTGAAGGCACGCCAGCGGGCCGAGCAGGAACTGGTGCAGGCCAGCGACGCGCTGGAGCGCAAAACCGAGGAGCTGGCGCATTCGCTGGCCATGATGAAGGCCACGCTGGACTCGGCGACCGATGGACTGCTGGTCACCGATGGGCGCTACGGCACCACGGCCTACAACGAGAAATTCGTCCAGATGTGGCAGCTGCCGCGCAGCACCATGGAACACGAGGACCATCACCGGCTGCTGGATGCAGTCGCGGCCTGGTTCAGCGATCCCGCGCAATACACCGCGCGAGTCAAGGCGATCTACCGCGAGGCCCCCCCCGTGTCGTTCGACCTCCTGACGCCCACGGATGGCCGCGTGATCGAACGGCAGTCGCGCCCGCAGGTCCTGGAAGGCCGGATCACCGGCCGCGTCTGGAGCTTTCGCGACATCACCGAACAGCGCAAGGCCGAAGAGGCGTTGCGCGACGAAACCCGGGTGCTGGAGTTGCTCAATCGCACCGGCCGCAGCCTGGCGGCCAAGCTTGATCTGCACGCCGTGGTCCAGGCGGTGACCGACGCCGGCACGCAGATCAGCGGCGCGCAGTTCGGCGCGTTCTTCTACACCGCGGTCGACGTCACCGGCGAGTCTTACCAGCTCTATGCCTTGTCCGGCGCGCCCCGCGAAGCCTTCGATAAATTCGGCCACCCCCGCCCCACCGACCTGTTCGGCCCCACCTTCCGGGGTGGCCCGCCGATACGCAGCGCCGACATACTGCAAGACCCCCGCTACGGCAAGATGGCACCCCACCATGGCATGCCCCCCGGACATCTGCCGGTGCGCAGCTATCTGAGTGTGCCGGTCGTCTCGCGTTCGGGCGAAGTGGTTGGCGGCCTCTTCTTCGGCCATTCCGAGCCGGGCGTCTTCACCGAGCGCAGCGAAAGAATCCTTGTGGGCATCGCCGCCCAGGCTGCCGTCGCCATCGACAACGCCCGGCTGTACGAGGCGGCCCAGCGGTCGGCGCAGGAGCGCAAGAACCTGCTTGAAAGCGAGCGCTCTGCACGCAACATGGCCGAACGCATGAGCGCGCTGAAGGACGACTTCCTGGCCACCCTGTCGCACGAGCTGCGCACGCCGCTGAGCGCCATCATGGGCTGGGTACATATCCTGCGCCGGGGCGCCCGCACGCCGCAGGACTTGCAAAAGGGCCTGGACACCATCGAGCGCAACACCCGTCTGCAGGTCCAGCTGATCGACGACCTCCTCGACATGAACCGCATTGCCTCGGGCAAGGTGAGGCTCGATGTCCAGCCTGTCGAGCCCATCATGTTCATCGAATCCGCTCTCGAAACGGTGCGTCCCGCCGCCGAGATCAAGGGCGTTCATATTGAACGGATGCTGGACCCTTCGGTGCCCGCAGTGCCGGGCGACCCCGGGCGGCTTGCGCAGGTCATGGGGAACCTGCTGTCCAACGCAATCAAATTCACCCCCAAGGACGGGACCGTCCGGGTGATGCTGGCGCACGAAGGATCCCGGGTGAAAATCACCGTCACCGACAGTGGGATCGGCATCAGGCCCGATTTCGTCGGTCACGTCTTCGAACGGTTTCGCCAAGCCGACGCCTCCACCACGCGCCGCTTCGGCGGGCTGGGCCTGGGGCTGTCCATCGTGAAAAGCCTGGTCGAGCTTCATGGCGGCAGTGTCGAGGCCAGCAGCCCCGGAGAAGGAATGGGCGCGAGCTTTTCCATTCAGCTGCCCGTGCCCGACGGTACCCAGGAAGCGCAGCGGCCGCCGCCGGGCCGGGTTCCGTCCCGCGCCACCATGGCCTGCGAGCCGGTCGACCTCAACGGCCTGACCGTGCTCGTGGTCGACGACGATGCCGATGGCCGCGACCTCGCGCGACGCGTGCTGAGCGAGTGCGGGGCCCAGGTGCTGACCGCCGCAAGCGCGGCCGAAGCGCTGCCGCTGGTCGAGTCGCAGCGGCCGCACGTGCTGGTCAGCGACATTGGCATGCCCGATGTCGACGGCTTCGCCCTGATCAAGAGCGTTCGCAACCTCGGAGCTGGCCGGGGCGGGAGCCTTCCCGCCATTGCACTCACCGCCTTCGTTCGCCCCGAAGACCGGGCGCAGGCCCTTCGCGCCGGCTTCGCCGCGCACCTGACCAAGCCGCTCGAACCACCGGAACTGCTGGCCACTGTGGCCAGTATGGCCGGACGGCACGCGCCGCAATAGCGAACTGGAGTACGGGACTCATTAGTTTGACGCGGCCGGGCACGCCGATTGCCGGAAATCAGGACGCGCATGTTCGCGTTTTGATCAATGAGGAAATTCCCATGAACTTCAAATCCACCACTCGACCCATGACCTTGCTGAGCCTGGCCGTCGCGGTCGTGCTTGCCGTTGGTTGCCAGTCGACCAATCGCACCGCCACAGGCAGTACCGGATCAGGCATGAGCACTGGCAGTACCAGTGGCTCGTCCGGCACCAGCACAGGCACGGGCATGGGCGCCTCGGGCGCGGCCGGCACCGGCACGACGTCAGGACCGGGGACCACGACAGAATCTGGCACCAAGGGCGGCACGCCGGGCGCTTCGGGTGGTGCAGCCGGCGCGGCGGGCGGCGGGGGCAGCGGCGGCGCCGGTGGCGCTGCGCCGGCTCGCTAATCCAGGCGTTCCGAACTGTAGGCCGGGCCGCACGTATGAGGACGGCCGCCGCCTGCGGACGCGCGCGTGTTGCCGTCCTAATGTCGGGATTCCATATTGAAAGGAATCGCGATGAACAAGGACCAACTGAAGGGCACGGCCAAGGACACAACGGGCGCGGTGCAGGAAAAGCTGGGCGAAGCCACGGGCAACAAGGACCAGCAAGCCAAGGGTGAGGCTCGGCAAGTGGAAGGCAAGGTGCAAAAAGGCCTGGGCAATGTGAAGGAAGGCGTCAAAGATGCCTTAAAGAAGCCCTGAGCTTGTGTGTAAAACCTGCCGCAACAAGGGTTGCGGAGGTTGTCCCGGCGCCGCAGTCAGGCTGTGGTGTCGGGGCGCTGATGGCGCTTCTTGCCGGCCGCGCGAGCTTCTTCGCTGCTGAATTGATGGGCACGACCGCTTGCATGCGCTGCCCGTCCGCCCATGCCTGCGATTTCACGCTTTTTTTCAGGGGACATCGCCGCGAAGCCCCGGGGACGGCGTTGCTCGGTGGGGTTGCTGTTTTGCATCGATTTTCTCCAGTGCGTGTAACGAAGTAGCAATAGTTGTACAAGCTCTGCCACGGGCATGTAGGACAACATCCCGGCCCGCTGTCGAGAACCGTCTCATCCTTTCGACCACTACTTCGCACGATCCTGCGGATAAAGAGAGGCAAACACCTTCCGGGTGATTGCTTCCAGTTCCCGCGCAAGTGCCATCGCCAGCTTACCGCCGTCCGGCTGCGTCCGTGCGGCAGTCCAGTACGGCGCCAGCATCGCCTTGCGGGTCTCGACGGCCGCGACGATTTCGCTTTTCCACGGCTGTAAGCCGTGCTCGCGGCCCACGGGATCGCGGCCGTAATGGGCCACCGCCAGGTACCGAAGCAGCGCCGCCTCCACCATGGCCTGCATCATTTCGTCGCTGAGTTGAATGACCGTGGCGCCGCTTGCGGTGGCGCGATTTTTCCATGCGGCCGCGATGAAAGCCGCGCTGCCGCCCACCAACGCGCCCAGTGCCGTAGCCGCACCGAGGGTGAGGCCCCCGACGAGCAGATCCACCGACGCGCCCATGGCGGCGCCGGTCGCTGCGCCGGCCATTCCCGCCTGGGGCGTGTCCACCGCCTGCTGGACGGCGAACCTCTCCAGCACCCGCTCCTGGAGGAGCTTCGCCACCCCGTCCTCCAGGCGATGGATCGCGCGAAGCCGCGAGAACATCTCCGCCGCGGAAGCGTCCAGCCGCTGGACCACCGCGCTCATGGCGGCCTGCCTCGCTTCACCCTGCGCCTGGCGTTCGCTGGGAATCAGGTTCCTCACGGTGATGGCGGCGCTTCTCACCTCTTCGACCTGGCGCGCGGCAAACAGAAGATGGTCCGCCAGCACGGCCATCGCCCGGGCGAAGCGCACCTGGTTGCGCTCGTCCCAAGCCGCGGCGATCCGCACAAATCCCGCGGCTTTGGCCTGCGGCAGGCATTCGCCGATGGCGTCCAGCAATACGCGCTCCTGGAACCAGCACCGGGCGAACGCATCGAATGAAAGAACCGTAGCCCCCGGAAACGGCAGTGCCTGGGGAGCGAACCCATTCACAAGCACCACAACCGGCTTGCCCAGCCACTGCAGCAGCGGGCGGGCGGCCTCGACGTCTTCGACTGCGCCGCAGACGTGGAGCACCACGTCGCAATCTTCCCGCTCGCGGGCCCACGCATCCGCGCCCGCATCAGGCGTTGGCGCCGTGCCTTGCGGGACAAAAAGGCGCAACAGCCGCCCGGCCCAGCCATCGGCGAAGAGCGAAGCTTCCTGCGGCTGGCTCGGCGGCTGGGCGCCCGACAAATCGACCAGGCGCAGAACGTCGTCATGGCCCGATCTGATCAACGTGCGCTCCGCGCCCGGCTCCTGCACAAGCAGTTTTCGCAGCGCAGCGCGCTCTTCGTCGCGGTGCGCGACCAGCCCCAGGTGGACGCGCGCCGACTTGAGGAGGGAGGCCAGGCGCTGAAAATACGCATCCCCCATATCGACAGGCACCTTGCGGGCCAGGATGCGCTCGCGCGTGTACGCGGCCGCCGCCAGCAGCGCCCGGGGCATCACGACGAGGACCAGCAGTAGCGACACGTACATGTACACCCAGCGCTCGCCCGCCGAGCCGCCCTGGCTGAATTGCAGGGCCGCGACTTCCTGGACCGAGAAGGGCTCGAAAGGAAACAGCAACAGGGCCGGAAGACGGAGCAAACTCAGGATGGCGTGCACCTGCCCGGCACCGAGAAAGGTGCTCTCCCACCCGACCCGGTACTCCACCACCAGGCCGCGCGTCAGCAGCGACACGGCGATCCCCACTGCCCAGCCCGCGGCGGCGAGATGCAGGACGCGCTTGCAGCGCTGGACATGCAGCGACTGCGTTGCCTGGTACCAGCGCAAATGGAACAGCGCGCTGACCTGCGACTGCAGATTGCCGGAACGCCGGCGCATCGCACGCGCGCCATCGGTCCACCGCCCCAGGTCAGCCAGGAATGGCCGGCGCCCACTTCGCCGGGCGACGACCCAGCCGACGATAAGGACCAGGTACATCACGAGGTTCCAGGCCACGATGCCGAGCAACGGCAGAGACACCAGGTCGACCCGGTGCGGATTGGCAATGACATCGGTCAGCACACCCAGCACCAGGGCGGCCAGCGGCGTTCCGGCGGCCACCCATGCCGCCCATGAGCCAGGCTCCTGCATGGCGCCCAAAGCCGGATTGCGGCCCTGCACAACCGTCAACACGCGCTGGGCGCGAACATCGATGAAGTGTTCCGGAGCGATGGCCTGCCGCTCCTCACCGGCGGATCCGGCGTCATGGCGGGCCTGCCGGTCGATCTGGTCGCGTTCGACGTTGCTGAGCAGGCTGCCCTGGGTGTCGGCACTTTCGATGGCCTGGGCCAGCAGCACCCGCCTCGCCGTCAGCTCATCCAATCTCATTTGTACAGGTTAGCTTTTTCATTCCCCATTATGTTGGGCCAGGGCGGGTTCGCGGAAGCTTCAGGTCGCGCGTTTTTCCGACGCTGCGTTCGCGATTCTTGCATTAGCGTGGTTTGATGAGCACCCGTGCCGACGCCCCGATCCTGCTGGTCGATGACGAGCCGGCGAACCTGTTGGCGCTCGAGGCGGTGCTGCAGGAGTTGGGCGAACCGCTGGTGTCGGTACCGCGCGGCGAGGATGCGATCCGCAGATTGCGCGATGGTGATTTCGCCGCCGTGCTGCTGGATGTGCGGATGCCCGGGATGGATGGATTCGAAACGGCGCGGCTGATCCGGGCACAGCGGCGCTCGCGCACGACCCCCATCATCTTCATCACCGCGGACCCATCCGACGTCTCGATCGACGAGGCGTACGCAATGGGTGCGATCGACTTCCTGGCCAAGCCTCTCGCCCCGGCGGTACTCAAGGCGAAGGTGGCGTTCTTCGTCGAACTGCACCACAGCAAGCAGGAGCTGCACGCGGCCGAACAACAGGCCGTGCAGGACCGCGCTTTCCTGTCCGCCGTGCTCGAAACCATGGAGGATGGAATCGTCGCTTGCGGGGCCGACGGCAAGCTGACCCTGTTCAATCGGGCCACGCGCGAGTTCCATGGGCTGGGCCTGATGTCCCTGAGCGCCGATCAGTGGGCCGGCGAGTACAGCCTTTATCGCCCGGATGGCAAGACCCCTCTTTCCATGGACGAGGTTCCGCTGTGGCGGGCGCTGGCGGGCGAGCAGGTACGGGACAGCGAAATGGTGATTTCGCCGCGCAGCGGCCCGCCACGAAACGTACTGGTGAGCGGGCAAGCCCTCTACGATGAAGCCGGCCAGAAGCTCGGCGCCGTGGTGTCCATGCATGACATCACCGCGCGCCACGAGGTCACCGCCGCGCGGGAGGCGGCCGCGACCGAGCAGGCGCGCCGCGAAGAGGCCGAGGCGGCAGCGGCCCTGATTCGCAAGAGCGAGGAGCGGCTGCGCGCGAGCGAGGAGCGCGTGCGCCTCGCGACTGAAGCCGCGGGCCTCGGGATCTGGGTCTGGAATGCCAGTTCCGGCGCGCTCGCCTGGGAAAACCCGCGGATGCGAGAGCTTCTCGGCGTAGGGCCGACCGAGGAGCCGGGGACGTCGGCCCAGTTCATCAGCGAGTGCGTCCACCCGGACGATGCCGAGGCTTTCGAGCAGGCCATGATGTTCACGGCCACCGCGGGCATGCGACTGCACTTCGAAGGCCGCATTCTGCGGCGCGACGACGGCGAAGTGCGATGGATGGAACTCACCGGCGTGCTGCAGCCCACCGACAACGGCTCGCCGCGGCGCATCCTCGGCACCGCCGCCGACATCACCGAGCGCAAACGGGCGGATGAGGAATTGCGGCGCAGCGAGGAGCGCTACCGCGCGCTCTTCGACTCGATCGACGAGGGTTTCTGCATCATCGAGATGTTGTTCGACGAATCCGGGCAGCCTGTGGACTATCGCTTCATCGAGATGAACCCGGCCTTCGCCAAACACACCGACCTTCCCGATGCGGCCGGAAAAAGCGTGCGGGAGCTGGTGCCCGGTCATGACCGTCATTGGTTCCAAATGTACGGCCAGGTGGCCCGCACAGGAGACGCGGTGCGATTCGAGCAATTTGCGAGCGCCATGGGGCGCTGGTTCGACGTGTCTGCCGCCCGGCTGGGCGGCCCCGGCAGCTCCCAGGTGGCGATCCTGTTCAACGATATCACCGAGCGCAGGCGCTCTGAGGAAAACCTGCGGCGCCTGGCCGCCGAACTGGCCGAAACCGACCGCCGCAAGACCGAGTTTCTTGCGACACTGGCCCATGAGCTGCGCAACCCGCTGGCGCCGCTGACCAACGGGTTGCAGCTGATACGGCAGGCACCGAACGACCCGCAGGTCCAGGAACGCACGCGTGACATGATGGAACGCCAGCTCAGGCTGCTGGTCCGGCTGGTGGACGATCTGCTCGATATCGCCCGCATATCGAGCGGCAAGGTGGAGTTGAAGAAGGAACTCGTCGCCTTGAAGAGCGTACTGAACAGCGCCGTGGAGACCAGCATGCCGCTGGTTGCCGCGGCCGGCCACACACTGGACGTGCACGTTCCCGAAGGCGCCTTGGAGTTGATGGCCGATCCGATCCGTCTGGCCCAGGTGGTGAGCAACCTTTTGAACAACGCGGCCAAGTACACGCCGCGCGGCGGCCATATCGAGTTGACCGTGCGCAGGGAAGCCAGCCGGGTTGCCATCGCCGTGTCCGACACCGGCGTGGGCATCGCACCGGAAGCCCTGGCCGAGGTGTTCGAGATGTTCACGCAGGTCGGGCACAACCTGGATCGCTCGCAAGGCGGCCTGGGCATCGGCCTGGCGCTGGTGCGCCGCCTGGTGGAATTGCATGGCGGCACGGTGACGGTGGAGAGTGCCGGCAACGGCGGCGGCAGCACCTTCACCGTCCGGCTGCCCCTGGTCGAATCGGCGGCGGAGCACGGCTCTGCCGTGCCGGCGAAGCCGAGGGAGCCGTCGCGCTCACGCCGTGTGCTGGTGGTTGACGACAATGCGGACGCCGCCGAAAGCCTGGCGGCGTTGCTCGAACTGAGCGGTCACGCCACCCACGTAGCCAGGGACGGCGAGGAGGCCATCCGGATGGCTCACGAATTCCACCCCGAATTCGTGTTCCTGGACATCGGTATGCCCGGCAAGGACGGATACGAGGTCGCCCGGGAACTGCGTGCGTCCCGCGACACTTGTAATGCGGTACTGGTCGCCTTGACCGGATGGGGGGCGAAAGACGACCGGGCCCGCTCGCGGATGGCCGGATTCGATCATCACCTGACCAAACCCGCCGGCCTGGAAGCAGTCGACCGGCTGCTCGCGCACATGGCCGAGCCCCTGCGCATCGATTGACGGGGCGCGGCGCGGGCGGCGCCTAGCGCGGCTTTTTGGAACCCGTCACTCGAGGCGGCAGCCCCGTGTGCTGGGTCAGGACATGCCCCTTGACGGGCGCCGACGGCCTCGCGGACACGGGCGTGGAGTTCTTGCGGCGGGCGCTCTGGTAGCTGCCGTCGGTGAGGGGCTGGTATGACGGGATCAGCTGGTGCTTGCCGCTGCCGATCAGGTCGGATCGCCCCATGGCCTTGAGCGCCTCGCGCAGCAAGGGCCAGTTGTTGGCATCGTGGTACCGCAGGAATGCCTTGTGCAGCCGCCGGCGGCGCTCGCCGCGAACGATGTCGACCGTTTCATCGCCATGCGCCTGCCGCCGCACCTTGCGCAGCGTATTGCGCCCGCTGTGGTACATCGCCGTCGCCGTCGCCATCGGGCTGGGATAGAAAGTCTGGACCTGGTCGGCGCGAAAGCCATTCTTCTTCAGCCAAAGCGCCAGGTTCATCATGTCCTCGTCGCTCGTGCCGGGGTGGGCGGCGATGAAGTACGGAACAAGGTATTGCTTCTTGCCCGCCTCGGCCGAGTACTTGTCGAACATCGCCTTGAACTTGTCGTAGCTGCCGATGCCGGGCTTCATCATGCGTGACAGTGGGCCCTGCTCGGTGTGCTCGGGCGCAATCTTGAGATACCCGCCGACGTGGTGCTGTACCAGCTCCTTCACGTACTCGGGAGACTGCACCGCCAGGTCGTAGCGCAGGCCGGAGCCGATCAGGATCTTCTTGACTCCCTTCAAGGACCGCGCGCGGCGGTACATCCTGATCAGGGCCGAGTGGTCGGTGTTGAGGTTCTGGCAGATGCCGGGGTACACGCAGCTGGGCTTGCGGCAGGCCGATTCGATCTCGGGACTCTTGCAGCCGATGCGGTACATGTTGGCCGTGGGCCCGCCCAGGTCGGAGACGACGCCGGTGAAGCCCGGCACCTTGTCGCGGATCTCCTTGATCTCGCGGATGACCGATTCCTCGCTGCGGCTCTGGATGATGCGGCCCTCGTGCTCGGTGATCGAACAGAAGGTGCAGCCGCCGAAGCAGCCGCGCATGATGTTCACCGAGAAACGGATCATTTCCCAGGCGGGGATCTTGGTGGCTGCGTCGTGGCCGCCGTTCTCATCGGCGTAGCTCGGGTGCGGGCTGCGCGCATAGGGCAGCCCGAATACATAGTCCATCTCGGCTGTGGTCAGCGGAATGGGCGGGGGCGTCAGCCATACGTCGCGGTCACCATGGGCCTGGACCAGTGCGCGGGCGTTGCCGGGATTGGTTTCGAGGTGCAGCACGCGGCTGGCATGGGCGTAGAGCACCGGATCGCTCTTGACCTGCTCGTACGACGGCAGCCGGATGACGGTGCGGTCGCGCGGGGGCACATTCAGCTTTTGCTTGAGGGCCGGGTTAGGAACGAACGTCAGGGGCTGGACGGCCGGATTGGCTTCCAGCATGCCGCTGCCCTCTTCCTTGGCGCAGGTCGCGCCTTGCGCCTCGGCCTGCTCCGACGTGGTCTGGTAGGGGTTGATGTGCTCTTCGACGCGGCCCGGCGTGTCGACGGATGTGGAGTCAATCTGGAACCAGCCCTCGGGCTTGATGCGCTGGATGAAGGCCGTGCCGCGCACGTCGGTGAT
This sequence comes from Ramlibacter sp., assembly GCA_013815685.1. Taxonomy (GTDB): domain Bacteria; phylum Pseudomonadota; class Gammaproteobacteria; order Burkholderiales; family Burkholderiaceae_C; genus Ramlibacter. The sequence continues at coordinate 89,981 of JACDFR010000005.1, forward strand.
CTGCTGCACCGGCTCTTTGGCGGCCAGGCGGTGCGCGATCTCGACGATGGCGCGCTCAGCGTTGCCATACAGCAGGACGTCGCACTTGGCATCGACCAGGATCGAGCGGCGGACCTTGTCCTGCCAGTAGTCGTAGTGCGCGATACGGCGCAGCGACCCTTCGATGCCGCCCATGACGATGGGCACATCGCTCCAGGCTTCCTTGCAGCGCTGGGAGTACACCAGCGACGCGCGGTCGGGCCGCCTGCCGCCCACGTCGCCGGGGGTGTAGGCGTCGTCGCTGCGGATCTTGCGATCGGCCGTGTAGCGGTTGATCATCGAATCCATGTTGCCGGCGGTGACGCCGAAAAACAGGTTCGGCTTGCCCAGGGCCTTGAACGGTTCGGCGCTTTGCCAATCGGGCTGCGAGATGATGCCCACGCGAAAGCCCTGCGCTTCCAGCACGCGGCCGACCACGGCCATGCCGAAGCTCGGGTGGTCCACATAGGCATCGCCGGTGACGATGATGATGTCGCAGCTGTCCCAACCCAACTGGTCCATCTCCGCCCGGCTCATCGGCAGGAATTTCGAGGTGCCGAAGCGGCTCGCCCAGTACTTGCGGTAGCTGGTGATCGGCTTCGCGGCGCGCGCGAAAAAAGAAACGTCAACGGGGGCGTTCATGGAAGTCGGGGGATGGGGAACGCCGGGGCGTCTTCGAAGAACCGGCGATTTTACGATTAAAGCGTCAGAGCGCCGGCAGCATGGGTATTGAGCCCGTGGCCCGCCTCAGACGCCCCCCGCTTCCGCCGCGCATTGCGCGTGCACGCTGTCGATCAGGGACAGGACATCCTCGGCGCGCTCATAGCGGGCCATGAGCGAGAGGCAGACCATGGAGAGGAACAGCTCGGATTTGCACTGGCCCACGCTGGCGAGCGATTCGCACAGGGCCGAGTAGCTGCGGTCCAAGTCATCATCGGTCATGCGGCAAGTCCTTTTCGGTGGATCGGGTAAACCGTAGCGCTGGCGAACCTGGCCGAGGCTATCAGCCCCCAGCGCAATGTCCAAGACCGCGATGCCGTGGTTTGCCAAATCCATCACAGCGGTGGGCAAAGGGAAGTCGCCGCGCCGTGAATTCGGTGTTCTTGGCACCAGAAGCGATGTTCTGCCGCCGCGTGCAGGCGCTCGTGCCGTAGGTTTCCAGCAAAGGCGTCGCCCGTCCGCCCCGGCACACCCCTGCGAGCTTTCAGGCCAGTTGACGGCGTCGTCCGGGCCCGCCCCCGGGCCTTCGCCCGCGAGCAGCACGGCCACCCGCACCACTACTGGCGGCGGCGCAGCTGCCCGCGAATCTCTCCGCCCGGGAACTGGGCGGTATGGAGGTTCACGTACCACAGGCCCGCGGCCAGGTCGCCGAACTGGGTAGGCGTGAGCGTGGCCTGCCCCTGCATCGGCTGTGCATCGAGGTTGCCGCTGAACGGCACGACGATGCCCGCATTGGAGCCGGGCGCAGCAGGTCCGTGGATGTGCGCGCCGGTGACCGCGCCGGACAAGCCGCTGTACGTTACCTTCCAGCTCAAGGCATTGGTGCTGCTGTTGAACTGGACTTCAGCCGCGCCCCGTCCTGCCGACGTGTTGGATGGCACCTCTTGCGTGCTGTCGAGGGTGGCCTCGTAGATGTCCATCTTCTGCGATGGTCGCATCTGGCCGCAGCCCGTGACGGCAAGCGCGACGAGACCCGCGGCGAAAGCGGTGCGAAGAACAGTGTGGCGGATCATCATGTTTTTTTCCTTTGATATGGGCGGGATGAGCGGGATGAGCGAGCAAGTGGTCGCCATTGTGAACGCGGCGGTCGAACACTGTCTGTAGGACATGTCCGACAGCTCTGCATTCACTCTCTCGGCCAGTCGCCGCGCGCCGCGTCCAGTTCGTGGGCACTGGTCGCGACATTGGGGCCGTCGGGATACGACTGCGGGCCCTTGGCAATGCCCGGCTTGGCCTGGGCGCCCGGGACGCCCGCGGGCACATCGGGGCCTGCCTCATCGATCAGGTCATTGCCCGCGGGTGGCTCCTGCCTGACCTTCTCGCCCAGGGTCTTGTTGAGCGGGTCGCCATCATGGTTCTCGTTGCCGCCATGCGCGGGGCCGCGCCCGATGCTCGTATTGCTGCTCATGTTTTTACTCCGATCCGGAAAAGTGGATTTCGACTTTAGGAGGCGCCAGTCGCAAGCGTTGCAGGCACGAAAGCCAGCACCGTGTAGGCTGCAACTGTCAAACCAGGAGAAACGCCCATGCCCGACTTCAGTACGCTGCGCATCGCGCAGGATCCCTCCAACCCGCGCGTCGCCCGCCTCCTGCTCAATCGGCCCGAACGCCTCAACGCGATCAACGATTCGACCCCGCGCGAAATCCGCGCGGCGGTCGAGTGGGCCAACGGCCAGGACGAAGTCCACGTGATCGTGGTGGAAGGCGCGGGCAAGGGTTTTTGCGGCGGCTACGACCTGACCATGTTCGGCGAGGGGCGCATGGACCATGCGTGCCAGCAGGAGCGCCATCCCTGGGACCCGATGGACGATTACGCCTACATGAAGCGCAACACCGAGGACTTCATGAGCCTGTGGCGCAGCCCCAAGCCCACCATCGCCAAGGTGCACGGGTATGCCGCGGCCGGCGGCAGCGACATTGCCCTGTGCTGCGATCTGCTTGTGATGGCCGAGGACGCGCGAATCGGCTATATGCCCACGCGCGTATGGGGCTGCCCCACCACCGCCATGTGGACTTACCGGCTGGGGCCTGCGCGCGCCAAGCAGCTCATGTTCACCGGCGACACGATCGACGGCAAGACGGCGGCGCATTGGGGCCTGGCGAACGAGGCGGTTGCCGCTTGCGAACTGGACGCCGCCACGATGAAGCTCGCCGCGCGGATAGCCGGCGTGCCGCGCAGCCACCTGGCGATGCACAAGATAGTGGTCAACCAGGTGATGCTGGCCATGGGCCTGGAGCAGAGCCAGCAGATGGCTACGCTGTTCGACGGCATCACCCGCCACAACCCCGAGGGCCTGTGGTTCCGCCGCTATGCGCAGGCCGAGGGCTTCAAGGCCGCGGTCGAATGGCGCGACAGTGGCCGGCCGATCCCCGAAGGGGACGACGCGCGCGAACGGGTGCGGGCGCTGGAGGCACAGTCCGCGCAGCGGCCGTAGAACTGCACCATTGCACAATGGCGCATGCCTGCCTCTCCACTGCTCTCTGTACAGCCCGAAGACGTGCTGGCGTTCTGGCGTGAAGCCGGTCCCAGCCGCTGGTTTCGCAAGGACGAGGCCTTCGACCGTGAGTTTCGCGCCCGCTTTCTGGCGGCGCACGGGGCCGCGATGCGGGGCGACCTGGACGCCTGGTCCCAAGACCACGACAGCGCCCTGGCCCTGCTGATCCTGCTGGACCAGTTTCCCCGCAACGCCTTCCGCGGGACACCGCGCATGTTCGAGAGTGACGCCAAGGCCCTTGAAATCGCGCGCCTGTCCCGATCAGCAGGCTATGACAAGCAGTCCGGGCCGGAGCTGCGCAACTTCTTCTACCTGCCCTTCATGCATTCGGAAGACCTTGCCGACCAGGACCTCGGCGTGCAACTGGCCCGCGGTCTCGGTGACGACCCCTTGCGCTGGGCGCTGGTCCACCGCGACATCATCCAGAAATTCGGGCGTTTTCCCCATCGCAACGATCTTCTTGGCCGCACCACCACCCCCGAGGAGCAGCGATTTCTCGACGAAGGCGGCTTCGCCGGCTAGCGTCAATGCAGTGATCGCACCGGGCGGGGGCAGGGGCCGCTCCTCGCGCGGGGGCGGACTGCCGATCGGCAAAGTGGCCGGCGGAAGCCGGATCTCGGCAGGGGACTGGGTGATGCCATCTGTCAAAGACCCAGGCCGGCGAATGTGCTGAGGGTGTGCTCGCCTTTGCGGGGCGTCGGCGTCAGGCAGATCTGCGCCAGATCGCTGTCGTGGAACTCTTCTGTCAACAGGCAGCCGGCGGCATCGGTCTGGATCTCATCCTTCACCAGGGCATAGGTTTCAGGCGATACGGCGATGCTGCCCATTGCGGCGGTGGCAGCCACCTTCGCCACAAGACCGGACCCGTGTCCGATCAGGGTGCAGCGGGCTTGATAGTCGCAGCGGAAGGTGCCGATATCGCAAATGCCCGTGTGGACTCCCATCCGCAGGTGCAACTCGTTGGCACTGCGCTGCAAGTCCATTGCCATGCGCACGCACGGACCGGGCTCATCGAAGAAGACGACTGCCGCGCCGTCGACGAACCGGTCGACCGTCCCGCCATGGCGCGTCGCCAGCCATTCGACTTCAGCCGCGAAACTGTCGCGATCGCCCTCGCTCATGACGCCCGTGCCCGCCGCCTCGGCAAAAAGCAGGGTCTGTTGCTTCTGTTCGAATCGGATGGCTTCGAGTTCGGCGCCGTGAAAAAGCCTTTCCCAGCTTTCGGGCGAGAGATGGCGTGACAGCTTTTCGGAAAGTTCCTCGACGCGGCGTGCGTGTGCAGTGGCCTGCACGTGGGCATCGACGCGCTGTACGACCAGCTCCGGATCGACCGGCTTGGTGAGATAGTCGACGGCGCCCAGGTCCATGCCCAGGCGCTCATCCTGCTGGCTGCCAAGCGCGGTGAGGAAGATGACGGGGATGTTGGCTGTCGGGGCGTGCTGGCGGATGCGCCGCAGGACCTCGTAGCCGTCCATGTCCGGCATCATGATGTCCAACAGGACCATATCGGGCGGGTTGCCGGACATGACGATCTTCAATGCGTCCTTGCCCGAGGGCGCCTGGACCACCTGGTACCGGTCCTCGAACAGGCCATTCATCAGGAACAGGTTGTCGGGCATGTCGTCGACCACCAGGATGCGCGGTATTTTGACTTCAGTTGTCTCTGGGCTCGGATTCATGGCTGTCCCCTCTCGTCGTTTGCTGCGGGTGCGGTCATGAAAACATGGCGCGGCATGCAGCCCGTAGGCAAAACGGACGCCGGCGTTAAGGGAATTGCCTAGGGATGAGCTAGCGCGGGCCGCCCGCCTTCTTGCCCAGCTTCGACAGGTCGAGCTTCACCCAGGTGGGCGCGTGATCGCTGGCGTGCTCCTGCCCGCGTACCCACGTGTCCACCCCGGCCTCGGCCAGGCACGCAGCGAGCGCCCCGTTGAGCAGCAAGTGGTCGATGCGAAGTCCCGAGTTGCGCTCCCAGTGCTTGCGAAAATAATCCCAGAAAGTGAACACGGCCTCGTCGGGATGCAGATGGCGGATCGCGTCGATCCACCCTTGTTTCAGCAGCCGCTGATAGCACTCGCGGCTCTGCGGCTGCAGCAAGGCGTCCTTGAGCCAGGACTTCGGGTTGTAGATGTCGAAGTCGGTGGGAACCACGTTGTAGTCGCCGCAAATCACCACCGGATGCGTCGATTTGTAGAGACCGGCCGCATGTCGATTGAAGCGCTCGAACCACGCCAGCTTGTATTCGAACTTCGGGCCGGGCTGGGGGTTGCCGTTGGGCAGGTACAGGCAGGCCACCACGATGCCGTCCACAGCTGCCTCCAGGTAGCGGCTCTGGTCGTCGGCCGCATCACCCGGCAGCTCGCGACGGATCTCGACCGGGTCGATGCCCCGGGCCAGGATGGCCACGCCGTTCCACGACCGCTGGCCTTTCCAAAGAGCGTGGTAGCCCGCCTCGCGCAATGGCCCGTGCGGGAACGCACCGTCGAGCGCCTTGAGCTCCTGCAGGCATGCGACATCGGGCTGCTCGCGCTCGAGCCATTGCAGCAGATTGGGCAAACGGGTCTTGATGCCGTTGACGTTGAAGGTGGCGATTTTCATGTGCCCATCATCCACAAACGCGCATGAGGAAACGTCCTACAGGCGAACAGACGGCCCCGGCGCATAGTGGTCTGCAACAGAGCGCGCGAACGCGCACCGCCACCTCACTCACGAAAGATTTCACCATGCCTATCCGATTCAGTACCCAAGCGGCCAACGCCGACATCCTGGGCGACGATGCCGAGATCAGCGGCACGCCCGAAGGCATGCCCCAGGCCGTCGGCGCCGATGGAACCCCGCGCGCGGGAGCCGACCGCAAGCCGGAGCGCGAACGCGAAGCCACTGCCAACAAAGGCGAAGCCAAACCCGGCAAGGACATCAACGCGGCCGGATTCATCAAGGACAAGGACGCGAGCAAGCCCTGATTCATGGCGCGGGCTTGCGCTTGGCTCGGCTGAACGCTTCCGCACCCCCGCCGCCGCCGCCGTCGCCGAAGTCGTGGGCATCCAGCGGGTCACGGTCCGGTCCTTTCGGCGACTCGACCAGCTCGCTGGACGTGTTTTCACCGCTATCGCTGCGCGCGGGCACCGACGAGGTCGGCTGGTTGCCACGCTTGGCGCGGCTCGGGCTGGTATCGCGAGGCGAGGCCATACGGACTCCTGATAGATCGTTTGTCCCGAGAGTAGGCACGCGGCCACGCCGGCGGTGTCGGACAAGGCCGCAAGAACCGATGGTCGCGGATTTGCTCCAATGTCCATGACCATTCGATTCATGGCCGCGCTGCTGGTGGCAGTGCCGCTGTTCGCACTGGCCCAGCCCGCCGATCCGGTCGGCTCCGCCGCATGCCTGGCCGCACGCGCAGAACTGGAGAGCGCGTTGGACGATGGCGCGGATCCGCGGGCCCGACGGCTCGCATCAGCTCGCCGGCAGGTTGCCATGGACTGCCTGGGCCCCGCCAAAGGAAAGCCCCTGCGGTCCGGCGCCCCGCAACCGGTACAGGCGGTGCCGATGATCGCGCCTGCGCCACTGCCCCCCATGCCCGCCGGGGCCCCCTTGCCGCCGCTGCCCATCTCGCGGCCTGTGGTCATCACGACCTGCGACCCGGCCGGTTGCTGGGACAGCGACGGCAGGAGACTGAACCAGATAGGCCCGATGCTGATGGGGCCGCGCGGGCCGTGCAGCGCGCAGGGTGGAGGCGTGAACTGCCCTTAAGCCCAGCGCGTAAACTCGTCGACTTTCAATCTGGAGAACTTCATGGGAAACAAGATCGTCACCGAAGCAGACCGCAAGCGCAGCCCGGCCCCCAAAGCAGTGGAAGGCTACGCCGTGCGCCGCAACGGCGGCGGCCAGCGGGTCAGCCTCGAGCGCGGCACCGCCACCCGCAACAAGAAGCAGCCTGGCAAGCGCCCCCACAAGGGCGGCTGACACCTGGTAACCATCCGACACTCCTGCGCTACAGGCGGACATCGGGTCGATACCTCAGGCTCGTCCAATGCAAACATCCGGGCATCCATGGCCCGCCAAGGAGATTCGAATGAGGTTGCTTATTGCAGCGATGGCCGCGGCGGGCCTCTCCGGTTGCGTAGCCTACCCCTATGGTTCGGCTGAGGTCCAATACGGTTCCGGCGGCGGATATTACGGGGGCTACTACGGGGGCAATGTCCCCTACGTGGTGGAACAACATCCGGTGTATATCCATGGGGGCCCTGGATCCGGGCGCGGTTATCGCGACCGGGACGGCGATGGCATTGCCAACCGCTATGACCGCGACCGCGATGGCGACGGCGTTCCCAATCGCCGTGACGCGCGCCCCAACAATCCCCGCCGTCAATAACGGCCCGGGGGCCCAGACGGTCGGCAAAGCGATGGGGGCGTTTAAGATGGCCTCATGTTGAAAAAATCCGTCGTCACCCTCTCGTTCCTGCTCGCCGCCGTTGCCGCGCAGGCCCAGACCAGTCCCGCCAAGAAGGAGCTGGTCGCCCGAATCCTCAAGCTCCAGCAACCGGCCATCGAGTCCATGGCCCGTGGCTTGGTCGAACAACCTGCGGCCGAGTTGCTGAGCAACGCCGGCGCCGCGCTTCCGGCGCGCATCGCCAAGGAAAAACAGGACGCCGTTGCCAAGGAAATCCAGGGCGACGTCCAGAAATACCTGGATGAAGCCGTTCCATTGGTTCAGACCCGCGCGGTAAGGCTCGCGCCCACGACCATCGGCGCGTTACTCGAAGAAAAATTCACCGAAGACGAGCTCAAGCAGGTGGTGTCCATCATCGAGTCCCCGGTCTATACCAAATTTCAGCGGATGGGCGACGACATGCAAAAGGCGCTGGTCGAAAAGCTGTTGGCCGAAACGCGCGGCACGATCGAACCCAAGGTTCGATCATTGGAGCAGACCGTGGCCAGGAGGCTCGGCGTGACCTCCACGCCTCAGGCGTCGGGTGCCGGCGGCGGCGCGGCGCCGCGGGCGCCGGCCAAACCGGCAGCCAAATAGCAGGCAATCAGCGGGCTTGGCGCAGGAAACGCCGGACGTTGTCCGCGTCAGGCCCCACGGATTCGACCGCGTGGCGCAGTTCCCGCTCGCTGCAGTGCAGCCACTGCGTCCAGTTGCGCCATTCCCACTCGTGTTCCAGGCTCACCAGAAGCTCGTCGTTACCGTGCCTGTCTTCGGACATACATGCCTCCTAAAGCATGTCCACAGGTTAGGCGCGGTGCTGCGCCGCCGTCGCCGGAAAACACTCGGGCTTGCCGTGCGAAAAAAAGCCGCCCGGTGTAGGACGGCACTGAAGCTTGTCAGCGCGCGCCCACCAGTCCTGCCCGGCTGCTGAATTCATAGCAGGCGGCTTCGAAGCTGCGAATCTCGTGCAGCGCTTCCTTCAGGCTCATCTCGCCCTTGTCCATCAGCTTGCCGGCCAGGTGCTCGGTCAGGGGCTTGAGCCGAATCAGCAGGGCCTTGGTTTCGCCATACAGGCGCTCGCTCTGGGCTTCCATGATGCTGCGCGTCTCTTCGTCGAGATTGCGCCCATGACCGTCGCTGGACAGTGCCCCGAAATTCAGGCGGGTCTTGCGGTACATCCCTATTTCGCCCACCGCATGGTGCAGCAGCTTCGTCACGCGCGTGATGTCGTTGTGGGCGCCGTTGGTCGTGCCTTCCTCGCCGAAGAACAGCTCCTCGTTGGCCATGCCACCCAGCAGCACGCGCACGTCGTGCTCGATATCGCCCTTGGTCTTGAGCAGGTTCGCCCCCTGCTTGTGGAACACGAAGCCCAAGGCGTTGTTGCGCGGATTGGCCTTCAGGGAGATCTTGATAGTCTTCATGTCGGACTGGATGCGTTCCCAGTCGCCACTGGACTGCTTGCGCTCCAGTTCGAAGTCGACCAGGAAGTGGCCCCACTCGTGAATGGCGATGATGCGGCGGTCGCGCTCGCGCTCCTTGGTGGTGTTGGAGTTGACGTTGCCCACCATCACCCGTTCGGCTGCCTGCATCAGCGTGTCGGCGCCGATCATGCCACCGGCCTGCACCGCGGTGATGCCCGCCTGGTTGACGATGGTCTCCAGGTCGGCCGGACTGCGGCCCTCCGTGATTTCGACCAGGTGGCGCAGGTCCATCTCGGGCAGGACCTTCTCGGCGCGCTGCTCCAGGTAATGGTCGATGATAGCGCGGCGCTCTTCCCTGTTGGGCATGCGGAAGTCGACTTTCATCTGGAAGCGGCGCAGCATGGCCTCGTCCATCTGCATGGATTCGCTGTTGAAGTTGGAAGCCACGATCCAGATGATCTCGGCTTCGCTCTTGGTGCGCACGCCGTCCAGGATCGCGAGCAGCGAGTTCTGCGTGTCGTCGTCGAACTTGCGGTGGCCGCCCCGCTTCATGAACAGGTCCTGAGCCTCGTCCAGGAACACGATGCAGCGCTTGCGGCGCTTGGCCATGGACACGATGCGCGCCAGGGTGTTGGAGCCGCCCGCCACGTAGCCCGTCTCCAGATTGGCCGCGGAGTGAAAGAGAATCGGCAGGTTCAGTTCCTTGGCCAGGTAGCTCGCAAGTTTGGTTTTACCGGTGCCGGCTGGGCCGCTGAACATCACGTTGAAGGGTTTGCTGATGCCGTATTCGGCGTATTCGGCCCGCCGCTGGTACTGGTCCTTGATCTGGGCGACTTCGGTCTTGATGTCGTCCATGCCGACCAGGTCGTCCAGGCTACCGTGCACCTGGCCGGGCTCGAGGAACTTGAGAGACTTGAACTGGCCCTTGAGCTGGAACGCGAGGAAGCCCAGCAGTCCGACGGTGAGCGCCGCGGACAGAACGCCGCTCACGCCGGCCTTCCAGCCGTCCTTCTCGGACTGCGGGCGGGCACCGGCAAAGCGATTGTCCAAGCGCTCGAGCACGTCGATGCTGCTCTTGTCCAGGTCGCCGCGCGGCACGAAGCCCAGCTTGCCGCCCCAGGACGCGTTCACAGCCTTGTCGGCGAAGATCTTGGTTTCCATGTCGCTGGGGTAATAGGCGAACTGCTTGCCATGCGATTCGATCAGGACGATGCGCTCCGACACGTTCCACATCAGCGGCGTGTAGATGACTGTGATGCGATCGACCGGATTCGCATCCAGGAAGCTCAGCACCGAACCACTGCCGAAAACCACCGGCAGCTTGGCGTTGAACGTCCACGGCGCATTGCCGGGCTGCTCGGCCGCGGCCATTAGCTTCACCTGTTCGGCCACCGCGGCCTGCTTTTGCATGAGCACAGCCGAATAGATGCCCGTCGCGGCAATGAGGACGAAGACTGAAATCACCATCGACTTCACCGCAACGGACTGGATGGCGAACCAGTCCTGCAGGCGTGCGCCGGCCTTCTGCGCGCTTAGCCAAAGGCTGCCCGACGTCTGCACGGCCGTGGGCGCGGATTCAGGTGAAGTTTGGGAGTTTGCGGACAAATCCGACATGGGCTTCTTTCGAACGCGAGGTGCGCTGATCACGCCTACGGGAAAGCGTGAGGTTTGCTCAAAAAATTCGGGAAGCTCATCCGGCGTTGGCCGCGGCTGATGTTGTTTTGCTGTTGCCGCTGTCATTGGTAATCGCGCCGGGCTTGAGCCTCTTGTCAGCGCAATCCTACATAGATGCGAAGTGTTGAGCCAGCAGAAGGGCTATACATCCACTTGTTGAGGGTGTGCGCGTGACAAATTCACGCGCAGGAGGCTGTCGGGGTGTGGGGCGTATGCGTCGGGTGAGCTGACAGGTTCATCTTGGCGGCAACCCGCAATTGCTACAGAATGTTTGTAGGACAACGCCTATTTATTGACGACTTGGCAGGAACCCTGAGGAAGCGTCACACTCCAACCTGGTGGCCGGGTTTTCTTCAAGTTTCTTCCCCCGGCTCTTCAATCCCTCGGCCGAAAACCGAGGGATTTTTTCTTTGCGGCCTATTGCAGGCTGAGCCAGTTGAGTGCTTCACCCTCGGCTCCGAACAGGGCGATATCGGGACATTGGGCCAGTCCCTCCGGAATATCCTCGTTGTCCACCAACTCGGCCGCTCCGACAAGCACCACCCGCGTCTTGGGTGCGAGGGCGCGGCGCAGACGATCGCAGATCAGGAATTTGCCCTGGGCATCGGGTGGCGTGGCCACTCGGCGTAGATCGATCAGGACATGATCCTGGCGCAGCCGGGCCATGGCGGCTTTCACCATGTAAGCCAGCTTCAGGGCGTCACCGTTGTGCCAACGCCCCTCCACGTCGAAGCGCATGTGGCAGCGGTCTTGGCGGGAGGCAACTACGAGGTTCATTAGCTCTGCAGGAAAGTTCTCCCGAGAGTGCCACATTCCTTTGTAGCTTTGGTGAGCGCAGGCGCATCAGTGGTTGCCAAGCGTGACAAAACAGCTGGACCCCGGCCTGTCACGCCAGCCAGGCAGGCGGTTGCCCGGCGCCGAAGGTCCGATGGCAGGAAATCGTTCGCGAGCTTCCGGCACAACTTCGCCGGTCAGCCCGTCCAGGTCAACGACATGTCATTGAGACCAGTACCTCAGAACTCGATCATGGACTTGAAGCCTCCCCAGAACATGCGTTTGGCATCGAACGGCATCGCGCTCGGGTCCATCATCGCCATGGCATAGAGCAGGCACGGCAAGGCATGGACGGCCAGCCCGGTCCATTCGCGCCGCCCGGCGCGGGGCGCACTTTCATCGACGTGGTCGTGCTCATGCGAGAAATTCATCCAGCTTGGCAAATGTTGCGACCCAACCGCGATGGTGGTTTTCCTGCGCCGCCCGGTCGAAGAAGCGGTCATGCCGAAATTCCAGCTCGGTGCCTTGCACCGTGGAGCGCAGTTCTATCGTCACCAGAGAGACACGTTCGGGCGTGCTGCGCCACGCCCAGGTAAAACAAAGCTTGCGATTCTCGATCACTTCCTGGTAGGTCCCTGCCACTTCATGCTCCTGGCCATCCTGCGTGCGAAAAGCGACGCGCCAATGTCCCTGTTCGCGCACATCCAGCTCCGCCTGCGTCACCGAGCCGGGCTCACCGGGACCGAACCAATGGCTCAGCGCTTGCGGATCGGTCCAGGCCCGCCAGACTTTTTCGGGCGCGACGTCGTAGTGGCGGGTGATCCGGAGGCTGGGCTTGTCTTGCGTGGGGCTCGGGGCCATGGCTTCAGTTCCTCCTGGTGGTACAGATACCGGCCCAGCGCGTCAAGCTGGGCGGTCCAGAATTTCTCGTAGTGGGCCAGCCACATCGCCGCCTCCTGCATCGGTTCCGCGGCAAGCTCGCAGCGCACGACACGGCCCTCCTTCAAGCGGGTCACGAGGCCGGCGTCTTCCAGCACGCGCAAATGCTTCATGAATCCGGGCAAGGACATGCCATGCGGCGCGGCCAGCTCGGTCACGGTCGCGCCGCCCTGCCCCAGTTGCCGCAGCGCGTCCCGCCGCGTCGCATCCGACAGGGCCCGGAACACCTTGTCGAGGACGTCGGTCACTTCCCGGCCATGGGCAGGGGTTGCAGCGCGCTGAGGCGGTTGCGTTCGGTATCGAAGAACGATACATAGCGGCCAATGCCGGGGATGTCCATGGGCTCGCCCAGCACCTCGCCGCCCGCGGACGAGATCGCCGCCATCGCGGCGGCAATGTCCTTGACCGCGATCACGACCGACGGATACTGCGCCGGCCAGTCCGATTTGCGCGGGTAGAAACCGCCATTGATGGCACCGGCCGGCTCTCCGGCCTTGGCGTCCGACTGCGCAGTGGTGGCGACAACGTAGTTGCCCATCTCTTCGCCCAGCAACTGCAGCTCCCAGCCGAAGACGGACTGGTAGAACCGCGCAATGCGCTCGCGGTCCTCGTAGGGAATCTCGAAGTGAACGACTGGATCCATGGTTGCTCCTTTAACGCCCGTCGAATGCGCGTTGGAGTTGCGCAATATCGAGTTTCTTCATCGCCAGCATCGCGGTCATGGCGCGCTGGGATTTGGCTGTATCCGGGTCGACCAGCATCTCGATCATCGCCAGCGGCACGACCTGCCATGACAGGCCAAAGCGGTCCTTGAGCCAGCCGCATTGCTGCGCCTTGTCGTCACCGCCTTGCGACAGTTTTACCCAGTAGTAGTCGACCTCTTCCTGGTTTTCGCAGGTGATCTGCAAGGAGATTGCCTCGCTGAACTGGAATACGGGGCCGCCGTTCAGCGCGGTGAAGGACTGGCCTTCGAGTTCGAAAGCGGCGGTCATGACGGTACCGGGCTTCTGGCCATGGATTTCCTGGCCGGCCTCGCCGTAACGGGTGATGGCGACGATCCTCGAATTCTTGAAAATACCGGTGTAGAACCGGGCGGCCTCTTCGGCTTGGCTGTCGAACCAGAGACAGGGTGCGATTTTGGAGCTGATCTTCATCGGCTGCTTTCCTTATAGTTAACCATTGAGTTTAGTTTAAATGCGTGCGACCTCCTGTCAAGGAATTCCTGGTTAACACGCGTAACGCTAGCGCCCGGCTTCTTCCTTCGCACGCAGCTTGGCGGCGATGTACTCGCCATGCGTCACATGCAGCAAGCCCGCCACCTTGGAGATAAGGTGGTTTTCGTGGGCATCCAGGTGCCCGTCCGCGTAGGCGACCAGCCACATGTATTCGACGATGCGTATCTTCTGCTCCTGGCTGAAGCCTTCATTGATGACCGAGGTGAATTGATGGAAGTCCGATGCGGTGCGGGCTTTGGTTTCGGCCAGCTCGACGAGGCGCGCCAGCTCGTCTTCGGCCATCGAGAACTTGCGGCGCAGCGCCGACACCACGGCCAGGCGCTCCTGTACGCACAACGCAGGGTCGGCACGCATGACTTCTACCAGCAGCACGGCCGTCGCAAGCTGAAGGGAATGCTCGTCGGGAACGGCTTGCGCGGCGGCGCGCGGCACGACGTAATCGAAGAGATCTTTGAGGACGCGCAGCATGGTCGAGCTTGAAGTAAGGAGATGAACGCAGCGAGCGTACGCCAACGCGGGTTCCCGTGCAGTGGGACCCGAACGTAAGGCGACGCCGACGCCGCGACGGGCCGCGCGCCGCCAGCCGCGTTGGGCGCTGGCGGACAGGGCCTGTTCACACTATTTATGCAAGATGCGTTGCGGATCAAAAAGGTCATGCGCAAGGCGCGAAACGCAGCCGGACTCAGTGTCCGGCAAGGCTTCGCAACGCGGCGCAATCAGGAGAAGTCAATGCTGCGCAAGCTCATCATGCTGGCGATCACGTCCGGCCTGGCCAGGAAGCTCTACGACAACTACCGGCAAAAACGCACGCCGTTCCCCACAGCCAGGCACCACCCCAGGCGCCCGGCCGGCCACAGCTGAGGGCACGCGCCGAGATCATTTCGCGCCCAACCCCATGGCGCGAGTGATGACCTCTTTCATGATCTCGTTGGTGCCTCCATAGATGCGCTGAACCCTCGCATCGGCATAGGCGCGCGCGATGGGGTATTCCCACATGTAGCCATAGCCGCCGTGCAGTTGCAGGCACTCGTCCATCACCTTGCACTGAAGGTCGGTCGTCCAGTACTTCGCCATGCTGGCCGTGGCGGTATCCAGCTTGTCCTGCACGACCAGCTCATTGCACTTGTCGACGAACACCTGGGCAATCTGCACCTCGGTCTGAAGCTCGGCCAGCCTGTAGCGGGTGTTCTGGTAACTGGCTACAGGTTGCCCGAACACCTTCCGGTCCTTGACGTACTGGACAGTCCAGTCCAGGGCAGCCTGCGCCGCCGCGACGGCGGTGACCGATATCTGCATGCGCTCCCACGGCAATTGCTCCATCAGGCAGATAAAACCCTTGTTCTCGAACGCTTCACCGCCGAGCAGGTTCTCGGCCGGAACCCGGACGCTGTCGAAGAAGAGCTCGCTGGTGTCCTGCGCCTTCATGCCTAGTTTCTTGAGGCGCTTGCCCTTCTGGAAGCCCGGCATACCGTGCTCGACCAGCAGCAGGCTGGTACCTTTCGCCCCGGCGTCGGGACGGGTCTTGGCCACCACGACCACCAGGTCCGCATGCCAGCCGTTGGTGATGAATGTCTTGCTGCCGTTCAGCAGGTAGCTGCCGTCGGGCTGCTTGATGGCGGTGCTCTTGATCCCCTGCAGATCGCTGCCCGCGACAGGCTCGCTCATGGCAATAGCCCCCACCATTTCGCCGCTGGCGAGCTTGGGCAGGTACCGCCGCTTTTGCTCTTGTGTACCGTAGTGCAGGAGGTACGGCGCGACGATCTCGCTGTGCAGGCTATAGCCTAACCCCGTCCAGCCACCGCGGGCCAGTTCCTCCATCTGGACCACTGAATAGAGCTTGTCCACCCCCGAGCCGCCGTACGCCTCGGGCATGGTGGCGCAGAGGTAGCCGTTCTCGCCGGCCTTGTGCCAGACAGCGCGGTCGACATAGCCCTGGTCTTCCCAGGCCTCGTGGTGCGGGGCGATTTCCTTTTCGCAAAATTTGCGGAATGCGTCGCGGAAGGCCTCGTGGTCGGGCGTGAAAAGCGTGCGGGGAATCATGTTGCTCCTTGGGCTTGCCGCTATTTCTACAGAGCGGCTGCTTGGTGAAATGAATATACTGGCTTTTTTGTCCCCGCCAGGAGAACTTCATGACCGAAGCCTATGTATATGACGCCATCCGCACACCGCGCGGCAAAGGCAAGAAGGACGGCAGCCTGCACGAAGTCAAGCCCGTCAACCTGCTGGCCGGGGTGCTGACCGAGCTGCAGCGCCGCAACGATTTCGATACGGCGCAGGTCGATGACGTGGTGATGGGGGTGGCCTCGCCCGTCGGCGAACAGGGTTCGGTGATCGCCAAAGTCGCGGCGCTCAAGGCCGGCTGGGATTTCCGTTGTTCGGGGGTGCAGCTCAATCGCTTCTGCGCCTCGGGCCTGGAGGCCGTGAACATGGCGGCGCAAAAAGTGCGTTCGGGCTGGGAAGATCTGGTCGTGGCCGGCGGCGTCGAAAGCATGAGCCGTGTCCCGATCGGCTCGGACGGCGGCGCCTGGTCCCAGGACCCGGAGACCCATTCGGCCACGGCCTTCGTGCCGCAAGGCGTCGGCGCCGACCTCATCGCCACCCTGGAAGGCTTTTCGCGCGAAGACGTGGATGCCTTCGCGATGGAAAGCCAGAAGCGGGCGGCCCGGGCCCGCGAGGGCGGCTTCTTCGCCAGCTCCATCGTTCCGGTCAAGGATTTTCTGGACCAGACCATTCTGGGCGAGGATGAATTCATCAAGCCGCGAACGACCATGGAAGGCCTCGCCGCGTTGCGGCCGTCATTCGAGCAGCTCGGCTCGATGGGTTTCGACGAGGTGGCGATCAGCCGCTATCCGCAGGTCGAGCGGATCCACCACGTGCACCATGCGGGCAACTCGTCAGGCATCGTCGATGGCGCGGCGGCCATCCTGGTCGGCAGCGAGGCCGCCGGCAAGACCCATGGCCTGAAGCCACGCGCGCGCATCGTCGCGGCCGCGTTGTCCGGCGCCGACCCCACCATCATGCTCACCGGCCCCACGCCGGCCACGCTCAAGGCGCTGGCCAAGGCGGGCATGACCGTCGGCCAGATCGACCTGTTCGAGATCAACGAGGCGTTCGCCGCGGTGGCGATGAAGTTCATGAAGGACCTGGGCCTGCCGCATGAGAAGGTCAACGTGAACGGCGGCGCCATCGCCATGGGCCATCCGCTGGGCGCCACCGGCGCCATGATCCTCAACACCTTGATCGACGAGCTGCATCGCCGCAAGCTGCGTTATGGCCTGGCCACCTTGTGCGTGGGCAGCGGCATGGGCATCGCCACCATCGTCGAGAGAATCTGACCGAATGAAAACGATCAAGTACGAGTTGCAGGACGCAATCGCCACCATCACCTTCGACGAGGAGGGCTCCGCCGTCAATACGATGTGCGCCCCATGGAAGGACGACCTCACCGAAGTCACCGCGCAGGTGGTGAAAGACAAGGAAGGCATCAAGGGCATCGTCCTCGCGTCGAACAAGACCACCTTGTTCGCCGGCGCCGACCTCAAGGAAACGATGCGGCTGCAAACCGCCGACGCGCCGCGGGTGTTCGGTGAGATCGAACAGACCAAGAAAAATTTCCGCACGCTGGAGACCCTCGGCAAGCCGGTGGTGAGCTGCCTGAACGGCACCGCATTGGGCGGCGGCTGGGAAGTGGCGCTGGTGGGCCACTACCGCGTGGCCATCGATGATCCGAAGATCCAGTTCGGCCTGCCGGAGATCACGCTGGGGCTGATTCCGGGCGCCTGCGGCATCACCAAGATGACACGCCTGCTCGGCCTGATGGGCGCGCAGCCCTATATCCTGGAAAGCAAGCTGTTCGCGCCGCGCGAAGCCCTCGAAATCGGACTGGTGCATGAGCTGGTGCCGGATGCCGCTGCGCTTCGGCCCGCTGCGCTGGCCTGGATCGAGGCCCATCCGCAGTCGCAGCAGCCGTGGGACGAGAAAAATTACAAGATGCCGGGCGGCACTCCCAGCAACCCCAAGATCGCCGGGATGCTCGGTGTGGCGCCGGCCGTGCTCAAGCAGAAGACGCGGGGGCTCTATCCTGCGCCCGAGTACGCGCTCGCGGCCATGGCCGAAGGCGCGCGAGTCGACTTCGACACGGCCCTGCGCATCGAGTCGCGCTACCTGGCCAAGCTGATCGTCAGCCCGATCGCGAAGAACATGATCAACACGTTCTTTTTCAACATGAACGCCGTGAAGTCCGGCCAGTCCCGGCCCAAGGATGTTCCGCGCTACAAGCCGCAGAAAGTCGGCATCCTGGGTGCGGGCATGATGGGCGCGGGCATTGCCTACGTCCAGGCCAGCCGCGGCGTGACGACCCTGCTCAGGGACGTCACGGCGGAAAAGGCCGAGGCGGGAAAGAACTACAGCGTCAAGATCACGCAGCCTCGGGTGGAAAAGGGCCGGATGAGCCCGCACGACCAGGCCGCCCTGCTCTCGCGCATTACGCCCACGGAGTCGGTCGAGGCATTGCGGGGCTGCGACCTCATCATCGAGGCCGTCTTCGAGAACCGCGACCTCAAGGCGCGGGTGACGCAGGAAGCCGAGCCCATGCTCGCAGCCGGTGGCTTTTTCGCCAGCAACACGTCCACGCTGCCGATCACCGGCCTCGCCAAGGCCAGCCGCCACCCCGAAAAGTTCGTCGGCCTCCACTTTTTCAGCCCGGTGGACAAGATGAAACTGGTGGAAATCATCCGGGGCAGGCAAACCGACGAGGAGACCGTGGCGCGCGCCTTCGACTATGTCCAGTCCATCGGCAAGATACCGATCGTCGTGAACGACTCGCGCGGCTTTTTCACGTCGCGTGTATTCGGGACCTTCGTTATGGAAGGCGCGGCCATGGTCGGCGAAGGCATTCCAGCCGCCGTGATCGAACAGGCGGGCATTCAGTCCGGGATGCCGGTGGGCCCGCTGGCGGTGCTGGACGAGACGGCGCTGTCGCTGTCGGTCCATGTGCTGGACCAGACTCGAGCCGATTACAGGGCGGAGGGAGGGACCTACATCGCCTCGGCCGGCGAACTGCTGGTCGAGCGCATGGTCAAGGAATTCGATCGCAACGGCCGCGCGGCGGGCGCTGGTTTCTACGAATACCCGGCCGAAAAGGACATCAGGAAGTACCTGTGGCCGGAGCTCAGGAACCTGTTCGAGCGTCCGGGCCTCAGCTGGGATATGCAGGACCTGAAAGACCGCCTGCTGTACCGCCAGGCCATCGAGACGGCGCGCTGCCTCTCCGAAAATGTGCTGACCACGGTGCACGATGCCAACGTCGGGTCCATATTCGGCATCGGTTTTCCCGGCTGGACGGGTGGCGCCTTGCAGTTCATCTACGGCATGGGGCTGGATGCTTTCTGCTCGCGTGCGGCGCAGATGGCGGAAAAATATGGTCCTGGCTTCGCCGTTACATCCAAGGTCAAGGACGCCCTGCGTTCGCACCAGCCTGTTTATTGACTGCCGTTCGGGATGTGAGGCGTTTTTCCTACACGGCTGCGGGAATTTGTCCTTGCTTGAGCCAGGACGAAGGTCCATACGATCCGTGGCATGAAGACCGCTGTCGGGCTTCAGGGAAGGTGTTCCCATGCTCCAAGGTGGTTTGTCTGTCTTGTCGCCCGCGCCCGTGCTGGACGCCCTGCGCCTGCCGCTGCGCCGGCTGCTCTACCGCGCGGCCCTCCCTCCCCGCAGCACTTCCCTGGGAAAACTTTATCTGGGCAGGGGCCAGCCGGTGGTCCTGTTGCCGGCGTTCGGTGGCGGGCCAGAAAGCACGGCGGCGCTGCGGACCATCCTTGACGAGGCTGGATTCGCCACCTACGACTGGGGACTCGGTGTCGATGCCGGCGCTGCCGATTTAGGCCTGGACCAGTGCCTTCCCCGATTCGAAGAGCAGGTGATCGAAGTCTTCGAATCGGAGCGCCGCCCGGTCAGCCTGCTCGGCTGGGGGCTTTCCGGGATTTACGCCCGGGAAGTCGCCAAGCGGATCAATCCGCTGGTGCGTCAGGTGATCACACTGGGCGCGCCTTTCAACTCCGCGGCACAGCCGGGTACCGAGTGCGCGATGCTCGCGACATTGGCATCCACGACTGGCCGCATGGACCCGTCGCTGCGTAATCGCTTGCGCCAGCGGCCGCCGGTGCCCTGCACCACGATCTTCAGCCGGGGCGATGAGTTGGTGCCGTGGAGAATGTCCGTTGAGACCGAAACTGTTATTTCCGAGAATGTCGAGGTGCCTGCCTGCAGCCATCGGCGTCTGGCCGGGCATCCGAAGGTTCTGGAAGTCATCACCAACCGTCTGGCGCAGCCGGATGGGGAGTGGTTGCCCTTTGACGTGTAGCAGTGCTTGTCTGCTGGAGGCTGGGGCCGGGCGCGATAATCGCGCTCAATGAGTCTCACACCCCCGGCACAACGCCATCAAGAGCCCGGGCCGCGCCTCCAGCCCCGCTCACTTTCCGACCTCTTCTTCTCATTCACCATCCTGGCCCTGCAGGGCTTCGGCGGCGTGCTGGCCGTGGTACAACGCGAACTGGTCGAGAAGAAGCGCTGGATGACGCGCGAGGAATTCGTGGAGGAATGGGCAGTCGCCCAGATCATGCCCGGGCCCAATGTCGTCAACCTCTCGCTCATGATCGGCGGGCGCTATTTCGGGTTGCGCGGCGCGCTGGTGGCGCTGGCCGGCATGCTCGCGCTTCCGTTGCTGGTGGTGCTGGGCCTGGCGGTCGCTTATGCGCAGTTTGCCGACAATCCCCAGGTGGCGGGCGCCTTGCGCGGCATGGGCGCGGTCGCGGCCGGCCTCATCACGGCCACCGGCCTCAAGCTGTCCGGCGCGATCAGGAAACACCCGCTCGGCGTGCCGGCATGCATTGCGTTCGGCGCCGCCTCCTTCGCCGGGATCGCCCTGCTGCGCTGGCCGCTGGCCTACGTGCTGCTCGGACTGGGCGGCCTGGCCTGCGTCATGACCTATCGCCAAATGGGACGGTCAGGGGCATGACGATCTCCATGACCGGCGCCGATTGGCTTTCCCTGTTCGTGCATTACCTTTCGCTGTCGCTGCTGTCCGTGGGCGGCGCGATCACCACCGCGCCCGACATGCACCGCTATCTGGTCGATCGCCAGGGCTGGCTCACCGACGCGCAGTTCAGCGCCTCGATCACTATCGCCCAGGCGGCCCCGGGGCCCAATGTGCTGTTCATCGCCCTGCTGGGCTGGAACGTGGGACTCAACGCGGGCGGATTTACGACGGCGCTGCTGGGCATGGCCGTGACCATGGTCGGCATCATGATTCCCAGCACCACCCTCACTTACCTGGCCGCCCGCTGGGGCCACGAGAACCGCGAACTGCGCGCCGTGCGCGCCTTCAAGCAAGGCATGGCACCCATCGTGATCGCACTGCTGGTGGCTACCGGCTGGATCCTGGCCACTGGTGCAAACTACGCGTTGCGTGATTGGCCGACCTGGTTGATCGCCATTGGCACGGCCATCGTGGTCTGGCGCACCAAGGTGCACCTGCTCTGGTTACTGGCGGCCGGGGCTGCGCTAGGGGCCATGGGCTGGGTTTGACTCAGGAAAACGGCTCCTGCCCGGTGGAAAGCACCACCACGTCGCCAGCACCGACAGGCCGAAAAGCGAGTACGCCGCAGTGAAAGCCCACGGCGGCGCATCGTAGTAGAGCACCCGCTGAAGCCAATAGGAGATGAAGCTGCCGCTGTAGATGGGCCCGCCGCCCTGGGCGCGCAGCCACATCTCCAGCGTGGTCAGCGGACAGGTGATGGCCAG
The DNA here is from genome assembly GCA_013815685.1 of Ramlibacter sp. Classification (GTDB taxonomy): domain Bacteria; phylum Pseudomonadota; class Gammaproteobacteria; order Burkholderiales; family Burkholderiaceae_C; genus Ramlibacter. The sequence goes on from JACDFR010000005.1 coordinate 111,485, forward strand.
CCAGGACTCCGCCACGACGACGGCAATGGCGCCCAGATGGGCCAGCCGGAACCACAGCCGGTTGACCCAGCGCCATCCGCGCAAGTTGCCTGCGATGACCAACACCAGGCCGGCGACCACGAACAACACCACCGCTACGTGCATGGCGAGCACCGCATCCGCGAGTAACCGGTAGGGCATGCCGTGCGCCTTACTTAGTTTGCAGGGTTCATTCGTGAATCAGGACTTCGCATCCCACTTCCACCAGATCGAACAACTCGACAATGTCCTTGTTCCTCATGCGAACACATCCATGAGAGAGCGGCACGCCCATCGGCAGTGCGTCCGGACAACCATGGATGTAAATGTACCTGCGCATGGTATCGACCGCGCCGAAACGGTTTTTACCGGGTTCGCGGCCGCACAGCCAGAGGAGGCGCGTGAGGATCCAGTCGCGCTGCGGGTGCGTCCGCGCCAAGGTTTCGGTATAGATCTCTCCCGTTTCGCGCCGGCCGGCGAAAACGGCTCCTTCCGGGCGACCCGCGCCGATCTTGGCCCGCACGAAATGCCGGCCGCGCGGGGTGCAGCCGCTGCCTTCGAGCTCACCGGATCCATTCCCGGCAGTGGAAACACTGTACCGGCGCGTGGCTGAGTCCGGCCCGCGCAGGATAAGCGTCTGGTCACGGGCGCTTATCAGGATCTGGCGCCGACGCGTATTGTTCGTCACGGTGGTGGGGGCGTGCATGCTGATAATCGTGCCATGCCTCTTGCCTCCCCCCAACTTAATTTCTTTGCCCACCTGTCGGTCCAGGTGGACAAGCCGCAGGAGATCGGCCGAACAGCGCGGGTTTGCGGCGCCTCATTCCCATTCTGGGCGGGGAGGCAACCGGTGACGGCTGGCGGGCACGCGTGTTGCCCGGCGGGGCCGATTTCCAGCTGGTCGTGAGCGACACCCTGGCCGAGCTCGACGCGCGCTATGTGCTCGAGACGGACGGCGGCGACCTGGTCTACGTGCGCAACCGCGCCATCCGCTGCGGCCCGCCGGAGCTGATGGCGAGGCTGGTGCGCGGGGAGCCCGTCGATCCGTCGCTGATCTACTTCCGCTGCAGCCCCAGCTTCGAAACCGCGCCGGCATCGCTGGGCTGGATCAACGAGCGCATGTTCGTGGGAACGGGCGCGCGGCACCCGGATAGGGTGTTGATGCGGTTTTTCGAGCTGGGGTAGCTGGCTAGTGCGGGTTCTCGAAGAAAACGTAGTGGCTGAAGTCGCTCACCTCGAAGTACACCTTTTTCTCCGTCGGGTCCGCGGCAAAGTTCAGGTTCTCGTCCAGGATGCCATAGCCGAACCGGTAGGCGCGTGGCCGGTTGTCGTCGGTGCCCAAGGCAGTGCTCAGCTTGTCCACCTTCAACCAGCGGCGCACCACCTTGTCGCCGGCGTACACCTCGAGCACGCCGTTGGTACCGGTCCAGTTCTGGATGTCGCGGCCCAGCTTGTTCTGCTGCTCCTGGGTACAGGACACCATCAGCAGCGCGGTGGCCAGGGCGGGGAGAAACGTATGACGCATGAATTCAATCCTCCAGAAGTTGCGGCAGCAATCGGGCCGCGTTGCCGCGCAGCATGACATGGGCCGGGTCGTCGAGTTCAGTGGGCTCGGGATTGACGATGACGACCTTGCCGGCCGCCATGCGGGCAAGGCCGGCCGCAGGATAGACCACACCAGAGGTTCCCACGACCAGCATCAGATCACATTCGCGAACGGCGGCTTCCGCCGCGGCCAGGGTTTGCCGGGGCAGCTCTTCGCCGAACCACACCACCGCTGGCCGCCGCATGTTGCCGCAGGCCGGGCAGCGCGGTGGGCTGCCCGGCTCGGCACGGCCTGTCTGGCAGCAGGCCTTGGGCGCATCGAACCACTTGTCCTCGAAGAGATTGCCGTGCAGGGCCAGCACCTCCGGGCTGCCGGCCCGCTGGTGCAAGCCGTCGACGTTCTGCGTGATCAGGGTCAAGCGCGATGGATAGCGCAGTGCGAACGCCGCCAGCGCCCGGTGCGCCGGTTCGGCTCCGCCCGCGCGATCATTTCGCGCCGGAAGGCATACCAATCCCAGACCATCGCCGGGTCGGCGCGAAAGGCATCTTCCGTGGCCAGTTGCCGGGGATCGAACTTCGACCAGAGGCCGGCCTGGGCGTCGCGAAACATCGGCACCCCCGACTCGGCGCTCACACCGGCGCCCGTCAGCACCGCGATGCGCCTGGCCGCTCCAACCCAGGCGCGGACACTGTCCGTCATAGTCGCTGCCGCATCGCCTCGTAAAGGCACACGCCGCTGGCCACCGACACATTCAGGCTTTCCACGGCGCCGCGCATCGGAATGCTCACGAGTTCGTCGCAGGTCTTGCGCGTCAGCTGGCGCATCCCCGCTCCTTCCGCGCCCAATACCAAGGCCACCGGGCCTTTCATGTCGACCTGATAGAGGGTTTTCGGCGCGTCGTCGCTGGCCCCGATGCACCAGATGCCGCGCTCCTTGAGTTCGCCGAGGGTGCGCGCGAGATTGGTGACCATGAAATACGGCACGGTTTCGGCCGCGCCGCTCGCCACCTTCGCCACAGTGGCGTTAACGCCCACGGCATGGTCTTTCGGAGCGATCACGGCCTGCGCGCCGGCACCATCCGCGACGCGCAGGCAGGCGCCGAGGTTGTGCGGATCGGTGACGCCATCCAGCACCAGCAGCAATGCCGGGCCATCGACACCGTCCAGCAGGTCGTCCAGCGAATTCGAAGCCGGCAGCGCCTCGACGCGCGCAGCGACGCCCTGGTGGCCGTGGCTTCCGGCCAGCTTGGCCAGGCGCGGGCCATCTGCCTCGATGACACGCGCGCCTGCTTCGGCGGCGCGGTCCAGGAACTGGCGCATGCGCGCATCCTTGCGGGTGGGATCGGCATAGATCTCGATGACCGAGCGAGGGGCGGTCTTGAGCCGCACGCCCACGGCATGGAACCCGAACAGCACTTTAGGGGAGGACATCACAGGATTATCCCGCGCTCCAGGGCGATACCGCTGGGTAAAATGCGCCCACTATAAGGAGAGAGCGTATGGGACTCAGGCTCAAGTTCAACTTGGTGCTGGTCGTCGTGTTCCTGGCCGGTTTTGCCGCTGCCGGCCTGGTGTCTCGCCAGCTGCTTCAAGAGAACGCCCGCGAAGAAGTCATTCGCGACGCCCGCCTGATGATGGAAGCAGCCGTCTCCGTTCGTACCTACACCGTCGAACAGGTGCGTCCGCACCTGATCAAGTTGATGGATGAGGTCTTCCTGCCGCAAACAGTGCCGGCGTTCGCCGCCACCGAAACCACCAACCACCTTCGCAAGAAATACAAGGAATACAGCTACAAGGAGGCCACGCTCAATCCCACCAATCCGCGCAACCGAACGCTCGATTGGGAAGCCGACATCGTCAACCGCTTCCGCCAGTATGCGGACGTGAAGGAAATCGTGGCCGAACGCCAGTCGTCGACCGGGCGAAACCTGTTCATCGCCCATCCCATCCAGATCGGCAACCCGGCCTGCCTGCAGTGTCACAGCACGCCGGCCGCCGCCCCGCCCAGCATGCTCAAGATCTACGGTGAAGCCAACGGCTTCGGCTGGAAGCACGAAGAAATCGTGGGCGCCCAGGTCGTCACCGTCCCGATGGAGGTGCCGCTGCGCAATGCCGAGCGGGCCTTCACCACCTTCATGGCGTCGCTGGCGGCGGTGTTCGCCGCGGTTTTCGTCGTTCTCAACATCATGCTGTCCTGGCTGATCGTGCGGCCCATCCGCAAGATGTCCGAAGCGGCCGACAAGATCAGCACCGGGGAGTTCGGCGAACCCGAATTCAACGAAAAGGGCGGAGACGAAGTCGCCGTGCTGGGTAGTTCCTTCAATCGCATGCGCCGCAGCCTCGAGAAGGCCATGCAAATGATCGGCGACCACTAGGCCGCGAGTCAGAGGATGGCAGCAGCGGGCTCTCGCATGCCACCGCCGGCGCCGCCGGTGGATGCCGCCTTGTTGCCCGCCGGCTACCGCATCAACGAATACAACATCGAGCGCCCGCTGGGCAGCGGGGGCTTCGGCATCACCTACCTGGCGCGGGACAGCAACCTGCAGCTGCCCGTCGCGATCAAGGAGTACTTTCCCAGCGAGCTCGTCACCCGCGGCGCCGACCAGTCGGTGCGGGTGCGTGGCGGTCATGCGGACCAGCAGGATCAATACCGCTGGGGCCTGGAGCGCTTCCTCGACGAAGCCCGCGCCCTGGCGACCTTTCGCCACCCCGGCATCGTGCGCGTGCTGCGCTACTTCCGCGAGAACGGCACAGCCTACATCGTGATGGAGTACGAGTCGGGCCTGTCTCTGAAGCGCTGGGTGCCGCAGAACGCGCCGCTTTCGCAGGGCGCACTGCTCGCCATCATCTACCCCCTGCTCGACGGGCTGGAGGCCGTGCATAAGACTGGCTTCCTGCATCGCGACATCAAACCCGACAACATCTACGTGCGAGCGGACGGCACGCCGGTGCTGCTCGATTTCGGCGCGGCCCGCCGCGTTACCGCCGACCGCGACATGACCAACATCGTGAGCCCGGGGTTCGCGCCGTTCGAGCAATACCACTCGCAGGGAAACCAGGGCCCTTGGTCCGACATCTATTCGCTGGGCGCCGTGATGTACTGGATGACGACCGGCAAGAAGCCGATGGAGTCCGCCTCACGGGTGAAGAGCGACACCATGCTGCCCGCCTCCAGCCTGGCCGAAGTAAGCGTCTACGGGGCCGCCCTGCTCGACGCCATCGAATGGTCGATGAGCCCCGACGAGGGGCAGCGGCCGCAGACGGTAGCGCACTTCAGGGCCGCGGTCCGGGGCTCGGAGCGGCCGCAGGCGAACCAGTCGATGGGCGGGCCGCAGCCGGACCGACCCGCCATCGGACATGCGGAGCAAGCTCCTGCGGTGTGGGGAACGCCCCTCTGGGCCCCGTCCGGATCACCGCGGCGCAACTTGATGTGCACCATCATGTTCCTGGACCTGGTGGGCGGCGCGGCGCGTTCGGCCGACGACCAGGTCGCGCTCAAGAAGCAGTTCGACGAATTGATCGCCAAGTCGCTCCAGGGCGTGCCCGAAGACAGCCGCATCGCCATCGATACCGGAAACGGCGCGGCCATCTGCTTCATGGGCGACCCGGAGGAGCCCCTGCATGCGGCGATGCTGCTGCGCGATCTGCTGGGCCAACGCCACGGCGGCCTGGTCTCGGCGCGCATCGGCTTGCACATGGGACCGGTGCGCGTGGTTTCCGACATCAACGGCCGCGTCAACGTGGTGGGCGACGGCATCAATGTCGCCCAGCGGGTGATGGATTTCGCCCAGGGCAAGCAGGTACTGGTCTCGCGCTCCTACTATGACGTGATATCGCGCATCACCGACGACACCGCCGGCCTCTTCGAGTACCTGGGCCAATACGAAGATAAGCACGCCCGCAAGCACGAGGTATACGCGGTCACGAGCCAGCGAGGTGCCGGCAACACCCGCCGCGAAGGCCCGTCCACGGGCTACACGCAGACCCTGCCGGTCACGAGCATCCGGGCGCTCGAACCCGGCGAAGTCCACGAGGTGGAGATGGACCTGGCACGCAACATCGGCCCGTTGGCGCGTGTGCTGGTGCGCAAGGCCCAGGCGCTGGCGCCCTCGACCATTCAGGCCATGCGCGAGGCGCTCGCGCCGTCCATACAGGAAGCAAAGGCCCGCGAGGCCTTCCTGGCAGGCGGTCAGGGCTCGCCCTGGAAAAGCCACGTCGGCTCCAGCAGCAGGCCCATGAGTTCACCCCGTAGCCAGCCCCTGCGCTCAGGGCCCGGCACACAAGGGGTGGGTATCACCGCGGCAGACCTGGCCGTGGTGGAGCAGACACTGAGCAGGTTCATCGGCCCGATGGCCAGGATGCTGGTACGCAAGGAAACCGGCCGCACCTCGAGCTTCAGGGAGTTCGTCAAGGCGGTGGCGCTCAACATCGACCAGCCGGAACAGCGCGATCAATTCATGCAGGCGCTAAAGCGATCGCTGCCCCCGCGGCAACCATAATCGCAGCGCGCCTCCGGTCAGTCGGCGATCCTGCCCGCTTCGATGGTGATACGGCGTTCGCAGCGCGCGGCGATGGCGCGATCGTGCGTCACCAGTACCAGCGTGGTCCCCTGCTCGCGGTTCAGGTCGAACATCAGTTCCATCACGGTTTCGCCCGTGGCGAAGTCCAGGCTGCCGGTTGGCTCGTCGGCCAGCAGCACCGCCGGCTGGACCACGAAGGCCCGCGCCAGCGCCACGCGCTGCTGTTCGCCGCCGGACAGTACCTTGGGGTAGTGCCCGAGCCGCGATGACAAGCCGACGCGGGCCATCATCTCGGCAGCCGCCTTGCGCGAATCCTTGCGCCCGGCCAGCTCAAGAGGAAGCATCACGTTTTCCAGCGCGGTGAGGTTGCCCAGCAGCTGGAAGCTCTGGAATACGAAGCCCACCTGCCGGGCCCGCAACGCGGCACGTTCGTCCTCGTCGATGCTGAACAGGTCGCGGCCGGCCAGCCGTACCGTGCCGCGGCTGGGCGTGTCGAGGCCGGCGACGATCGAGAGCAGGGTACTCTTGCCCGAGCCCGATGCGCCGACGATCGCGGCTGTTTCCCTGGGCGCCAAGGTGAAATCGATATCGCGCAAAATGTCGAGCGTGCCCGTCGAGTCTGTGACCGATTTGTGGACGTGCTCGACGGAAATGATGGGATCAGACATGTTTGCTGGAAATTGGAATCGCCGCCACTTTATTGCGGCCGGGTTAGCTGGCTGTTATGGCCTGCCCGCCATCGCCGCGATCGGCAAGAGCATCCTGGTGCTCGGGGATTCGCTCAGCGCCGAGTATGGCCTGACCCGGGGTACCGGGTGGGTACCGCTGCTCGAAAAGAGGCTGGCCGCCGAAAAAATCGCGGCAACCGTCAACAACGCCAGCATCAGCGGCGAGACCACGTCGGGCGGCCGCTCGCACCTGCCGGTGCTGCTGCAACGACAGAAGTTCGACGTCGTCGTCCTCGAGCTGGGCGCCAACGACGCCCTGCGCGGCTTGCCGCTGGGCATGACGGAGGACAATCTCTCCTTCATGACACAGGCAGCGCAAAAGGCGGGCGCCAAGGTGCTTCTGGTGGGCATCCAGGTGCCGCCCAACTACGGCGGCGACTATGCCAACCGCTTTGCGGGGATCTACGACAAGGTGGCCCGAAAGCACAAGGCGGCGCTTGTGCCGTTCATGCTCAAGGGCGTTGCGGATGCGCCGGACCCCGCCCGGCTGTTCCAGTCCGACCGCATCCACCCGACCGGTGCCGCCCAGCCGGCGATCCTCGAGAACATCTGGCCGGAACTGAAGAAGCTGGTCAAGTGAGCGTCCAGACCCTACCGGCTGCAGAGGCCATCGCGCGGCTGGGCGATTTCAGCGCCATCATCGATGCGCGCAGCGAAGGCGAATACGCCGAAGACCATCTGCCCGGCGCGCTGAACTGGCCCTCGCTGAACGACGAACAGCGCAAGCTCATCGGCACGCTCTACAAGCAGGTCAGCCCATTCGAAGCCCAGAAACGCGGTGCGGCGCTGGTGGCGGCGAATATCGCCCGCCACATCGAGCGCGATGTGATCGACAAGCCGCGCAGCTGGCAGCCGCTCGCCTATTGCTGGCGCGGGGGCAAGCGCAGCGGCTCGCTCGCGCTGGTACTGGGGCAGATCGGCTTTCGCGTGAACGTAGTGGAAGGCGGCTACAAGGCTTTTCGCAGCGCCGTACTGGCCGCGCTGCCCGAGCTGGCCGCGCGGCTGGAATACCGCGTCATCTGCGGACCCACCGGCGCCGGCAAGACCCGGCTGCTGCAGGCGATGGCGCAGGCCGGCGCCCAGGTGCTGGACCTGGAGGCGCTGGCCAGTCACCGCAGTTCGGTCCTGGGCATGATCCCGGGCCTGCCCCAACCCACGCATAAACGCTTCGACACCCTGGTGTGGGACCGGCTGCGCAGCTTCGACCCGTCCCGGCCGGTGTACGTGGAAAGCGAAAGCCGCAAGGTCGGCAACCTCGCGGTTCCCGACGCATTGATCGCACGCATGCGCGCCAGCCCATGCCTGCGGCTGGAGCTACCCGACGACGAGCGCGTCGCCTTGCTGCTGGAGGATTACGATTTCTTCGTGCAGGACCGGCAATTGTTTTGCGAACGGTTGGGCGCGCTGGCGCAGCTGCGCGGCCAGGCGGTGATCGAGGGTTGGCAGGCGCAGGCGACGGCGGGCGACATCGAACCTGTGGTGCGGGAGCTGCTGCTCAAGCACTATGACCCGGGCTACGCGGCCTCTATCAGCCGCAACTTCCAGCACTATGCGCAGGCGGCAACCATCGTGCCGGCCGACCGATCGGCGGCGGCGATGGCGCAGCTTGCGCGGGAAATCCTGCGGGAAGCTTAGGTCTGGGTGGGGGTGCCGGAAGGAGTTGCGTTGCCGCTTCCCGGTTCGCCCGGCTCATCGGGGGAAGCCTCGCCCTCGCCAGGGGCGTCCGTCTTGCGGTCGGCCTTGGCCTTGAGCTTGTCTTCCTTCTTGCGCTTCTTGGCCAGCTCTTTTTGGCGCTTTTCGTATCCGTAATTGGGTGTAGCCACAAGGCCTTCCGTTTCTATCTGTCGATGGCGCCAATGTAAGCGATAAAAGCTGACCCGGGTGGGGAGCCCTTACCTCAGTGCGGCCAGGGCCTGCTCCAGATCGGCGAGCAGGTCTTGCACGGCCTCCAGCCCCACGGAGAAGCGCACCAGCACCCCCAGGTGCTTCCAGCAGCCCAGTTCGGCACTGCGCATGGATGCCACATCGTAGGGCACTACCAGACTCACCGGTCCGCCCCACGAGTAGCCGAGCTTGAACAGTTTGAGGGCGTCGCAGAACGCATCGACCTGGGCTGTGCTGTAGCGCTCGTGGAACATCACCGAAAACAGCCCGGCGGCCAAGCCATCGGCGCCGCACAGTGCGCGCCAGTGCTCGTGGCCTGGGGACCCCTGGAAGGCGGGATGCAGCAGCTGGGCGATTTCGGCCCGGCCCCGGAGCCAGCCCGACAGCGCCCGGGCCGCCGCGTCCTGGGCCCGGTAACGCAACACCAGGCTCGGCAGGGCCCGCAGCACCGCTTCCGCGTCGTTCGCGCCGACACCCCATCCAAGCCGCATATGCGTCAATTTGAGCTGCTGGTGAAGCCTCTCGTCGCGCGTCACGATGGAACCCATGAGCACGTCGCCGCCGCCGCTCGGGTACTTGGTCAATGCCTGCACCACCACATCTGCGCCAGAGCCCGCCACCCGCCGCTCGCCCTTGCCCAGGTCGAAGCCGTTGAACGCAAGGCCCGCGCCCCATGTGTTGTCCAGGGCGCTCGGCACTTCGCGCTCGCGGCAGATAGCTGCAAGCTGCGCCAGCGGGGCGAACTCCATCGTCACCGAGCCCGGCGCTTCCAGCCAGACCAGGCGGGTGCGCGGGCCGATGCGCGCTTCCAGGTCCGCCGGGTTCATGGCGTCGTAGCACTGGTGGGTGATGCCCCAGTTCTTCAACTCCCCGTCGGCGAGGGCCTTGGACGGGCCGTAGACGTTGTCGGGAAGCAGCACCTCGTCACCGCTCTTGAGCAATGCCATGTTCACGTTGGCGATGGCGGCCAGCCCGCTGGGAACCAGGATGCACTGCGAGCCGCCTTCCAGCGTTGCGATCCGCTCTTCCAGCATGAACGTCGTGGGGGTGCCGTGCAGGCCGTAGGTGTAGCCTTGCTTGTGCTTCCAGTCCCGCGACCGCATCGCGGCCGTGTTGGCGAAGAAGACAGTGGAGGCTTTGAACACGCCCGGCTGCGGCGCGGCGAACGCGCCGGGCGCAACGTAGGGATGATGGATGAGGTCGGTGATCGGTTGGCTCATTCAGCGATGTTAGCGCGGCATCGCCGCGCAGCGGACTTCGTGGTCGTTAGGACGTCAAAAACCGCCGGGCCGCCCCAAGGCTTTTTGGACCGATCAACCCGAGGCAATTTTGGCAAAGCCAAAATTTCCGACGAACCATCAAACCTTCCACTTCTCCAGCAGCTTCTCCGGCCCCATGCTGTCGTAGGCTTCGAACGGCTGGTGGATCCAGGGGTTGGTCGGAAGGTACTCGACCGAATAGTCCGCGGTGAACTTCGACAGGCCCTTGGTCCAGATCACCGCGCTGCGCAGCTCCGTGATCAGCTTGTAGTTGTTCTTGAGCATCTCGATGACGGCGTGCAGCGTGTGGCCCGAGTCCGCCAGGTCGTCGACCAGCAGCACGCGCCCGGCAATCTCGCCCTTTGGCGTCGTGATGTAGTGCGCAATGTCCAGGTGGCCCTGCACCGTGCCCGCTTCGGCGCGGTAGGAGCTGGTGGACATGATGGCCAGCGGCTTGTCGAAAATGCGCGAAAGGATGTCTCCGGGCCGCATGCCGCCGCGCGCGAGGCACAGGATGGTGTCGAATGTCCATCCTGACTGGTGGACCTTGATGGCCAGCTTTTCGGTCAGGTTGTGGTATTCGTCGTAGCTTACGTACAGGTGCTTGCCGTCTTCCGTCAACATCTAGGAGTGCTCCTGCTTAGGGCAAATAGGGATGGCGCATCATGATCGTGTGATCGCGGTCGGGACTGGTGGAGATCATATCGATGGGCACGCCGGTGACCTGCTCGATTCGCTGCAGGTACAAACGCGCATTGACAGGCAGTTTCTCGTATTGCGTCACGCCCACCGTGCTCTCGCTCCATCCTTCCATGACTTCATACACAGGCCGGCAGCGTGAGATCTCGTCGGCGCCCAGCGGCAGGATGTCGGTGTATTCGCCGTCGAGCTTATAGCCGGTGCACAACTGCAGTTCCTTGATGCCGTCCAGCACGTCCAGCTTGGTGATGCACAGGCCCGACAGGCCGTTGACCTGGGCGCTGCGCTTGAGCAGGGCCGCATCGAACCAGCCGCAGCGGCGGCTGCGGCCTGTGGTGACGCCCCTCTCGGCGCCGACCGTGGACAGGTGATAGCCGACGGTGCCCGGCTTTTCCCAATCGAGCTCGGTGGGGAACGGCCCGCCGCCCACACGCGTGCAATAGGCCTTGGTGATGCCCAGGATGTAGTGGAGCATCCCGGGGCCCACGCCGGCGCCGGCGGAAGCGTTGCCCGCCACGCAATTACTCGACGTCACGTACGGGTAGGTGCCATGGTCCACGTCCAGCAGCGTGCCCTGGGCGCCTTCGAACAGCAGGTTGTCGCCGTGGATATGCGCCTCGTTCAACTCGCGTGAAACGTCGGCCATCATCGGCTTGAGCAGCTCAGCGTGCTTCATCGATTCGTCGAACACCTTCTGGTAGTCCACGGCCGGCGCATTCAGGAACTTCGTCAGCACGAAGTTGTGCAGCTCCAGCACCACCTTCAGCTTCTCGCCGAAGCGATCGGGGTGCTTCAGGTCCTGCACCCGCAGGGCGCGGCGGGCGATCTTGTCTTCGTAGGCGGGCCCGATCCCGCGCCCCGTCGTGCCGATCTTCTCGCTGCCGCCTTGCTCGCGCAGCGTTTCCCGCGCCACATCGAGGGCCGAATGAAACGGCAGGATCAGCGGGCAGGCCTCGCTGATGCGAAGGCGCGAGCGCACCTCGACGCCCGCCTTTTCCAGCCCCTCGATCTCCTCGAACAATTTGGCCGGTGAAAGGACCACGCCATTGCCGATGTAGCACTTCACCCCCGGGCGCATGATGCCGCTGGGGATCAGGTGCAGCGCAGTCTTCACGCCGTTGATGACCAGCGTATGGCCGGCATTGTGGCCGCCCTGGAAGCGCACCACGCCCTGCGCCATCTCGGTCAGCCAGTCGACCAGTTTGCCCTTGCCCTCGTCGCCCCACTGGGTGCCGACCACGACCACGTTGCGGCCTTTTGTCTTCGTCATGAAATTCTCGATTCCGGAAAAATCAGTCGCCGCCGGGCCGCCCCAAGGCGACTGCGGCCCCCTCAAGGGGCAGCGCAGCACACGAAGTGGCAAGCGTGGGGGTCATATGATTAGAGGCCCTGGACGACCCACTTGCCAGCGTCACGCGTCAGCCGGCGGTCGCACTGGAATTCGTCCACTTCGCTTTCATGGCCCGGCAGCACGCAGACAACCGTTTCACCGGCGCCGCGCAGCGCGGCGATGGCGCTGCGCAATTCGGCGGCGTCCTTGCTGCCATCGAGCCAGGGCGCGCGAATGGCCGCCTTGAGCGGCCGTTTGACGACGACAGCCACCAGCTCCTTCACGTCCAGGCTGAAGCCCACCGCCGGGCGGTTGCGGCCGAATACCGCCCCCACTTCGTCGTAACGCCCGCCGCGAACCAGCGCGTCGCTGGCGCCGGGCGTGTACATCGCGAAGCGGGCGCCGCTGTAGTATGCGTACCCCCGCATGTCGGCCAGGTCGAAACTGACCCTGGCGCCTTGCAGATGCCCGGCAAGCCATTTGAGGTTGGCCAGTGCTTCGTGCATCGCGGGCACGGGCGGCAGCGATCTTTCGGCTTCAAGCAGGACCTTCTCATCGCCATACAGCGACACGAGCGCCCGCAAGCCCTCGCGGGCCGCGGCCGGAAATCCCCTGGTGAGCCAAGCCAGCTCGCTCGAATCCTTGGCTGCCAGGGCGGCCTGCACGCGCGCCAGCGCCGGGGCGTCCGCACGCACGCCCGCCAGCAGCGAACGCACGATCCGTGCATCGGCCATGTCGACAGTGAGATTGGCGACGCGGGTGGCCTTCAGGCAGTCCAGCGCCAGCAACAGCGCCTCCAGGTCGGCTTCCAGGCCGGCATGGCCATACAGCTCAGCGCCGAACTGCAAGGGCTCGCGTGTGGCGTGAGGGCGATCGGGCCGGGTATGCAGCACCGGGCCGCAGTAGCACAGGCGCGCCACGCCCTGGCGATTGAGCAGGTGCGCGTCAATGCGGGCCACTTGCGGCGTCGTGTCGGCACGCAGGCCCATCATCCGGCCCGACAACTGGTCGACGAGCTTGAAAGTCTGCAGGTCCAGTGCTTCGCCGGTTCCGGTGAGCAGCGACTCCAGGTGCTCCAGGAGCGGAGGCATCACGAGCTCATAGCCGTAGCCGCGCGCCGTGTCCAGCAATTCGCGACGCAGCTCTTCGATGTGCCGGGCCTCTGAGGGCAGTACATCGGCGATGTGATCCGGCAGGACCCAGGCGGACATTTGGAAAGGGGGTGCTGTTAAAAACGGTATTTTACCGGCCCGCCGGAACAGCTCCTTGAAGACTGCTTCCTAAGGAAGGTCTGAGCAAGTCCACCGATCCATGCCGAGGGCGTTAGTAAGGCTAAGGAGCATGCGCGATGAGCCAGATCAGTTTTGCGGAAGCGGAGTACGCCGGCAAGAGGAAGAAGACGCGGCGCGAGGGGTTCCTGGAGGAGATGGAATCGGTGGTGCCGTGGAAGGCTCTCTTCAAGCTCATTGGGCCGCACTACCCGACGGCGGGTCGTGACCGCAGGCCGTATGCGCTGGAGTCGATGTGCGGGTGCACCTGATGCAGAACTGGTTTGCGCTGAGCGCCCCGGCTATGGAGGAGGCTCTGTACGAAATCGCCTCGCTTCGCAGCTTCGCGCGTCTGAGCCTGAGCGAAGCGATCCCGGACGAGAGAGGCAGCATCGTGGACGCCACCATCGTTGCCGCGCCCAGCTCCACCAAGAACGCCGAAGGTGAACGTGACCCGGAGATGCATCAGACCAAGAAGGGCAACCGGTGGCACTTCGGCATGAAGGGGAATACAGTCATGCTCGGATCAGCCGTCCATCGAACCGCTGTGCCGCCGACTCGGGAAACAGCATCTTCATAATCCGGGCCGGATCGAGCTTGTAATGCTGCGCTAACGCACTCGCGATCAGCGAGTCAAGGCTCAGCGTAGGGTTCAGATCGCGTGCTTCGTAGAGCGCGCTCGCCGACAGGCCCGGCCAGTCGGCGACGACACGCCCACCCGCGACCGCACCGCCAAGCAGCATCGCTGCCGAGCCTGTCCCGTGATCCGTGCCGCCCGTGCCGTTGACCGCCACCGTTCGTCCGAACTCGGTCGCGACAAGCACCAGCGTATTGCTCCACGCAGAGCCAAGACCGGTCTTCAGCGCTGACAGCAGGGCGTCGAGGCCGTTCAATTGCGCCGCGAGACGCCCCTTCTGTCCGGCGTGCGTGTCCCAGCCGCCGGATTCGATCATCGCGATACGCGCACTACCGAGTCCGGTGAGCAGCCGGGAAGCAAGCATGCCAGTGGCTTGCGCATTCTTCCCGCTGCCCACCGTAAGGTCGCTGGTTGCCGCCCGCGTCGCCACCGCCTGTTCCCACAGCGGATGCAGCTGGGTGTCGCTGGCATAAAGCGAGGACACGCGCGCAATCAGATCGTCGGACGCTTGCGGCAGGGCGGAGGGCGCATAGCTCGCCACCGCTGCGTTGCCGCGCAGAGCCACCGGCACCGTCGGCGAAACCGCGATCGCTTCCGCTTCCGCCTTCGGCAGCAATGAAAGCAAACGGTTCAGCCAGCCATCGCGCAACTGGTAAGCCGACATGCCACCGGTTTCGAGCACATTCTGACCATCGAAATGCGATCGGTCGCGATAGGGCGAGGCGACGGCGTGGACAAACAGCGCTTCCTTCGAAGCGTACATTTTCGCGGTCTCGGCGAGTGACGGGTGAAGCGTGAACAGCCCGTCGAGTTTCGTCCCCCCCTCTACTGCCAGACTCCTGCGCGCATTCGCAAAGCCGGGATCGGCGACCGGCATGACAGTTCCCAGGCCGTCCGCCGCCCCGCGTTGGATAACGAACACGAAACGCCGCTCGGTCGCGGCCTGCGCAAATACCATGCCGGGCATGGCGAGTAGCCCAGTGCCCATCGCGCAACGGACAAGAAGTGAGCGGCGGTCGATCATCATCATCTCCGCATGAATTCGGGCGCAACCAAAAGCAGCGCTAGTGCTTCGGCTGGACTTTCACACCGCGCTATCGCCTGCGCCGTAGCGGAAGTCAGAACGCCTGGAAGTATTATCTGGCCGAGCTTGCGCGCGTCCAGCCTGTTGCCAGTCCTTGCCGCAATTCGCTCAGCCGCCTCGACCCGGCGCAGCAAGGCGGCAGGCCCAGCCCAGCTCGCATCGATGTCGTCGAAGCCTGCGGGCGATCCGGGCCGCCATGTGGGCTGGCCGAGCTGGACGAGCAGTCCGGCGGTCTGCTGCTTCTCGACCGTCTTCAGCCCGAGCGCTCGATAAACCGATATCGTCCAGTCCCATGGGGTTTTAAACTTACCCTGCGCTGGCGCCCACAGCTCGGGCGCCTCTATCAGTACACGATAGATGGTGGGCAAATCGCCTCCCCCGCGCTGAAATGCCGTCGCGAGCCGATTAACCAGTGCAGGAGGCGGAGTGTCGCCCGCGAAGTGACGGGCAAGCTTTGTCGCGATATGCGTCGCGGTCGCAGGATTGACTGCGAGGTCATCGAGCACGGCTCGTGCCTGCGCCTGGCCTTTTTGAGCGTAGCGGCGTCCCATGATCGTGCGGTCGCCTGGCTGATGCAATGCGGGCGCGAAGACATAGTCGCCGGGCGTGCCTTCGGTATCGACCATCCGGTCCAAGCCTGCCCGTGCCAATCCGCTGACCGTCCAGCCGGTAAGTGCGCGGGCGAATTCAGTCACATCGGTCTGTGCGTATCCGGTCCGCACGCCGAGCGTGTGCAGCTCGAGGATTTCGCGCGCCAGATTTTCGTTCAGCCCGGCCTTGCGCACCCCGCGCGCCGCGATTCGCTCGCCGACCGGACTATCGGGCCCGATCGACTGCTCTTGATCAAGATAGAGCAGCATTGCCGGATGTTGTTCGACCGCAAGGAGCATGCGGGAAAACTTGCCCAGAACATGCGGACGGATCGCTTCGAACTCGAGCAGGCCCGCCAAGCCAATCACGGTCAGCTTGTCGGCGGATACCGCAAAGTGGTTAGCCCAGAAATGCACCAGCCGCTCGACGAAGGGCGCGGGCGCGTCCAACGCAGCATCCATACGAGCATCGACAAGCGCGCCATATCCCTCCCGGCCCGCCTTCCTTACCAACTTCAGGCCTTCGGCGATCGTTTCCTTCGTCTCGGGATCGGGCGTTCTGCCCGTGCTCTGCCCCTTTGGACCGGGTGACTGCCGGCGAAGGCCTTGTGCGGTTCTGAAGTAGTCGGCCAGCTCTCCCGCAATGGCTATCCGACTAGGGGCTGCCGTGATCACGGCCGGACGCGGATCGTAACCGTCGAATTGATCGAGCAGCGCACGTTTCGGATTGCCGTCAATGCGATCGTCGGGCCGCAGACCCAGTCCGAAACGGTTGGCAGCAATGCCGTGTTCAATCATCGGATGGCCTTTGTAAGAACCAAGAACTAGACTTTAGTACTCTGAAGTAGCCCAGAACTGGATGAGGATTCGTTCAACTCGATTGACCTGCATTGTTCGAACTGCGAATGAACTGATGATCATCAAAGGAGAACGCACCGCGCTCACTTGCCGATGACACGGTTTTGTTAGCCGCTGTAAGCCGCGGTGCAGTGGTGACTAGCTGGACACCGCCCAGAGCAGCAGTAGGCCGAGCAGGATGCTGCACAGCCCGAAGAAACGCAGCTGCCCGTCCTGCATGGCCAGCAGCCTCTGGAATGTGCGACGCCACCCGCCGGGCGACATAAAGGGAAACAGCCCCTCCAGCACCAGCACGAGGGCCAGCGCCGACCAGAAGGTAGTGCCGTCCAAGCTTATTTCTTTTGCGCGGGCGCCGTCCCGCCGCTGCTGCCACGGAAGGCCCGGAAGAAGTCGGAGCCGGAGGGCTCGAGCACCATCACGTCACCCTTCTTGTTGAAGCTGGCCTTGTAGGCCTCAAGGCTGCGATAGAACTGGGCGAACTGCGGGTCGCGTCCGAAGGCCTCGGCGTAGATGGCAGCCGCCTGCGCGTCGCCCTCACCCTTGATCTTCTGCGCGTCGCGGTACGCGTTGGCGATGGCCACCTCGCGCTGGCGGTCGGCATCGGCGCGGATTTTTTCCCCTTCGGCCGCGCCGGTGGAGCGCAGCTCGTTGGCGACGCGCTTGCGCTCGGCTTCCATTCGCCGATAGACCGATTCGGTGATCGCCTCCACATAGTCGGCACGTGTGATGCGCACGTCGACCACGTCGATGCCCCAGGGCTTGGCGCCCTTGACCACCTCGAGCACTTCGCGCCTGACATCGCTCATGAGCTGCTCGCGCTTGACCGACAAGAGGTCGCGCACGGTGCGCCGGTTGATCTCTTCCTGAAACGCGTTGCGGACCACCCGGTTGAGCTGGTTGGCGCCCGTCGCCTCGTCCAGGCCCACGTTGCGGATGTACTGCAGCGGGTCGGTGATACGCCAACGCACGTACCAGTCGATAACAACGCGCTGCTTCTCGGCGGTGAGCATGGGCTCCTGGTCGGGGCTGTCGAGCGTGAGCAGGCGCTTGTCGATGTACGAGACGTTCTGGAACGGCGGCGGTAGCTTGAAATTCAGGCCTGGCTCGGTGATGACTTCCTTGATCTGGCCCAGTGCATAGACCACGCCGAACTGGCGCTGATCGACGACGAAGAGCATGGAGCTGAGCAACGCCAGCGCCACCAGCATTGTCGAGACGATGAATCCGATTCTGTTCATGATGTGTTTTCTCTCGTCCTCAGCGTGTTTCGCGCTCGCGCGTGCGCGAGTTGTCGCGGGTACGGGCGTCGCCGGTGGCACCCGTCGGTGCGCTGGGCGCCGTCGGCGCTGCCGCGGGCGTTTCGGACGAGGCCACACCGCCCTGCCCCCCCTGCTGCATGATCTTGTCCAGGGGCAGGTACAGCAGGTTGGAACCCTGGCGCGATTCGACCAGAACCTTGGTGACGCTGCTGTAGATCTGCTGCATGGACTCCAGGTACATGCGGTCGCGCGTGACCTGAGGCGCGCGCTGGTATTCGGTCAACACCGACTTGAAGCGCTGCGCATCACCCTGGGCCTGCGCCACGATACGGGCCTTGTAAGCGTCGGCTTCTTCCTTCAGGCGTGCGGCCGAGCCGCCTGCGCGGGGGATGACGTCGTTGGCGTAGGCCTGGGCTTCGTTCTTGGCGCGTTCGCGCTCCTGGCCGGCCTTGAGCACATCGTCAAAAGCGGCTTGCACCTGCTCGGGCGGGCGCACCCCGCCTTGCTGCAGGTTGATGCCCACGACCTCGACCCCGACCTTGTAGCGGTCCAGGATCGTCTGCATCAGGTTACGCACTCGCGGCGCGATCTGGTCGCGCTCCTCGGCCAGCGCCGAGTCCATTCGCATCTTGCCGACCACCTCGCGCACGGCGGTTTCCGCGGCCTGAACCACTGCATCCGCCGGATTCTTGCTTTCGAACAGAAACGCACGCGCATCGTTCAAGCGGTACTGCACCGCGAACTTGATCTCGACGATATTCTCGTCCTCCGTCAGCATGGCCGAATCGCGCAGCCCGGTGGACTTCACCACCGTATCCCGGCCCACGTCCACCGAACGAATCTGCGTCACGAACACCAGCTCGTGGCGCTGAATGGGATAGGGCAGCCGCCAGTTGAAGCCCGCTCCCACCGTGGCCTTGTAGCGGCCGAACTGCGTGATCACCGCCTGCTGGCCTTCCTGGACGATGAAAAAACCCGTGCCCAGCCAGATCAGCACCACCACCGCAGCCACCAGGCCGGCGCCGATGCCGGCGCTTTTCATGTCCGGCTGGAAGCCCCCGCCGCCAGGCCCGCCGCCGTTGTCGCCGCCCCGCCGGCCCTTGCCTGCGAACAGGCCGCCCAGCTTGCGGTTGAAGTCGCGCCACAGCTCGTCCAGGTCGGGCGGACCCTGATTGGGGCCCTGGCCCCGGCCCTTCTCGGGCTTGTGCGGATCCGGCCGATTGTTGTTCTCGGACTGCTTGTCGTCGCCGCCGCGCCCCCAGCGTGGATCGTTGAGGTTGAACATGCCCCTGATCCGGCCTTTCAGCCCTGCCCACTGCAGGCTGCGTAAATGGAGATTCATGCGCTTATGTCTTTCTTGTCAGGGCCGCCCGGCCGCCCGTAGGGCCTGCGCGCGCCCCAGGGGCAGCGAACAAAGTGAGCTTGGGGAAGTTTCATTCAGCAGCCGAATTGTGCCCAATCAGGCGGGCGTCTCGTGAACTTGGGGATTTTGAGGGAGTTGGGGCGGATTGCCATCTTGCCGGCTCACCTCCAGCGCAAGCTGGCGCCGTAACTCGGGCACGCCGGCCGAGGTGCGCCCGCTCACGAACAGCCGGGGCACGGCAATGCCCTCCAGTTCAAACTGGTCACTGGCATGACGGGGCTGGTGGCCGGGGGCCAGCGCGTCCATCTTGTTGAACACCAGGACCTGGGGCACCTGCGCCGCTCCGATTTCGTGCAGCACCCGCTGAACTTCCGCGATCTGCTCCGGGTGGTTCGGATTGGCCGCGTCCACCACGTGCAGCAGCAAATCTGCGTCGGCGGCCTCCTCCAACGTCGCCCGGAAGGCGTCGATCAGGCCATGAGGCAGGTCGCGGATGAACCCGACGGTATCGGACAGGGAGACGGAGCGGCCGGGCGCGCCCGAGGCAGCCTCGCCATTTGCCAGGTAGAGCTGGCGGGTCGTGGTATCCAGGGTGGCGAACAGCTGGTCCGCCGCGTAGGCCCGGGCTTTGACGAGGGCATTGAACAACGTCGACTTGCCTGCGTTGGTGTAGCCCACCAGCGAAATGTTGAAGGCGCCCCGCCGCTCACGCTGGCGGCGCTGCGTGTTGCGCTGCTTCTTGACCTTATCCAGCCGTTCGCGGGTGCGCTTGATCGCGTCGCCGATCATCCGGCGGTCCAGCTCGATCTGCTTTTCACCCGGGCCGCCCCGCACACCCGCGCCGCCGGTCTGGCGCTCCAGGTGGGACCAGCGCCGCACCAGGCGGGTGCTGACATACTGCAGCCGCGCCAATTCGACCTGCAATTTGCCTTCATGGCTGCGCGCGCGCTGGCCGAAAATCTCAAGGATGAGCAAAGTCCGGTCGTTGACCGGAAGCTCCAGGTGGCGCTCCAGATTGCGCTGCTGGGCCGGGCTCAACGACTGGTCGAAGAGAACTTCGGTGGCGCCCAGCTGCTCGGCCAGGGCCTTGATCTCGTCGGCCTTGCCCTTGCCGATGAAAAGGGCTGCGTCCGGCGCCTTGCGTTTGCAGACGATGCGGGCGACCGGCTGCAGGCCCGCGGTCTGCGCAAGCAATCCGAGTTCTTCGAGCTCGGCATCGAAATGGGGCAGGCCCAGGTCGACCCCCACAAGAATGGTGGGGGCGGCTGGGCGGTCGGGCGAATCGGAACTCAAGTCCAGGAGATCAGGTAGGCGCCGGACGCCTGGCGCGTGAAGGTCAAGCCGCGCCGGCTTCAGGGCTTTCGGCGGTGGAGAAGTTCACGGCTCGCCCAGGCACGATGGTGGAGATGGCATGCTTGTAGACCATCTGGGTCACGGTATTGCGAAGCAGCACGACGTATTGGTCGAATGATTCGATCTGGCCCTGCAGCTTGATGCCGTTGACGAGGTAGATCGACACCGGTACATGCTCGCGACGCAGGGTGTTGAGAAATGGGTCTTGTAGAAGCTGCCCTTTGTTGCTCACGATATTCTCCGTGTTCCGCGTTCGGAAGTGTTGTTGGAAACTGCACCTTACCACAGCAACAAAGCCGTGCAAGTAGGTCGCTGCCTATAGAGCTGACTATTTGGTGGCGCGCCCGCGCGCTTCAAGAGCTCAGGAATTTTCCTTGCCGGAATACGGGTTCTTCGATGTTTTCATCTCGATGCGCAACGGCGTTCCGACCAGGTTGAACTCCTTGCGGAAGCGTGCTTCGAGGAAGCGCTTGTAAGCCTGGGTCACGTGCTCCAGCGAATTGCCGTGCACGACGATGACCGGCGGATTCATTCCGCCCTGGTGCGCGTAGCGCAGCTTGGGCCGGAACATGCCCGACCGTTGCGGCTGCTGGAACTGGACGGCTTCCAGCAACAGCCGGGTCAGCACCGGCGTGGGCATCTTGACCATGGCCGACCTGTGAGCCTCGGCGATGGCCGTCCAGACGGGCCCCAGGCCTTGGCGCTTGATGGCCGAGATGAAATGAAGTGGCGCGAATTTCAGGAAGGCCAGCCGGGTTTCTATCTGCCGCTGCAATTGCTCGCGCTGGTACGCGTCGACGGCATCCCACTTGTTGAGCGCCACAACGACCGCGCGGCCGCTTTCGAGGATATAGCCGGCAATGTGGGCGTCCTGGTCGGTCACGCCCTGGGTCGCATCCAGCAGCAGCAGCACGACATTGGCAGACTCGATGGCCTGCAGTGTCTTGACCACCGAGAATTTTTCGATGGCCTCGAATACCTTGCCCTTGCGCCGCAAGCCGGCAGTATCGATGAGCTCGAACTTGCGCCCGCCCCGCTCGAAGGGCACGGATATCGCATCGCGCGTGGTGCCCGGCAGGTCGAACGCCACCAGCCGCTCCTCGCCCAGCCAGGTGTTGATCAGGGTTGATTTGCCCACGTTCGGCCGGCCCGCGACGGCGAGCTTGATGACCCCGGCGTCGGCGGCCTCGCCCTCTTCCTCTTCTTCGGCAAGGTTGAGCGGATCGAACGCGTTCTCGACCAGGTTGCGGATGCCCTGACCATGCGCGGCGGACACCGGGTGCACCTCGCCCAGGCCGAGTTCGTAGAACTCGGTCAGCTGCACCCCTTCCGTCATCCCCTCGGCCTTGTTAGCCGCCAGGACCGTGGGCTTGCCCAGCTTGCGAAGGTATTTGGCGATGTCGTGGTCCTGCGCGGACAAGCCTCCCCGCGCGTCGACCACGAACACCACGACATCGGCCTCGGCCACCGCTTGCCGGGTCTGCTTTGCCATCTCCATGTAGATGCCGCTCTCGGCCGTGGGCTCGAAGCCGCCGGTGTCGATGACGATGAACTCGACCTTGCCATGCCGCGCATTGCCGTAGTGCCGGTCGCGCGTCAAGCCCGCGTAGTCGGCCACGATCGCATCGCGCGACTTGGTCAGGCGGTTGAACAGCGTCGATTTTCCGACATTGGGGCGGCCCACCAGGGCCATGACCGGCTTCATGTCAGGAGCAACTTCCAGTCGCCGGCACCGGGCGCCGCCGGGCCGCCCCAGCGGGCGAGCGCCCCTTCGGGTGGCAGCGCAGCGGCCCTGACCGCAAGCGTGGGGGCCGCATTACTGGGGGACGAAGCCGTAGATGCCGCCGTTGCGGGTGACGACCACCAGGGTGTTGGCGGCCACCACCGGCGCCGCGACGATGGGCGACCCGTCGGTGGCCAGGCGGTTGAGCAAGGATCCATCTTCGCGCGAGAGCAGGTGAACCAGTCCCGTGCTGTCACCCACGACGACCGAACGGCCCAGCGCCAGCGGCGCGGTCAGGCCGCGGTACTGGAGCCGCTCCGTGACCCAGGCCCGGTCGCCGCTCTCGCGCCGCCAGGCCACCACCTTGCCATCGGCTTCGCTGCCGAATACCAGCTTGTCGTCGCCGTGCACGCCCTCCGCGCCATTGGCAGGCTTGGTCCACAGCAGCGTGCCTCGTCCGGCGTCCACGCAGCCGACATTGGCCTGGAAGGCTCGCGTGCAAACGGTGTCGCCCACGCGGCTGGTGCTGCCCACCAGGTCTACCAGGCGCTCGACGTCGTTGATGCCTCGCGGCGAAGCCAGCGGCACTTCCCACCGGACGGTGCCGTTCAGGGGATTGAGGCCGGCCAGCCGGCCCGACAGGCCGACCACCAGCACGTCGCCCACGGCCAGCATCACGCCCGCGTGGCGCAGCACCAGCGGCTCGCCCGGCCGCTGCTGCGTCCAGAGCTTGCGCCCGGTCTGGCCGTCGAAGGCGCTCACGGCGCGGTCGGCGGTGAGCACGAAGACCCTGCCGCCGGCCACGAACGGCGGCGTATAAGCCACCGCGCCCAGCTTCTGGCGCCATAGCTCGGCGCCCGCCGAGATCACCACCAGTTCGTTGGCGCGCGTGACCACCGCCGCCATCTTGCCGTCGCTGCCCACGCCGGCTGAGAGCGGCGCCTTGATATTGATTCGCCAGAGGTCGCGCCCCGTGGCGGCGTCGATCGCGGCCACTGTGCCATCGCTGCCGGCAACCGCCAGCGTGGAGCCGCTGACATTGACCGTGAGGGGCAGGTTCACCTCGCCGACCCGCGCCGTCCAGGCCGGCTGCACGGCGATCAGCGCGGCATTGGGCGGCAGCTCCGCCGGCTTGGGCTTTTCGGAGCCTCCGCCGAAAAACGGGATCGAGGGCAGCATCGAGCAGCCCGCCAAGGCCAGCGCCAGCGCGGCCGCACCAGCTGCGCGGCTGACATGCCGCAGTTGAAAGTGGCTCATGGTTTGGCCCCCCCCGAAGCTGCGGCTGACGGGGCACCAGCCAGCTCCTTCGGGTCCACGCCCAAAGCACTGAGCTTTACCTCGACCAGGCGCCGGTACTCCGCCCGTTCGTCCGAATTCTTGTACGCCTTGACGTATTCGGCCCTGGCCTCGGCTTTCTTGCCTTGCAGGATGTACACATCGCCGCGGCGATCAGCCACAAGAGGCTGGAAGGACATGGGGAAGTCGCCCGCCAGCTGTTTGAGCGCGTCGTCGTAGGCCTTGGCCTGCACCAGCACGCCGGCGAGCCGAAGCCGTGCCACGGCCTGGTATCCCTCGTCGGAAGACTTGTCGGCCACCCAGGTGAGTGCCGCCCTGGCTCCGTCCGTATTGCCTTTCTCGATCAGGAACTTGGCGGCCAGCATGCCGGCCTGCTGGGCGTAGGTGGTGCGCCCGAACCTGTCCTTCATGTCCGCAAACGCCCGCTCCACTCGCTCAGCGTCACCGGCCTGGGCTGCCCTCTCGACTTCGTCATACATCGTGGCCGCCTGGGCCGCCTGCGTGCGCTGCCAGTAGTGCCATCCGTTCCAGGCCGCGATCGCGCCGAATACCGCGATCAGCGCCCAGGTGATGAGATTGCCGTACTGCCTCCAGAAGTGCTTGAGGTCGTCAAGCTGCTCCTGTTCTTCGAGGTCGAGGTGTTTTGCCATTGTGTTCGTGGTCGTGCGTACAACCCGGGATTGTAGTTAGAGTGCGCCCCGAAGCTGATCTTCGCGCAGTTCTCGCAGCAAGCTGGTGTCCCCATGCAGGGTAAATTCCGACTGGCAGGCGTCCCTGTCGCGCAGGGGCTTGAGCTTGACCGGCGTGGGATCCTGTTCGTCGTCGGCAACGATCAGGGCGAACCTTGCGCCACTGGCGTCCGCCTTCTGCAGCTGCACCTTCAGGTTCCCGGGCCCGGCATGCATGAATACCGCGATGCCCGCCGCCCGCAAGCTTTCGATCAAGGGCAGCGCTCGGGCCACCGCAGCTGCCGAAGGAACCACGGCATAGACGGCGGGCGCGCCGGCCGGCACCGGCAGCCCCAGCTCCTGGATCAGCAACAACAGCCGCTCGACGCCCAGCCCGAAGCCGATGGCCGGCGCGCTCTTGCCGCCCATCTGTTCGATCAGGCCGTCGTAGCGCCCTCCCCCGCAGATCGTTCCTTGCGAGCCGAGCAGGTCGGTCGTCCACTCGAACACCGTCAGGTTGTAGTAGTCCATGCCGCGAACCAGCCGCGGATTGATCCGGTAGGCGAGGCCCGCGGCCGCCAGCAGCCGCTTGACGCCCTCGAAATGCGCCATCGACTCCGGGCCCAGAAAATCGAGCAGCTGCGGAGCGGATTCAATGATGGCCTGCATCGCGGGATTCTTGCTGTCGAGAATGCGCAAGGGGTTGCTGTGCAGCCGCCGCCTCGCGTCGTCGTCGAGGACGTCCTGGGCCCGTTCGAAGTGGCGCACCAGCGCCTCGCGGTGGGCGCTGCGCTCGCCCGCCTGGCCCAGGCTGTTGATTTCCAGTCGCACATGCTCGCCTTCGACCAGCCCCAGTTCGCGCCAGAGCGCGCGCCCCATCAGGATCAACTCGGCGTCCACGTCGGGGCCGGCCAGGCCCAGAGCCTCGACGTCCAGCTGGTGGAACTGGCGATAGCGGCCCTTTTGCGGCCTCTCGTGCCGGAACATCGGGCCCATCGTCCAGATCCGAAGCGGCCCGTTGTACAGGGCGTTGTGCTGCACGACGGCGCGCACGATCCCCGCGGTGGCTTCCGGCCGCAATGTCAGCTGGTCCTGGTTCATCGAATCGATGAAGGAATACATCTCCTTCTCGACGATGTCGGTGACCTCGCCCAGCCCCCGGACGAACAGCGCCGTCGGCTCCACGACCGGCGTCACGATGTACTGGTAGCCGTAACGGGCCAGCACATCACGCACCACGCCGTCGAACCAATGCCAGGTGGCCGACGTGGGCAGTTTTTCCTTGCGGGATACGGAGCCCGGCAATATGTCGTTCATGCCTTTGACGGCACTCAGTTTCTCGGCCATGTTGCTGTTCGTCAGGCGTGTTCGGCGACCTGCCGGCCGAAACGCTTTTCGATGTAGTTTTCGACGATCTGGTGGAATTCATTGGCGATGTTGTCGCCGCGCAGCGTGAGCGCCTTCTGGCCATCTATGAAGACCGGCGCGGCCGGCGCTTCGCCGGTGCCGGGCAGGCTGATGCCGATGTCCGCATGCCTGCTCTCGCCGGGGCCGTTCACGATGCAGCCCATGACGGCAACCTTCAGCTTCTCGACACCCGGGTACTTGGCCCGCCAGACCGGCATCTGCGCGCGCAGGTAGTCGTCGATCTGCTTGGCCAGTTCCTGGAAGGTGATGCTGGTGGTGCGGCCGCAGCCGGGGCAGGCGGTGACGCTGGGCACGAAGCTGCGCAGGCCGAGAGACTGGATGATCTCCGACGCGATGACCACTTCCTGGGTACGCGATTCGCCGGGTTGCGGCGTGAGCGACACCCGAATGGTGTCGCCAACACCCTCCTGGAGAAGGATACCCAGCGCCACACTGGACCCCACCGTCCCTTTCGTACCCATGCCGGCCTCGGTCAGGCCCAGGTGCAGCGCGTAGTCGCAACGCCGGGCCAGTTCGCGGTAAACGGAAACCAGGTCCTGCACGCCGCTGACCTTGCAGGACAGGATGATCTGGTTGCCGTCCATGCCCATCTCCTGGGCGCGATGGGCGGATTCGATGGCCGATGTGATCAGCGCCTCGTACATGACCGACTTCGCGTCCCAGGGCTGTGCGCGGGCGCTGTTGGTGTCCATCAGGCTGGCCAGGAGTTCCTGGTCGAGGCTGCCCCAGTTGACGCCGATGCGTACCGGCTTGTCCCAGCGCATCGCCGCTTCGATCATCTGCCCGAACTGCTTGTCGCGCTTGTCGCCCTTGCCGACGTTTCCCGGGTTGATCCGGTACTTGGACAAGGCTTGCGCACAGGCCGGGTAGTCGGTCAGCAGCCGGTGGCCGTTGTAGTGGAAGTCGCCGATCAGGGGGACATCGATGCCCATGCGGTCGAGCTGCTCGCGGATGTAGGGAACCTGCGCCGCGGCTTCCGGCGTGTTGACCGTGATGCGCACCAGCTCCGACCCGGCAATCGCCAGTTCCTTGACCTGGATTGCCGTGGAGATCGCGTCCTGGGTATCCGTATTGGTCATGGACTGCACCCGCACCGGCGCATCTCCGCCCACAGTCACCACGCGCTCACCCCACACGGCCCGGGCCTGGCGCGAGCGGCGGGGCCTGGGGGATGCCGGTTCGACGGGCACAGGGTGGTGCGAGCTCATTTATTTCACCTCGAAGCGGGCGACGTTGTCGCGGGACACCGGCCGAAGGTCGAACGGCTGGCCACGCACCTGCACGTCGGTGGTATCGACACGGCCGATGGTGACCTTCAGCGGCAATGCACCGGAAGCGCCGGCCGCCTCGCCCGCGGCCAGGAGCTTTCTCACGGCTACGATGCCCTTGGCATCGGTCACCTCGACCCAGGAGGGCGCCTTGGCCTTGAACACGATGACGCTGCTGGCCGCCGGGGCCGGGGCGGACGCCACTGGCGCCGGCGCGATCACGGCCGTCACAGCGGGCCCCGGAGCCGGCGAAGAAACGGCGGGCTCGGCGGGTGATGACGATACGGCAACCAGGCCCGGGGCGGCCTCTGGCAGGGCAGCGGCGGCTACGCCTTCTTCCTGGCGCTCGGGCAGCAGGATCACCACCAGTGCGGCCAGCAGCAAGCCGAAGACGGCCAGGAATACCGGCCGTGCCAGGTGGCTGAACCAAGTTGGCGGCGCGCCATCATTGGGCGCCCGGTAAGGCGCGTTGATGCTGTCTGCATAACGCGCGAGCCGGGGCATGGCGGTCTGAGGCAGGCGCTCAAGCACGGGCTGCGGGTCGACCTTGAGATGGCGGCACATGCTCGAGGCCAAGGCGCGCACGAAAACGGCGTCGGTCAGCAGGTCATACCGGTCCTGTTCGAGGGCCTCAAGTTTTCTGGGCGGCACCTTGAGCGCGACGGCCAGGGCGGCCACGTGCAGGCCCGCCGCCTCGCGTGCCCGGCGCAGCAACGTGCCCGCCGTCACGTCGTCACTCATCGAACGCTCGCCGTTCGTACGCGGCGGCCTCGCGCGACTGGCCAAAGCGCCTTCGCAGCTGCTGCCCCAGCTGATTCATTGCGACCTGGTCATTGAGCCGGTTTTCTATCTTGATGCCCAGCCACAGCGTTTGCGCGTTGGCGATCTGGCTGTTGTTCAGGCGCCGGATGTAGAACTGGGCCCGGGTCAACTCACCGCGCTGCAACAGGAGATTCGCCAGGTTGTAGCCGGTGATGGGGTTGCCCGCGTCCATCTCGTAGGAGCGCACCAGGCTGCGCTCGGCTTCGGCCGCACGGCCGGCCTTGGCCTGACACAGGCCCTGCGTCATCAGCGTCTTGGCACCATCAGCGTACTGGGCGTTGGACATCGCGGCGTCGAACGCCCGCTGCGCTTCGTCGTAGCGAGCCTGCTGGCAAAGCAGCCAGCCGTAGTTTTGCTGTACGTTCGAGTCGCGCGGATTGAGGACAACGGCTCGGCGGAAGCTCTCTTCGGCCTGGCGCATGTCGTTCAGCCGCATGTAGATCAGGCCCCGAAGGTTGTAGGCATCCGGGAACGTGGGATCCGAGGCAATCACCTGCTTGAGCTCATCGAGCGCCACATTGGTCTGGCCCTGCTCGAAGTAGCCCAAGGCGAGCTCCATGCGGATGCGTGCGCGCTTGCGCGCCTCGGGCTCATCGGATTCGGTCAGGATGTCGCGCGAGCCGCCTGCCTCGCCGGACGGCGAGGAGGCGGCGCAGCCGGCCAGGGCCAGCAGCAGCGCGGCGGCCATCGCCGCCCATGCCAGGCTTATCCAGGGGTGCAGGCACCCCGGGGTGGTCCTTGTCATGATTCATGTCTCCTTCGCACCGGTCGCCATCGCCGGCACCTGTTTCAACATCACGGTGCGTTGCCGGGCGATGCGTTCACCCACGCGGGTGCGGTCCTTGACGTCGCCGGCCAGCTGGCCGCAGGCGGCGTCGATATCGTCCCCTCTCGTCTTGCGCACAGTGGTGACGATACCAGCATCCCCCAGTCTTTTCGCGAACGCCAGCACCTGTTTGTGGGGCGAACGCGTCAGGCCGGACTGCGGAAACGGATTGAAGGGAATGAGATTGAGCTTGCACGGCACGCCGGTGCCGGCGTGGTCGCGCACCAGCGCCACGAGCTGGCGCGCATGTTCGGGCTGGTCGTTCACGCCATCGAGCATGCAGTACTCGAAAGTGATGAAGTCGCGTGGTGCATGGGCGAGATAGCGGTTGCACGCATCCAACAGTTCGGCCAGCGGGTACTTCCGGTTGAGCGGCACGAGGTTGTCGCGCAATTCGTCGTTCGGGGCGTGCAGCGATACGGCGAGCGCCACCGGGCAGTCCTGGCCGAGCCGGTCCATCATGGGGACCACGCCGGAGGTGGACACGGTCACGCGGCGCCTGGACAGGCCGTAGCCATGGTCATCGAGCATCACGCGCAAGGCCGGCACGAGCGCCGAATAGTTCTGCAACGGCTCGCCCATGCCCATCATCACCACGTTGGAAATGATGCGCTCGTCCCTCTTGAGGTGGCCGCGCAGGAAATGCTCGGCAAACCACAGCTGCGCGACGACCTCACCGGTGGTGAGGTTGCGCGAAAAGCCCTGATGGCCCGTCGAGCAGAAACGGCAGCCCACGGCGCATCCTGCCTGGGAGGAGACGCACAGCGTGCCGCGATCGTCCTCGGGAATGAAGACAGCCTCCACCGCATCGCCGTTGCCCACATCGAACAGCCACTTGATCGTGCCATCGGCAGACTCGTGCTGGGTAAGGAGTGAAAGGCCCTGGACGCGGGCCGTGGTCTTGAGCTTTTCGCGCAGCGACTTCGCCAGATCGGTCATCTGGTCGAATTCGCATTGGCCGCGCTGATGGATCCAGCGAAACAGCTGGGTTGCGCGAAAGCGTTTTTCGCCCAGGCGTTCGCAAAACGCGGCCAGACCTTCCAGGTCGAAATCGAGAAGGTTGGCCGTCATTGCCTGGGTGATTCCCGCCGGCGCGGCGCCGGGCCGCCCCAAGCGCGCCGTGGCCCCCCCGGGGGGCAGCGGAACGCAGTGGAGCGTGGGGGCGCCATAACCTTAGCGGGAATAGATGTTCATGCCGGGGAAGAAGAAGCTGACTTCGACCTTGGCGGTTTCGGGGGCATCGGAGCCATGCACGGCATTGGCATCGATGCTGTCGGCAAAGTCGGCGCGGATGGTGCCCGGCGAGGCCTTCTTCGGATCGGTCGCACCCATCAGCTCGCGGTTCTTCATGATCGCGTTTTCGCCTTCCAGCGCCTGGATCATCACCGGGCCGGAGATCATGAACTCGACCAGGTCCTTGAAAAACGGGCGGTCCTTGTGCACGGCATAGAACTGCTCGGCCTCGCCGCGCGACAGATGGGCCATGCGCGCTGCAATGACCTTCAAGCCGGCCGCCTCGAAGCGGGCATAGATCTGGCCGATCACATTTTTGGCCACAGCGTCGGGCTTGATGATGGAGAGGGTGCGTTCGATAGCCATTTGGATTTTCCTGAGCTTGAAGTTATAGGTTTCGCCGCGGGGGGAGAAGTTCGGCAAAGCCTTGAATTTTAACCCGCGAAGCTAACGCCCGCGGCCACCGCGCCGCTGGCCGCCGCCAGCCCCACCCGGCGGGCCGCCGCGCCCTCCTCCCCCTCCCCCTCCTCCTCCCCGCCGCTGCCCTGGGC
>JACDFR010000085.1 GCA_013815685.1 Ramlibacter sp.
GCTCCGGCACCGGCTCCGGCTCCGGCTCCGGCGCCAGCGCCAGCGCCCGCGCCGACACCTGCGCCTGCGCCGACGGGCGCCGCGCTGCTCGGCGTCAACTTGACCGGCATGGAATGGGCCGAGACCGGGATGCGCTATGGCAGCGGCACTTTGCCCAACCTCAACTTCACGGTGGCGCGGCGACCCGACGTGGCTCACCTGGCCGCCAATGGCTACACGCGCTCGCGCCTGCCGATCAAATGGGAGATGCTGCAGCCGATGCTGCACGACACGCCGGCCAATGCCGCGGCCCGGGCGGCCATAGGCGAGGCCGGGGCGTTTCATCCGGGCTATGAGTCCCACATCACCGGCATGCTCGACGCGCATGCAGCAGTCGGCACCAAGTGCATCATCGACCTGCACAACTACTGCCGCTACAGGGATTTCGTCTACCAGCCCGACGGCTCGGTGATCGGGTTGCAAAAGCCGTCCAATCCGCTGATCCACGCGTTCACGTCGGACAACGCGCAGGTGCGCACGCGCATCTTCGCGCTGGCGCCAGGCGTCACGCTCACGCAAGCGAACTTCACCGATTTCTGGACCCGCGCGGCCCGGAAGTGGAAGGACCATCCCGGTTTCGGCGGCTATGGCCTCATGAACGAACCATTCGACCTGCCGAGGCCGGGCGAACTCGAACAGTCCTACGGCGGCACCGAAGATCCGTACATCTGGCCGGCGTTTGCCCAAGCGGCGATCAATGCCATCCGGCAGGTCGACCCGGTCAATCCGATCTACCTGGGCGGCAACGAGTGGAGCGCGGCGATGTCCCTGGCGACCAAGAATCCGGCGTGGCCGCTCTCGGGCGCCAACCTCATCTACGAGGTTCACATGTACCTGGACGCCGGGAGCAGCGGCCAACGCTACGACTACAACTCCGAGGTTGCGTTGAACTACAACGCGGGCTTTGGCTCAGGGCCTATCAATCTCAACACCGGCGTGGACCGCCTGAAACTGGCCGTGGACTGGGCGCAGCCCAGGGGCATCAAGCTGGCCCTGACGGAAACCGGGATGCCCATCGACGACCCGCGTTGGCAAGAGATGTTCACGCGCATGGTCAACTATGCGCGCGCCTCCAATGTCGACGTCTTCAACTGGCATGGCGGCAGCCACTGGCCCATACGCAACGGCGCGATCAACCACGTGCCCGGCTGGCACCAGAACAAGACGCTGGAGCCCTCGGCTTCGGGCCCGCTGAAGGGTTCGGCCGGGATCTCTCAGGCCGTGCTGTTCGACGATGGCCCGGGTTGGGCCCCATCGGGCACGAGCATTGCCATCACGGTCTACGTCCGCGGCCATCTGGCGGCCCCGGTCAATATGACCGTCTCATCGAGCAACGGCGGCACGCTGAGCAAGTCGATCCTGACCATCCCCGCCGGCGCGAACGGGGAAGACAGCTTCACCTTCACGTCGGCGCCCAACAGCGTCACCACCCTCAGCTACGTGGTGACGTCGGGAGGCTTGGCGCCCCCGCCGCCGCGCCGGGTCTATTCGTTGAACGACCCCGTGGCTTACGCTGCCAGCACGCACATGACCGACGGCGCGATGGCCATCATGGCCAAATACAGCGCCTGCAAATGGGAGTTGGGCGACGGGTTCACCGACTACCTGAACGGCTGGCCGGCGGGTGACGGCGAGCGGGTACGGGCCATTGCCGATTCAGGCTACGGGTCGAGCCCTGGCAATGCGATGGAAATGCTCAACTGGGTCAACAACGAAAGCCCCGCCATGGGCACCATGACGCCCCCCATGATGCGGGTGACCAACGGCAGGAAGAACTCCGACCACAGCGGCGACACCTGGGGCTTCTGGTGCAAGAAGACGATTCCCCTGGCGCAAGTCCAGCCCAATCCCAGAAACCGCACGCCCTACACGCTCCAGGACGCGCATTTCACGCTGGCTGCCGTGAGCGTGCCCGGCGTGGGCAATTCGGGCATCGTTTTCCAGGCTTCGAACTCGACACACGTCAACACATCCGAGCTGCGCTTCGTCAATTCCCAACCTCAGGCCAAGGTGCTCGATCAGCAAGGGACCCTGGTGCAGCTGACCAGCCCTGCCCGGCTGGCGGCGAACACACCGGCCGTGATCGCGCTCACGTCCGTGCCGGGCGCACAGAGGCTGCGGGTCAATTCGCAGGTGATGGGCAGCGGCAGCGCCACCTTTGCGCCGAGCCCGTGCGATCAGCTGCTGATCGGCTGGGGGTTCACGGAATACTATCCGCGCGATCCGTTCAACGGAAACATCTATGCCGTCATCACCGGCAAGGGCGCGCCGACCGTGGAGGAAATCGCGGTACTCGAGAGGTATCTGGCCGCAGTGGCCGGCGTCGCACTCTAGCGCGCAGGGCGCTCAGCCAGCGCGGTCCCTGTTGGCCCGCTCAGCCATAGCGGCCATCAGGGCCTTGAAATAGCCGTTGCACTCGCGGTGCAGCTCGCCATTTCGTCCATCAGCGCGGAAGGCAGCGGGCCGCCGCCCGAGCTGTACTCGGTCAGCGCCGCGTGCAGCAGCAGCTCGAATTTTGCCAACCGGCCGTGGCATTCTGCCACCCGGCGTGCGCCACTTTACAGCATCATCCGGATCGTCAGACATGTGCGTCTCATTCAACGAAGCGGAAGGTTATGCCAATGGATGAGCAATACGCCAATCCGCAAGGACGATGACGATCAAACCGTGAGAATGACCTTGCCGATATGGCTCACGGCGCCGGCGTCTGCTGGTGAGTTCGCGCCCGCGTTGTTCGAACATTTCGCCAGCGTGTCGCCGACCCCCGGAAAGTTTGCCGAACGGGCCTGCGCATATGCAGGAGATTGTGGCCAGGCCGTGCGCTACGCAGGTGCGAAGCTGGTGTCGCGCGCACCTTCCGGAGGTGCAAGTTGCGGACCTCGACCATCTTCCGGCTGTGGCTGTGGCTCCCGGTTCACCAACGCGCCTAGATCATCATCAGCGCCAACCTCGCCGAATTCCGGCTTGGGCACGGCCCGCATCACGATACGCATCCCGGCACGCCTTCTCGATGACTACAAGGCCATGGCGTCGAGATCGGGTATCGGCTATCAGACGCTGATCATTCGCACCTTGCGCGAAACCGCTCTGCCGAACTAACGATATGACGCAGGAACTTGCCGACCTCGTCATGCCGATTGTCTATTCGCGCCCTTCATCTGGTCGATGATCTTCATTGTCTCCACGCTCACCGTCGTCACCCTTGCCAGCAAATCGATGACCTTGTCCTTGTAGTCAGTGAAACGGTAGGTGTTGAACTTCTCACGAATGGTCGGGTCCTTGGGCTTGCGCTCCTTGTACTGATCCAGCACCCAATCCAACGCGCAGCGGTTGCCCAGCTTGTAAGTCCACGCGGCGGTCGGCACGCCGCGCAAGGAAGTCTCGCTGTCTAGCGTGATCGTGCCGGTGGACGGGTCGGAACGCAGCATCGCCTTGGGCGGCTGGCCAGCGGCTCGCGCCTTGGCGTCCGGCATGTCCGTGCGCGCCAGCGCGAAAGGCTCGACCCGCTCGTAATTGATGTGCAACTTCATCAGAGTCTCGCCCCACTCAGCCCATCGCCAGAAGTCGGTGTAGAACGGAATGCGAGGGAAGTCGCGCTTGAGATTCTGCCCATACTTTTCGCGGTAGGCAGGATCGTGCAGCACGGCATAGCAATAGTGGAAAACCGCCTCCTTCGTGATCTTGCAATCTTTCTTGCCTCTGCCGGCCTCTGACTTGTAGTGGACGGTAAATTGCTTGAGCGCCCAATCGGTGATGTTGTCCGATGCTTCCCCTTCGGGGGTTAATCGCTGAAGGGGAAGACAGACCGCTCCGGCCGCCGCGCCTACAAAATGCAGGTCCGGGACCTGCTCCACTGCACAGACCATCCACGGCTTTTGAGCCGTACTGTCCGTAATCACAATCGAGGGACTCTTCACGTTGCCGCGACCAAATATGGACGGCAGCTGATACTGCATTTCATTCAGCTTTGGATTGAAATACAGCCGGCGCTTTACGAACGGTCGGTAGCAGGCATCCATACACGCCGCGGCGTCGAACCTGTAGGTCAGGCCCTTGTTTAGGTCGGCCTTCACAGCGCGAGTCCACTTGATCGCCGTCCCATAGTCTGCAGTGATCTTCGCTTTGCTCGCGCTAGCGACGTGCCGCGCCAGATCGGCGTTGTATGTCTCAATCAGAAACTGAACTTTGGCGCTGAGGTCATTATCTCGCTCGTCATACACCCATTCATCGCGATTCGTCACCACCCCCAACGAAAATAGCTTGAAAATCGCCCGCTCCCCTGCGCTCGTCTTTGCTGCCTTGGTTTCCTTGCTTGCCAAGGGGATCAGCGTGTCGAAGTCGTTGCTGGTTAAGTTGACCCAATTTCCCGTCTTGTCCGGCTGAATCTCGTCGAAGTTGAGATCATGCATTCGGTGATTGGCCAGGAAATCCAGTTTCTCCTCCGCCGTCTCCATTTCCGGGCGCCGAACGTAGAACACGCGTGCAGTCTTCTTGTCCTTGACGCCAGTGACCCGCTTGACCATAAAGCTGATCGCCACGCCTGTCTGGATACCGAAGACGTTGTTGCGCGTGCCGCTTAACTTGGGATTGGCGCGCACGTCGCCGCCAAGGTCCACCACGTAAATATCGCTGAATTCCTTCGTCACCGTCTTCCGGAAACCATCGAAGGTGCGGCTCTCGATGAAGCTACGGTTGCTGACGAAGGCCAACACGCCGTTTTCGTTCAGCCGGTCGCTCGCCCAGCGAAAAAACCGCGCATACATGTCGTACAGCTTGGTCTTTTGCGCGGTGCTCTCGGCGATGTAGGTCTGCTTGATCCGCAGGTCGATGTGCGGGTACTCGCGGTTCTTGTTGTTGTCGTTCTCGTTGGCCTGGTTCGCGTTGTAGGGCGGATTGCCGATGATTACGCTGATACGCCGGCCGTTTTGGCGCTTGATGCGGGCGACGTTTTCCTCGCTGACGCCTGCGAACAGGTCGGCGTTGACCCCACGCGCGGAGGTGTGTAAACCAACGTTATCCAGGGTGTCGACAAAGCATAAGTTGGGAAACTCCTCGTACTGACCGGTGATGGCTGCGTAAGTGGCTTCGATGTTCAGGTTGGCCACGTAATAGGGCAGGATGGCGACTTCATTGGCGTGCAGCTCGTTCTTGTATTTGTGTTCCAGCTTCTTCGGCTGGCCCCGGAAATGCTCCAGCAGCTCGCAGATAAAGGTGCCGGTGCCAGTGGCCGGGTCGAGGATTTCCACATCCTTGTCGACCAGGTTGCGCCCGAAATGCTTCTGGCACAGCCAATCCGTCCCGTCGATCATGAAGCGTACGATTTCGTTGGGCGTGTACACCACGCCCAGCCGGTCGGCGGCCTTCGTGTTGTAAACCTTGTAGAAATTCTCGTAGATCACCTTCAGGAAGGTCTGCTTTTCGCCGTGGCTGGCGATCTGCGCCGCCGCTGCGCGGATCGCCGCGTAATAGGTTTCTAGGCCCTTGAGCGTCTGCTTCTTCAGGGCCCCGGTGAAGAACTCGTTTTCGAGCGCATATAGCTCACGGGCAACGTTGTTGTCGTGGTGGAAGTCACTGTCGAAGACCTTGCTGAAGATTTCCTCGGTCAGGATGTGCTGGATCAGCATCTCACGCACGTCCGCCTCGGTCAACGAGGGGTTGATGGCTTCTTGGGCATGGGCCAGAAACTTCGCTGACGCGGCCTGAAAGGAAGCGTTGCGCTGCTCTTGCGCGGCAATCATGGCACGTAGCGCTTCCAGGACCCTGGGCAAGTCCTGTTTGAACTGCTCAACGGCGGCGCGAAAATCGGCGATCTCGCGCCGCTCGAAGCCGAAGAACAGCTTGAGCAATTGCGCCAGCTTGGCCGTATCCGTCATGTCGCAGCGCAGGACTTCTTCCTTGTGCTGGATCAGCACCGCCGTGACGTCGTCGCTGAAGATAATGTTGTCCTGCGGGTAGCCCTTGCGCAGCTTTTTGTCGATTTCCTCGTCGAGGTCGTCGCGCTCGTCCTTGGCCTCCCAATAGCCAAGGGGCATGCGCAACTCGTGCATCAGCACGCCATCTACAGCGATGTTGGTCTTGGTAGCTGTCTTGAGCGGATACTCCGCCAGGAACACCAAGTCGTGCTGGCGACCCCAACTCTTGAGCAGATCCTTGAACGCTTCTCGGACGATGGTTTCGCGCCGGCTACCGCTCACCTTCTTGATTACGTCGAGGTGCTTGAGATAGTCATTGATAAGTAGCTGACTCATAGCGCTCCTGTTGAGCAGACATTCTAGAGTCGAGGCAGCTTGACCGGCCCTTGAGCGCCTCATCTTCAATGGGCGACAGGGACGTTGGGCGGGATGTGGGGTTAGGACTCAAACCAGCCGGAAACCCGCATGGATACTAGGGGACTGGCGGAAACGGAGGGATTCGAACCCTCGATGAGGCTCTACACCCCATACTCCCTTAGCAGGGGAGCACCTTCGGCCACTCGGTCACGTTTCCTGGCAGGGGAGATTATGCCCCAACAGGTAGCTCTTCAGGAGGCCGGCTGGTCCAGGTCGAAGGCGCGGTGCAGGGCCCGCACCGCCAGCTCCATGTATTTCTCGTCGATCACCACCGAGGTCTTGATTTCGCTGGTCGAGATCATCTGGATATTGATGCCCTCCTCGCTCAGCGCCCGGAACATCTTGCTGGCGATGCCCACGTGGCTGCGCATGCCGATGCCGACGATGCTGACCTTGCAGATCTTCGTGTCGCCTTCCAGCTGCTCCGTGCCCAGCGCCGGCAAAACCTTGGTCTTGAGCAGATCGACGGTGCGGGCGTAGTCGTTGCGGTGCACGGTGAAGCTGAAGTCTGTTTTGCCGTCCTTGGAAATGTTCTGGATGATGACGTCGACTTCGATGTTGGCATCGGCGACGGCGCCCAGGATGTTGTAGGCAATGCCGGGCTTGTCGGGAACGCCCAGGATGGAGATCTTGGCTTCGTCGCGGTTGAATGCGATGCCCGAAACGATGGCTTGTTCCATTTTCTCGTCTTCCTCAAAACTGATCAGGGTGCCGGACTTCGCTTCCTCCTCGAGGTCGATGTCCCACGGCGTGAAGCTGGACAGCACGCGCAGCGGCACCCGGTACTTGCCGGCGAATTCGACCGAGCGGATCTGCAGCACCTTGGAGCCCAGGGAGGCCATCTCCAGCATCTCCTCGAAGCTCACGGTCTGCAACCTGCGCGCCTCGGGCACGACGCGCGGATCGGTGGTGTACACGCCGTCCACGTCGGTGTAGATCAGGCATTCCTGCGCCTTGATAGCCGCCGCCACGGCGACGGCCGATGTGTCGCTGCCGCCGCGCCCCAGGGTGGTGATGTGGCCCTGGTCGTCGATTCCCTGAAAGCCCGTGATGATGACGATACGGCCCGCAGCCAGGTCGGCGCGTATCCGCTTGTCCTCGATCGATTCGATCCGCGCCTTGGTGTAGGCCCGGTTCGTGCGGATCGGGACCTGCCAGCCCGCATAGCTCACCGCTTCCAGTCCTTCGGCCTGCAGCGCGATCGCCAGCAGCGCCGACGAGGCCTGTTCCCCGGTGGACGCCAGCATGTCGAGCTCGCGGCAGAGGGCATCGGTCTGTTTGGCCGGGGCGAGCTCCTTGGCCAGGCCGAGCAGGCGGTTGGTTTCGCCGCTCATGGCGCTGGGCACCACCACCATCTGGTGGCCGGCCTTGTGCCACTTGGCCACCCGCTTGGCGACGTTGCGAATGCGCTCGGTCGAGCCCATGGACGTGCCGCCGTATTTGTGAACGATCAATGCCATCGGAAGGGAATGAGAAAGTGAAGCGGCGGATCGGGTGCGCAAGGCGCGCCGCACTGCGCAAAGGCCCTGGATTATACCGAGGCCGCTGGTGTCACACGTACGCCAGGCAAGGCCCCGCCCGCTCGACGAAGCCCATCGCCACCTTGATGCGGATGCGGTGGCCGCGCGTGGCGCATGCCTCGATCTGGTCCAGCAATTCTTCGATCTGCGCCGCGCTGCCCGCCACCTGATGCCCGGTTCGCAGCCAGTGGCGCAGTACATTGGCCTGCCGCGCCCGGCTCAGCCCTCGGAGTTGCTCGATGACCGGCGGGCTGCCGACGGCCCGGAAATCCTGCGCGGCGATTTCCGCCAGCACGGCCTGGGCCTGCGCAGCATGCCGCGCCGAGCGCGCGAAGGTCTCCCTGAACTGCGGGAAGGTCTTTTCCAGCGCGGGCAGCAATTCACGGCGAATCCGATTGCGGGTGAATGCGATGTCGGCGTTCGTGGGGTCATCCACGAAACCGATGCCTTCCGATGCAAGCCACCGCCGCATCGCGGCGCCGCTGACCTGCAGCAAGGGGCGCTCGAAGCGCATGCCGTGCCGCTCGAACCGGGACGCCATGGCGGCCAGGCCCGGCAGGCCGGCCCCGCGGCCCAGGGCCAGCAGCATCGTCTCGGCCTGGTCATCGGCATGCTGCGCCAGCAGCACGGTCTTCAGGCCGTGGGCAATTGCCTGCTCGCCCAGGGCCCGGTAACGCGCCTTGCGCGCCGCGTCTTCCGGGCTCTCGCCCGGGTCGTTGCGGGCATCAACCCGCGCCAGGTGAAACGGAACATTCAGTCCCGCGCAAACTGCTTCGCAATGAGCGACGAATTCGTCGGCTGCCGCCTGCAAGCCGTGATGAACGTGAATCGCCTGGACCTGGCCGGGCCACAGGGCTGCAGCGGCGAGCAAAAGCGCGGTGGAGTCGGCGCCCCCGCTGAAAGCGACGGCCGCGGGCAAGACGGATGCGGACCCCTGCAGCGCGGCAAGGGCCGGGTTGCCGGAAGCGCTAACGCGCTTCCGCCTTGGTGTCGGTGAAGCGGCCATAGCTTTGCAGCCGCTCGTAGCGCCGCTCGAGCAGCTCGCGCACTTTCAGGTCGCTCAGCTGGCGCCAGGCGTCGTTCAATGCGCGCTTGAGGAAAGCCGCCATCTGCCTGTGGTCGCGGTGCGCGCCGCCCACCGGCTCGCTGACGATCTTGTCGATCAGGCCCAGGGCCTTGAGCCGGTGCGCCGTGATGCCCATGGCGTCGGCGGCGTCCTGCGCTTTCTCGGACGACTTCCACAGGATGGAGGCACAGCCCTCCGGGCTGATTACCGAATAAACCGAATACTGCAGCATCAACACCTGGTCGGCCACCGAGATGGCCAGCGCCCCACCGGAGCCGCCCTCGCCGATCACGGTCGTGATGATCGGCACTTCCAGCTGCGCCATCTCGAAGATGTTGCGGCCGATGGCCTCGGACTGGCTGCGTTCCTCGGCGTCGATGCCCGGATAGGCGCCCGGCGTGTCGACGAACGTGAAAACCGGCAGCTTGAATTTTTCGGCGGTCTTCATCAGGCGCAAGGCCTTGCGATAGCCCTCGGGCCGGCTCATGCCGAAGTTGCGCAAGGCGCGCTCCTTCGTGTCGCGCCCCTTCTGGTGGCCCAGCACCATGCAGGCATTGCCGTTGAACCGGGCCAGGCCCCCGACGATGGAAAGGTCGTCCGCGAAGTGGCGGTCGCCGTGCAGCTCGATGAAGTCGGTGAAGATGTCGTTGACGTAGTCCAGCGTGTAGGGCCGCTCGGGATGGCGCGCGATCTTGGTGATCTGCCAGGGCGAGAGGTCGCTGTAGATGTCCTTGGTCAGCTGCTGGCTCTTCTTGCTCAGCTGGTCGATCTCCTCGGAGATATCGACAGCCGACTCGGTTTGCACATAGCGCAGCTCCTCGATCTTGGTTTCGAGCTCGGCGATCGGTTGCTCGAAATCGAGGAAGGTCTTCTTTGCCAAGGTGTGCTCCTTGTCTTTGTTTTGTCAGTAGGCGACCGGCAGCGGGTCCAGCGAGCGCCAAATATACCAAGTCGCGACACTGCAAAAGGGCGCCCAGGCGGCGGCGACCTCGCGAGCGTCGCTGCGGCTGACCGGGTCGCCCGAGAAATAGTTGCGGCTGATGCCGTTGATGAGCCCGACGTCGTCCAGCGGCAGGACGTTGGGCCGCATCAGGTGGAAGATGAGGAACATCTCGGCGGTCCAGCGGCCGATGCCGCGGATACCCACCAGTTCGGCGATGATTTCCTCGTCGGCCATCTCCTGCCACGACTCCACGTGGATGGCGCCGGAATCGAAGTGCAGGGCAAGGTCGACCAGGTATTCGATCTTGCGCGCGGACAGGCCCGCGGCCTGCATGTCGTCGACCTTCAGCCGCAGCACATTGGCCGGCAGCATGCGCCGCGGCAGCTTGACGAAGCGGTCCCACACGGTCTGTGCCGCCTTCACCGAAATCTGCTGGCCCACGATGCTGCGCGCCAGCGTGGTGAAGGCGTCACCGCGTGACTGCAGGCAGGCGTCGCCGAACTGGGGGATCAGCCGCTTCATCACGCGGTCCTTCTTCGAAAGGTGGCGGCAGGCTTCGTCCCAGTACGAGGGCGTCGACAGGACGATCTGGGTCGGCGATGGGCTCAAGTACCGGCCTCCCAGGTGGTGCCGGCCGGCGA
This sequence comes from Ramlibacter sp., assembly GCA_013815685.1. Taxonomy (GTDB): domain Bacteria; phylum Pseudomonadota; class Gammaproteobacteria; order Burkholderiales; family Burkholderiaceae_C; genus Ramlibacter. Next base: position 10,539 of record JACDFR010000085.1, read on the forward strand.
ATCCTTGAGCACCACGCCCTGCGCCAGGAGCTCGTTGCGGATGCGGTCGGCCTCGGCGAAGTTCTTGGCCTTTTTGGCAGCAGCGCGTTCAGCGATGTATTGATCGATGGCTTCGTCAGTCAGTCCAACCCTGCCAAAAGCCGGCTGTCCAGTGATCGAATAATGTCCAGGCTGCGCGATAGAGACGTACGAGCGGCCTTTCTTCCACTCCTTGGGGTCGCCCTGGAGGATTCCCAAGCAGGCGCCAAGGGCCTTGAGCAGCCCAGCCATTTGTGCCGACTTGCCCCGGTTGACTTCGGCTGCCAGCTCGAACAGCACGGCCACCGCCTCGGGCGTCGCGAAATCGTTGTCCATCGCGGCCTTGAACCTCGCCGCGTACGGATCGGACCAGTCGATGGCGCGCTGCGCCGGCGCGACGCCTTCGATTGCGGTGTAGAGGCGCTTGAGCGCGCCGCGCGCATCGTCCAGGTGCACATCGCTGTAATTGAGGGCGCTGCGGTAGTGCGCGCGCATCAGGAAGAAGCGCAGCGTTTCGGCATCGAACTTCTTCAGCACCTCGCGGATCGTGAAGAAGTTGCCCAGCGACTTGGACATCTTCTCGTTGTCGATGTTCACGAAACCGTTGTGCATCCAGTAGCGCGCCAGCGGCTGGCCGTAAGCGCCTTCGCTCTGGGCGATCTCGTTCTCGTGGTGCGGAAACTGCAAGTCGGCGCCGCCGCCGTGGATGTCGAATGTCTTGCCCAGCAATGCGCAGGCCATGGCCGAGCATTCGATGTGCCAGCCTGGCCGGCCGCGGCCATAGCTGCTGTCCCATTGCGCGTCGGCCGGCTCGGTCGGCTTGGCCGCTTTCCAGAGCACGAAATCGAGCGGATCTTCCTTGCCTGCGAGCACCGCGACGCGCTCGCCGGCGTGCAGTTCGTCCAGCGATTTGCCGGACAGCTTGCCGTAACCCGGGAAACGGCGCACCGCGTAGTTCACATCCCCGCCGGCGGCGCGGTAGGCCAGCCCCTTGTCCTCCAGCTGCCTGACGATATCGAGCATCTGCGGCACATGGTCGGTGGCGCGCGGATCATGGGTCGGGCGTTCGATGCCCAGCGCATCGAAATCGCGGTACATCTCGGCGATCATGCGGTCGGTCAGCGCCCGCACGGTTTCGCCGTTCTCCACGGCGCGGCGGATGATCTTGTCCTCGATGTCGGTGATGTTGCGAACGAAGGTGAGCTGGTAGCCGCTCGCCTTGAGCCAGCGCTGCACCACGTCGAACGCCACATTGGCGCGCGCATGGCCGACGTGGCAGAAGTCGTACACCGTGATGCCGCAGACATACATGCGAACATGCCCCGGCTCCAGTGGGGAGAAATCCTCCGCTGCACGCGTCAACGTGTTGTAGATACGCAGGCTCATGGGTGTTCGTCGGCGTCCGGTCGTG
>JACDFR010000086.1 GCA_013815685.1 Ramlibacter sp.
GCGCGGGCCGTGCTTCACGGGCGTCGACGACCGGCAACACGCGGCCGGGCGGTGCGCCGACGGCCGGCACCGCTGTGCGCGCCGGCGCGGGGGCCTGCAGCGGCCGCTCCTGGGCCGGTTCAGTCAGAGTTTTTTTTTCCTGCGCCGGCTTGAAAGCCAGCAGCCGCAGCAGCACCATCGTGAGCGCCGCGTATTCGTCCGGAGCCAGGCCCAGCTCGGCGCGGCCATGCAGGCACATGCTGTAGAGCAACTGGGTTTCGTCCGCCGGCATCAGCTGCGCCAGGCGGGCGATTTCGGCGGCATCGGGATCGGTCTCATCGGCGGCCGAAGGCACTTGCTGGATCACGGCCATGCGCTGCAGTACGGCGCTCATCTCTTCCAGCGTCGATCCCGCGCTCAAGCCCAGCGCGCGCAAGGCGTCCGAGGTTTCCACCACCGTCTTGCCGTCGCCCTGCGCCAACGCGCCGATCAGGCGCAGCACGTGGCCGCGGTCGGCGCTGCCGAGCATTTGCCGTACCGCCGCTTCTTCCAGCTTGCCGCCGCCGAACGCGATGGCCTGGTCGGTCAGCGACAGCGCATCGCGCATCGAGCCGCGCGCCGCCCGCGACAAGAGGCGAAGCGCCTGCGCGTTGGCCTCCACGCCCTCGGCGGCCAACACCTGCGCCAGGTGGTCCTGCACGGTTTCCGGCGCCATGGGCCGCAGGTTGAACTGCAGGCAGCGCGAGAGCACCGTGACGGGCACCTTCTGCGGATCGGTGGTGGCCAGCACGAACTTGAGGTATTCGGGCGGCTCTTCCAGCGTCTTGAGCATGGTGTTGAAGGCATGCCCGGTGAGCATGTGCACTTCGTCGATCATGAAGACCTTGAAGCGGCCCTGCACCGGTTTGTACACGGCCTGCTCCAGCAACGACTGCATGTCGTCGACGCCGCGGTTGGACGCCGCGTCGAGCTCGGTGTAATCGACGAAGCGGCCGCTGTCGATGTCGGCGCAGGCCTGGCAGACGCCGCAAGGCGCCGCCGTGATGCCGCCGCTGCCGTCGGCACCCTGGCAATTGAGCGATTTAGCCAGGATGCGCGACACGGTCGTCTTGCCCACGCCGCGAGTGCCCGTGAACAGGTAGGCGTGGTGCAGGCGCTGCTGGGTGAGCGCATTGCCCAGGGCCTGCACCACGTGCTCCTGCCCGACCATTTCCGTGAAGGTCTTGGGCCGGTACTTGCGGGCGAGCACGAGGTAGGACATGCGGCGATTCTACGGGGTGGCCTGCGAGCGATAAGCCCCGCCCCGTCCTCGGCCTTCGCGAGGCAATTACAATGGCGGCTGACGGGCCTCCCCGCATGGTGAAGCGGCCAACCGGGTCAGGTGGGGAACCAAGCAGCCCTAACTGTGGAGCCAGTGCCGGGGGTAAGGCTCGTCACCTTTCATTCTCGAAAGCCAATGTTGACGCGAACTTAGGCGTTGGCGCGGGCTTGCAACCTGTTCGGTGTGTCCCTGTGGTGTCACTTTGTTGTTGAACCATGACCAAGGACACCATGCCGAAACCCGATACGGGCGTCTACAGGCGCTCTAAGCTCCACGCGCTGGCAGTGGCGCATAAAGGTCCCAGCCGCTTTCGCGGCGCAGCACCTCACTCCGCCCTGCGACCTCGATGAACATCCACCCAGGCTTCGCGCAGTACACGTCCAGGTGCCACCAGGGGCGCTTGCTGGCACCCATCCGGTGCGCGAACTCGTCCAGCTCGCAGCGCGGTGCCCAGCGGGCGGCCAGCTTGTTCACTCCCTCTGCACCCGCCCGCAGTGCTCGGCCAATAGTTGCTTGAATCATTAAAGTCCCTCTCGTTTTTGTTTCGCGCCACCATCGGCGCAGAGAGGATCGTCGAGAGAATTGATGAGCTACGCATCGGTGAAATAGCCACTACCGTAGAGCTGCTATGCTGGCGATTCCTAACACAGAGCAGAACCGTCCCTGGGGCGGAACGGTTGCATGAGAAGAACTCTCCCGCTGTATAGCGCAGTTGCTTTTGCAGTGTTTTTAGGGGCGTGCGGCGCATCGGATGGTGATGTGTTCACCCTCTACCGCAGCAGCCCGCTCGATACAGAGGCACGTATCCACGTCGCCTCCTTCGACTCTTTAGATGGCGGGAGCTACAACCGTGAGAACTGCGACATTGCACAGGGCCTCTTCCTGAAGCAGGGCGGCGTAACGGCCCGCTATTGGTGTGAGAAGGGCCGGTTTCGAAAGTAGTCCAGGGGGCATAGAGAACGCATGAATCCAACCGAAGCGGCGCTCGCGGCGGCCCTCCAGCAAACGGGCTTTCCTTTCGAGCATCACATCTACAAGCAAGTCACCAAGCAGGGGTGGAACACCATCCCGAACCGCCTGTACGTTGACGCGGAGGAAGACAAGACACGCGAAATGGACCTCTTGTGCTATCGGGCGGAGAAGGGCCCGGAGGTCACCACATACACCGTGCTCCTGATTAGCTGCAAAGCTCGGACAAATAGACCGTGGGTGCTGATGACCCGCCCGTGGCCCAAAGTTCGCCCTGTGTGGTACTCGTATCCCCCCGTCCCGATTTGGACCAACACAAAGGCGCTGCAGCACGAGGTCTCACTCAACACTTGGGGGCTCGAGTACTTCAATGAGGCGGCTAGCGCCGGACTCCCCGATTGGGCTGAAGACTCTCGCGAGGAGGTCTTTGCCCTGCAAGAGTGTGAGGCTATGAAAGGGGGTGGGACCGAGCGATTTAGCGCGAAGGGCGACTCCTCCTTGTACGCGGGCGTCATGTCGTTGCTGAAGGCATTCGCGTATGAGGTGGAGGCCGTGCAGGAGCGAAGAGGCGTAAGCGTCCGGCCGTCCCGTCTTGACGACGGGCTTGCGTCAGGAGAGAAGACGCCAGCGGTGCGGCAGCAACTCGTCGATGCGGCTGGCTGGCTGTGTCGGTAGCCGCTCCATCACATCTTTCAGGTAAGCGTACGGATCGTGCCCATTCAGCTTGGCTGAGTGCACCAGGCTCATCACCGCGGCGGCTCGCTTTCCGGCGCGCAGCGAGCCGGCAAACAGCCAGTTGTTGCGCCCGATGGCGATCGGCCGGATCTGGTTCTCGACCCAGTTGTTGTCCGCGGGGAGATCCCCGTCGTCCAGGTAGCGTGTCAGCGCGTTCCAGCGCGTGAGGCTGTAGTCCATGGCCCTGGCGGTCGCCGATCCCGGCGGCACCTTCTGGCGCTGCGTGGTCAGCCAGGTACGCAGCGCATCGGCGATCGGCTTGCCTTTGTCCTGCCGGATGCGCCTGCGTTCTTCGGCATCGATCCCGGCGACCTCGCGCTCCACCTCGTACAGCCTGCCAAACAGCGCCAGCGCCTGCTCGGCCAACGTACTCTTGTGGTTGGCCCACAGCTCGTGGAACTTGCGCCGCGCATGCGCCAGGCAGCCGGCTTCAGTCACGCCTTGGGCAAACAGCGCCTTGTAGCCGGCGTAGTCGTCGCAAACCAGCGCACCGCGCCAGGCTTGCCCGCCGGGATGGCCCAAGAACTCCATCGCATGCCGTCCGGTGCGGCCCTCGGCGAAGTCGAACACGACGAGCCTGTCGCGATCGAAGCTGGTGCTGCAGTAACTCCACAGATAGGCACGTTTGGTCTTGCCCGCGCCGGGATCGAGCATCGCTACCGGCGTCTCGTCGGCGTGCAGCACCCGCCGCCTGAGCAGGTCGTCTCGCATGGCGTCCACCAGCGGCTGCAGTTGCACACCGCAGCTGCCCACCCACTGTGCCAGCGTCGAGCGTGGGATGGCGAAGCCGGCGCGTGCAAAGATCGTTTCCTGCCGGTACAGCGGCAGGTGATCAGCGTACTTGGCCACCAGCACCTGCGCGAGCAAACCTGCGGTGGGGATGCCCTTGTCGATCACGTGCGGGGCGACCGGGGCCTGAACCAGTTTCTCGCACTTCGCGCAGGCCCACTTGCCGCGGATGTGCCGCTCCACCGTGAACACGCCGGGCACGTAATCGAGCTTCTCGGCCACGTCCTCGCCGATACGCTTCATCTGGCAGCCGCAGGCGCAGGTGGTGCTCTCAGGATCGTGGCGCACTTCACGGCGCGGCAGGTCGGCCGGTAGCGGCTGGCGCTTGGGGCTTTGGCGCTCGCGCGGCGCGGCTTCAACCGGTGCCAGCCGCTCGATCTCCTCGGAGACGGCCTGCAGGTCGGCGTCCAGAGTTTCTTCCAGCAAGCTGCGCTGCTCGGCATCGAAGCGCTCCGACTGGGCGGCGAACTTCAGCCGCTTCAAGACCGCGTTCTCGTGGGTGAGCTTGTCGATCAGTGCGTCCTTGTGGCGCACCGCGACCAGCACCGAGCGCAGCGCCTCGCGCAGTTGCGCGGGCTCCAGGGCGTCGATGTGCTGTTCGGCGATCACGGGAAGGGATTTTGTCGCAGGACGCCGCGCCGCACATCGGTGCAATCGGCAATTGCACGCTGCTACAGCACCGTGATGATTCCGCCGTCACCCACGCGCTGCCAGGGCAGGCCCAACACCAGGGCGTCGAACTGGGCACGTGTCAGCGACAGGGTGCTGGCGTTGTCGGCCGGCCAGGTGAAGCGGCCCTGGTTCAGCCGGCGCGCCGACAGCCACACCCCAATGCCGTCGTGCACCAGCACCTTCATGCGGTTGGCCCTGCGGTTGGCGAACAGGTAAGCATGGTGCGGCCGGGCCGCACCGAAGACGTTGACCACGCGACCCAGCGCCGTCTCGGTGCCAGCGCGCATGTCCAGCGGCTGCACGGCCAGCCAGAGCGCGTCGATGCGGATCACTTCAGCAGCTCGCGCATCCAGGCGACGCACTCCGCCGCTGCGGCCACCGGCCAAGTCACGGCGACACTGGCTGCGCCGCGGCGCAGCTCGATGCGGATGTCCGCTACAGGAGCGCAGGCCGGCGAGGGCAAGGGAAGGGACACAAACGTCGGCTTTGCGACTGCCGGCTGCGTGCCATCAATCCCTCGGCGCCACTTGTGCACGATATTGGCGTTGATCCCGTGCGACAGCGCCACCCGGGCCACCGAGGCGCCGGGTGCGGCGCATTCGGACAGGATCAGCGCCTTCAGTTCAGCGCTGTGACGCCGGCGGGAGATTGTCTTGGAGTCTTTCAAGGTGTCCACCTAACTTCTTTGGTGGACACCATCGTTGCCGCTTAGAGGGCGGTGTTCAAGGGTGGGTTGGCCGGACGCTTACGCGAGGCCGTCCTCAAGGGCACGTATAGACCTGATCCTAGGCCGCGAGCAGGCGGGCGAAAGAGCACTTACGAGCATCACTCGGATGCAGAGCTACGGGGTGATGACTGAGAATTGCACTACTTAGAGTTGGAGCTGCAGCGCCTTAGATGAGGGGCGGCTGCAATAACCCAGACGATTCGGCGGAGTGGACGGACTCGACCAACTCGCATGTTCTCCAGAGGGAGGGCCGCGTGGGACTCTCTCCCGATCACACGGGTGACGTTCACAGTTTGGAATGCGGCGATCCTGGCGATCACGCCTTTGACCGGAATCGAACCACCGACACGCGCCAGCCTCGCCAACCCTGTTTGATTTCGTTGGAGAATATGCTCCGAACTAGCGACGCGTGACACACCGATCGGTCCCCAAGGCTACCGTAGTGTTAACGTAACTACACGCCGCTAACGGCGGAGCCAGCATCGCGAAGCGCGGCGCCCCAGCGTGTCAGGACGTCCCAGGCAGGTCCAAGCTGAGGAATTGTCTGAACGACAATTGCGAGACCGCCGAGCAGCATGGACACTTTCAGTGGATTTGGTGCATCACGCTTTACTTGCTGCCGTAGGTCACCAACCACCTCCAGCACCTCCGACTTGGCTTGTTGGTCATCGCCGCTTTGGCGAAGGAGGTCCTCGATTCTGGCAAGCGCTTGGAGCGCCTCCTCTCGGCTGGGGGCGATAACGTTCTGTGTGACGTTAGCCGTCGAGTTGTGGCCCGTCTGTATAGAGCCCACGGAGCCATTGACATTGAAGGTGTTCATCGGTTGGCCCGTGTTGTTGAATGCAGCGATGCGCATCTGCAGCCTTGCCGAGCACTTCGCCCGAAGCAGAGTGGCTGCTTGCGACAAACCAGTCAGCGTTCCGGCGAAGCCTTGAACCGACTTCAGTCGCTCGTTACGTTCTTGTTCGAGCGCAGTACTGATGTCCGTCAGCGCCTGATTTAGTAGAGCGGTTAGTTGGACTGAGCGCCCGGCAGTGTCCCGCGTCGGCTCCGCTGCGTGTGCGGTCAAGATTTCATCAAGCACCTTCTGCGCCGCTCCTTTCATTGTTTCCGCAGCGGCACGATCGACACCAAGAAGGTGCCCACTTGAGTGGAACGCCCCGGCCCGAAGCGCCTCCGTGCTCTTCGCCTGTGCCGCTCGCTGAAACTCCCCCAGGGCCTCCTCCCGCACAACGCCCAGGAGCGTTGCGAGGTTATTGACGGTTGTCGAAGTCAGCATAAATAAAGCTTTGCGTGAAACCTTGGTAGCGTTGACAGGACTCGACCAGACCGCCGCCGTTCTTGAGTGAGAAGGTCGCAGAAGTGCTGGTCACAGTGCGGGGCCCGTACTGTACCAACACCGTGCCCTGCACACACTCAGGCGGAACGGCTAGGTGCCCGGACCCAGAGTACGGCAGGCCGACTCCGTTTTACTAGACTGTGCGCTCGCCTATCGTCTGGAACTCATGGGGTCAAAAGTGTTAATTCTAGGCCACGGGTCTTAAAACCAGACCAGTTTCACGGACTGACAGTCAACAAACATGGACTGTGTGTCATAATCTGGCTCAGGCAGTGCGCAACCGCGCTGACTAAGCAAGATGGCAGTTTTCCTTACCTTGTAGAGAAGGGCTCAGTGATCGGACTCCCTTGGGAGTTGCTCCGCAGACGTAACCGGGGCTTGTAAATGCGACGGGCAGTCCGTGCAGCGCACGACGTATCGAGTACCTGAAGTCACGGTACGCAATACGCAGTGATCAGCATTGACGGGACAGGATCAGCCTCCGCAGCAACGTGATGGGCTTGGTGTCGAGTTGGCTCCTTTCGGTGCTTCTCTGTAAGGGACAGGCAGGGCATGGTGCCTTGTAAGGAGCCGCGTATGCGGATGCAATCTTGTGAAGAGGGCATTGGGGTTTTGAAAAAAGCTCGTGATGCTTGCAGTAGCCAACTCGACAGAGGTGCTTTAGCTGAATTGGACCGTGCAATCTCCGGCCTAGAAATGGCCCTTGAACACAGTCAAACCGTAGAAGAAGCTGAAAGGCTGAAACTGCGGATCCTTCAGGCAATCGCCGCGTTCGTCAGCATTGCGACGAATCTCGGCGACTGGCTGAAGTGATAAGGCCGAGCCCCCAAGCCCATTCTTTGTTTTTAGAACTATGAACATCGGCGGCGCAATCCAACTCGCAAGGGCAAAGCGAAAGCTATCCCAACGAGAACTAGCGGATCGCGCTGGAATTTCCGTCTCTTACCTTTCCTTGCTGGAGCGGTCTAAACGCGACCCGCCGCTATCGACACTTCAGAAAATTGCCGCTGGTCTCGGCATCCCGCTTGAAATTCTTTTCTTCTTGGGCGCGGAGAGTGGCGAACTCACCGGCTTGAGCAAGGAACTCGCTGGTCAGCTTGCATACGCTGCACTGGAGCTTCTGAATGAGCCTGACTCCCCACAAGGCAACCTACTCTAAGGAGCCCCTGCGCACAGTAAAGAGCCTTTGCGCAATGCTTAGGCTGGAGGAGCAGGCGTTGAGAGACCTCGCCGCCCATGCACCTGCGCTTTATCGGAGGGTAAAGCCGAAGCCCGGATCGAAGCGGGAGACATTCGATGCGCTCCCCCGGCTGAAAGTGATCCACAAGAGGATCAAGACCCAAGTTCTCGAAAGGGTCCGATTCCCTAGTTACCTCACCGGGAGCGTGAAGGGTCGCGATTACAAAGAGAATGCCGCGAAGCACGCGGGGCAACGGGTGGTTATCTGCGAAGATGTAAAGGGCTTCTTCCCGTCGGTGACAGCGGAGATGGTGTGCGACATTTGGCAGGGCATTTTCGGTTGCTCTTCCGATGTTGCGCAGTTGCTCACGCAGCTCACCACTAAAGATGGCGCTCTGCCTCAAGGCGCAATTCCGAGTTCGTACTTGGCAAACCTGGTGCTCTGGCGCACAGAGCCGCTCGTTCACGCGAAGCTCGACGCGCAGGGGATTACCTATAGCCGGTACGTGGACGATATCACCATGTCTTCGCCACGTCGCTTGAGCGTTGCACAGAAGCAGGCCGCAATCGGCATGGTCTACGGTATGTTGAGCGAAGCGGGGCTTCGTGCAGGCCGAGAAAAGCACGATGTCTTCAACGGCTCTAAGCCCATGATCGTCACCAAGCTCGTCGTCAACGAGAAGCCGTCTCTCACGAAGAAGAAGCGGTCAGCGGTTCGGGCCGCGGTGTTTCAGTTCCAGCAGACCCTGGCTCTTGGCGAACCTACGGCCGATACCGTCATCACTCTCAACAAGCTTGCTCAAAGGGTGGGCCAACTCGGTCGCTTCCATCCACGGGAGGCTGCAGTGCTCAAGCTACGGTTGCAAGCCACACGTGCATTCATTGACAAAGCCCAGCCCCAGACATTAACGACCGGGCTGCTCCCTGATGCGCGGTTGACGACGCCACCTGAAGGCGCACCTGCTCCTTGGGATGACCTCTGACTCAAATCAGGGCTTGCCGTACTTTTTCGTCATCTCCGCTGCCAGCTTCGCGATTGCCGCCGACTTCCTGTCTATGACTTCGGACAGCACGTGCTCTAAGACTTCAAATGCCGCCAAGAGGTCATCGGCGTTCACATCGATGGTGTGAGCGCCAACGTTTCCCAGCCATTTCAGGGCCATCAGCTGTGCACCGTGGACGGAATCACTTTTGCCGAAGGCATCAATCCGGTCGTCAAGCGGCAGGTAGCCCCCTTTGGCGTTTTTTGTGGGGATTGCCAGGTGGTCTAGCAAACGTTCCACGGCCACTCGGATTCGTCCCGCTGCCGAGGGACGGTCAATCCAAAACAGCGAAAAGGCTGCGTTCAGCGCATCCCGCAAAGCCTCGGGACAGTTGTCCGAGACCGCGATCATGTGCAGGGTGGGGTGACAGTGCCTGAGGTGGAAAACATCCGCGTATTCAGAATCCCCGTCGTCCCCGTAGTACTCCTCCAATCCCCCGGTGCCCGTTAGAGCGAACTTCTCGCCGCAGCTCTGATTGCTGCACGCAGCCCAAGCAGTGAACGAGTACACGACGTGCTCGGGACCCCACCATTCCTCGTCCCGGTCTCTCATCGAAGCATCCGTGGCAGCGTGTCTGAGGGAGCCCTTCTCCAATACCAGCACCCCCGCGTGACAGGCCGGGCACGGCCACTCGGGGCATGCTCCATCCTCGAAGGACTGCTTCCACAAGTCTTTATTCATGGTGGGATGGTACTCACCCGCACGTTCGAAATCGTCCCCCTCTGGCCATGCGATCACGCCTGTTCATAAACTAGGGTAGGCAATAGTTTCACCTCGCTTTACAGCAAACTCAGCAGTTATGCATGGGTTACCCGGCGATCCCACCTACAGCCGTCCAGCGGCTCCGGCACACCGCCCAGCGGCTGACCGTAACGTCAGGTTGCGTCTGACAAACTTCCTCGTACTGCTGACCTAGACTGCCCTCTCCTACCCTGGAGGTGCGCCATGCAGGCTCTCGATGTGTGCCGGAAGCGTCCACCACGCTCCCGCGATTCGGCGCCGATGGCTCCACCCGGTCGTCGCGCATCGACTTCACCTGGCTGCCGCCACGTCGCTCGGCCCTGGGGCTGTCGCTGGGGATGACCACCCTCGATGGGCTGGGACTGGCTGCGCCCGCTGCGCAGGCCAGCGCGGGGCAAAGCCTGGATGTCGGCCTGCATTGGCGCTATACCATGGACGCCCGCCACCGAATCGATGTCAAGGCCTGGCGGCGTATGGCGCCCGGAGACGCCGCCACCCAGGTGCACCTGCGTGAGCCGAGCTATGGCGCCCGGGTCGAGATGAAGATCGGCCGCGCACCCACGCGCACCGGCCTGGTGGCCGAGCGCGGCTTCATCGGCCTTCAACTCGAAAGCGGCGCCCGCATCACGCTGCGCCGCAGCGAGGGCAAGCCGATGCTCTACTACCGCACGCATTTCTAGGCGCCGGCGTCCAGGAAATCCAGCGCCCCCACAGCGGCGGCGCGGCCCGTTGCGAAGCTGGCCGTCAGCAGGTAGCCGCCGGTAGGCGCCTCCCAATCGAGCATTTCTCCGGCGCAGAAAACCCCCGGCATCGCGCGAAGCATCAGCCGCTCGTCGAGGGCATCGAAGCGGACACCACCCGCCGTGCTGATGGCCTCGTCGATCGGCCTGGCCGCCGTCACCGTGATGGGCAAGGTCTTGATCGCCGCCGCAAGGCGTTGCGCATCCTGCAGGTCCGGCTTGGGCAAAAGCTCATGCAGCAGCGCGAGCTTGATGCCGTCCAGGCCCAGCCGGCTCTTGAGATGGCTGGAAAGCGATCGCGAGCCGCGCGGGTGGGCCACCTCGGCCAGGACCTGCTCGGCGCTGCGAGCGGATAGCAGATCGAGGGCGAAGGTCGCGCTGCCATGTGCCGCGATCTCGTCGCGCAGCGCCGCCGACACGGCGTAGACCAGGCTGCCCTCCACGCCCGTGGCCGTGGCGACGAACTCGCCCTGGCGGTGGAACTGCTGGAAGCGGATCGCGACCGACTTGAACGGCTGCCCCGCGAAGCGCGTGCAGAAGTAGTCGCTCCAGCCGCCGCGCACGTCGAATCCGCAATTGGCGGGCGCCAGCGGTGCGACGCCCACGCCGTGCTGCTCCAGCAGCGGTACCCAGGCGCCGTCCGACCCCAATCGGGGCCAGCTCGCGCCGCCGAGCGCCAGCACCGTGGTGGGCGCGCTGACAAGCTGCTCGCCGCGGGGCGAATCGAACCGCAGCGCACCCTCGCCGGTCCAGCCGAGGAAGCGATGCCGCATATGAAACTGCACGCCGCTCGCGCGCAGCCGGTGCAGCCACGCGCGCAGCAGCGGCGCCGCCTTCATCTCGCCGGGAAAGACCCGGCCCGAGGTTCCGACGAAGGTGGAGACGCCCAGGCCTTGCGCCCAGTCGCGCAGCGCCTGCGGGCCGAACTGCACGAGCAAAGGCTCCACATGGGCACGCCGCGCGCCGTACCGCGACGCAAAGGGCTCGAACGGTTCCGAATGCGTGAGATTGAGGCCGCCCTTGCCCGCCAGCAGAAACTTTCTACCGGCCGATGGCATGGCGTCGAACACATGCACCTGCCGGCCGGCCTGGGCCAGCACCTGCGCTGCCATCAGGCCGGCAGGGCCGGCGCCCACGACGGCGATGGCGACGGCGGCTGCGCCCGTCATGGCACCACCACCAGCCGGCCCTGGCCGGTGAGGAATGCGGCTTGCACGGCCGTGCCGGGATGCGCGGCCTGCACGGCAAGGCGATAGCGTTGCATCTGCGCCAGCAAGTCCGGGTCTCGCTCGGGGCGCGAAGCCGACTTGAAATCGAGCACCCACCAATCGCCCGTGCCGCCGCGCCGCACCAGCCGGTCCAGCCGCAACAACTCGCCCTGGTAGACAAGCTCCACCTCGTTGGCCTGCCAGTCGACGGCCCGTTCATCCCAGGCCCACGCGCCCTCGCCGGTGAGGATGCGCTGCGCCATCGCGGCGGCATGATGGACGGTCGGCGCCGCCAGGTTGAACTCTCTTCCCACGCGCAGCAGTTGCGCCTGCCGCCAGCCGGCGTCCCCGGTCAGCCGGATCTCCAGCAGCCGGTGCAGCGCTTCGCCGAAGAGCGAGTCGGGCGTGGATGCGGCCTTGGCAGGGACCGGCCTCGCGGCCGGCGGCCGGTTCGGCGCTGCCGGCACCACGGGCAGATGCAGCGGCGGCGCCGGCGGCGTCATGCCCGCCTGCAC
>JACDFR010000039.1 GCA_013815685.1 Ramlibacter sp.
GGCTTGGGCCGTTGAGGTGTTGTCTGCGAAGGTGGTGGCGGTGGGGCGGCGCAGGCCGTCCAGCGTTTGCCGGGTGGTCTGGTTCAGCGGGTCGGTCTGCGCGATGGGTTCGCCGTTGGCGTCATAGGCCCATTGCGTGGTCTGGCCGACCGAGCCCTGGATGGCGGCGACTTTGTTCAGGGCGTTGATGACGCGGGCGGTGACCAGGGCGATGGCGCCGGTGGCGTCTTTGACCTCTTCGCGGATGCGGTTGCCGGCGGCGTCCAGGGTGTAGCTGACGCTGTTGCCGCGGTTGTCCGAGGCGGCGACCAGGCGCTGGGCGGCGTCGTAGCTGTAGCTGGCGGCAAAGCCGTTGGGCAAGGTCGCTGCCGTCAGCTGGCCGGTGGGGGCGTAGCTGAAGCTGGAGATTTCGCCGCCGCGGTTTTGTGAGAGCAGGCGCCCGCGGAGGTCGTAGCTGTAGCTGGTGACCAGGCCGTTGGGTTCGGTCTGGCTGGTGACACGACCACCAGCGTCGTAGCTATAGCGGGTGGTCTGGCCCAGGGGGTTGCGGGCGCTGGTGCGGTTGCCTGCACTGTCGTAGCCGTAGTTCCACATGCCGCCCTTGGGGTCGGTCATGGTATCCGTCAGGCCTTGGGCGTTGTACGTCCATTGCCAGCGGCGCGCCTGTCCGGTGGCCGTGTCGGTGAGGGTTTTTCCCAGCGTGTTGCCCAGCATGTCATAGCTGTAGGCGATAGTGCGGCCGACTTCGGTGACGAGCACGGGCAGACGGAAGTTCGGGTGCCATTGGGTGCTGCTGGTTTGCGCTTCGGGGCGTCCTGCGGCTTGGGTGGTGCTCAGGGGCAGGCGTCTTGCGGAATCCCAGGTGTACAGCGTGTTCACGCCGAGGAAGTCGGTTTGCTGGGTGATGAAACCATCAGCATCCTGCATGCGGCTGGCCGCATCGCCGGCGCCACTGGCGCTGGGTTTGTCGGTTGCGGCGACCGCCAGCTTGCCCTTGGCGATCGTGTAGTTGTAGATGCGCTGGGTGCCCAGGGGATCAGTCACCGTGGCCGCGCCGGCTGTCCCATAGCTGATGCTGTGCAGGTCAGCGCCGCCGGCGTGCTGGGTACTGATGCCCCGTCCTTGCGCGTCGTAGGCGTATGTGGCCAGCCGGTTGCCGGATTCGTCGATGATGCCGGTCAGCAATTGCGGGAATGTTGTGTTCTCGTACAGATAGGTCTTGGTGCCTGCGCCAGGGTATGTCACCGTGCTCAGGCGCCCTGTGGCGTCGTAGCCGTAGCTGTTAACTTGCCCGTCGGGGGCCGTGACGGTGGCGAGCTGGCCGGTGGCGTTGTACGTGAAGCTCAAGCTGCGGCCAAACGGGTTGCTGACCTGAATGAGCAGCCCAGTGGTGCTGTAGCTGTAGGTGATTGCCCTGCCATTGCGCCGCGTCACGCTGAGCAACTTGCCCGCGCCGTCGAACTGCCACCGGCTGTCGTCGTCCAGGCGTTTGTACAGCAGGCCGGAGTGGTGTGCGATGAGGGTGTCGGCGCTGTTGGCGGGCTTCCAGCTTGCCGTGGCCACGTCCCAATTGAAAGCCCGGACGCTGCCGTGGCCAAACAGAATGCGGGCGGTGCTGCCGGCCGTACCGGGCGTGCCGGCTTGCCTGAGCACGGCGGCGTGGTTGTGCGACCAGGGCTGGCCCAGGCCCGCCGTCGCCGCGCCTGTCATGGCGCCTACGACCCGGCTGCTTCTGTAGTGGCGGATCAGATTCAGTGCATCGGGGCCGGCCCCTGCGTGGTCCTCTTGCTCCAGTACTTTCTCGCCTGTGGCCGCAATGATCGGGTGGCCAACGGCGTAGCCCGATTGCCGGGCGGTGCAGGCTTCCGGCTCGGGGGGAATGGATTGGGCGACGCACGTGCCGTTTTGCTCGGCAAAATCTGCGTTGCATGTACATTGCCCAGCCGCTAACGTTGCATTCGCCGGACAGCTGTATGCGGTTCCTTGGCACGTGCCGGTGCTCGCGTTGTAGCTGAATCCAGTCGGACAGCTCGCATCGATACGCGCGTTCAACACCCATCCGCAGTTAGTGCCGAACGTCTGTCCATTGCAATATGGGTGGTTGTACAAGCCGTCGGACGTGGCGCTTGCACTGCCAGGATAAGGCCCGGTCCAGACCATTGCGCTCGTCCAATGGACGGGCGAAACACTGTTGCCCCCGGCGACCGCAAGTTCGTCGGCCTTCGCCTGGCATTGGCTCAATGTGTAGTTCGCAAAGGTACCCGTCGCATAGCCACCGACGTTACAAGTACCAAACGTCCGTGCATAGGTCCCGCTGGCGCCCGTGGCAGGAAACGCCGCGTTGGCTCCGCCACCGGCCAGCAAGAGCAGCCAGAGCCAGACACGTATCCACGAGATCGGATGGCTCTCGGAGCTATGCGTACAGAAGTCCCTCATCTTTTTTTCTCATCCTTCGTTGAGGATGTAATGTAGTAACTAATTGATACATATGTCAAAACATTAAATCGGATTTGCTGACTTGCGTACGGCAATCGCTGGGTTGGCGTTGCCTTGCGCCGACAATTGCCGCATGGGTGAATTCGACCTCATAGACCGCTTCTTCAAACGCCCCACCCGCCGCAACGCTCTGGGCATCGGCGACGATTGCGCGCTGCTCTCTCCTGCGGTGGGCATGCAACTGGCCGTTTCATCGGACATGCTGGTCGAGGGCCGGCACTTTCTTCCCACCATCGATCCCTTCAGGCTGGGCCACAAAGCGTTGGCGGTGAACCTGAGTGATCTGGCCGCCTGCGGCGCCAAGCCCCTGGCCTTCACGCTGGCCCTGGCCCTGCCGCGCGCCGAGGAGGCGTGGCTGGAGCCGTTTTCGCGCGGGTTGCTGGCGCTGGCCGATGCGCACGACTGCGAACTGGTGGGCGGCGACACGACGCGCGGCCCACTCACCATCTGCATCACGGTTTTCGGCGAGGTGCCGCAGGGGCAGGCCCTGCTGCGCTCGGGCGCGCGCGCCGGCGACGACCTCTATGTCAGCGGCACGCTGGGCCAAGCCCGGCTGGCGCTCGAGGTATTTCGCGGCACGCTGTCGTTGCCGGCCGAAGTGTTCGAGGCGGCACGCGTGCGCATGGAGCAGCCGACGCCGCGCGTGGCGCTGGGTATGGCGCTGCGCGGCATCGCCACCTCGGCCATCGACATCAGCGACGGCCTGCTCGGCGACCTGGGCCACATCCTGTGCCTCTCGTCCGCGGGTGCGCTCATCGACACCGAAAGCGCCGCGAGCCTGTTGTCGGCGGACACGCTGGACGCCGACCGGCGGCTGGAATATGTGCTGGCGGGTGGCGACGACTATGAGCTGGCGTTCACCGCGCCGGCCGCGAAACGCGAAGCCGTGATGTCGGCCGCGGCAAATTCGGGCACAGCCGTGCGCCGTGTCGGCCAGATCGAGGCGGCGCACGGTATCCGGCTGGTCGACGGCACCGGCCGCGCGATCGAGAGGCGCTACGCATCCTTCGACCACTTCGCGTCGCCATGAGGTGGCGCGGCGCGATGCGCGCGGGCTTGCTGCTGGCTGCGTGCATGTCGGCGAAAGCGGGCGATTTCGCGGGCGTGGTCACCCATGTCACGGATGGCGACACGCTGTGGGTACGCCCCGCATCGGGGGGAGCGCCTCGCCAGGTCCGCATCGAGGGCATCGACGCCCCTGAAATCTGCCAGGCCTTCGGCGCCCAGGCGCGGCAGGCGCTTGCCGCGCGGGTGCTGGGCCGCCCGGTCGTGGTACGCAGCCAGGCCAGCGACAACTACCAGCGCATGCTGGGCCATATCAGCCAGGGCGAGGTCGACCTGGGCGCATGGATGGTCAGCAGCGGCCACGCGTGGTCATACCGTTTTCGCGGTGACCCCGGGCGCTACGCGGCGGAGCAGGCCCGGGCCAGGACGTCGAGGCTGGGACTATGGCATGCCGACGCGCCCGTGTCGCCGCGAGAATTCCGCAAGCGGCACGGCAGCTGCGTTACTCGACCTGAGCGTGACAGCCAACCAGATGGGTAATATCGGTCCCTGCGGGCCCGCCGCCCCCACACGATGACCACACCGCTCAACCCGCCCTTGCGCCCCCCGATGATGCGGCCCACGGCGCGCTTCATGCTGTCCCACCCGGCGCATTGCATCGCGCTGGGCTTTGGCTCCGGACTGTCGCCCGTGGCGCCCGGAACCGCCGGGACGCTCTGGGCCTGGCTGGCCTATGTCGTGATGCAGACGTGGCTGTCTCCCGCCGCGATCGGCGCCGTGATCGCCGCCGCGCTGGCCATCGGCTGGTGGGCGTGCACCGTGACCGCCGGGCGCATGCGCGTGCTGGACCCCGGCAGCATCGTCTGGGACGAAGTGGTGGCCTTCTGGATCGTGCTGTGGCTGATGATGCCGGCGGGCTTCTGGGGCCAGTTCACGGCTTTCCTGCTGTTTCGCCTGTTCGATGCCGTCAAGCCCGGCCCGGTGGCGTGGGCCGATGACCTCTTTCATGGCTTCGGCTGGCGGGGCGGCTTCGGCATCATCTTCGACGACCTGGTGGCGGCTTTCTGCACGCTGCTGGTCATCGCCGCCTGGAGGTTCTGGTCATGAGCAAGGTCAAGCAATTGGCGGATCGATTGGTCGATCTCGGCTGGATGCTGGCAACGGCCGAGAGCTGCACCGGCGGCCTGATCGCCGCGGCATGCACCGACCTTGCAGGATCGAGCGACTGGTTCGAGCGCGGCTTCGTCACCTATTCCGATGAAGCCAAGACCGAGCTGCTGGATGTGGATGCGGCACTCATCGCCACGCATGGCGCGGTGAGCGAAGTGGTGGCCCGGGCGATGGCGTTTGGCGCTGTGCGCCATTCACGTGCGCGGGTCAGCGTGGCGGTGACGGGCATTGCCGGCCCCAGCGGCGGCAGCAAGGACAAGCCCGTGGGCACGGTCTGGTTCGGCTTCATGGTGGACGGGCGCCTGAGCAGCGAGATGAAGCGCTTTGACGGTGATCGCGCCGCCGTGCGCACAGATACCGTGGCGTACGCGCTGGACGGCCTCTTGCTGCGGCTGAAGCAAGAGGCCGAAGCCTGAGACGGCTGTGCTGTCCCGTTATTTCGCCGCGCACATATGCAGGTGAATTTCGCGCCGCCGGGGCTGGCACGGCCGGCGGCCGGGGTGGGCCGTTCTCCGGTCACGCTCGCGGTCGAGCGGGTTGGCTCGCCCGCGTCACCGCGTCAACGCCGTGATGGGCGAGCCGGCTGTACGCCAACCGCGAATGGCCCTGCGCCCGACCCACCCCGACCACCTGCCTTGAACGGATAGGTTGGCGCGCCACGGACTTCTATGCGGGCGCGCGCGCGGCAGCATCACCTGGAGGCCGGTGGTCGGGGTGGCTGGGCGCAGGTCCATTCGCGGTCACCCGCACCAGCTGCGTTCCAACCATGACGTTGACGCAGCAGCGCTCGAGTGCCGATCCAGCCGCCCGCGAGCGTGACCGGAGAACAGCCACCCCGGCCGCCGGCCGCGCCCACACAGCTACCCGCGATGCCTTTCCTGACCACAATCGACCGATGGCGAACTAACGGGATAGGACACTAGGTCTTGAGGACAGGCGCGTCCACATCTGCACCGTGTGGCGCGGCGGCGGCGCCTCCTGCAGTGAATGGATTTGCGCATAGGGCAGCGCCTGCTCGGGGGTATTCATGCAGGGCTTGCGAAAGCGGCTGCATGGCCAGCCCCTGCGCCGTGGCGGTAATCTGGCTTACCGTGCACCGCGAAATTCGCACCAGCCCGCGCATCCGGGCGGTGTACGATTTCCTCGCGGCCGCGATACCAAGGCGCTCTAACCACAGGGAGACGAGATTGCACCCCAACCAGCAAACCATAGAAATGTTTTACGGCGCCTTCGCGCGGCTGGATCCCGACACCATGGCGCGCTGCTACGCGTCCGACGTCGAATTCGACGACGAGGTGTTCTCGCTGCGCGGCAAGCGCGAAGTGACGGGCATGTGGCGGATGCTGTGCGAAGCCACGCGGGCCAAGGGCGCCGATGTCTGGAAACTGGACTATCGCGACGTGCAGGCCGGCGCGGGCAGCGGCAGTGCCCATTGGGACGCTCACTACCGCTTCAGCGCGACCGGCCGCCTGGTGGACAACAGCATCGATGCGAAGTTCGAGTTCAACCCGGCCGGCCAGATCGTCCGGCACAAGGACCGCTTCGATTTCTGGCGCTGGTCGCGTCAGGCCCTGGGCGCGCCGGGCGTGCTGCTGGGCTGGACACCCGTGATACGCAACAAGGTGCGCGGGCAAGCCGCGGCGAATCTGCGCAAGTTCCTTGAGCGGTAACCGGCATGAGCTGGTTCGATGGCTTCGAGCAGCGCCGCTTTTCGGTCGAGGGCACCGAGATCTTCGCTCGCTTCGGCGGACAGCGCGACAAGCCGGCCTTGTTGTTTTCCCCAGACCCATGCGATATGGCACAGGGTGGCCCAGCACCTGAAGGACGACTATTTCCTGGTGATGCCCGATCTGCGTGGTTACGGCGATTCGGCCAAGGCGCCCGGCTTGGCCGACCACAGCAACTACAGCAAGCGGGCGATGGCGCAGGACATGGTGGAGCTGATGGCGGCGCTGGGATGCGAGCAGTTCCTGCTGTGCGGCCACGACCGCGGCGGGCGCGTGTCGCATCGGCTGGCGCTGGACCATCCGCAACGCGTGCGCAAACTGTGCGTGATCGACATCGCGCCGACGCTCGACATGTACAACGCGACCGACATGACCTTCGCGCGCTATTACTACCACTGGTTCCACCTGATCCAGCCCTCGCCCCTGCCCGAGACCATGATCGGCGCCAACCCGCGCATGTACCTGCACGCCAAGCTGGGTGGCTGGCGAACTGACACCCCCCACGCTGACGCTGCCCCCGAGGGGCGTTCGGTCCTTGGGGCGGCCCAGCGGCCCTCAGGCGGCCTCGGCTACATAGAGCCGCAGGCGTTGGCCGAATACGAGCGCTGCTTTTGCCGCGCCGAATCCATCCATGCCGCCTGCGAAGACTATCGCGCCAGCGCCGGCATCGACCTGGACCACGACCGCGAAAGCCGGGCCCGCGGCGAGAAGATTGCCTGCGACATGCTGGCGCTATGGGGCCGCAACGGCCTGATCGAAAAGATGTTCAAGCCGGTGGAGCTTTGGCAGGCCCAATGCGCCGGCCGCGTTGCCGGTGAATGCATGCCGGCCGGGCATTTCATCCCCGAAGAACTGCACCTGAAAACGGCACACGCCCTGCGAGCGTTTTTCCGCTAGCGAGAGAGCTGGCGAGGAAGTCGATGGCGTTTTTCAGCGCGCCCGCGAAACAGTGTGGCCGCTCAGGGCTCGCTGAGCATGCAGGAAGACGCCGGGATTGCGCACTGCGCGCTGACCTCCAGGGCCGCGAGCCGTTTCTTCATGGTGAGCACTGCGGCATCCTTGCTCAGCAAAAGACACTTGTGCTGCACTGCCAGGTCGATGAACTTCTGGTCGTCCGGGTCGCTGCAGGTGACCGCCGCCTTTTCCGGCGCATCGACGATACGGGCATGGCGGTCGAAGCCCGCCAGCACGTCGGCCGCTTGCAACTGGTAGAAGGCCAGCCGGGAGCAAATGTGCCGGTAGCCCAGCACGCGTTCGAGCTCATCGCGCATGGCTTGCGTCGCGACCCAGCCCCAGTCGCCTCGCTCCAGGCCGGCCTTCAGCGGCTTCGCCGCCGTGTCGTCGAAGACGAACAGGTCCAGGACGATGTTGGTATCAAGGACGACATGGGCCCCCACGCTTGCAGCTGAAGCTGCTGCGCTGCCCCCCGAGGGGGCCTTCGCGCCTTGGGGCGGCCCGGCGTCGCTCAAGCCTCACTCCCTCCGCGGTTTCTGCCGGCCACCATGTCGAAGCGGAACAGCCGGCATTCGATGGGGCCGTTCCACATCGGCACCCGCCGCGATTCCTTCAGGCGCATGCGCGTAGGCAGCTTGAGATCGGGGGTCAGCACCCAGGCCGTCCAGTTGGGGTAGTTCTTCTTCCAGTGGGCGGCCAGCTGATTGAAGAAATCGCCGCCATCTTCGGTTTCAGCCCGCTCGCGCCCGCCCTGGCTGCGGCCCGCCACGCCGGCGGTCTCGATGCGCTCGCCATAGGGCGGGTTGACCAGCATCACGCCGGGCTCCTCGCTGGGCGGCATGCGCTGCAAGGCGTCGCCGCCGCGCAACTGCACGGTGTCGGCCACGCCGGCGCGGCCCGCATTGCGCGTGGCGAAGTCGACCATGCGAAAGGCCACGTCGCTGCCGAACACCGGCGCGGTGGCGGGCCGCTGCTGCGCCTTGGCCTCTTCCCACAGCGCCTTCCATACATGGGCCTGGTAAGGCAGCATCTTTTCAAAGGCGAAGCGGCGCAATTGGCCCGGCGCGATATTGCAGGCTAGCTGCGCCGCCTCGATGGCGATGGTGCCGCTGCCGCAGCAAGGGTCGTACAGCGGCGCCGCTGCGTCCCAGCCGCTGGCGGCGATCATGGCCGCGGCCAGCGTTTCCTTCAGCGGCGCCTCGCCCTTGTCCTCGCGCCAGCCGCGCTTGAACAGCGGCTCGCCCGAGGTGTCGATGTAGAGCGTGGCGGTGTCGGTGGTGAGGTGGGCGTAGATACGGATGTCGGGCCACTGCGTGTCGACATTGGGCCGCTCGCCGCGCTTGTTGCGAAAGCGGTCGGCCACTGCGTCCTTGATCTTCAATCCGGCGAAGTTCAGGCTTTTGAGCGGGCTGTGCTGCGCCGTCACCTCGACCTTGAAGCTCTCCTTGGTGGTGAACCAGATTTCCCAGGCCACGGCGCCGGCCGCCTCGTACAGGTCGTTCTCGCTGCGGTAGGGTGTGTGGGACAGCTGCACCAGTACCCGTTGCGCCAGGCGGCTGTGCAGGTTCAGCCGCATGGCATCGCGCCAGGAGGCGCGCAGCATCACGCCGCCCCGGCTGGTGAGCAGATCGTCCCCCGCCAGGCCCGTCAGGCGGTGCACCTCGTCGGCGAGAAAACCTTCGACGCCGGCGGCGCAAGGCAGAAATAGTTGCAGCTGGTTCACAAGGCTTTTCTTAGATTGGCGGGCGCGATGCGAAGCGCCTCGCGGTATTTTGCGACGGTGCGGCGCGCGCACTCGATGCCCTGTTCCTTCAGCATCTCGGAGATCTGGCTGTCCGACAGCGGCTTTTTCAGGCTCTCGGACGCGACGAACTGCTTGATGAGCGCGCGAACGGCCGTGCTGGAGGCATTGCCGCCGGTTTCGGTGCCGAGCGCCGAGCCGAAGAAATACTTCAGCTCGACGGTTCCGTAAGGCGTCGACATGTACTTGGCGGTGGTCACCCGGCTGATGGTGGACTCGTGCAACCCGAGCTCGTCGGCGATTTCGCGCAGCACCAGCGGCCGCATGGCCAGTTCGCCGTGCACGAAAAAACTCTTCTGGCGTTCGACGATCGCATTCGACACGCGAAGGATGGTGTCGAAGCGCTGCTGGATATTCTTGATGAACCAGCGGGCCTCCTGCAGGCGCTGCTGCAGCGCCTGATGGCCCTCGCCCTTGTGCGACTTGAGCGCACCGGCGTAGATATCGTGCACGCGCAACCTGGGCATCACATCGGGATTGAGCCGCACGCGAAAGCGCGCCTGCTGGCCGCCGCCCGCCCGCGTCACCAGCACGTCGGGGATGACGACGTTGCGCTCCACGTCGACGAAACGGCGGCCGGGCTTGGGCTCCAGCCGGGTGATGAGGCCGATCGCGGCGCGCACCTGCGCGTCGCTGTCGCCGCACAGCTGCGCCAGACGCTTGACGTCGCGGCGCGCCAGCAGGTCCATCGGCTGGGCGCAAATGCGCAGGGCCGTGGCGCATGCCGCGGGCGCATCGCCGCCGGCGTGCAAGGCCTTGAGCTGCAGCGACAGGCATTCTTCGAGCGAGCGGGCGCCGACGCCCACCGGCTCCAGGTGCTGGAGCAATCCAAGCGCCACCGTGAAGCGATGCACCAGTTCGTCCTGCTGCTCCGGGTCGCCGGCGGCCAGGCCCGCCGCGAGCGACTCCAGCGACTCGTCGAGGTAGCCGTCGTCGTTGAGCGATTCGATGAGGAAGCGCAGGGCGCAGCAGTCTTCCTCGCTCAGGCGCACCGACAGCGCCTGCCGGTGCAGATGCGCCCGCAGCGACTCATGGCCGCGTGCCAGGTCCGTCGCATCCACGTCTTCGTCACCGCCCAGGTTGTTCTTGCGCGGCGTCGCGTCGCCGCCCCACTCGCCGTCGTCCGGAACGACTTCGGTGCTGCCGTCGCCTTCCCAGCTGGGCGCCTCCGGCTCCAGGACGGCGGCCGGTTCGGCTTCGCTGGCCGGCGCGGTGGGCGTGTAGTCGGAAAACTCGGTCTCGCGGTCGTCCTCGGGCGCGGGCACATCGGCTTGCGCCAGCCCGAACTCCTCGCGCTGGGCCTCGTCGTGGTTTACTTCCAGGAAAGGATTCTCGTCGAGCATCTGCTCGACTTCCTGCGACAGTTCGAGCGTGGACAGCTGCAGCAGGCGGATCGACTGCTGCAGCTGCGGCGTCAGCGCAAGGTGCTGCGAAACGCGAAGGGACAGGCCCTGCTTCATCATGGCCTTGTCACAGCCGGTGCTTGGACGCCGCAGGGCCGCCCCAAGGCGCGAAGGCCCCCTCGGCAGGCAGGGAGCCACACAACGTGGGCGACCGTGGGGGCCACATCTTCACATCCGGAAGTGCTCGCCGAGATAGACCCGGCGCACGTCGGCGTTGTTGACGATCTCGGAAGGCGTGCCCTGGGCCAGCACGCTGCCGTCGCTGATGATGTAGGCGTGGTCGCAGATGCCCAGCGTTTCTCTGACGTTGTGGTCCGTGATCAGCACCCCGATGCCGCGCGACTTGAGAAAGCCGATGATGCGCTGGATCTCGATCACGGCGATGGGGTCGATGCCCGCGAAGGGCTCGTCCAGCAGGATGAAACGCGGCTGGGTCGCCAGCGCCCGCGCGATCTCGACGCGGCGGCGCTCGCCCCCGGACAATGCCAGCGCCGGCGAGTCGCGCAGGTGGTCCACCCGCAGGTCCTGCAGCAGCGCCGTGAGCCGCTTCTCGATTTCGGCGCGCTCCAGCGTTCGCCCCTGCGCGTCTCGCTGCAGTTCGAGCACGGCCCGGACGTTTTCCTCGACATTGAGCTTGCGGAAGATCGAAGCTTCCTGCGGCAGGTATGACAGCCCCAGGCGCGACCGCCTGTGGATCGGCATGTGCTCCACGGACCGGCCATCGATCGAGATCTCGCCCCCGTCCGCGCGCACCAGGCCCACGATCATGTAGAACGAGGTGGTCTTGCCCGCGCCGTTGGGGCCCAGCAGGCCGACGACCTCGCCCTTGTCCACTTCGAGGGAAACGTCCTTGACCACCTTGCGGCTACCGTAGGACTTCTGCAGGTGCTGCGCCCGCAGCCGGCTGGTGCCCGGGACGGGCTCGGCACTGCGCCCGGTGGGCGCAGGCTGCATCACTTCTTTCCCCCGTCCAGCGTGACGCTCGGGCGCAACTGGGCGGGAGGCTGGGCTGGCGCCGCGGGTCCCGAAGCGGCGCCGCGCGGCGCCATCACGGCCCGCACCCGCCCGCCTGCCGCAGGGCTCGTCGGGCCGCCGTCCACGCTGAATACATCGGTGCCGTTGTCATAGGTGATCAGGCTGCCCACGATCTCGTCGTTCAGCTCGGCGCCGCGGTAACGGCGCAGCTCGGCGCGCTTGATGAACTTCACCCGGTCGGCCTTGCTGTCGTATTCGATGGTCTCTCCCTCGCCTTCGATGAACTCATCCACACCCTCGCGCTTCTGGCGGTAGAAAGCCAGCTTGCCCGGATCGGCGGTGACGACACCGTACTGGTAGCCCTCGGGGTCCTGGCGCACCTCGACCCGCGCCCCGCGAATCACGATGGTGCCCTTGGTCAACACGACCTTGCCGGTAAAGACGCTGGTCTGCTTGAGGTCGTCGTAGCGCAACGCGTCGGCCTCGACATTCATGGGCTTGTTTCGGTCGGCCCGTTCGGCGGCCGCCATGCCGCTGGTCAGCAGGAGCGCCAGCGATGCGAGTAAGGGAAATAGGCGATGTTTCATAGAGGCATGAATCTTGCTCCGCATTGTACCGACCGCTTGGGCGCGGCCTCGTTGCTGCAAGGGCGCCACGACTCGGAACTCAGAAATAGTCAAAAGAGTTAACTCAACAATAGAATGGTTGAGCACTGTCCAAAGTGCATCAAGGGAGAGAACCATCATGAAATTCAAAACCGCATTCGCCGGCGTCATCGCGCTGGCCGCAGCCCTGCTTCCCACCGTCGTACCCGCCCAGGGGCGGGACTTGGTGCTTGCCATCAGCGAAGGCACTTCGGGTGGCCTCGACCATTCCCGCGTCATCGCCAAGTATGGGGGCCTCGCCAACATGATGGGCGACGCGGCCAAGAGAAAGGTCGTGCTGGTATTCGTGCGCGAATTCGCCCAGCTCGAGGAAGGCATGAAGTCCGGCCGCTTCGACCTGGTGATGGCGCGCCCGAGCGACTATCCGGCGCGCGGCGTGCGCAATTACGGCTATCGCTACCTTGCCCATGCCAAGCCCGACGGCAACTGCCTGATCGTCGTGCCCAAGACCTCCACCATCAAGACCCTGGCCGAAGCCCGGGGCAAGCGCTGGATCATGCCCGAGCAGGCCGCCTATATGACCAAGTTCTGCCGCGCCGAGCTGCGTGACCAGGGCATCGACATCGAGCGCGAGAAAGTTTCGTATGTGCGCGAACAGTCGACGATCGGCTCGTACCTGGAAACGGGGTTCGCGGACGTCGGCGGTGTCGCCTCGTACTCGGGCCTGGCGCGCGACTGGCAGAAGGCGGGCCACACCGTGCTGCACAAGAGCACCTCGCAGCCCTACTTTCCGCTGGTGGCCGGCAAGGCCGTGCCGCCCAAGCAGAGCGAGGCGATCCGCAAGATGCTGGTGGACATCGAGGCCGCCCCCAGCGGGCCGGACGTCCTCAAATCGATTGGCATCGCCGGATTCGACATCACCGGCGAGGAACGCCTCAGCCGCTTGATCAGCTGGCTGGAAAAGAGTTAGCCGGCGCGTGGCTTACCGGCTCTTGCGCGCCTCGGCGACCAGGTAGTCGGTGACCTGCAAGGCACGATCCATGGTGCCCGCCAAGGTGGCGTCGGTGTAATAGCGCCCTGCAATGCCGAGCGCCGGCACGCCCTGCACCTTGAACGCGTCCTGCAGTTGCGTCGCCCGCCGCGATTTGCCGGACACCGAGAAGGAGTCGTACAGCTCCTTGAACTTGGCCTTGTCCACCCCCTGCTTGCCCACCCATTCGAGGATGGAGTCTTCCTTGTTGATGGGCTCGCGGTTGGCGTGGATCGCCTGGAACACGCGGCCGTGCAGCTCGTCGAGCTTGCCCATGGCTTCAAGGGTGTAGAACAGCCTTTGCTGCGGAACGAAATCGTCGCGAAACGCGACCGGCACGCGCCTGACGACGACGTCGGCGGGCTGGCGCTTGATCCAGGCTTCCAGGCGCGGCTCGAAAGCGTTGCAATGCGGGCAGCTGTACCAGAAAAATTCGATCACCTCGAGCTTGCCTTGGGGCGCGTCCCCGCCCACTCGCTTGTCCAGAATCAGGTACTCGCTGCCTTCTTCCGGCTTCTTCGCCTGGGCGAACAGCGCGCCCGGCAGGCCCAGGCCGGCGGTCGCGAGCAGGCAGGCAGCGCCCGCAGAAAAGTCACGTCGATTCATGTCGATCCACTCCTTCGTTTGTGCCAAGGTCTGAGGCCGGCTCAGCCGGAAGGTTCCGGCGAGAATTCCGG
This sequence comes from Ramlibacter sp., assembly GCA_013815685.1. Classification (GTDB taxonomy): domain Bacteria; phylum Pseudomonadota; class Gammaproteobacteria; order Burkholderiales; family Burkholderiaceae_C; genus Ramlibacter. The sequence goes on from JACDFR010000039.1 coordinate 13,844, forward strand.
CGGGGCTAGCGCTGTACCCGCACCAGCGCTGTTTCCACTCCGCCGGTCTCGAGCTTTTCCTTCTGCCGGTCGGCGTCTTCCTTCTTCTCGAAGGGGCCGACGCGCACACGGAACACCTGGCGCCCCGATTGCTCCCGCTCGGTGACCTTGGCGTCGATGCCCATCAGGGAAAGCTTGGCCCGCTGGGCTTCCGCATCATCGAGGGTGCGAAAAGCGCCGGCCTGCACAAAATAGAAGAACGGGTCGGCCCCGGGCGCCGCGGCTCGGGCCGAGGCCAGATCGCCCAGAGGGTCGGCCGGCGCCTTGCCCCTGACCGCCGGCGCGACCGGCGGGGCGGGAATGGTGGCTACCGGGGGCGCGGGCGCCACCACGGCCGGCGCCGGCGGGGCGGACCTGGCGGGGTTCTTGCCGTACAACGGGGCGTTGGGGTCCCAATCGCGGTTCTTGCGGGTCTCGGCGGCGTCCTGTTCGGCGGTGCGGCTCTGGCCCTTGTTGAGAAAGGGAACGGGCACCTTGGTCACGTAGACTGCCACCGCCAGCGCCGCGGCCAGGCCCAGCACCACGCCGATGATGATGCCCACGATGACGGATCCGGCTTGTCTGTTTTTCACTGCTTGGTTTCCTGCGGCTTACATCTTGCGGGGGGCGCTCACACCCAGCACCGCCAGCCCATTGTGCAACACCTGGGCCGTGGCCGCGACCAGCGCCAGGCGGGCATGGCGCAGGGCTTCGTCTTCGACGAGGATGCGCTCGGCATCGTAATAGCTGTGATAGGCCGCGGCCAGCTCCCGCAGGTAGAAGGTCACGTCATGCGGCGCGAAATCCGCCGCCGCGCCCTGCAGCATCTGCGGGTACCTGGCCAGCTGCAGCATCATCGCCAACGCCTGCGGGCTGTGCAGGGACGACAGGTCGGCCTGTTGCAGCAGGGCCGCATCGCCGCCCCAGGCCGCCAGCACCGAGCAGATCCGCGCGTGGGCGTACTGCACGTAATACACCGGGTTGTCGTTGTTCCGGGCCACCGCCAGATCGACATCGAAGGTGTATTCCGTATCGGGCTTGCGCGACAGCAGGAAAAAGCGGACAGCGTCCTTGCTGGTCCACTCGATGAGGTCGCGCAAGGTCACGTAGCTGCCCGCGCGCTTGGAGATCTTCACCTCCTGGCCGCCGCGTACGACGCGCACCATGGTATGCAGCACGTAGTCGGGATAGCCCGGCGGGATGCCCACGCCCGCCGCCTGCAGGCCCGCGCGCATGCGCGCGATGGTGCCGTGGTGGTCCGTTCCCTGAACGTTCACCGCCCGGGTGAAGCCGCGCTCCCACTTGCTGATGTGATAGGCGACGTCCGGCACGAAATAGGTGTACGTGCCGTCGCCCTTGCGCATCACGCGGTCCTTGTCGTCGCCGTACTCGGTCGACTTGAGCCACAAGGCGCCGTCCTGCTCGTAGGTCTTTCCCGCCTGCTGCAGCCGCTGGACGGTTTCATCGACCTTGCCGCTGGTGTAGAGGCTGGACTCGAGGTAGTAGTTGTCGAATTCGACTTCGAAGGCCTTCAGGTCCAGATCCTGCTCGTGGCGCAGGTAGGCGACGGCGAACTGGCGGATGGATTCGAGATCGTCCGCATCGCCGCTGGCGGTGAACTCGCGGTCGTCCGCCTTGGCGGCCTTTCGGGCCAGGAAGTCCTGCGCGATCTCGGCGATGTATTCGCCGTTGTAGGCCGCTTCGGGCCATTCGGCGTCGCCGGGCTTGAACCCTTTGGCGCGCAGCTGTGTCGATGTTGCCAGCGTGGCGATCTGCACGCCGGCGTCGTTGTAGTAGAACTCGCGGTGGACGTCCCAGCCCTGGGTCGCGTACAGGTTGCACAGCGCATCGCCCAGGGCCGCCTGCCGGCCATGGCCCACGTGCAGCGGGCCGGTGGGATTGGCCGAGACGAATTCCACCATCATGCGCCGGCCGGCCGGCGGCCGGCTGCCGAAGGCCGCGCCGCCGGCGAGCACTTCGCGCACGATCTGCTGCTTGGCTTCGGCCTTGAGCCTGATGTTCAGGAAGCCCGGGCCGGCGATGTCGATCGACTCGACCCATTGGGCGAAGGGCCTGGTTTCCATCAGGGCCGAGCGCAGGCTTTCCGCCACCTGCCGCGGCGGCTGCTTCAGCGGCTTGGCCAGCTGCATGGCGGCGGTGCAGGCGAAATCGCCGTGCGTCGCCACCTTCGGCGACTCGAACACCGCCTTGTCGCCCGACCCGGGCAAAAGCTTTTCCAGCCCCGCAGCCAGGCTGCCGAGCAATTCTTGTTTGACGAGGAGCATCGCCGAATTTTACGGGGCCCGCCCGAAACCCCTGGCCAGGAAGACCGCCGCCAGCGGAATCAGCGCGATCAGGTGGGCCTGCACCATGACCCACTTGCGCGCCAGCCGGACCTGGGCATCGTCCGGCAAGCCACCTCCAGCCGCCAGTTGCTTGCGCCAGCGCCTGAACATCAGGGTCGGCTTGATCGATATCAGCCCCACCGCGACGAACAAGGCGAGCTTGAGGTGCAGCAGGCCGTTGCCCCAGTACCAGGGCGTGCCCTTGATGCCCCACCAGGTGCGGGCGATGCCGGTCAGCAGCACCGCCCCGGCGGCCATGCCGTAGACCGTATCGATCTGGCCCAGCCGCTGCACGACCTTGGCGTTGAGCCATTCAGGCCGGCACAGCGCGGCCTCGCTCGAAATGAACACCACCATCGTCAGGATGGCGAGCAGGTGCGCATAGGCAAGCAGGGCTTCGAGGGTCATGAGGTTTTCCAGAATTCAGGCTGGCTGTAGTTGTGCTTGAGGAAGTCTATCCAGAGCCGCACCCGCAGCGGCAAATGCTTGCGCTGGGGAAATACCGCGAAGATGCCGTTCGGCGGCGCCGCGAATTCGGCGAGCACCTCGCGCAGACGCCCGGCGGCGATTTCGCTCTCCACCTCCCACGTGCTGCGCCAGGCGATGCCATAGCCGGCCAGGCACCAGTCGTGCAGCACCTGCCCGTCCGAGCAGTCGAGCGGCCCGCCCGGCTTGAGGTGAATCACTTCGTGTCCCTCATTCCTGGGGACGCGGAAGGCCCAGCCCCGCGTCTGCGAGGCGTCGCTGGAAAGCGTCAGGCAGTCGAACCGCGACAGCTCGCCGGGATGCTGGGGCGTTCCGTGCTGCTCCAGGTAGAGCGGCGTGGCGACGCACAGGCGCCGGTTGTCGGCCATGCGCACGCTCACCAGCGACGAATCGGGCAGGTCGCCGACCCGCACGGCGCAGTCGTAGCCTTCGCCCGCCAGGTCGACCACACGGTCGCTCAGGTTCAGCGAGATGGTCACGTCGGCGTGCGACGCGCGAAACCGGGGCACCAGCGGCGCAACGTGCCGGCGGCCGAAACCTGCCGGCGCCGTAATGCGCAGGTGCCCGCTGGCCTTGACGCCGCCGGCGCTGACGCTCGCCTCGGCATTGGCGATGTCGGCCAGAAGGCGCTGGCAGTCCTCCAGGAAAGCGCTGCCTTCGTGGGTCAGCGCGATGCGGCGCGTGGTGCGCACCAGCAGCTTCACGCCCAGGCGCTCTTCGAGCGCGTCCAGCCGCCGGCCCATGATCGCCGGGGCCACGCCTTCGGCCTTGGCCGCGGCGGTGAGGCTGCCCTTGGTGGCGACCGAGGCGAAGGATTCGAGCTGCTTGAGTTTGTCCACGGCGCACATTATGCGCATTGGAGTTTGCAATAGCCGAGCCGCACCCGTCGATTAGCTCGCGACAGTGACGTTCGCGCTGACCATGGCCGCGATTTCCGTGCGGCTGTAACCGAGCTCGGCCAGCAATTGGGCCCCATGCTCGCCCAATGCCGGGGGCTGCGAACGCACCCCCGGGCGCTCGCCGCCCAGCGTGATCGGCAACAGCGGGGCCGCGGTCTGGCGGCCGTCGGGCAAGGTCAGGTCGGCGAGCCCGCCGGTCGCCCGCAAGTGCGGATCGTCGAACAGATCCTCGGGCCGCGTGATGGGCGCGAACGGCAGGCCGTTGCGCTCGAAAACCGCGCTCAGTTCCGCCGCGCTGTGCCCGGCCAGCCGCGACCGCAGGACCGGCATCATCCATTCGCGCGCCTGCACCCGGTCGTTGTTGGTTGCGAGCCGCGGGTCGGCCTGCAGGTCGCCAAAGCCGAAGGCCTCGCAAAATGCCTTCCACTGGGTGTCGCTCACGGCCGCCAGGAAAATCTGCTCGCCCTCCCTGACGGTGAACACGTCGTAGACCGCCCAGGCCGAGATGCGGCCCGGCATCGGCGCCGCGGGCTGGCCGGTGACCGCGAACTGCATCATGTGCTGGGCCACCAGGAACACGTTGTTCTCGAACAGCGCCGCCTTGACCTCCTGGCCGCGTCCCGTGCGGCCCCGCTGCATCAGCGCCGCCATCGCGCCAATGGCGCCGAACATGCCGCCCATGATGTCGTTGACGCTGGCGCCGGCGCGCAGCGGGTCGCCGGGCCGGCCCGTCATGTAGGCCATGCCGCCCATCATCTGCACCACCTCGTCGAGCGCGGTGCGATGCTCGTAGGGGCCGGGCAGGAAGCCCTTGTGGCTGACGTAGACCAGGCGCTCGTTCAACCTGGCCAGGCTGGCATGGTCCAGCCCCAGTTTCTTCATGGTGCCGGGCTTGAAGTTTTCGCTGACCACGTCGGCGGTGGCCACGAGCCGCAGCGCGACTTCGAGGCCTTGCGGATGCCGCAGGTCGAGCGCGATGCTTTTCTTGTTGCGGTTGAACAGCGGAAAGAAGCCGGCCCCCGATCCCAGCAGCCTGCGGGTGTTGTCGCCGGCCACCGGTTCCACCTTGATCACTTCGGCGCCCAGGTCGGCCAGCACCAGGCCGCAGGTCGGGCCCATGACCATGTGCGCGAATTCGACGACGCGGATGCCGGACAGCGGCAGGCTGTTGGGTTGCTCGGACGTCATCGGCGCATTCTCGCGCAGGGCGCGGGGCCACCCGTTTGCCGTGAGGACTGTCCAGGCTCGAAGCCGCGCCAGTACCCGGAACCGCATCCGCTGGTGCGAATCGCTGGGCTGGGATACAACGTGTTCCTTCTGATCTACGTCAACAAATCGCTCGAAACCCCGTCCATCTGGATACCGCCAAACCTTCAGCAGGCGTGATGTCGGCGCGGCGCGGCCGATACCTACAGCTTGTGCGCAGTTAGGCCGCGAGCCGTTCCATCAGATGCAGCACACTTTCTGCGCCATGTCCGGGGGATTCCGTTCTCCTCCTTAAGATAGGCAGCCTTTCTGCAAGGAGTGCCGCCTTGAAAATCAAAAAGATCGCCCTCGCCCTCCTCGCTGCCCTCGCACTCGCCGCCACCGCCGGCCGGTTCACCCTCGACAAGGAAACCCGCGGCCTGCTCGCCACGCTGCCCACCAACCGTGACCTGCTGTTCTGGAGCCAACCCCAGCGCGACGCCGCGTTTCGCGCCCTCGATCGAATCTCCCTGCTGGCCAAGTCCCGCGTCGTTGCGGCCGGAAGAACGCCAATGCCGCTGCCGCCGGGCCCGCCGCTCAATCTCCCAGTAGACATCGACACCTACATGGCCGGCCAGCGCAGCGCTGCGCTCTTGATCGTGCACGACGGCAAGCTGCGCCTGGAGCGCTACGGCCTGGACTTCGACAGCAGCGGCCGCTGGACCAGCTTTTCCGTGGCCAAGTCCATGACCTCCACCCTCGTCGGCGCCGCCATTCGCGACGGCCACATCAAGAGCATGGACGACAAGGTCTCTGCCTACATCCCGCAGATGAAGGGCTCGGCGTACGACGACGTGAGCATCCGCCAGCTGTTGACGATGACCTCGGGCGTAAAGTGGAACGAGGACTACGCCGACCGCGATTCGGACGTGGCGCGGTTCAACAACCACCAGCCCGAACAAGGCGTCGATGCGCTGGTGAGCTACATGCGGCGCCTGCCGCGCGCGGTGCCGCCCGGCACGCGCTGGAACTACAGCACGGGCGAAACCAACCTGGTCGGCATCCTCGTCAGCCAGGCGACGAAGAAGCCCTTGGCCGCCTACCTGTCCGAAAAGATCTGGGCGCCTGCGGGCATGGAGCAGCAAGCGACATGGCTTCTCAGCAAGACGGGCCAGGAGATCAGCGGGTGCTGCATCCAGGCCGCCGCCCGCGACTACGCGCGTTTCGGCCAGTTCATCCTGGGCGGTGCCCGCGTCAACGGCCAGAGCATCGTGCCCGACGGCTGGCTGGCTGAAGCCACGACCACGCGCACCGGCATCGGCCAGCCCGAGCGCGGGTATGGCTACCAGTGGTGGACCTACGCCGACGGCACGTTCGCCGCGCGCGGCATCTTCGGCCAGGGCATCTTCATCGACCCTCAACGCAAGCTGGTGATCGCCTCCAACTCCAACTGGGCCGCCGGAGCAAGGGACCCTTCGGCCAGCGGCGCGCGGGAGGCGTTCTATCTTGCCGTGCAGAAAGCCATCGACGCCGAGGCGGTGGGCAACACGGAGCCGCTTAGCTCCCGTCGTTGACGATCGCCCGTCCCGCGGCCCGCAGCGCCTTGCCCGCGTTCTCGCCCAGCAAGAGCACACCGCTGCTGAAGGCGCCGTCGATCAACAGCGACAACTGGGAGGCAGCGATGTCCGGCTTCCTGGCGCCGAGACGCTTGCACAGGAGCGTCAGGCGCTGGCGCTGTTCCAGCTTGTGCCTGGCGACGACCCTCGTCCGGATGCTTCGCGGCCGGCCAGTTGTTCAACGCACAAGAGTTCCTGCGGTCACTCGCGCCCCAATACTTAACGCTGGACTTCGGAAAGTTGCCTCGAACTATCGTTAGGAAAACTGCCGGCCATTACCCCTGATTCGATCACATATAAATCGCTTTTCACGCTCTTAATCTTCACTGAAGTATCAAATACAGTCATGGCATGGAAAAACCCAAGGCCGTACTGTTCGATGCCTATGGCACGCTGTTCGATGTCTACAGCGTGGGGCTGCTGGCTGAGCAGCTGTTCCCCGGCCAGGGCGCGGCGCTGGGCGTGCTGTGGCGCGACAAGCAGATCGAATACACCCGCCTGGTCACCACCAGCGACAACGGCCTTCATTACCGCCCGTTCTGGGAGCTCACCCGCGCCGCGCTTCGCTACGCCTGCAAACGCCTCGCGCTCGCGCTCACGCCCGCCGGCGAAGAGCGGCTGATGAACCAGTACCGCCACCTCTCGGCCTTCCCCGAGAACAAGGAAGTGCTGTCGGCCCTGAAGGACAAGGGCGTGGTGACGGGCATTCTCAGCAATGGCGACCCAGACATGCTGGGCGTCGCCGTCCGCAGCGCCGGCCTGGAGGGATTGCTGGACCATGTGCTCAGCGTCGACAGCGTGCGCAAGTACAAGACCCATCCCGATGCCTACGCCCTGGGGCCGCGAGCCACCGGCCTGGAGGCCAGGCAGATCGCCTTCGTCAGCTGCAACGCGTGGGACGCCCTGGCAGCCACGTGGTATGGCTACCCCACGCTGTGGGTCAACCGCTACCAGCTGCCGTTCGAGGAGCTGGACACCCAGCCCACGCGCACCGGCAGCAGCCTGCGCGACGCCCTGGCCTTTTTCTGATTCGTCCCATTCCCGCTTTCGAGGAGATAAACCCATGACCGCGCGTATCAATGTCAATGGCCTGCAAGTCGCCACCGGGCTGCATCGCTTCATCGAAGACAAAGTGCTGCCGGGAACGGGCGTGCACAGCGCCAACTTCTGGCGCGGTTTCGACGCCATCGTGCAGGAGCTGGCCCCCCGCAACATCGCGCTGCTGGCCGAGCGCGACCGCCTGCAGGCCGAGCTGGACAGCTGGCACCAGGCCAACCCCGGGCCGCTGCGCGACATGGCCGGCTACCGCGCGTTTCTGGAACAGATCGGCTACCTGGTGCCGCAGCCCGCGAGCGTGAAGGCGAGCACGGCGAACGTGGACGCCGAGCTGGCGGCGCAGGCCGGCCCGCAGCTGGTGGTGCCCATCCTGAACGCGCGCTACGCGCTCAATGCCGCCAATGCCCGCTGGGGCTCGCTCTATGACGCCATGTACGGCACGGACGTCATCCCCGAGGAAGAGGGAGCCGAAAAGGGCAAGGCCTACAACCCCGCACGCGGTGCCCAGGTGATCGATTTCGCCCGCCACATCCTCGACCAGTTCGCACCGCTGGCCGCGGGCTCGCACGAAGACATCACCTTGTACCGGGTTGAAAACGGCAACCTCACGGCAAACATGCGCAGCGGGGCCGCCACCGGCCTGGAGGATCCGTTCCAGTTCATCGGCTACCAGGGCCCAGCCGATGCGCCGTCGTCCGTCCTGCTGCGGCACAACGGCCTGCACATCGACATCCGCATCGACCGCAGCACGGCCATCGGCAAGACGGATACGGCCGGCGTCAGCGACGTGGTGCTGGAATCGGCGCTCTCCACCATCCTCGACCTGGAAGATTCGGTCGCCGTGGTCGACGCCCAGGACAAGGTGCTGGCGTACGGCAACTGGCTGGGCATCCTGCAGGGGACGCTGACGGAGCAGGTGGAAAAAGGCGGCAAGTCCTTCACCCGCGGCCTGAACCCGGACCGCAAGTACACCGGGCCTACCGGGGGCGTGGTGACCCTGCACGGGCGCTCGCTGATGTTCGTGCGCAACGTCGGCCACCTCATGACCAACCCGGCGATTTTGTACGACGGCGGCAAGGAAATCCCCGAGGGCATCCTCGACGCGGTGGTGACGACCACCATCGCGATGCACGACCTCCAGCGCAAGGGGCGGCCCGGCATCAAGAATTCCCGCGCCGGTTCGGTCTATATCGTCAAGCCCAAGATGCACGGCCCGCGGGAAGTCGCCTTCGCCTGCGAACTGTTCGGCCGCGTCGAAGCCATGCTGGGGCTGCCGGCCAACACCGTGAAGCTCGGCATCATGGACGAAGAGCGCCGCACCAGCGTCAACCTCAAGGCGTGCATCGCCGAGGCCGGCGCGCGCGTGGCCTTCATCAACACCGGCTTCCTGGATCGCACCGGCGACGAGATGCACACCGCCATGCAGGCCGGGCCGATGTATCGCAAAGGCGACATGAAAAGCAGCGCCTGGATCCAGGCCTACGAAAAGAACAACGTGCTGGTCGGCCTGGCATGCGGGCTGCGCGGCCGCGCCCAGATCGGCAAGGGCATGTGGGCCATGCCCGACCTGATGGCGGCGATGCTGCAGCAGAAGATCGCCCACCCGCAGGCCGGCGCCAACACTGCCTGGGTGCCGTCGCCCACGGCGGCAACGCTGCACGCCCTGCACTACCACCAGGTGAACGTGGCCGAAGTGCAGAAAGAGATGGAGCGCATCGACGCCGACGGGCAGCGCGACGACATCCTGGCCGACCTGCTGCAGATCCCGGTGGTCGCCGAAGCGAAGTGGACGCCCGCCGAGCGCCAGCAGGAATTGGACAACAACGCCCAGGGCATCCTGGGCTACGTGGTGCGCTGGATCGACCAGGGCGTGGGCTGCTCCAAGGTGCCCGACATCCACAACGTGGGCCTGATGGAAGACCGCGCGACGCTGCGAATCAGCAGCCAGCACATCGCCAACTGGCTGCACCACCGCGTGGTGACCCAGGAGCAGGTGACCGAAACATTCCAGCGCATGGCCGCCGTCGTGGACGGCCAGAACGCGGGCGACCCGCTCTACCAGCCGATGGCCGGCAACTTCGGGAAATCGGCGGCTTTCCGGGCGGCCTGCGACCTGGTCTTCAAGGGCCTCGAGCAGCCCAGCGGCTACACCGAGCCGCTGTTACATGCCTGGCGCCTGAAGGTCAAGGCCGGCAAGGCCTGAATCCGGGGGGTGTGGGGCTTTCGCGAATTTGAGGTAAAACCCGTCGCCGCGGTAATTTGCCGCAGCTTCGGGCCGTCTTTCGCGGATTAAAATCGCGGCTCGCGATGCAGCCGGCCTGTGCGGGACAAGGCAGGCCGGCCGTCATCAGAAGTTCGCGACAGAAAGCCCGATGCCCGATTCGATCCCGCCCACCGGCCCGGCCCAGGCGCCGCCGGAAATCAACACCCAAGACTGCGATGTGCTGATCATCGGCGGCGGCCCCGGGGGGAGCACCGCCGGGGCCTTGCTCGCCGAGCGCGGTTTCAAGGTGACGCTGCTCGAAAAGGCCCGCCATCCCCGCTTTCACATCGGCGAATCGCTGCTGCCCGCCAACCTGCCGTTGCTCGAAAAGCTGGGCGTGGCCGATCGGGTGCGGGCCGTCGCCATGGAGAAATGGGGCGCGGAGTTCGTGTCGCCGTGGCATGAGCCATCGGGCCAGACCATCCGGTTCGAAGAAGCCTGGGACAAGAGCATGCCCTACGCCTACCAGGTGCGGCGCTCGCAGTTCGACGAAATCCTGCTGCGCAACGCGCAGCGAAAGGGGGCCCATGCCGTCGAGTCGTGCCGGGCGCGCGAGGTCGAGTTCCGTCCGGATGGCGGCGGCGCCACCGTGGATGCCGAACACAGCGACGGCCGGCGCGAGCGATGGACCGCCCGCTTCGTCATCGACGCCTCGGGCCGCGACACCGTGCTGGGGAAAAAATTCGGCACCAAGCAGCGCAACCCCAAGCACAACAGTTCGGCGCTGTACGCGCACTTCAAGGGAGCCTGGCGCCACCCCGGCCAGGCCGAAGGCAACATCACCATCTTCTGGTTCGACCACGGCTGGTTCTGGCTGATCCCGCTGGCCGATGGCTGTACCAGCATCGGGGCCGTGGTCTGGTCGTACTACCTGAAGACCCGCAACAAGCCGGTCAAGGATTTTTTCCTGGACACCATCGCACAGTGCCCCGGGCTGGCCGAGCGGCTGCGCGGCGCCGAACTGGTTTCCGACGTCGAGGCGACGGGCAATTTTTCGTACAGCTGCGAGCAAACCCACGGCGATGGCTACCTGATGATCGGCGACGCCTACGCGTTCATCGATCCGGTGTTCTCGTCCGGCGTGATGCTGGCGATGCAGGGCGGCTTCTTCGCCGCCGATACCGTGGAGACCTGCCTGCGGCGGCCCGAGCACGCCGCCGCCGCTTTGCGCAGGTTCGACCGCGAAACGCGGCGCGGCCCCAAGGAGTTCTCGTGGTTCATCTACCGCGTCACCAACCCCATCATGCGCGACATGCTGATGGGGCCCAGCAACGTCTTCCGGGTGAAGGAAGCCTTGCTGTCGATGCTGGCCGGCGACATCTTCGGCAAGACGCCCATCTGGGGCTCGCTGCGCATGCTGAAGGCCATCTACTACATGCTCTCGGCAGCCAACCTCAGGCGTTCGTGGCGCGCGGCGCGGCAGCGCCGGTTCAACATCACGGCAGCTGACCGTTCCGATGCGCTGGCAGGCCCGTTCTGACCTGAACGTTCCGGCGCACGGCGTCGGCACCATGGCCAACGCCGTGCGGCTCTATGGCGGGCTCGCGCTGCTCGCCGCGATGTGCCTGCTGACCTCGGCCCTGATCCTTCCGGGCACCTTGCTGCTGAGGCGCCAGCGCCGGCGGATGTTCGCCCGGGGCCTGATCTCGGCCTTGTTCCGGCAGTACCTGGGCGCCATGTCCGCCGTCAATGGGCTGCGGCTCGACCTGACCGCCCTGGATGCGCTGCGCGACGGCCCGGCCGTGCTGATCGCGCCGAACCATCCTTCCATGATCGACGCCGCCCTGGTCTTGTCGCGGCTGCCCGATGTGACGTGCGTCATGAAGGCCGACATCCTGGACAACCTGTTGTTCGGCTGGGGGGCGCGCACTGCGGGCTATATCACCAACGATCCGCCGCGCAGCATGCTGCGCGCCGCCGTCCAGAGGCTGCGCGAGGGACACCACCTGCTGCTCTTTCCCGAGGGAACACGCACCGTGCAAACGCCGCTGAACCCGGTCCAGCGCACGGTCGGCATCATCGCCCGTCACGCCGGCGTCCCGGTACAGGCCGTGATCATCGAAACCAATAGCGCGTTTCTCGGCAAGGGCTGGCCCCTGTCGCGAATTCCCGCGATGCCGATGGTCTACAAGGTGCGCCTGGGACGGCGCTTCGATCCCCCGCGCGACGCCGATGCGTTCACATCCGAGCTGGAAGCCTATTTCCAGAGCGAGCTGGCCACAGCCCGCTTGCCGGTGTTCCCCATCCACGCCGGGTCGCGCTAGACAATCGCGGCCCATGACACCGACTTCGACCACGCACCTGGTCCTGATCCCCAGCTACAACCCCGGCCCGAAGGTCTACGACACCGTGCGTGAAGCACGCGCGCACTGGGCTCCCGTGTGGGTCGTGGTCGACGGCAGCACGGACGGCACGGCCCAGGGCCTGCAGGCCCTGTCGGCCGGCGACCCGGGGCTGCGCGTGCTGGTGCTCGAACGCAACTGCGGCAAGGGAGCCGCCGTCCTGTCGGGGCTGGACATCGCCGCCGCCGAAGGCTTCACCCATGCACTGACCATGGATTCGGATGGCCAGCACCCGGCCGGCCTGATCGCGCAGTTCATGGCGCGCTCGATGCGCGAACCCGCCGCGATGGTGCTGGGCAAACCGGTGTTCGACGCCAGCGCCCCGGCCCTGCGTGTCAACGGCCGGAAAGTCTCCAACGGCTGGGCCGACCTCGAAACCCTGTGGGCCGGCATCGGCGACTCGCTCTACGGCTTTCGCGTCTACCCGATCGAGCCGTTGCGCAGCGTGATGCGCGGCCAGCGCTGGATGCGGCGCTTCGACTTCGACCCGGAGGCGGTGGTGCGGCTGTGCTGGCGCGGCGTGCGGCCGGTCAACCTGCCCGCGCCCGTGAAGTACTTCGAGGCCGACCAGGGCGGCGTGTCGCACTTCAACTACCTGCGCGACAACCTGCTCCTGACCTGGATGCACACCCGCCTGTTCGCGGGCTTCCTGGTGCGGCTGCCGCTGCTGCTGTGGCGCGCACTCAGATCATCCCGCCGTTGATCGAGATCACCTGGCCGGTGATGTAGGCGGCTTCCTGCGAAGCGAGGTAGGCCACGAGGCCCGCGACCTCGTCGGGCCGGCCGGCACGCTTAACCGGCACCATCTGCGCAATGGCCTTGGCGTCGAAGCTGGCCTGGCTCATCGAGGTCTCGATGATGCCGGGCGCCACCGCGTTGACCGTGATCCCGCGGCTGGCGACCTCGAGCGACAGCGCTTTGGTGGCCGCATGCAGCGCACCCTTGGCCGCCGAGTAATTCACCTGCCCGCGGTTGCCCGCGATGCCCGCGACCGACGTGATGTTGATGATGCGGCCCCAGCGGGTGCGGATCATCGGCATCATCAGGGGCTGCGTCACATTGAAGAAGCCGTTGAGCGAGACATCGATGACGCGCTGCCACTGCCCCGGCTGCATGCCGGGAAAGATCGCATCGTCGTGGATGCCGGCGTTGTTGACGACCACCTGGATGGGTCCGGCAGCCAGCAGTTCCTCCAGCGATTTGGCGGTGCCGGGCCCATCGGTGATGTCGAACACACAGGCATCGGCCAGGCCGCCCCCGGCGCGGATGGCGGCCGCCAGTTCCTGGGCCGCGACCGGCTGGCGGTTGGCATGCACCAGGACATGAAACCCGTCCTTGGCCAGCCGGCGGCAAATGGCCGATCCGATGCCGCCGCTACCGCCGGTGACGAGTGCACGCCTGGGTTCGGTCATTGGGGCTCCCGGGGCCGGATCAGGGAGCCGATGGAGGCATCGAGCACGACCGTGGCGCGCCCGCCAAGCAAAGGCACCTCACCCGCCTGCACACTGAAACCGTAAACGATGTTGTGGGCGTCGCCCATGAGCCGCTGCGCACGGATGGTGAGGTCGCCCGCGACGTCGTCCAGTCGCCTCGCATGCAAGCTCACATTGCGCACGCTCGCCAGATATCCCTGCGCCGGCGCACCGCCGGCGGGACCTGCCGCCTGCGCGATCAGGGCGCCGTGCACCGCCATCGCCTGGGCCGCGTATTCGACGCCGCAGGCGATGCCCAGCCGCCCATAGGCCCGCAGCGGATTGTCGGCAGCGCGGTGGCTTTGCGCCTCGCAATGGATGCTGTCGGCGCTCCAGTCGACGACCCGCTCCAGCAGGCACATGCGCCCCTGGTGGGGAATGCGCCGGGCAATCTCTTCGCGGCTCAGCATGGCTCGACCCCCACGGACAGCTGCAGTCCATCCAGGTAGTCGACCACGACCGCTTGCGCGGTGCCCAATGCGATGGCGCGCAGCAAGGGCAGGCTGCGCGCGGCCGGAATCGCAGCACGGATCGCCTCCAGCGCGGGGTCGGCGAGCGTGTGCGCGATCTGCTGCGTGAATGCCGCACCGGGCTGCAGCGACAAGCGCGCCTGGCTGGACGCACCCCGCCGGGGAGACAGCAGGAGCGCCACGCCCATCGTGTCGGGAATCGGGCGCAGGCCGTGCAGGGGCTCTGGGTAGTCGGTGTCGTAGGCGACCAGCAGCACCGGGCGGTCTTCGACCAGGGCCTGCGCCATCGCTTCAAGCAGGCCTGCGGCAAAGCTGCCGTCGTAGGCGCACAGCACGGAGGAAGTGGCCATGTCGCCGCGCGAGATGCTCCAGTAGCCGGACGGCGCGTTGTGGACCGAGTTGTGGAATCGCGTGGGCGAAATCGCCCGATCGGCCGTGGCGAGGGCCGCGCAGATCTCGTGGCAATTGACCCCGTCGCCGCCGGACGAGGCGAACACGGTGGCGAGTTCTTGCGCGTCGGCGCCCGCAGCGGTCACCGCCTGCAACCCCGCCGCCAAGGCGGCCTTCACGGCGAGCCCGGCGCGGCGCCGTTCCGCCGCGGGCAGGGACTGCGGGACGGGCAGGCGGGTTTTTCCGCCCGCCACCGGGCCGGCGCCGGCCAGCCTGTCCCTGGCCTGGTCCCAGCTGTCGAAGCCGGGGCCCAGCAGGCCGATGCCGTCGACGAAGACGCTGACCGCTTGCCCGGCTTCGGCCGAGGGCGCCGGTTCGGATGCAGCAGCCGGGGCCCGTCCCAGCAGCAGGCTGCTGTTGGTGCCGCCGAAGCCGAACGAGTTGCTCAGCACCAGGTCGAGCTCGCCGGCGCGGTTTTCGAGCAGGTAGTCCACGCTGCCAATGGCGGGGTCGAGCTGGCGGGTGTTGGGTCCGGCCCAGGCCATGTCCTCGCGCAGCGCCAATGCGCCGATGACCGCTTCGAGGCCGCCGGCCGCGCCCAGCGTGTGGCCGGTCGCGCCCTTGGTCGAACTGCAGGGCACGGTGCGAGCGCCGAAGAGTGCGGCCACCGCTTGGCCTTCGGCCGCGTCGTTGGCGGTAGTGGCGGTGCCGTGGAGATTGATGTAACTCACATGGGAAGGCAGGGCACCGGCCATGCGCAGGGCCTGCTCCATCGCCATCTTCGCGCCCAGCCCCTGGGGATGCGGCGAAGACATGTGATGCGCGTCGCTGGACTCGCCCGCGCCGCGCAGCAGGATGGCGTCCGGGGGCAAGCGCCCCGGCAACCGCTCAAGGAGAGCGAAAGCCGCTGCCTCGCCGATGGAGATGCCGCTGCGCGCGGCGTCGAAGGGCCGGCAGGGCGCATCGGACAAAACGTCGAGCGAGCCGAAACCGTAGAGCGTGGTCAGGCACAGCGAATCCACGCCGCCCACCACGGCCGCGTCGATCAGCCCCGCATCGATCATGCGCCAGGCGGTCGCGAAGACCTTGCCGCTGGACGAGCACGCCGACGAGATGGAGACCGCCGGGCCCTGAAGCCCCAGGTACGCGCGCACGAAGCCGGTCACCGAAAAGGGATTGTGGCTGCCGCGGTAGACCAGGCCGGGCGGCAGTGCACCGGTCGACGGGTCCCGCCTGCGGTAGGCCAGCTCGGTCTCGTAGATGCCCGAGGTGCTGGTGCCCAGGAACACGCCGATCCGCCCGGCGCCGAGCCTGGCTGCGAGGTCGCGCGCGGCTTGGGCGAAACCGTCCTGCTCCAGCCCGAGCTGGGCCAGCCGGTTGTTGCGGCAGTCGTACGAGGACAGCGACGCAGGCAGTACCTGCTCGTTCACGCCCTGCACCGTGCCGGTCCAGGTGGCAAGCTGCGCGTCGTCGAAGTCGCAGGGCGCGAGCGCACTGCGGCGGGCGTGCAGGGCCGCGCGCGTGGCCCCGAGGCCATGACCGAGGCAGGAGGTCGCCGTGAAATGCGAGAGGTACAGCGGGCGGCGCAAAGCGGTATGGGGCATCAGGTGCCGGGAAATATTATCAAAGCTGCGCCACCATCAGGACATTGGCGAAGGGCGTGCCTTTGCTCATCGGCTGCGCCTGCACCTTGAAGCCCAGCGATTCCAGCACGCGCTGCCACTCGGCCAGCGGCCGGCAGTACAGGCGGCCGAGCCGGTGGCCGCGCAAGGTGTTCACCACATGATCGACCCAGTTGCTGATTTTGAACGGCAGGCCGGCGCCGGCGTCGCCGATGCGCAGCAGCAGCACGCCCCCGGGCGCGAGTGCGTCCCGCACGCGGCGCAGCACCTCGTCCTGGGCGGCGATGGGAACATAGTGCAGCACATCCAAAATGACGACCGCGTCGGCGCTGCCGAAATCCGCGGCGCACATGTCCGCCGCCGCGAAGCTGGCCCGGCCGCCGCGCACTTCGGCCTGCATCGCCTGCTGCGCCCGGGTGACATCGTGCTGCATCAGCTCGATGCCGTGCACATGAAACGCCTGTGGCGCCATGGACCAATCCTGCGGCCATTGCCCTTCGCTGGCGGCGTCCTCGGCCGCCAGAAGCCAGGCGGTGAGCAGGCCCTGCCCGCAGCCGATGTCCACGATGCGTGTCCGCCCGCCAAGCAGGCCATAGGCCAGCAGCGCCGCGAATGCCGGGTCGCCGCCGAGCTTGCCCTTGGCGAAATGCCAGGGATAGCGGCCGGCCCGGCGGTACCGGGCGGCGGCACGTTCGACCAGTTTTTGAATGAAATGGCTGGGGGTCGGATTCATGCGTGTGCCTGCGTCAAAGTCACGGGTCGAAGCCCGCTCGCCGCCGCCTGTTCGAGCAGGCGCGGCAGCACCGCCAGGATCACCGGCTGGCCGCCGGATGTCCGCGCGGCATTGCCGTCGTGCAGCAGCAGGATGTCGCCGGCGCGCAGGCCCGTGGCCAGGCGGCGCAGCAACAGGTCGGGATCGCCGGTGCGCGTGTCGAAGCCGCGCCGGGTCCAGCTGGCCAGTAGCAGGCCCATGCCGGGCAGCACCGGGTCGAGCAGCGGATTGCGCAGGCCCGCGGGGGCGCGGAAAAAGCGCGGGCGCTGCCCCGTGATCGCCGCCAGGGTTTGCTGTGCCAGCGCGATCTCGCGCCGCAAGCCGCCGGTACCCATCAGCGAAAAATAGTGCCGGTGGTGCTGGCTGTGGTTCTCGATGGCATGGCCGCGCCGCACGATCTCGCGGCACAGCGCCGGATGCCGCTGCGCGTGCGTGCCGATGCAAAAGAAGGTCGCGCGCGCCTGGAAGCGGTCGAGCAGGTCGAGCACCGCGGGCGTGACTTCCGGGTCGGGCCCGTCGTCGATGGTGATGGCGAACTCGCCGCGGGCGATGGACGCCGGCGGCAGGCGCGTCAGGTTGGGTCCCAGCCATTGGCTGCGGGGCCACAGGCCGCACAGCGTGAGCACGCCATGGTCAGCGGCCAGCAGCGCCAACAGCTGCGGCCACCAGCCCGGCTGGATGGCCCAGGCCACCGAGGCCGCGGCATGCAGCGCCAGCGAGCCGGCGACCAGCCGGGAAGGCCGCCACCGGATGGCGGGTTGAGGATCAATGCCGGGCATAGTTTCGGTCCAGGTGACGGTTCCACAAGGCGGTCCAGACAGGCCAGGCGTGGCCGCCGGGCTGGACATCGACGCGGCCGGGGCCAAGCGAGCGCGCCATGAGCGCGTGTCCCTTGGCAAAGCGGTCTTCGCTGCCGTAGCCGAGATGTATGCCGTGTGCGGGGGCCTCACGCTGCAACCACTGCCAGATCCGCCGGTCGATGTCGCTGTGCGGCGGCGCCGGCGAACGACCGGCCGGCTGCCCGGCCGACTCGGCCTCGGCGATGATGTCGCGCGGACCGAGGTAGGGCGCCAGCAGGCAGGCACTGGCGACACGCGCGGCTGCCGCGGCCTCGTGGCCGCCATGGCAGGCGCGGGCCAGGCAAGCCAGCGCCAGGTGCGCGCCCAGCGAGATGCCCAATACGCACACACGCAGATGCGCGGTCGCGGGCGAATCCGCGCACAGGAAACTTTGCAGGAAAGCCAGGGCCGAGCCGTCCGCAACGTCGGGAAGGTCCGCCTCGAGCAAGGCGATCTGATGGGGCAGGCCGCGTTCGCGCACGGCATCGGCGAAGCCGGCCTCGATGAAGTCGGCGGGCTTCATGTATGCGCCCGGCAGCATCACCCACAGCTGCGTCGCCGGCAGGCCGCCAGGCGCCGGTAGATGCTGCATCCTCATGCCGCAACGCTCCGCCGTGGCGCGGCGAAAACGGCCGCCATGACCAGGGCTAGCACCGCGCCGGGACCCACCGTGGCGCCGATCGCGTTGAGCACGGGAACGCTGGAAAACGCGAGGATGCCGAAACCCAGCACCGCCGCGATGTTGGCAAACAGCAGCGAGGCCAGGGTGGTGGGCGAGACGGCGGGCTCCGTGCTATCGTGCCCCTCGCCACGCGCGCCGCCGCCGAAGAAAAGTGCGTAATTCGATCCCACGGCGAAGACCAGCAGCAGGCCCACCAGGTGCAGGATGGTGAGGCGCTCTCCCGCCAGCACCAGCCCGGCCATCACGGCCAGCACGGTGCCCGCGAGCGGCGCCATCACGGCGAGCATCCGGCGGGCGGAGCGAAGCGAGACCGCGATGAGCACCGCGATCGCCGCCAGCCCCGCCACCGACAGCAGCGCCGCTTCCTTGAGATATCCGCTGTAGAGCGAATCCGCCTCGCCCTTCAAGTCCACGAACAGGGTCCGGGTGGCGTGAGCCTGGTCCACCGCAGCCAGCGCGGGCCTGATGCGCGCCGCGTCGATACCGTCAGCCTCGCGCTGGCCCGCCGCGACGCGCGGCGCGTGCAGTGGCAGCAGCGCGCTCCATTGTTCCGGCGCGCCCTGGGCTGCGGCCCGGTGCACCAGCATGCCGTCGATGGCGACCGCCAGCGAGGTGCCTTCGAGGTCGGCGCGCTGCAACGGCCTGCCCTGGCGGGCCCGCTCCACGTCGTCGAGGAAAGGCGCCAGGCGCTCGGCCTTGACAGGCAGTGCCTGCACGGCCTGGGACAGCCGCTCGCGCAGCGCCGGCGCGGGCGGCAGGGCGCCCAGGCGTGCTTGCTGCGTCGCCATGCTGGGCAGCAGATGGCTGGGGCTGTCGACGCCGCCGATCACGTTCTGCCGGACCAGCGGCTGCAAGGCGGCGACCGCGCGCTCGGCCGCCGCCAGCACCTGTTCCTGGGTGGCGCCCGCGATCACGACCAGCGACCGCACGTCGGGCGCGCCCAGGTCGGCACGCAGCGACTGGTCAAGGGCCTGGTCCTGCGCCGATACCGGGCTGAGGGCTGCCAGTTCATGGTTCCAGATCTCATGCCGCTGCGCCACCAGCACCGCCGCCGAGGCAGCGATCAGCAGCAGCAGCGGCCAGCGCAGGACGCCGGCGCGCGCGGCCCATCGCGACAGCAGCGCGCCCGGCGCCGAGATGTCGCGCACCGCGAACCCGGCGGGCAGCAGGCGCGGCAGCACGAAACGGGTGACCAGGGCGGCCGTCGTCAGGCCGGCCAGCGAATAAAGGCCCAATTGCGCCAAGCCGGGAAAGCCCGAGAACAGCAGTGCCGCAAAACCGAAGATCGAGGTGAGCACGCCCAGCCGCACCGTGGGCCAGAAACGGCGGACCCATTCCTCCCCGGAGGCGCCCGGGTGGCGCGACTGGACGAACAGGTAGATCGAATAGTCCACGGCTTCGCCGATCAGCGTGGTGCCGAATCCCAGCGTCAGGCCATGCACGCTGCCAAAGCCCAGGCTCACCGCGGCGATCGCGACCAGGATGCCGGAGGCCACCGGCAGCAACCCGAGCACCAGCGCCGGCAACGAGCGGTAAAGCACCAGCAGCAGGATCACGATCAGCGAACTGCCCATCACGGACAGGCGGGTGACTTCGCGCTCGATCAGCTCGCGCACGCTCGCGGCGAAGACACCGGGGCCGGTGAGCAGCAGGCGCGCTTGCTGCGCGGAGGAAGCCTGACGGGCTTGCTCGAACGCCGCGCGCACGGCCGTCACGGCTGCTTGCTGGCCATCGGTGTCGCCGCCGGACGCCCTGGTTTGCAGTAGCATCACGGCCCGCCGCCCATCGCGCGAGGCCCACACGCCGTCGACGCTGTTGGGCCGGTTCTGCGCCGTGGCGGACTGGGCGCCCAGGCGCTCCAGCACCTGCGCGATCTCGCCGGTGGGATCGCGCGGCAGCACGCTCTTGACCAGGAGCCCGGCCGGCGACGCCAGCAGATCGATCGTCTCCTGGATCGCGGCGTTAAGGCCCTGCGCGGTGAAACGCTGCGCGTCCACCGCCGGGCTCAGCTGGTAGCGATGCTCGAAAAAGAAATTCTGATCGCGCTCCATGCCCGCGCTCTTGCCATTGGCGACGGCGACAAACCGCGCGTCGCCGCGCAGCTTGCCGGCGATCCTGCGCGAGATGGCGGCATGGGTGGCCGGGTCCGCGCCCTCCACACCCACCAGCATCAACCGAGACACCAGGCCGTCCTTCAACTGGTCCACCAGCAGCTGCTGTTCAGCCGTGGGGGCCTGCGGCAGGAAGGCCGACATGTCGGAAGTGAAGGTGGTCTTCGCCACCAGCACGGCGCACAGCGCCATGGCCGCGAGCCAGACCCAGACCGCTGCCCGCGGACCGCCCAGGCGGCCGGTCACGGCGGGCCGGCCTTGCGGATGGTCATGACGGACCGGTCCTTGTCCGCCTGCTCGATCTCGACCGTTCTGACTTCGCCCAGCTCGCCGTCGATCCGGATTTCAAGGACCAGCGCGCGGGTTCGTGCTTCACGCGGCGACAGAGTGAGCGACCAGCGCGCGGCCGTGCCGTCGAGCTTGAGGTTGTAGTGGCGCTGCAGCGCTGCGCGGTCGCCGCCCAGCGTGGCGCGGATGCTCTCGATCAGGGCGCCCACCGCGGGGTAGTCCTGCAGCTTCAGGACCATCTGGCGCTCGCCCCGCCTCAGCGTCATGGTGTCGCCTTCCAGCACCACCGATTCGGGCCGCGGCTTGAGGGTACGGCGCTCCAGCCGGTCGGGCGCCGTGAACACCAGCTCGCCGGACGAAACCACCGGCGCATCCAGCATCGCGATATGTTTGTGCTCGACGAAGGTCGCTTTCGACGCCTTGCTCTTCGCAAGCGTCTGCATCAGCTCGTCGATGTCCCAGGCGGCCCAGGCGGGCGCGGCAAGCAGGCTGGCGGCCAAGGCGAAAATTCGGATCATGCCTTGGGAACGCCCGAGGGGGACTGCCCGCCGACAGGGCGCCAGAAATCGTAGAAGTTGAACCAGTTGTGCGGCGACATGCGGCCGTATTTCTCCAGCAGCGCGGCATAGCGGTCCATGGCGGCCTCCATGTGGGCCTGCCTGCCGCCGGCCGGCACGTCCGAAAAATCGGCCAGCACTTCGAAATGGATGTCGTAGCGGCGCCCGCCGCCATACAGCCCCACCATGAACACCACGGGCCGGCGCAGGATCGCGGCCATGCGAAACGGCCCCGTCGGAAAGGCCGCCGGGGCGCCGAAAAAAGGAATGGCGCGGGTCGCCTCTTCGCCCAGCGCGCGGTCGCCCATCATGCCCACGATCGCGTTGGAATCGAAAACGGCGTGCAGCTGGAGCATCGAATCGACCTGGCCCAGCGCCACGACGTCGAGTTCGGCGGCCGGATTGATGGCGCTCAGGATGCGGTTGATCTGGCGGGCATTTTCCTTGTACATGGCCATGACCACCCGCAGGCCGGGCTGCTTGCGGCCGAGCGAACGCAGCACCTCGAAGCTTCCCATGTGCGCGCCCATCAGCATGAGCCCGCGGCCGCTGTCGCGCATCTCGTCGATCAGGCCGTGCCCATGCAGATGGATATCGAACATGCCGAACTGGTCGTTGACCAGGAACACCCGGTCGTGCACGACGGAGGCGAAGTAGAGGAAATGGCGGAACAGGTCGCGCCAGCCGGGCTGCGTCCCGTCGCCGCGCACCCGTATCAGCCACTGGGCACAGGCGCGGCGGGCTGCCGGCGAAAAGGCCAGGAAATACGCGGCGATCAGGTACAGCAGGCCGCGCGCGGCCGGCCGCCCCAGCCGCAACGAAACCCAGACCATGAACCGCAGCGCCAGGACGTTGCTGCGTTCGGGCCGCTGGGCCCACTCGGCCCGCGCCTGCTTGGGCCGGGCGCCCGCCAGGTCGGCACTCATCGGGGCACCTCGGGGCCGGCCTTGTCCATCGCCACCGTGCCGGTCGCCACGGGCCGGCCTTGCGACTTGATGTCGAAACGTGCCCGCTCGCCCTCGCCCCAGGCCAGGCCGAGGGCTTCGCCCGGGCCCACCGGACGCAGGAATTTGGCGGACACGATATTCGCCGCCTCGGCGCCGGATGCTTGTTCCAGGGCGTGCAGGGCGGCGTCGAGCAACAGCACGCCCGGCACGATGGGCATGCCGGGAAAATGCCCGGCAAATGCCGGGTGGTCCGGGTGAAACACCAGGCTCGCCTCACGCTCCATTCGTGTCTCCGGGGATGCCGCGCCGGGGCAGATGCGCCCGAGCCAGGGCTTCGATTGTCTCACGCGTCAATTTGCCGGTGCTGTTGCGAGGCAGCTGCTCGAGCAGCACCAGGGGCCGCGGCATGAAGACCGGGTCGATGCGCTCGCGCAACGCCGCCCTGACCGCAGCGGCGTCGAGTCCGGGCGCCACGGCGAAGGCCCACAGGCGTGTCACAGCGTCCGGCGTTTCCTCTTGCGGCATGAAGAACACGCCGTCCACCACGCCCTGGATGGCCAGCAACTGGTGGTTCAGGTAGTCCAGCGAGTTGCGCTTGCCCGCGATGTTGATCAGGTCGCCGAGGCGCCCGTGCAGCAGGAATCGCCCGTCGCCGGCCAGCTCTATCACGTCGCCCAGGGGCATGGCGGGATCGACATGCCCGCCCGATGCCCAGCAGCGGCCCCCCTCGTGAGCCAGCGTAATTCCCGGCAACAGGCTCCAGTGGCGCGCCTGCGTGCTGCGCCGGGTGGCGATCTGCCCGGTCTCGGTAGAGCCGTAGATTTCCTGCAGCGGCACACCCAGCCGCGCCTCGGCGGCCGCGGCGAGTTCGGCCGACAGGGGCGCGGTGGCCGACAGGACCAGGTCGACCGGGGGAACCGGAACGCCCGAGTCCAGCAGCGCGCGCAGGTGCACGGGCGTGGTGACCAGCACCCTCGGCCGCGGCACCTGCGCCAGCGCCGTGCAGATGTCGGCCGGATAGAACGGATGGCCGGCATACAGCGCCCCGCCGCTTTGCCACGGCAAGAGCACCGTCGACTCGATGCCGTACATGTGCTGGGGCGGAACCGTTCCGACGACCTGGGGCCGAGCCCCGGGCGCCAGCAGCAACGCCGCGCCCTCGGCTTGCACGTCCTGCACCAGGTTGCCCCAGACCTTTCGGTGCGGCAAGGGCATGCCGGTTGAACCGGAGGTGAAGACAACTGCGGCCAGTCGATCGGCGGGGATCAGCGGCATGGCGTGCGCGGCGCCGGGCCCGTGCCGGGGACCCGCCGGGCACTCCTCGAACAGGAACTGCGGCAGGTCGATGGTGGTAGGCCCATCGGCGAGGCAGATCGCATCCGGCGCGAACAGCTTCATCTGGCGCACCGACTCGGGCGTGTGGCTGGGCGGCAACAGGCTGATGCGATCCGACACGAGCGCTGCAGCCAGCCCGACCGCGAACCGGTACCGGTCGGCACAGGCATTGAGCACATGCCGGCCGGCAGGCAGCACGCCGGCGAGGTGATGGACGTCGGCGAGGAACCGGTCCACCGTCACCGGCTCGCCCTGGCGCCAGGCCATGATGTCGCCGGCGTCGCGGTGGCCGAGCAGTGCAAACGCATCCATGTCGGGCTTCACTCCGATTCCGACTTGCGGGCGGAAAACTGGCGATAGGCGGCCATCGCCTGCAAGAAGCCCGACCGCTCGCTGCGCGGAATGACGGCGATGCGCACGAGATACTCGCCGATGAACATGGCTGCGAGCAGCGGCAGCGACAACAGGTTCACGAAGGCCGACCAGACGGTGGCCGGCGCCAGGACGAACAGCAACAGCGAAACCAGCGAGGTGAGGGCGAAGAACAAGGTCCATGCCCAGGTCACTTGCCGGGTGTAACGCACCAGCCGCGGCGACAGATCGCCGTGCACCAGTTCGGCCATGCGCGACACCAGCGGCTTCATGCCCGGCGACAGGGTGCGCCCAAAGCCCAGGCACAACGCCATGTTGATGCCGACATGCTGCGCGAGCATTACCCAGTGCGTCCCCGCCGGCAGCAGGTCCCGCGCGGCGAACAGTCCGGCCGCGCAGCCGATCCAGGCGGCCACCCACGCCAGGCGATGGCGCGAGCGCAACGCCAGCGCGAGTGCCAGCGCCATCAGGGGCAGGATGAACACCAGTGCCTCGAACAGGCCCGGGGTGCGCGAAGAGGCGGCCCAGTGGGCCAGCACCGCGTAGGCTATACAGCCGAGCGCGGCCGCCAGCCAGCCCACCGCCCGCCAAGCCTGCGCCGGCCCCGCCGCCTTCACACGGTTCTTTGCGAAGCGATGTGGTCCGCCAGGCTGCGAAGTGAGCCGAAGATCCGGGTGTTGTCTTCGTGGTCGGCGCGCAGCTGCAGCCCATACGTCTTGGAGACCACCAGCGCGACCTCCAGGATGTCGATCGAATCCAGGCCCAGCCCTTCGCCATACAGCGGCTCATCGGGATTGATGTCGGCGGCGGCGATCTCCAGGTTGAGGGACGTGACGACCAGTTGCGCCAGCTCTCCCAGCAAAGCTTCGCCAGAGGCGCCGGTCCTGACATCGGGTGGCAACGTGGGATCGGTCATGTATTTGCTGCGCCTGAAAAGAAAAGGAATTTGCGCCGCATTTTAGCCTCTGGTAGGGTTGGGCTTTGCGCAATACAGCATCTATGTCAATCAAGAGTGATCAACCTGTGACCAGCGGGCCTCAGGCGCGGGTGCTGATACTGGGGGGCGGCCTGGCCGGCCTGTCGCTTTCACTGCAGCTGCGCCAGCGTCATCCCGATCTGGAAATCGTGGTGCTGGAGCGCCGCTCGCATCCCGTGCCCGCGGCCACCCACAAGGTGGGCGAATCGACGGTGGAAATCGGGGCCCACTACTTTGCCAATGTGCTGGGCCTGAAGGCGCACCTGCAGCAGCACCAGCTGAAAAAATTCGGCTTCCGTTTCTTCTTCAACGACGGCGCGCAGGGCGTCGACACCGTGACCGAGCTGGGCGCCAGCACCTTCCTGCGCACACCGGCGTACCAGCTCGATCGGGGCCTGTTCGAAAACGAGCTGGGGCGCGTGGCGCTGGAGCGGGGCGTGCGATTCGAGGACGGCGCCATCGTGCGCGGCGTCGAGCTGGCCGATGGCAAGCAGAAAGACAGCTTGCATCGCGTGAGTTTCGAGCGCGGCGGCGCGGCGCTCGACATCGAGGCCCGGTGGCTGGTCGACGCGTCCGGCCGCGCGGGCTTTCTCAAGCGCAAGCTGGACCTGGCCGAGCCCAACGACCACAACGCCAATGCGGTGTGGTTTCGCATCGGCGAGCGGCTCGATATCAACGACTGGTCGCGCGACGGGGCCTGGCAGTCGCGCTGCGACCCCCCTCACCGCTGGCTGTCCACGAACCATCTCTGCGGCGACGGCTACTGGGTGTGGCTGATTCCCCTGGCTTCCGGTTCGCATTCGGTCGGCATCGTCTGCGATGCCCAGGCGCATCCCGTCGAAGGGATGAACAGCTTCGACAAGGCCATGGCATGGCTGGCGATCCACCAGCCGCAGTTGCACGGCCAGCTGCAGCCGCGCGCCGGCAAGCTGCAGGACTTCGCTTTCTTCAGGAATTTCTCGTA
>JACDFR010000108.1 GCA_013815685.1 Ramlibacter sp.
GCAGGCCAACCCCAAGAACCGCGTGCCTTTCAACATCGAGGACGCCCACTTCGCCATCGCCGCGGTGAGCGTGCCGGGCTCGGCCAGCACCGGCTCGGTGTTCCAGGCTTCCAAGGCCGAGGACTACCAGCACAGCGAACTCGGTTTCCTGAACGGCCGGCCTCGCGCCAGATGGGTGGACGCCGGCGGTCAGACCGTCGAGATCGTGAGTCCCTCGAGCATTGCCGCGAACACACCGTCGGTCGTGGCATTCACCTCGACACCGGGCGCCCAGTCGCTGCGGGTCAACACCGCGGTGGTGGCCACCAGCTACGCCAGCCTGTCGCCCAGCGCGTTCACGCAGATGCTGATCGGCTGGGGCTTTTACGGCTACTACCCGCGCGACGGCTTCATGGGCAATGTTTACTCCGTCATCAGCGGCAAGGGCTCGCCCAGCGCGCAGGAAATGGCAGTGCTCGAGCGGTATCTGGGCAGCACGGCCGGCATCAGCATCTGAGCCGCAACGCTCGAGCCACGCGACGCCCCTTCGGGGGCGTTTTTGCTAGCGCAATCGGTGCACGGCCCCCGCCCCTGTACCGGGCCCTTCCAAAGTCAACTCGAACTGCGCGTCCGGCACGGGTCCCCGTCCGCGCAGGCCCGCCTGAACGCCCTTGTTGTACGCACGCGGCCATCGCACCGCGGCGATTGCCGTCTCCTGGTCCAGGGAATGCGTGCTCACCTCTTTCGCGGTCAGCCAGGCCGAGTAAGCCCGCGCGACCTCTTCCGGCCCGCCCAGGGCCCGCTCCACCGCGACCGCGAACCGGGTTTCGGCCGCGATGCGCGCCGACGGTGTGAGGCTCGGGGCGCCTTTCAACGACACTGAGTAGGGGTGGCCCATCACCCCTCCCGCTTCGACGCAACTACAACCATGGATGAGCCTTTGATACTGTATATTCATACAGTAGTAGCATACCAGCGGCTGGCAAATAGGCGAGCCCCTGCAAGGCAAAGCTCGTGTAAAAAAGAGCTTAAAGCGACAGGGCTGGGTGCGGTTAACTGAAGAGCAAATTTGTCTTGCTGCGAGGCCTGACGCTGCCATGATAGGAAGGTCGTGCGGTGTGTGCTGGAATATGACGCACCTGCCCGCCGTCGTGTTGGGACGCGGTTCCATCTGTACTGATCCTGCGTCTGTACAGCTGCAAGATCGTCGGCTGGGAAGTGCGCGACAGCGACGACTCCGACCTGCGGTGCGCTGGTCCGCCGCACAAACCAAGGTTCGCGCCCCGCCGGGGCTTTTTTTTGCGAAGTAGGTAGGTAACAAACCCTGTAGTACCTGACACCTAAATTCCCGCTTCACGCGCCAAAACTGCTCGTTACAGCTCAGTTACAACCCAATCGCGCTACGGGACTACGCTTACAGATGAAGCGTCCTGACAACGGCAGGAGGTTGTCCCGCTAGGCTATCTGTAGCTGAGTGGTTACATTCCCCGTAGGGGGGTCCATTGGTTACGCTTGCCGAAGCTCAATCCGTCCTGTCACGACCGAAGGTGTTGGTGTCCGACATGAAGTGGACGACCAAGCGCGGCAAGATCGAGTGGGCTTGGTTCGAGTCTCGAATGCTCGTGCAGTTTTCGGATGAAGTGGAGGTGGCCGAACAACTGTATGTTTTGTGTCAGTGGCGCAAGAAGGGACAGGTCGCTGGTGAGCACTGGAAGTTCGCGGTCTTCTACCAAGATAAGCGAATTTATGCGTTCGACATTCAGCCCGGCGCATATCACTTTAACGACAAGGCCGGTAAGGGCCGGCCGATGTACGGGCAGGGAATTGATGGCGAGCATGAACACACATGGAGCGCCGATGGTGATGGATACGGCTATGCCGAGCCTTTGCAGGTCCAGCTCAGCACGCCAGAGATTAACTGGCTCGTATTCTTGAAGCGCGCGAACATTGGATCGACAGATTTCTTCCATCCGGACAACAACGAACCGGAGTTGATATGAACTGCCAAGGCGTGATATCGAAATTAGGATTCCGCTGCCGAGATCTTGGTGCAGATACCCTGCGCGTCTGGTCGCCGTTCTCATACGGCAACGACGGGGAGCGCATTGGCCTTTACGTCGAGAAGCAGCGCAATGGTTATCGTGTGACTGACAACTGCGAAGCGCTCATGCACGCATCCTCTATGGGCGTGAGCTTGTCGGAAAACAAGGTAAACGCAGTGCGCAGAGCGACCGGCTTTGGTGTTTCGATTTCTGATGGGGGCGAGATCACCGCGTTCGTGTCCGAAGATGATCTAGGCCAAGGGCTTGCCTCTGTATTGAATGCCTCTCTCGCAGTTAGCCACCTTGAAGGGCAGTGGTCTCCGAGAGCGCGTGCAAGTTCTTTCGCTAATCGAGTTGCGGGCGTTCTAGAGAATTCACTCGGCGAGAAACTGTTGAGAAACGTGACTGTGACTGGCGCGAGCGGCCATCAACTTGAATTCCTTCTTGCTGTGCAGAGCCGGGCGGGCCTGACATACGTTCAACCGATTGCGGCGACAGAGGACAACACTGTCGATTGGAAAAATGTCTACGCTGGCTGGGGCCGGTTGACCGATCTCAAGAAGGCGAAGATTGCTGGCACTTCGCGTGTCGCCGTCATCGAAGAGGCGGTAAACGACGCGGAGATGGACAACGCTACCGCGATTTTGGCTGACACAGCGTCAGTCGTGAATTTTTCAAAGCTCCGCGAATGGGCGCATAGGATCGCAGCATGAAGGCGGCGAAGCAAAAGCCAGAGCAAGCACCACAGTTCGATGACGTGCTGAAGCGGATGCTGTCGTCTCCGCCCGCGCCGCACGCCAAGCCAAGGCCGGCGCCTAAGAAGGACAAAAAAGCAGAGGGCGACCGATGACATATTACGATCAAGTACAGATTGCCTCCGAAGCCGTTGCGCTCGCACATACGGCAGATGTCGTCATTTTTAACGGTGACATTGACGAGGCACGAGAAGATATCCTTATCACTCGTTGCAACAACGAAGCCAAGTCAGAAAACATCGTTCTTCTGCTGTGCACTTCTGGCGGCTTGCCAGACAGCGCCTATCGAATGGCGCGCTACTTCCAGTCGCACTACAAGAAATTTACTGTCATCGTTTGCGGGAAATGCAAAAGCGCAGGCACATTGCTCACCATTGGTGCCCACGAAGTTGTCATGGGGGATCGCGCCGAGCTTGGCCCGTTAGACATTCAGCTCGGAAAGAAGGACGCTTTTTTTGAAGACGGCTCCGGGTTAACGGTGGTCAACGCGCTTGAAGAGATCGAGAGCAAGGCGTACCAGATTTTTGAAAACACTTTCGTCAAGCTGATCTTGAGAACGAAACGGCGCGTGACCTTGAAGACGGCCACAGCGCTAGCTACCGAGTTCGCTGTTGGTCTGATGTCCCCCGTTGTCTCGCAGATCGATCCGATGCACGTCGGCGAGGTGGCAAGAGCGATGCGAGTCGGACGAGAGTACGGCGAGCGTCTGAGCGCAAAAACCAACAATCTACAGCCCGAGGCCCTTCACAAGTTGGTCAACGGTTATCCTTCGCACGGTTTTGTCATCGACCAGCTAGAGGCGGAGTCAATTTTCAACAACGTGCGGCAGCCAATCGAGGTTGAGAAGCAGTTAATCAGCTTGCTTGGCGCAAACAGCAGAATTCCGAAGTCGGGTGAAGACCCGCTAATCATCATTTTCTCCAAGCCTCAAGAGGTTCAACATGTTCATCATCACCCGCAAGACACTGGCGAAGTTCACGGCGAACCAGAAGCTGCAGGCGTTGAAGCTGGCACAGGCGGTTCAGGAGAAGGAAGTGCA
>JACDFR010000087.1 GCA_013815685.1 Ramlibacter sp.
ACGCTGCCAACAACGCCGAGCGTGCCCGCACGCTGCTAGGCACGGGCGCGCTCAGCGCCGCGCAGATCAACCAGTACCTCACCGCCGAGAAGACAGCCCAGGCGCGGGTGCAGGCGGCACGCGCGTTGATGGGGGCGCAGCAGGTGCGCCTCACGCAGGCCGAGGTGTACGCGCCCGACAGCGGCGTCATCTCGTCGCGCACGGCCACCGTCGGCGCCGTGGTCGGCAACGGCACCGAGCTGTTCCGCCTGATCCGGCAAGGCCGCCTGGAATGGCGGGCCGAAGTGACCTCCGGCGAGCTCGGCCGCATCACGCCCGGCACCACCGCACAGGTGACGGCCGCCAGCGGCGCGCGCCTGGCCGGCAAGGTGCGGATGATCGGCCCGACGGTGGACCCCCAGACCCGTGCCGCGCTGGTCTATGTGGACCTGACCCCTTTGCCGGGGCCGGCAGGCGGCGCCCGCGCCGGCATGTTCGCGCGCGGCGAGTTCGATCTCGGCGCGACGCCAGCGGTGACCCTGCCCCAGGCCGCCGTGGTGGTGCGCGACGGCTTCAGCTACGTGTACCGGGTCAATCCGCAAGCGCGAGTGGACCAGGTGAAGGTGCAGACCGGAAGGGTGCTGGGGGACCAGCTGGAAATCGTCAGCGGCCTGGCGTCGGACGCGCGCGTCGTGGCCGCCGGTGCGGGATTCCTCAACGATGGCGACCTGGTTCGCCTGGCCGAAGCGCCGCCGCCTTCCGGCGCCGCATCCGGCGCCAAGCGTTAACGAAGAGGCCACCGCATGATGAACGTCTCCTCCTGGTCGATCAAGAATCCCATTGCCGCGGTGATGCTGTTCGTGCTGCTCACGTTCGCCGGCCTCCTGTCCTTCAGGGCCATGAAGGTGCAGAACTTTCCGGACATCGACTTGCCCACGGTGAGCATCAGCGCCTCGCTGCCCGGCGCCGCGCCGGCGCAGCTGGAAACGGACGTGGCGCGCAAGATAGAAAACGCCGTCGCCACGCTGCAGGGTCTCAAGCACATCTACACGAAAGTGCAGGACGGCGCCGTCACCGTCACCGCGGAATTCCGGCTCGAAAAACCCGTGCAGGAAGCGGTCGACGATGTCCGTTCGGCCGTTGCGCGCGTGCGCGGCGAGCTGCCCGGCGACGTGCGCGAGCCCATCGTCACCAAGATGGACTTGGCCAGCCAGCCGGTGCTGGCCTTCACCGTCAATTCGCCGCGCATGGACGAGGAAGCCTTGTCCTGGTTCGTCGACAACGACATTTCGCGCAAGCTGCTGTCGGTGCGCGGCGTCGGCGCCGTCACCCGCGTGGGCGGAGTCAACCGCGAGATCCGCGTCGCCCTGGACCCGGCGCGGCTGCAGGCGCTGGGCGCGACGGCGGCCGAAATCTCCAGGCAGCTGCGCCTGGTGCAGACCGAGAGCGCGGGCGGCCGCACCGACATCGGCGGCGGCGAACAGCCGGTGCGCACGATCGCCATGGTGCAGACGGCCGCGCAGATCGGCGGCCTGGAACTGGCGTTGTCGGACGGGCGGCGCATCCGCCTGGACCAGGTGGCCACCGTGAGCGACACCGTGGCCGAACCGCGGGCGGCGGCGCTGCTCAACGGCAAGCCGGTGGTCGGTTTCGAAGTGGCGCGCAGCCGGGGCGAAAGCGAAGTCACCGTGGGTGCGGCCGTGCAAAAGGCGCTGGCCGACCTCAAGCTCCAGCGGCCGGACCTCGAGCTGGTGCAGGCGTTCGATTTCGTCACGCCGGTGCAGGAGGAATACGAGGGTTCGCTGCACCTCCTGTACGAAGGCGCGCTCCTGGCCGTGCTCGTGATCTGGCTGTTCCTGCGCGACTGGCGCGCCACCTTCGTCTCGGCCATCGCCCTGCCGATGTCGGTCATCCCCGCCTTCATCGGCATGTATCTGCTGGGCTTCTCGGTCAACGTGATCACGCTGCTGGCGCTGTCGCTGGTGGTCGGCATCCTGGTCGACGATGCGATCGTGGAGGTGGAAAACATCGTTCGCCACCTTCGCATGGGCAAGACCCCCTACCAGGCCGCGATGGAAGCGGCCGACGAGATCGGCCTGGCGGTGATCGCCACCACATTTGCCCTGATCGCGGTGTTCCTGCCCACGGCCTTCATGAGCGGCATTGCCGGCAAGTTCTTCAAGCAGTTCGGCTGGACCGCGTCGCTGGCCGTCTTTGCCTCCCTGGTCGTGGCCCGGGTGTTGACACCGATGATGGCCGCCTACATGCTCAAGCCCATCGTCACGGGCGAGGCCAAGGACCCGCGCTGGATGCAGATCTATTTGCGTTGCGTGCACTGGAGCATGAAACACAGGGTCGTGACCATGGTGCTGTCCACCCTGTTTTTCTTCGGCTCGGTGGCGCTTATTCCCTTGCTGCCAACGGGCTTCGTTCCCCCCGACGATAACTCGCAGACCCAGGTCTACCTCGAGCTGCCGCCGGGGGCGACACTGGCGCAGACCCTGGCCGCGGCCGAGCACGCGCGCGTGATGATTTCCAAGGTCCCGCACGTCAGGAACGTGTACACCACGGTCGGCGGGGGCAGCGCCGGCGCCGACCCCTTCGCGTCATCGGGCGCGGCCGAAGCGAGAAAGGCGACGCTCACCATCCTGCTGACCGATCGCGGGGACCGACCGCGCAAGCAGGGCATCGAAAACAAGATCCGCACGGCCCTCGAGCCGCTGCCGGGCGTGCGCAGCAAGGTGGGGCTGGGCGGGTCGGGCGAAAAATACATCCTGGTCCTGACGGGCGAGGATCCGCAGGCGCTGGGAGCGGCCGCGCTCGCAGTGGAAAAGGACCTGCGGACCATTCCGGGCCTGGGCAACGTGGCGTCGACCGCCAGCCTGATCCGCCCCGAAATCGCGGTGCGGCCCGACTTCGCCAAGGCCGCCGACATGGGCGTCACCAGCGCGGCGATTGCCGAGACCCTGCGCATCGCGACCGCGGGCGACTACGACATCGCGCTGCCCAAGCTGAACCTGTCGCAGCGGCAGGTGCCTATCGTGGTCAAGCTCGAAGAAAGCGCCCGCAAGGACCTGAGCCTGCTGGAGCGTCTTGCGGTGCCCGGCGCGCGCGGGCCGGTGATGCTGGGGCAGGTGGCGACACTGGAGATGGCGGGAGGCCCGGCGGTGATCGACCGCTACGACCGGTCGCGCAATGTCAACTTCGAGATCGAGCTGTCGGGACTGCCGCTGGGAGACGTGGCTGCCGCCGTGCAGGAGTTGCCGGCCGTGAAAAACCTGCCTGCCGGCGTGAAGGTGATCGAGATCGGCGACGCCGAGGTCATGGGCGAATTGTTCGCCAGCTTCGGCTTGGCCATGCTGACCGGCGTGCTGTGCATCTACATCGTGCTGGTGTTGCTGTTCAAGGACTTCCTGCACCCGGTCACGATCCTGGCGGCGCTGCCGCTCTCGCTCGGGGGCGCATTCGTGGGCCTCTTGATCGCGCAGAAGAGTTTCTCGATGCCCTCCCTCATCGGCTTGATCATGCTCATGGGCGTGGCCACCAAGAACTCCATCCTGCTGGTCGAATATGCGATCGTCGCGCGCCGCGACCACGGCCTGGGCCGGTTCGACGCGCTGCTGGATGCCTGCCACAAGCGGGCACGCCCCATCGTCATGACCACAATCGCCATGGGAGCGGGCATGCTGCCGATCGCCATCGGCTTTGGCGCCGCCGACCCGAGTTTCCGCTCCCCCATGTCGGTTGCCGTCATCGGCGGGTTGATCACCTCCACGGTGCTGAGCTTGCTGGTGGTGCCGGTCGTGTTTACTTATCTGGACGACCTGGAGCATTTCATTGCGCGCACGGTGCGCCGGCTGCGGCGGGCCCCACCCAAGGACGAAGCACCGGCTTGAGCGCCGGCGCGGGCCTTTCAGGCGCCGCGCCGGATGCGCCGCACCAGTTCAGTCGTGGAATAGCCGTCCACGAAGGGAATGGCCAGGGCCTTCCCCCCATACGACTCGACCAGCGCGGTCTCGGGCAGTTTGCGCATGTCGTAGTCGCCGCCTTTGCACAGCACGGATGGCTTGAGCTCGGCGATGAGGGCCAGCGGGGTGTCCTCGTCGAACCAGGTGACCAGGCTCACGCACGCCAGAGCGGCCATGAGCACGGCCCGGTCCTGCTCGTTGTTCAGTGGACGGTCGGGGCCTTTGCCCAGGCGCCGGGCCGATGAGTCCGTGTTGAGCGCCACCACGAGGCTCGCGCCCAGTTCCCGTGCCTGGGCCAGGTAGACGGCATGGCCACGGTGCAGCACGTCGAATACGCCGTTGGTGAACACCACTGGCTGCGGCAGGGCAGCCACCCGCTCGGCCATTTCCCCGCGCGGCACGATCTTGCCGAGAAACCCGGGCTTCACGCGGCCCCGGTTGCCGGGCCGGCGATGTTCGCCTGCGGTACCAGCAGCGTGGCCGCCAGTTCCTTGCGGTAGCGGTTGAGTTCCTGCACGCTCTTGAAACTGCGATCCATCAGCAGGCTCATGTTGTGCAGGATGCGCTCGATGACCTTGCTCTCCCACCCGGCATCGAAGTCGATCTGCTTGTCCAGCCAGTGCTCGAGCCACTCGGGGTCGGGCAGGCGCGACTGGATGGTGTCGCGCGGGAACAGGTTCTTGTTGACGTGCAGGTTGGTGGGGTGCAGGGCCTGGGCCGTGCGCCGGGCGCTGGCCATCAGCACACCGACCTTGGTGAAGGCGGCCTTGGCCTCGTTGCCGAAATTGTTGATGGCCCGCTTCATGTAGCGCAGGTAGGCGCCGCCATGGCGCGCCTCGTCCTGTGAAAGCGTGGTGTAGATGT
This sequence comes from Ramlibacter sp., assembly GCA_013815685.1. Lineage (GTDB taxonomy): Bacteria > Pseudomonadota > Gammaproteobacteria > Burkholderiales > Burkholderiaceae_C > Ramlibacter. The sequence goes on from JACDFR010000087.1 coordinate 4,812, forward strand.
GCTTGATGACCGGTTCGGTGTGCCACTCGCTGGCCCGGCGGTACCAATGGTTCAGCCGGATCTCGCCGCAGAAATGCAGCATCAGGGTTTCCAGCGCCGGCGCCGGTTCGAACTCGAAGCGCACTTCGTGCAGTTCCTTTTCGGTGGGCGCCAGTTCCGGACGGAAACGTTTGAGGTACTCCATCAGTACCAGGGAGTGCTTTTGCTCCTCGAAGAACCAGATCGACATGAACGCGGAGAAATCGCTGTCGTCCTTGTTGTCGCGAAGGAACATTTCGGTGGCCGGCAGCGCGGCCCACTCGGTGATCGCGTTCATCTTGACGGTCTGGGCCTGCTCGTCCGACAACCTGGAACCATCGAACGAATCCCACGGGATGTCCTTGTCCATGTCCCAGCGGACGGACTCGAGTTGCTTGAACAGTTCGGGGTAGAGCATGGTCGTGGCTTTCGTGGCTCACCATTTTAAACGCCCGCTCGGAAACCCCTTGACAAGCCGCCATGGCGTTCGTGTAGGCGGAGCGCCCATATCGACAGGATGCCACTGCCGGGGTTCACAAAAATTTACCTCGTGCACACTGGTCGCGCCGGAACCCGCGGACGGCATACCGATCTATCGGCACATGGCGGTTGTACTGCCGACAAGATCTGGTTATTGCTGCGAAGCCTTCCGGGAGTAGTTTATGCCCGGTTGCAATCCTGGAGCGACTCTTCTCCTCCTCCCTCCCTCCCTCCTTCGTTTCGGGGCGCTTCGCAGCATTTTTATTTTCCCCTCGTCGGGTGGACGGGCCCAGGCGGCGAGCCTGGGAAGCCGGGTTTTCAGGCCGGCCGGGTGTCGGCGAAGCTCTGGCGCTGCATGAGTTTCTCGTTCAGCTTGGCCAGGTTGGGATAGCTCACGCGCCACTCGATCTGGCTGAAACGAAAGTCAAGGTAGCCCAGCGCGCAGCCGACCGCGATGTCCGCCAGGCTGAGGTAGATGCCGGCACAGAACGGTTTTTCGCCCAGGCCCTGGCTCATGGCCTTGAGGCTGGCATGGACCTTGGTCAGTTGCCGGTCGATCCAGGCCTGGCTAATCTGATCCTTGTTGCGTCCTGCCCAGGTGGCTTCCAGCCGCGCCAGTGTCGATGCGTCGAGCACGCCATCGGCCAGCGCTTCCCATGTCTTGACCTCCGCCCGCTCCCGGCCCATGGCCGGAATCAGCTTGCCCACGGGCGACAGCGTATCGAGGTATTCGACAATCACCCGCGAATCGAACAGGGCTTCGCCGCCCTCCATGACCAGGCAGGGGACCTTGCCCAGCGGGTTGGACTGCGGGACGGCAGTATCGGGCGACCAGACATCCTCGTTGACGAAGTCGTAGTCCAGCTTTTTCTCTGCCATGACGATGCGTACCTTGCGCACATAAGGGCTCTTGGTGGATCCGATCAGTTTCATGGGGGATGCTCTCTTGGAATCGACTTATCGCGTTGCTTCATTCTAGCCAGCGCAAACGCCCCGCCTACAATCAACGGATGACTCTTTCCACGATTTCGGCCCTCTCTCCGCTGGATGGCCGTTACGCGGCGCGGCTGGCGCCGTTGCGCCCCCTGATGAGCGAGCAAGGCTACATGCACAAGCGGGTGCAGGTCGAGATCTGCTGGTTCATCGCCCTGAGCGACGCGGGTTTTGCCGAATTCAAGCCGCTGACCCCGGGCGCCCGGACGTACCTGCTGGGCCTGGTCAAGAATTTCTCGGAAGCCGACGCGGTCGCCATCAAGGAGATCGAAAAGACCACCAACCACGACGTCAAGGCCGTGGAGTACTGGATCAAGTCCAGGTTCGAAGCGCGGCCGGAACTCAAAGCCGCCGCCGAGTTCGTGCATTTCGCCTGCACCAGCGAAGACATCAACAACACCAGCCACGCGCTGCAACTCAAGGGCGGGCGCGAGCACGTCATTCTTCCGGCGCTGGACGCATTGATCGCCAGGCTGCGCGAGATGGCCCATGCCTACGCGCAAGTGCCCATGCTCAGCCGAACGCATGGGCAGACCGCCAGCCCGACCACGGTGGGCAAGGAAGTGGCCAATGTCGTGGTGCGGCTGGCCGCGGCGCGCGACAAGATCGGCGCAGTGCGTCTGCTGGGCAAGCTCAATGGCGCAGTCGGCAATTACAACGCCCACCTGTCCGCCTGGCCCGACTTCGACTGGGAAGCATTCGCCCGCAAGGTGGTCGAGACACCCGAACCTCTGGGGCTGGGCCTGACGTTCCAGCCATACAGCATCCAGATCGAGCCGCACGATTACATGGCCGAGCTGTTCGACGCGGTGGCGCGGGCCAACACCATCCTCATCGATTGGTCGCGCGACATGTGGGGCTACATCAGCCTGGGCTACTTCAAGCAGCGCCTGCGCGAGGGTGAGATCGGCTCGTCGACCATGCCGCACAAGGTCAACCCGATCGATTTCGAGAATGCTGAAGGCAACCTGGGCCTGGCCAATGCGCTGCTGCGCCATTTGTCCGAAAAGCTGCCGATCTCGCGCTGGCAGCGCGACCTGACCGATTCCACCGTCCTGCGCAACATGGGCGTGGCGCTGGGCTACGCGGCCCTCGCGTATCACTCGATGGGAATAGGCCTGTCCAAGCTCGAACTCAACAAGGAGGCGCTGGCCGCCGATCTCGACGGCGCCTGGGAAGTACTGGCCGAGCCGATCCAGACCGTGATGCGCCGCTTCGGCCTCCAGGGCGCGTATGAAAGGCTGAAGGAAGTCACGCGCGGCAAGGCCGTCCGTGCGGAAGACCTGCATGGGCTGATCCGCTCGCTGGAAATTCCCCAGGCCGAGAAGGACAGGCTGCTGGCAATGACGCCGTCCACCTACATCGGCAAAGCCGCCGAGCTCGCCAAAAGGGCCTGACGTGGCCCTGAAGTCCACCATCTTCAAGGCGAACTTGTCCATCGCCGACATCGACCACGCCTACTACGCGGACCACACGCTCACGCTCGCGCGCCATCCCAGCGAGACCGACGAACGGATGATGATCCGGCTCGCCGCGCTGGCCCTCAACGCGCACCGCGTGCAGACCGAGTGCAACGGCGATGCCACGCTGGCTTTCGGCGCGGGCCTTTCGAATCCTGAAGATCCCGACGTGTCCCTGCGCGACTTCACGGGCCAGACACGCCTGTGGGTCGAAGTGGGCCAGCCCGAGGACAAACCCATCGCCAAGGCCTGCGGCAAGGCCGACCAGGTCTGCGTCTACTGCTTTCACCATGCAGCGGAGGTGTGGTGGCGCGGGATCGAGACCAGGCTCACGCGGCTGCACAATCTCAGTGTGTTCCGGGTTCCGGCGCCGGCCTCCCAGGCGCTTGCCGCACTGGCGCAGCGCAGCATGCAGCTGCAAGCCACCGTGCAGGAAGGCACCTTGATGCTCAGCGACGGGGCCGGCAGCGTCGACCTCGAGCCGCTTCGCTGGAAATAGATGTGGCCCCCACGCTTGCGGCTGAAGCCGCGGCGCTGCCCCCCGAGGGGGCCTTCGCGCCTTGGGGCGGCCCGGCGGCGCTCAACTTCCTTAGCGCGGCATCGGCCTGGCGCAGCTCCAGCACTGCTCGAACCCGCCTTCGACCATTTCGCCGCACAGGCAAAGCCAGCGTCGCTGGGGAGTGTGCAGGAGGTCGCGCAAGACGGCCCGGGCCTGGGGCTCCTCGCCGTCGTGGATCAGCCAGACTTCCGGAAGGCACTGGTCCGGCGGCAGTTCGCCCGCGGCAGCGCCCAGAAAATAACGCTGCACGGCCGCTTCGATGCCGGCATGGCGCAAGACATCGACCCAGAGCGCCGCGATCGCGATGTTGGGCGCCTGGGCAAGCCGCAACATCAGCGTTTTTCGCTGCCCGCGGGAGGCGACGCAGGGCCTTCGACGGCGCGCTCGGCATACTTGTTGAAGCGCCAGGCGCCGCCAAGCAAGGTGATGCGGCGCCAGGTCTGGCGCTTTTGCCCCGGCGTCATCTCGGGCCAGTGCTGCACTTCCTCGAAGCTGCGGCCGCACCCCTTGCACATCTCGTCGCCCTGGCTGGTGGAGCAGATGGCGATGCAGGGCGTATCCGGCGTGGTGTCGTACCAGACCTTCCAGGCCCCGTACGCTTCGGGCGGAAAACCCTGCTCCTGCGCTTCCTCCTCATGATAGAAGATCATGAGGGCATAGACCTCGGCCAGCGCGCGCAGCTCCGGCGCCAGCGTCACGCCGTCGGGCGAGGGCTTTTTTTCCCGCCAGAAATTGATGGCGGCTTCGACGTCGGTGATGTGGATTCCGGCCATGTAACCAGCAGCAAGTGGACAGGCATGATAGCGCCCGGCATCCGCACAGAAGCCCCGCTTATGTTTTAATGGAGCCCCGAAGGGGAGTAGCTCCCGCTTGTTGCAGCACAGGGAGGTGTCCCGCAGTTCAGGGCATCGCGGCAGCAGGTATCGACACGTCGTCAATACGAAGTATTAACTTCCGGCTTGTTGGGCACACATCGCATGACTCCATGCCGAGCAAGACCTTCGATTGGAACCTGATGCAGGTCGGTCGAAGCGCGCTTGTGGTTCACGGCAATCACGGCTCAGTTGACTTATCCGCATCCGGTTGTTGATCGATACAACTCGGAGCTTAGTCATGGAATTTTTCACTACTGCGTGGTGGTCGGCGCTGCTGGCTATCATTCTCATCGACCTCGTGCTGGCGGGCGACAACGCCATCGTCATCGCGTTGGCCGCCCGCAACTTGCCCAAGCACCTGCAAAAAAGGGCCATTGTGTGGGGGACGGTCGGCGCCATCGTCGTGCGCTCGGTCATGACCGTGGGCGTGGTCTGGCTGCTGAAAACACCCGGCCTCATGCTCGTGGGCGGCCTGGGCCTGGTGTGGATCGCTTACAAGCTGCTGGCCGACCAGGGCCGCGACAAGGACCACGGCCCCATCGCCAGCACATTCTGGAGCGCCATGAAAACCATCGTGGTCGCCGACGCGCTGATGGGCATCGACAACGTGCTGGGCGTCGCGGGCGCCGCCCATGGCGCGTTCGATTTGGTGGTTATCGGCCTTCTGGTGAGCGTGCCCATCGTCGTCTTCGGCAGCACGATGGTGCTCAAGCTCATACAGCGCTTCCCGCTCATCATCCACGTCGGCGCCGCGGTGCTCGCATTGACTGCCGCCAAGATGATCGTCGACGAGCCGCTGCTCGAACAGGTCTTTGACGCCGCGGCTGCGCGCTGGGCCACCTATGCGGTTGCGGTCGCGGGTGTGCTGGCCGCCGGCTGGTGGACCACCCGCCACCAGAAGCATGACCACGCCGGGCACGCGGCATGAAAGCAAAACGTTCCATTCCCTTCAACCCGTCCAAAGGAGAGCCCGCCATGGACAAGATCATTGTGTACCTGAACGATCCGGCCTACGCGCAGCGACAACTGGCCCCCATGAAAAGCGGCGACGCGACGCCGGCAGGCGGTGCCGCAACCACCCACTGGGTGCTGGTCGCCTGCGCGCCACGCATGACGCGCCACATCAGCAAGTGGGTCAGCCACAGCGCGCGCGAAAACTGGCGCACCAAATGGGCGGAGAAAGTATTTGAGAGCATCGTGCCGAAGCTGGAAGCGGCGGGCGACACCACCACCACCCTGCTGGCCAAGGGTCCGCTGCCGGAGCTGACGAAGAAGCTGTTCGCGCAACACGGGGCTTGCCGCGTGCTCGACGCGCGCCGACCCAAATTCGGCCAGGAAATGCATCCGATCACCCTGGACCAGCCGGCGGGCAAGGACGGCGGCTGGGAGGTGCCGGGCGCTGTGGTGGGCCTGGGCGCCCTGCTGGTGCTGGCTGCCGAATGACCCGAAAGCCGCATGGCCGGTGCTATGCTGCCGGCCATGCTCAAGCTCATCGCCAAATGGCTGCTCAGCGCAGCCGCGCTGCTGTTCGTGGCCTATTTGTACAGCGGGGTCGAAGTCAGGACTTTCACCGCCGCGCTGATCGCGGCCTTCGTGATCGGCCTGCTCAACACCGTGGTGCGGCCGATCCTGGTGGTGCTGACGCTGCCCGTGACCGTCGTCACGCTGGGGCTGTTCCTGTTCGTCATCAACGCGCTGATGTTCTGGGCCGCCGGTGGCTTGCTGGACGGCTTTCACGTGCGCGGCTTCGTGGCCGCGCTGATCGGCTCGCTGATCTATTCGCTGATGGGCGTGGTGATCGAGTCAGCGCTCGACAGCCTGTTCACGAAGAAGTGATTCCACCTGCCGCGCGCGGGTGTCGATGATCGACGCTTCGATGTGGTCACCGGTCCCGGGGCCGGCCCGCCGTGCCAGCTCCTGCGCCGCCTTGAACCGGTCCAGCGCCGCCTGGTAGTCAAGGTGGGCCACCTGCGCCTCGGCTTCGGCCCGTATCGCGCGCAGCGACTGGCCCTGCGCCGCGTAGGCTGCCGCCAGCAGCTGCCATGCCTGGGCGTCACGCGGGTGCAGGGCCACCCAGGTCTGCAGCCGCTGGGCGCTGTCCGCCGCCCGGCCGCCCGCGGTGCGCGCTTGCGACGACAGGACCAATTCCGGGCGTGCTGCGCCAGGGACGTCCGCCAGGGCGGCCGCTCGCGCCGGCTCGCCGGCGGCCAGCGCCAGTTCGGCGGTGAGCAGTGAGGCGGCCCGCGCAGCCCGGGCG
>JACDFR010000088.1 GCA_013815685.1 Ramlibacter sp.
TCTCGGACCGGCGCACGCGCCTGTTCTTTCACTGCTGCCGCGGCCGGGGCCGGGGCTGGGGCGGGCGCGGCGGGCGCGCGAGGGGCCGGCGCCGGCGCAGCCGCTTTCTGGGGAGCAGGCGACGGCGCGTTGTCCTTTACGTTGCCCGAGCCTTCCACTTCGAGGCGGATGAGTTCGGCGCCCACGGCCATCTGCTCGCCGACGGCGCCGCCCAGCGAAGCCACCTTGCCGGACACGGGGGAGGGAATCTCGACCGTTGCCTTGTCCGTCATCACGTCCGCCAGGACCTGGTCTTCCTTGACGGAGTCGCCCGGCTTCACATGCCAGGCCACCAGTTCGACCTGGGCAATGCCTTCGCCGATGTCCGGCATCTTGATCACATGCATTCCCATGATCAAGCCTCCCGCCGGGCCGCCCCAAGGGGGACTTGCGCCCCCTCGGGGGGCAGAGCAGCGGCGCAGCCGCAAACGTGGGGGTTCGTCATTCAGGCCTCCATCGCGCGTTTGAACGCCGCACCGACGCGGCCGGGGCCGGGGAAGTAGGCCCATTCCTGCGCATGCGGGTAAGGAACGTCCCAGCCCGCGACGCGTTCCACCGGCGCCTCCAGGTCGTAGAAGCAGTTCTCCTGCACCAGGGACAGCAGCTCGGCGCCGAAGCCGCTGGTACGCGTGGCTTCATGCACGACCACGCAGCGGCGCGTTTTCTTTACCGAGGCGACGATGGCGTCCAGGTCCAGCGGCCAGATCGATCGCAGGTCGATGATCTCGGCATCGATACCGGTTTCGGTGGCGGCGCAATCAGAAACCCACACCATGGTGCCGTAGGTCAGCACCGTGAGATCGTTGCCCGGACGGAACACGGACGCGGTTTCGAGCGGAACCGTGTAGTAGCCCTCGGGCACTTCGCCCATCGGGTGCTTGGCCCAGGGAACGACCGGGCGGTCGTGACGGCCGTCGAAGGGGCCGTTGTAGAGCCGCTTGGGCTCCAGGAAAATGACGGGGTCGTCATTCTCGATGGAGGCGATCAGCAGGCCTTTGGCGTCGTAAGGATTGCTGGGCATCACCGTGCGCAGTCCGCACACGTGGGCGAATATCGCCTCCGGGCTCTGGCTGTGCGTCTGCCCGCCGTAGATGCCCCCGCCGCAGGGCATGCGCACGGTGATGGGCGCGGTGAAGTCGCCCGCCGAGCGGAACCGCAACCGGGCCGCTTCCGAGACGAGCTGGTCCGCCGCCGGGTAGAAGTAGTCCGCGAACTGGATCTCCACCACAGGACGCAGCCCATACGCACCCATGCCCACCGCCGTGCCGACGATGCCGCCTTCGGAAATCGGTGCGTCGAAGCAGCGCGACTTGCCGTACTTGGCTTGCAGGCCCTCGGTGACGCGGAATACCCCGCCGAAGTAGCCCACGTCCTGGCCGTAGACGACGACGTTCTCGTCGCGCGCCATCATGACGTCCATCGCCGAGCGCAGCGCCTGGATCATGGTCATCGAGGTGGTCTTGCCGCCGTCGGCGACGGCTTCGAGGTTCTTGGTTTTGGTCAGCATGTTCAGACTCCCAGCTCTTGGCGTTGACGCCGCAGGTGCTCGGGCATGTCCTTGTAGACATCCTCGAACATGGTGGCGGGGCTCGTGATACGGCCGTCGAGCAGCGTTCCGAAACCTTCGGCCTCCTTGAGGGCCGCGAGCACTTCGGCTTCGAGCTCGGCTTGCGTCTGCTCGTGCTGCGCATCGGACCATTCGCCGATGCCAATCAGGTGCTGCTTCATACGGGCGATGGGGTCGCCCAGCGGAAAGTGCTGCCAGTCGTCGGCGGGCCGGTATTTGGAAGGGTCGTCGGATGTGGAGTGCGGGCCGCCGCGGTATGTCACCCACTCGATCATCGTCGGCCCGTGGTTGCCGCGGGCACGCTCGGCGGCCCACTGCGAGGCGGCGTAGACCGCCAGGAAGTCGTTGCCGTCCACCCGCAGCGATGCGATGCCGCAACCCACGCCGCGCGCAGCGAACGTCGTGGCCTCGCCGCCGGCGATCGCCTGGAAGGTGGAGATGGCCCACTGGTTGTTGACGACGTTCAGGATCACGGGGGCGCGGTACACATGGGCGAATGTCAGCGCCGTGTTGAAGTCCGATTCGGCCGTGGCGCCGTCGCCGATCCATGCAGAAGCGATCTTGGTGTCGCCCTTGATCGCCGACGCCATCGCCCAGCCGACGGCCTGGATGAACTGCGTGGCGAGGTTGCCGGAGATGGTGAAGAAGCCCGCACGCTTGTATGAATACATCACGGGCAACTGGCGGCCCTTGAGCACATCGCCCTCATTGCTCATCAGCTGGCAGATCAACTCGACCATGGATACGTCGTCTCGCGCCAGCAGCAGGCTCTGCTGGCGGTAGGTCGGAAAACACATATCGCCCGGCTGAAGAGCGAACGAGTGAGCGGCGCCGATCGCCTCCTCTCCCAGGCTCTGCATGTAGAAGGACAGCTTCTTCTGGCGCTGGGCGATCAGCATGCGGCTGTCGAACACCCGCGTCTTCAACATCGAACGCAGACCCTTGCGCAGGCGGACCGGATCGATCTGGGGCGCCCAAGGGCCAACAGCTGCGCCCTTGCCGTCGAGCACCCGGATCAAGCCATAGGCCAGGTCGTTGGTCTCGAATGGGGTGGAATCGACGGACGGCCTGCGCACGGCGCCGGCCGGAGAAAGAGGAAGATAGGAAAAATCGGTCTTGCAGCCGGGGCGCCCGGAAGGCTCCGGCACGTGCAAGCGCAATGCCTGTGGTGTGCTCATTCGTTTGTCTCCGCGCCCGGTTATGCCCGGCGCCTGTTCATGGACGTGGACGGTGAGCAGCGGGTAGCTGCACCGTCCGGAGTTTGCGCGTGGCGCAGTGAATAAGTGTATGCGAAACCTGCTTCTCCTGGAGTCGCCGGTGGCGCGTAGTCCGCTTCCTACCGAAGGAGCCTCCTACCGTTGCAGACGCCAAGACCTACACCCTCTATTGACCGGCTGCCAGTAAATTGACCGATGAGACGACGCAAGCGTCAGCCCTACCCCGCCATGGAACGCAACAAGCAACCCGCCAACAAAGACCGCTCGAACGAGGCCGATTGCAGCGGCACGGACCGGCGCGCCCGGGAGGGCCGATCGGGCGAGGGATCCGAGAGCGCATTGGCCACGCTCAAGAGCATCGAGCGCGATCGCAAACGATCCACGCCGGCCGACGACAACCCGGACGGCTGACACGCATCCGCTACGCGGCGCCTGGCCGCTCGTCCAGCGCAATACCGGCCGATTCGCGACAATGCTTCATTGAACACTTCTGGGGGCGACATGCCGGATGACAGCTGCGATCTATTTGTCATCGGCGCCGGTAGCGGCGGCGTGCGGGCGGCCCGCATGGCCGCTCAACGGGGCGCGCGGGTGGTGGTGGCTGAGGCGGCGGCCCTGGGCGGCACCTGCGTCAATGTGGGCTGTATCCCGAAGAAGCTCTACAGCTACGCCGCGCATTTTGCCGATGACTTTCGAGATGCGGCCGGATTCGGCTGGCACCTGGAGCGGCCCCGATTCGACTGGAAGGTGCTCAAGGCCAATCGTGCCGGCGAGATCGCGCGCCTCAACGGTATCTACCAGAATCTCCTGGCCACCGCGGGCGTGAAAATCGTGACCGGTTGGGCGCAGCTGCTGGATGCCGGCACGGTGCAGGTGCAGACAGCGCAGGAAAAACAGGTTTTCACGGCCCGCCATATCCTGGTGGCCGCCGGCGGGCGGCCCAGCGTGCCGGTCTTCCCCGGCAGCGAGCACGTGGTGACGTCGGACAGCATGTTCGATCTCGATCCCTTCCCGCAGCGCCTGCTGGTGGTCGGCGGCGGCTACATCGCCTGCGAATTCGCTTCCATCTTCAACGGGCTGGGCGCCAAGGTGGTCCAGCTCTACCGCGGCGGCCAGGTGCTGCGCGGCTTCGATGAAGAAGTGCGCAGCTTCATCGCCCATGAGGTACGCAAGCACGGCGTCGACCTGCGCACCGGCATGGACGTCGAGCGCATCGATAAGACCGGCGGCGGGCTGGCGGTGACGCTCAACGACGGCAGCTGCCTGGTGGCCGACACCGTCCTGTACGCAACCGGGCGGGTGCCCAACGTCGCGGGGCTCGGGCTCGAAGCGGCGGGGGTTTCGCAAGGCAAGCACGGGGCCATCGTGGTGGATGAGGGATACCAGACGTCCATCCCGTCCGTGCATGCCCTGGGCGATGTCACGGCGCGGCTGCAACTCACGCCGGTGGCGCTGGGTGAGGCGATGGTCCTGGTCGATCGCCTGTTCGGCGCCGGCCGGCGCAAGATGGGTTATGACTTCGTGCCCACCGCGGTCTTCACGCACCCGAACATCGGCACCGTCGGCTATTCCGAGAGCGAGGCGCGCAAGCTTTTCGGCGACGTGAAGATCTACCGCGCCGAGTTCAAGGCGCTCAAGCACACGTTGAGCGGGAGCTCGGAGCGCACGCTGATGAAACTCGTGGTCGAGGCCGCCAGCGATCGCGTGGTCGGTCTGCACATGGTGGGCGCGGACGCCGGCGAAGTCGTCCAGGGCTTCGCCGTTGCCATGAAGGCGGGCGCGACCAAGGCGGTCTTCGACAGCACGGTCGGCATCCATCCCACGGCGGCGGAGGAATTCGTGACGATGCGCGAAACGGTTGTGGCTTAGGCCGGGTTTCCTCGCGTCGCGGGAGGCGGTACCCGGCGCAGGCGCCGCGCGGTCTCGGACCCATCGTGGAGTTAGCGGTCAAGCCAGCAACGAAACATTCCCGCCTGCGGCAGTCGTGTTCACGGTCAACGTCTGCTCGGCGCAGAACCGGTACAGGTAGTGCGGTCCGCCGGCTTTCGGTCCCGTGCCCGACAAGCCTTCGCCGCCGAACGGCTGCACGCCCACAACGGCGCCGATCATGTTGCGGTTGATATAGACATTGCCGATGTGCGCCCGCGCCGCGAGTTCCTGGGCCCGGCTGTCGATGCGGGTCTGGATGCCCAGCGTGAGCCCATATCCCAATGCGTTGATCTGGTCGATCACCGCCTGCGGATCCCCCTTCCAGCGCACGATGTGCAGCACGGGGCCGAAGATTTCCTGCTGGACGTCCTCGATGCGGGCCACTTCGAACGCCTGCGGCGGCACCAGGCGGGATGCGGGCGGAAGCTCGCTCGGCGGCAGCAGCGCGCGGGCGTTCGCGTGCAGGTGTTGCAGGTGCTTGTGAATGCCCTCGGACGCCTCGCCGTCGATCACCGGGCCGACGTCGGTGGCGAGCCGCGAAGGGTCGCCCGTGACCAGCTCGCGCGCGGCGCCGCGGATCATTTCGACCACCGCGTCGGCGATGCCCTCGTGCACGCACAGCAGGCGCAGCGCCGAGCAGCGCTGGCCCGCCGAGCGGAAGGCGCTTTGCATGACCGCATCGGCGACCTGCTCGGGCAGCGCCGTGGAGTCGACCAGCATGGCGTTGATGCCGCCGGTTTCGGCGATCAGCGCAACGATGGGGCCGTCCTTGGCCGCCAGGGCGCGCTGGATGATCTTGGCGACCTGGGTCGAACCGGTGAAGACGACGCCGGCGATGCGCGGATGCGCCACCAGGGCCGCGCCCACGGTGTCGCCGGGGCCGTGCAGCAGCTGCAGCGCGTCCCGCGGCACGCCCGCATCGTGCAGCAGCTTTACCGCTTCCAGCGCGATGGCGGGCGTTTGTTCCGCCGGCTTCGCCAGCACCGTGTTGCCCGTGGCCAGCGCCGCCGCGACCTGGCCGGTAAAGATGGCCAGCGGGAAGTTCCAGGGGCTGATGCAGACCCACGGGCCGCGAGGCGACAGCCGCAGCTCGTTGCTCTCGCCCGTCGGCCCGGGCAGGGCGATCGGTTGCATGATCCGCTCGGCCTCGCTCGCGTAATAACGCAGGAAGTCCACGGCCTCCCGCACCTCGGCCACGCAATCGCCCCAGGTCTTGAAGGCTTCCTTGACCAGGATCGCGCACAGCCGGGGCATCTGCGCTTCCATGGCATCGGCGGCTTGCCGAAGCACGGCGGCGCGGGTCGCGACCGGCGTCGCGCGCCACGCCGGGTAGGCCGCCGCGCAGCGGCCGGCGGCATCGCTGAGCTGCGAGAGCTCGAACGGCGTCGCAACAGGGACCGCCACGTTGCCGTGGGCAGCCAGCAACGGCGCGCGCATCGATTCCACGGTGAGGTCCAGCCCGCTGCTGTTCTTGCGCGCGGCCCCAAACAGTGCGGGCGGCAGCGGCAGCGAGGCGCCCGATTGCAGCCGCAACGGCGACACCAGCAGCTGGTCCATGCCGATCGACTGGTCGGCGAGCTGGTGGACGAAGGAAGAATTCGCGCCGTTCTCCAGCAGCCGGCGCACCAGGTAGGCCAGCAGGTCGCGGTGCTGGCCCACGGGCGCATAGACCCGGCACGAGATCAGCGGGTTCTTCAGGACCTCCCGGTAGATGCCTTCGCCCATGCCGTGCAGGCGCTGCAGTTCGAACCGGGACGGCGTGCGCGCCGCCATCTGCAGGATCGCCGCGATCGTGCCGGCGTTGTGCGTGGCGAACTGCGCGAAGATCACGTCCGGCGCGCCCAGAAGGGCGTGGGCGCAGGCGAGATAGGAAACGTCGGTGTGGTGCTTGTGCGTGTAGACGGGATAGTGGGGCAGCCCCATCTCCTGCGCACGCTTGATCTCGGCATCCCAGTACGCGCCCTTGACCAGGCGGCACATGAACCGCAAGCCATACCGGCGCGCCAGTAATGCGACGTGTTCTATCAGTTCCAGGGCGCGCGTCTGGTACGACTGCAGCGCCAGGCCGAAACCCTGCCAGCGAGGGTGCCGGCGGGCCACTTGCGCGGCCAGTGCCTCGAAGACGTCCAGCGAGAGTTCGAGCCGGTCCACTTCCTCGGCGTCGATCGTCAGGTTGATATTGGCGCGGGCGGCCATCTCGCACAAGGTCCACACGCGCGGCACCAGCTCGGCCAGCACGCGATCGCGCTGCGCGTCCTCATAGCGGGGGTGCAATGCGCTGAGCTTGATGGAGATGCCGTCGTTTTGCTCGACCGGTCGGTCCGCCGCAGCTGCGTTGGCAATCGATGTGATCGCGTTTTCGTAGCTTGCGAGGTAGCGCAGGGCATCCGCCTCGGTGTGCGCGCCTTCGCCCAGCATGTCGTAGGAGAACCTGAGATTGTCGGTCCTGCGGCGCGCGCCGTCGGCTTCCTGCATCGCCTCGGCGATGTCCTGCCCCAGAACGAACTGCCGGCCCAGCAGCTGGACCGCCCGCAGCGTGGCCGCGACCACGGTCCTGGCGCCCAGCTTGCCGAGCAGCCCCGGCTCGTGCTGTGCGCCGGGCAGGAACCGCTTGGTCATGGCGATGGCCGTCTGCGACAGCCGGGCCAGCGCGCTGTCGGTCGCGCCCTCGAAATCGGCGCGCCCCAGCTGGTCGGCCGTGAGCGCGATCGCGGTTTCAGCATCCGGCACGCGCAGCAGTGCCTCCGCCAGCCGCATCAGTGCCAGCCCTTCGCTGCTGGCGATCGGGTACTCCTTCAACAGGCTTTCCATTGCCCAGAACGGCGGCGGATGCCGGCGCACGGCCTGCACCCAGGGTTGCGCCACCTGCGCGGCGGCGGCCCAGTCGAGCGCATCGCTGAGCGCGCGAAGGCGATCGACCACGACATCGGCTTCGGGCCGATACGGAAAGGGCAGGCGTTGAGATGGCACGACAGACTTTCGATGAAGCGCAATGCCGTCATCGTCTCTCGCTTTGTGGTGAGTTTCACGCTAAATTCATGCGACTTACCGGATAATTCTCTTCAGAACGCGAAATATCGATGGATATCGACCGGATTGATCTGAAAATTCTGAATGTGCTGCAGCTCGATGGCCGCATCTCCAACCTCAAGTTGGCCGAGGCGGTGGCGTTGTCGCCCACGGCGGTGCTGGCCCGCGTGCAACGGCTCACCCGCGAGGGCTACATCCTGGGTTACGAGGCGCGCCTGAATCCATTCAAACTGGGCGCCGGCATGCTGGTGTTCGTCGAAGTGTTGCTGGATCGCACCACGCCCAACGTGTTCGACGCCTTCAAGGCCGCCGTGCAAGTGCGAGGCGAAATCATGGAGTGCCACATGGTCGCCGGCGGCTTCGACTATCTGCTCAAGACCCGTATGGCGGACATGCAGGCTTACCGGGAATTCGCCGGAACCGTGCTGTGGCAGTTGCCTGGTGTCCGCGAAACACGCACCTATGCCGTTATGGAGGAGGTCAAGAGCACCATGCGCCTGGCGCTGGGGGTGTGAACTCTGTTGCTGCCACGAAAGTGTGGCCTAAAGTGCTCTGTCCGCTTTAACAAGGCCATGCTGACAAGTGAACCAAAACCGGTCCTACAACCACGGCAGCGCTGGGAGAGGATCATGGAACCCGTCTCCAGCACTGGAAATGCCATGTCCCACGACGCACGAAAGTCGCAAGGCCAGGACGGGCAGCGAAGCAATGTGCACCACGGGGGGCGGGCGGTCATGAAGATGGACTTCCTGCCGCCGCCCGGCAAGCCAGCCCTCAGGCCCGCAAGCCCGTCCGCCAGGCCCCTGGATGCGCGCCTGACCGAACAGCGAAATCCGCGCAGCACCCGCATCGATCAGCTGTCGACAACGGAAATTGTCGATCTCATCAACGCCGAGGACCGCATGGTCGCCGCCGCCGTGGGGGAAGAGCGCCAGCAGATCGCCCGTGCCATCGACCTGGTGGTCGATTGCCTGCGGCGGGGCGGACGGCTCATCTATGTCGGCGCCGGTACGTCGGGCCGGCTCGGCGTGCTCGACGCGTCCGAGATGCCGCCGACCTACCGGACCGATCCCGACATGGTGCAAGGCATCATCGCCGGCGGCTTCGATGCGCTTGTCCGCTCCCAGGAAGGGGCCGAAGACCATCCGGAGGAAGGCGCCGCGGCCATCGACGCGAAGGACGTGACGAAGCGCGACTTCGTCCTCGGCATCGCCACCTCGGGGACCACGCCCTACGTTCACGGCGCGCTCGCCCGCGCCCGCGAACGCGGCGCCCGGACCGGCTTTTTGCTGTGCACCTACCCGTCCGAGCAGCTGATCAAATCGCATGACGTGGTGATCGCTCCGCTGGTGGGGCCGGAAGTGATCACCGGCTCGACGCGCATGAAGGCCGGCACCGCCACCAAGATGGTATTGAACACCATCAGCACGGCGGCGATGGTGAAGACCGGCAAGGTCTACGGCAACCTGATGGTGGATCTGCAGGTCACATGCCAGAAGCTGCAGGAGCGCGGCGAGCGCATCCTGATGGTCACGCTGGGCGTCAAGCGCGAAGAGGCTGCGCAGCTGCTGGAAGAGTCTGGCGGTCATGTGAAGACCGCGATCGTCATGTGCAAATTGTCGCTCGGCGCCGACGAAGCCCGTCGCCGGCTGGAAGCCGCAGGCGGCTCCATCCCCAACGTGGTGGTAACCTGCGGCTGAGCTGAGCGACGAAGCTGCCGCGCGCTGGACGTCTGCGTAGAAGTGGCCGCCGGTATGACTCAGCCGTCAGACAGAGCCGATAGCCGGGTCGCGGTCACGGCCGACTTGGGGCCCGCCGGGGCATGAGCTAGGCTCCAAAGCGGTTCGCCAACGATGAGAGGACAGAACACCATGCCCAAGGCTTTCCTGCGCGCACTGATCACGCCCCTGCTTTTTCTGGTCCTTGGATGGAGCGGTGGGGCCCTGGCGGCCGACCCGCCATCGCGCGTGGCGCGGTTGGCATTCGTCTCCGGCGGGGCCAGCTTTGCGCCCGGCGGCGAGCGCGACTGGGGCCGCGCCATCGTGAACCGCCCGCTGATTACCGGCGACCGGCTGTGGGTGGAGCGGGGCGCACGTGCCGAACTGCAGCTGGGCGCCGCGGCCATCCGCGTGGGCGCAAGCACCAGCATCACGCTGCTGAACCTGAATGACCGTATCGCGCAGGTGGAACTGGCGCAGGGCACCTTGAACATCCGCGTGCGGCGCCTGGACCGCGGCGAGATCTTCGAAGTTGCGACACCCCATCTGGCTTACCTGATCCGCCGGCCTGGCAGCTACCGCATCCACGTCGACGCCGACGGCCAGTCCACCACCGTGACCGTGCGCACCGGGCTGGCCGAGGTCTACGGTGAAGGCCGGGCCTTCGTGGTGCGCGAGCGCCAGGCCTTGCGGTTCTTCGACTCGGGCCTGCGCAACTACCAGAGTTTCGCCTCGTGGCCGGTGGATGATTTCGACCAGTGGTCCAACCAGCGCGATCGCCGCTGGGACACGTCGCCCTCGCGCCGCTACGTGTCGGCAGACATGATCGGTTACGAGGACCTGGACCAGCACGGCACGTGGCGCCAGCACCGCGAGTACGGCAATGTCTGGGTGCCGAGCCGGGTGGCCGCCGACTGGGCGCCGTACCGCGATGGCCACTGGTCCTGGGTCGAGCCGTGGGGCTGGACCTGGATCGATGAGGCGCCCTGGGGCTTCGCACCTTCGCACTATGGCCGCTGGGCCCATATCGACGGCGGCTGGGCCTGGGTGCCCGGGCCGGCCACGGTCCGGCCGGTGTATGCGCCCGCGTTGGTCGCATTCGTTCCGGGCAGCGGCTTGCAATCGTCCGGCAGCGGCAGCAGCGGTGGCGCCGTCGGCTGGTTTCCGCTCGGCCCGCGCGATGTCTACCGGCCTTCGTACACCGTGAGCCGCCAGTACTTCACCAACGTCAATACCAGCAATACCGTCATCACGCAGGTCAACGTCACCAATTACTATGACAACCGTAATGTGGGCAATGTGACCTACGCGAACCAGCAGGTTCCGGGCGCGGTGGTGGCCATGCTTGCCGCGGCCTTCGCGCAGTCCAGGCCGGTTGCACGGGAGACGGTGCGGGTGAACCGCGAGATGGTGGCGCGCGCGCCGGTGGCGGCGGTCGCCCCGGTCGCCCCGGTGCAGGCCAGCGTCGTCGGCCAGACCGTCGCGCCCAGCGCCCAGCCGCCGGAACGCGCGCGGTCTGTGCAGGTCGTGGCCCAGACGGCTCCGCCGCCTCCCCCGGTGCCGTTCGCCGCCAAGCAGAGTGCCCTCGCGGCAAACGAAGGCAAGCCGCTCGATACCGCGGCAGTGGCTGCGTTGAAGCCGGCGTCGGCGCCGTCGGTGCCTGCCGTCAAGGTGGTGCCGGCGACGCAGCCCGTCGCCGCGCCCGCCAAGCCGGCGAGCGCACCGG
>JACDFR010000040.1 GCA_013815685.1 Ramlibacter sp.
GGCCGAGGCGGCGCAGCGCGTCGCGCGCCGCGAATCGCCCGCCGACGCCACCCGCAAGGCGGGCTACCGGGCGACCCGGGTCTTCGCCGCCAGCATGAGCGGGTACCCGTCGGCGCAGGCGGTGGCTAGGGCGATGGCGCAGAAGTACTGCACGGCGTTGACCGATCCGAGCCTGACCGAGATTGGCTTGCATCAACAGGGCGACTCGTACTGGATTCTGCTGGCCACGCCTTTCGTCGCGCCGCCATCCTCGGCCGCCGCCGCCGTGGCCGCGCGGGTGCTGGCGCTGACGAACGAGGCCCGGGCGCAGCCGCGCCAGTGCGGCGAGCGGTTTTTCGGGGCCAGCCCGGCGCTCAAGCCCAATCCGCTTCTCGACAAGGCGGCCTCCGCGCATGCGCTGGAGATGGCTCGCCACAGCTTCCTGGAGCATGAAGGGCGTGACGGCAGCACGTCCGCCGACCGCGTCACGCGAGCCGGCTTCCGCTGGCGCAGCGTCGGCGAGAACATCGCGTCGGGCCAGACCACGCCCGAGCAGGTCGTCCGGGAATGGGTGCGCAGCCCGACCCACTGCGCCAACCTGATGAGTTCGAGCTTCACCGAAATGGGCCTGGCCTATGCAGTTGACACCAGCAGCGAGGCGGGCATCTACTGGACACAGCAGCTGGGACGGCCGCGGTAAGCGCCCGCTGGGCTAGCATCGCGGGATGGCTCTTGACCTCTCGCGTATCCGCGCGCTGTGTTTCGACGTCGACGGCACCATCGCGGATACCGACGATCACCTCGTGGCGCAGCTGGCGGCTGTGCTGGACGCCGTGCCGCTGGTGAGCGGCCGGCGGGCAGAACGCCTGGCCCGCCAGGCCGTGATGGGCGCCGAATCGCCGGTCAACGCTGCGTATTCGATGCTCGACCGGCTCGGGCTCGACGTGCCGCTGAACCACCTGCGCAGCCGCTTGCGGACCGCCAAGGCGCGGGGCGCCGACCCGGCCCGCACGCGCAACGTCGAAGCAGCCGACGAGGTGCCGCACGACATGATGGCCGGTGTGCAGGAGATGATCGCCGAGCTGGCCCAGCTCTATCCCATGAGCACGATCTCCACCGGCACGGCGCCGCGCGTGGAGCGGTTCCTGGAACATTTTGGCGTGCGGGAGCACTTCTCGGCGGTCGTGGGCTCGCAGACCACGCGGCGGATGAAGCCGCATCCCGATCCGTTGTTGTTCGCAGCCGACGCGATGGGTGTGGACCCGGCCGCCTGCCTGATGATCGGCGACACCACCGTCGACATCCGCACCGGCGTGTCGGCGGGTGCGCAGACTGTGGGCGTGCTTTGCGGGTTCGGCACCGAGGACGAATTGCTCAGGGCGGGGGCCGGCCTGATCCTTCGCACCACCTCGGACCTTCTTGCCGTGCTGCGGCCTTCAAAAGACGACTTGGGAAAGACCGCGAGTCCGGAGCCTGACAGCGACGAAAATACGGGGCGGCCCGGCAACGCTGTCAAATAAGTCATTTTCCAAGTGGTTCTGTTGAGTTGTCAGTGATGTCCTACACGGAAACAGCCGAATCGCAGACACACTTGCGTCGCGCGAGAGGGGTAGCCGCGCTGATTTACCACCAAAGACCCAACGGAGACCGCATGGACCAGGCCGTTCAGCCGAAGCTCAGGAAAAAGAGCCTAAAAGTTTCCACCCCCGTCCCGACATCAGAGAGCCCATCTGCGAGCATCGCCGAAGCCCAATCGCGGCAGATCCTCGCGGCCATGAAGGCATTCTCGAGCGGCGATTTCGATGTGAGGCTGCCTGCGGACTGGTCGGGGGTGGATGGCCGGATCGCCGAAGCGTTCAACCAGGCGATCGGCAATGCCGACCGGGTTACGGGCGAAGTCGCTCGCCTGAGCACCACTGTCGGCAAGGAAGGCCGGCTTTCGCAGCGCATGTCGGCCCCGGGCGCGATCGGCGGCTGGGCGGCACAGGTCGATTCGCTGAACACGCTGATGGACGACCTGGTGCGCCCGACCACCGACATTGCCCGCACCATCGGCGCGGTTGCCAAGGGCGACCTCGGCCAGTCGATGGACCTGCAGGTCGACGGCCGGGCGCTCAAGGGCGAATTCCTGCGCTCGGCCAAGCTCGTCAACACCATGATCGAGCAGCTTTCCGTGTTCACCTCGGAAGTGACGCGGGTGGCGCGCGAGGTCGGCACCGAAGGCAAGCTTGGCGGCCAGGCGCAGGTCAAGGGCGTGTCGGGTGTGTGGAAAGACCTGACCGACTCGGTCAACCAGATGGCCGGCAACCTGACGGCGCAGGTGCGCAACATCGCCGACGTCACCATCGCCGTGGCCAACGGCGACCTCTCCAAGAAGATCACCGTGGACGTGCGGGGCGAAATCCTGCAGTTGAAGGAAGCCACCAACACCATGGTGGACCAGCTGCGCTCGTTCGCGTCCGAAGTGACCCGCGTGGCGCGCGAGGTCGGCACGGATGGCCGGCTCGGCGGGCAAGCCGTGGTGCCGGGTGTCGCGGGCACCTGGAAGGACCTGACCGACTCGGTCAACTCGATGGCGAACAACCTGACCTCGCAGGTGCGAAATATCGCCACGGTGACCACCGCGGTGGCACGGGGCGACTTGAGCCGCAAGATCACCGTGGACGTGAAGGGCGAGATTTTGGAGCTGAAGGAAACCATCAATACGATGGTGGACCAGCTGAACGGCTTCTCTTCCGAGGTCACGCGGGTGGCCCGCGAGGTCGGCACGGAAGGCAAGCTGGGCGGCCAGGCCCAGGTGCCCGGCATCGCGGGCACCTGGAAGGACTTGACCGACTCCGTGAACTCCATGGCCTCGAACCTGACCGGCCAGGTGCGAAACATCGCCGGCGTGGCCACGGCCATCGCCAAGGGCGACCTGTCTTCCAAGATCACAGTGGAAGTGAAGGGCGAGATCCTGGCGCTGAAGGAAACCATCAACACGATGGTGGACCAGTTGAACGGCTTTGCCTCGGAAGTGACGCGCGTTGCGCGGGAGGTGGGTACCGAAGGAAAGCTGGGCGGTCAGGCCCAGGTGCCCGGCGTGGCCGGCACCTGGAAGGACTTAACCGACAACGTCAACTTCATGGCGTCCAACCTCACCGGCCAGGTGCGCAATATCGCCGAAGTGACCACCGCCGTGGCCAACGGCGACCTGTCCAAGACCATCACGGTGGACGTGAAGGGCGAGATCCTGGAATTGAAGAACACCATCAACACGATGGTGGACCAGCTCAATGGCTTCGCCTCTGAAGTGACGCGGGTGGCGCGCGAAGTCGGCACCGAAGGCAAGCTCGGCGGCCAGGCCCAGGTGCCTGGCGTGGCCGGCACCTGGAAGGACTTGACCGACTCGGTGAACTTCATGGCCTCGAACCTGACGGGCCAGGTGCGAAACATCGCCGAGGTGACGACCGCCGTGGCGCGGGGCGACCTGTCCAAGAAGATCACCGCCGACGTGCGTGGCGAAATCCTGGAGCTGAAGAACACCATCAACACCATGGTCGACCAGCTCAACGGCTTCGCCGGCGAAGTGTCCCGGGTGGCGCGCGAAGTGGGCACCGAGGGCGCGCTGGGCGGCCAGGCCCAGGTGCTGGGTGTGGCCGGCACCTGGAAGGACTTGACCGACAACGTCAACTCGATGGCCTCGAACCTCACGGCCCAGGTGCGCAACATCGCCGACGTGGCGACGGCCGTGGCCAATGGCGACTTGTCCAAGAAGATCACGGTGGACGTGAAGGGCGAGATCCTCGAGCTGAAGAACACCTTGAACACCATGGTGGATCAGCTGAACGGCTTCGCCTCCGAAGTGACGCGTGTGGCGCGCGAGGTGGGTACCGACGGCAAGCTGGGCGGACAGGCCCAGGTGCGCGGCGTGGCCGGCACCTGGAAGGACCTGACCGACAACGTGAACTCGATGGCCAACAACCTGACGGGCCAGGTGCGCAATATCGCCGACGTGACCACCGCCGTGGCGCGGGGCGACCTCTCGCGCAAGATCACGGTGGAAGTGAAGGGCGAAATCCTGGAGCTGAAGAACACCATCAACACGATGGTCGACCAGCTCAACGGCTTCGCTTCCGAAGTGACGCGGGTGGCGCGCGAGGTGGGTACCGAGGGCAAGCTGGGCGGCCAGGCGGCGGTGCCGGGCGTCGCGGGCACCTGGAAGGACCTCACCGACAACGTGAACTTCATGGCTTCCAACCTGACGGGCCAGGTGCGCAACATCGCGGACGTGGCGACCGCCATCGCCCGCGGCGACTTGTCGCGCAAGATCACGGTGGAGGTGAAGGGCGAGATCCTGCAGCTGAAGCAGACCATGAACACCATGGTCGACCAGCTGAACGCTTTCGCCGGCGAAGTGAGCCGGGTAGCGCGCGAGGTGGGCACCGACGGCAAGCTGGGCGGCCAGGCGGCGGTGGAAGGCGTGGCCGGCACCTGGAAGGACTTGACCGACAACGTCAACTCGATGGCGGCCAACCTCACCGGCCAGGTGCGCAACATCGCCGAGGTGACGATCGCCGTGGCCAATGGCGACCTGTCCAAGAAGATCACCGTGGACGTGCGCGGCGAAATTCTCGAACTGAAAGAAACGATCAACACCATGGTGGACCAGCTGCGTTCTTTCGCGGCCGAAGTGTCGCGCGTGGCGCGCGAGGTGGGCACCGACGGCAAGCTCGGCGGCCAGGCGCAGGTGCCGGGTGTCGCCGGCACCTGGAAGGACTTGACCGACAACGTCAACTCCATGGCCAACAACCTCACTGGCCAGGTTCGCAACATCGCCGACGTGGCCACGGCCATCGCCCGGGGCGACCTGGGCCGCAAGATCACGGTGGACGTGAAGGGCGAGATCCTGCAGCTCAAGGAAACCATGAACACCATGGTCGACCAGCTCTCGGCCTTCGCTTCGGAAGTGACGCGGGTGGCGCGCGAGGTGGGCACCGAGGGCAAGCTGGGCGGCCAGGCGGCCGTGCCGGGCGTGGCCGGCACCTGGAAGGACTTGACCGACAACGTGAACTCGATGGCGTCCAACCTCACGGGCCAGGTGCGCAACATCGCCGAAGTGACCATCGCCGTGGCCAACGGCGACCTGTCCAAGAAGATCACGGTGGACGTGCGCGGCGAAATCCTGCAGCTGAAGGAAACCATCAACACCATGGTGGAACAGCTGCGCTCGTTCGCGTCGGAAGTGACGCGGGTGGCGCGTGAGGTGGGCACCGAGGGCCGGCTGGGCGTGCAGGCCGTGGTGCCGGGCGTCGCGGGCACCTGGAAGGACTTGACCGACTCGGTCAACACGATGGGCGCCAACCTCACCTCGCAGGTGCGCAACATCGCCGAGGTGACCACGGCCGTGGCCCGGGGCGACCTGAACCGCAAGATCACGGTGGACGTGAAGGGCGAAATTCTGGAGCTGAAGAACACCATCAACACCATGGTCGACCAGCTCAACTCCTTCGCCGGCGAAGTGACCCGGGTGGCGCGCGAAGTGGGCACCGAAGGCAAGCTCGGCGGCCAGGCCCAGGTGAGCGGCGTGGGCGGCACCTGGAAAGACCTGACCGACAACGTGAACTTCATGGCCTCCAACCTGACCGAACAGGTGCGCGGCATCGTGAAGGTGGTGACCGCGGTGGCCGACGGCAACCTGTCGCAGCGGCTGACGGTGCAGGCCAAGGGCGAGGTGGCGGCGCTGGCCGACACCATCAACGGCATGACCGACACGCTGGCGACCTTCGCCGACCAGGTGACCAACGTGGCGCGCGAGGTGGGCGTGGACGGGCGGCTGGGCGGCCAGGCCAACGTGCCCGGCGCGGCCGGCACCTGGAAGGACCTGACCGGTAACGTGAACCTGCTGGCAGCCAACCTCACAACCCAGGTCCGGGCCATCGCCGAAGTGGCAACGGCCGTGACCAAGGGCGACCTGACGCGGTCGATCCAGGTGGATGCCAAGGGCGAAGTGTCCGAGCTCAAGGACAACATCAACACGATGATCTCGAACCTGCGGGAGACCACCGAATCGAACCGCGAGCAGGACTGGCTCAAGACCAACCTGGCGCGCTTCACGGGCATGCTGCAGGGCCAGCGCGAGCTCTCCACCGTGGGCAAGATGCTGCTGTCCGAGCTGGCGCCGCTGGTGAATGCCCATCAGGGCACCGTCTATCACTACAACAGCAGTGCCGACGACGACTCCGCCGGCCTGACGCTTCTGTCGAGTTATGCACAGACCGGCAACGTGCGCCTGGCGCCCACCATCGACCTGGGCGAGGGCCTCGTCGGCCAATGCGCCGTGGAGAAGAAACGCATTCTCCTGACCAACGTGCCGCCGGACTTCGTCACGGTGGTATCCAGCCTCGGCGAAGCGCGCCAGGTGAACGTGGTCGTACTGCCGGTGCTGTTCGAGAACCAGACCAAGGCCGTGATCGAGCTGGCGTCGCTGCACCCCTTCACGGTGGTGAACCTCAACTTTCTGGACCAGCTGGCGCTGGGCATCGGCGCCGTGTTCAACACGATCGAGGCGACGATGCGCACCGAAGGCCTGCTGACGCAGTCGCAGCAGCTGACGGCCGAGCTGCAATCGCGCCAGAGCGAGCTGCAGCAGACTAACGAGGAACTGGGCACCAAGGCGCGGCTGCTCGCCGAGCAGAACGCCGAGGTCGAGCGCAAGAACCGCGAAGTGGAACAGGCGCGCGGGGCGCTCGAAGAAAAGGCGTCCGAGCTGGCCCTGACCTCCAAGTACAAGTCCGAGTTCCTGGCGAACATGTCGCACGAGCTGCGCACGCCGCTCAATTCGATCCTGATCCTCTCCCAGCAGCTGGCGGAAAACGCGCCCGGCAACCTCTCGGCCAAGCAGGTGGAGTTCTCCCGCAACATCAATTCGTCGGGCACCGACCTGTTGCACCTGATCAACGACATCCTTGACCTCTCGAAGATCGAGTCGGGCACGGTGACGGTGGAAGTCGAGGAAATCAGCTTCGCGGGCCTGCGCGACAACATCGACCGCAACTTCCGCCACGTGGCCGAGGCCAAGAGCCTGCCTTTCCACATCCGCTTCGAGGACGACCTGCCGCGCTCGATGGACAGCGATCCCAAGCGCCTGCAGCAGATCCTGAAGAACCTGCTGTCCAATGCGGTGAAGTTCACCTCGCACGGGCAGGTGGAAGTTCGCGTGGGCCTGGCCGCCAAGGGCTGGAGCCCCGATCACCCGGTGCTGCGCCAGGCCCAGCATGTGGTGTCGTTCGCCGTGGAAGACACCGGCATCGGCGTGGCCCCGGAAAAGCAGCGCCTCATTTTCGAGGCCTTCCAGCAGGCCGACGCCGGCACATCGCGCAAGTACGGCGGCACCGGCCTTGGCCTGGCCATCAGCCGCGAACTGGCCGTGCTGCTGGGCGGCGAGATCCGCCTGACCAGCGTGCATGGCCAGGGCAGCGTCTTCACGCTGTACCTGCCCCTGCACTACGCCGGCCCCGACGGTGCGACCGTATCGCGGGTCGAGTCGCCGACCGAGGCGCGTTCGGTGATCGCACTGCCGATGGCGCGCGAAGAGCACATCGCCGACGACCGCGACCTGATCGTGCCGGGCGATGAGGTGCTGCTGGTGATCGAGGATGACCCGCACTATGCCCGGATCCTGCTGGGCCTGGCGCGCGACAAGGGCTTCAAGGGACTGGTCGCCACCAAGGGAACCCATGGCCTCGCGCTGGCGCGGCAATACCACCCGACGGCCATCTCGCTCGACATCTTCCTGCCCGACATGCTGGGCTGGACAGTGCTCAACCAGCTGAAGCTGGACCCGGAGACGCGCCATATCCCGGTGCAGATCGTGACGATGGAGGAAGAGCGCCAGCACGGCCTGTCGCACGGCGCCTATGCCTACCTGATCAAGGAGCCGACCACAGCCGGCCTGGAGGCCGCGTTCGACCGCATCAAGGAATTCGCGGCGCCGCGCACCAAGCGCCTGCTGGTCGTGGAGGACAACGATGTCGAGCGCGCCGCCGTCCTGGAACTGCTGGGCTATGAGGACATCGAGATGGTCGCGGCGGGCTCCGGCGACGAGGCGCTGGCGGCCATGCGCGACCAGCCCTTCGATTGCGTCGTGCTCGACCTGCGGCTGCCCGACATGACGGGGTTCGAACTGCTGGAACAGCTGCAGGCCGAGCCGGAGCTGGCTTCGGTGCCGGTGGTGGTGTTCACGGGCAAGGACCTGACCCGCGACGAGCAGAACCAGCTGAGCTCCATGGCCAAGAGCATCGTGCTGAAGGACGTGCAGTCGCCCGAGCGCCTGCTCGACGAAACGGCCTTGTTCCTGCACCGCGTCGTAACCCAGCTGCCCTCGCAGAAGCAGGCGATGCTGGAGCGGCTGCATAATTCGACGGAAGTCCTGCGGGGCCGCAAGGTGCTGGTGGTAGACGACGATGCCCGCAACATCTTCGCGCTCACCTCGGTGCTCGAGAACCACGAGGTGGACGTGATCAGCGCGACGAACGGGCGGCAAGCCATCGACATGATCAACGAGACGCCCGGATTGGCCATGGTGCTTATGGATATCATGATGCCCGAGATGGACGGGTATGAGACGATGCGGGAAATCCGGAAGGACCCCCGTTTGCGTACCTTGCCCATCTTGGCGCTGACCGCGAAGGCCATGAAGGGCGACCGCGAGAAGTGCCTGGACGCCGGCGCCAGCGATTACATCGCCAAGCCGGTGAATACCGATCAATTGCTTTCGCTGATGCGCGTGTGGCTGTTCCGTTGATTCAACCTGCCTGCTGACCAAGACACCACGTGAAAAGTACCACTCCGAAAGCCAAGGAGTCCTCGATATCGGCTGACCTGGTCAATATCCTCATCGTCGACGACGAACCCAAGAACCTGATGGTGCTTGAGACGGTGCTTGACGATCCGGGGTATCGACTGGTGCGCGCCGCGTCCGGCGAGCAGGCCCTGTTGGCGCTGATGGCCGACGAGTTCGCCGTGCTCGTG
The DNA here is from genome assembly GCA_013815685.1 of Ramlibacter sp. Lineage (GTDB taxonomy): Bacteria > Pseudomonadota > Gammaproteobacteria > Burkholderiales > Burkholderiaceae_C > Ramlibacter. The sequence continues at coordinate 8,992 of JACDFR010000040.1, forward strand.
CTCGACGTCCGGATGCCCGGCATGACCGGCTTCGAGCTGGCCCAGATGGTCAAGGAGCGCAAAAAGACGGCGCGCGTGCCGATCATTTTCCTCACCGCGTATTACAACGAGGACCAGCACATCCTCGAGGGCTACGGCAGCGGCGCCGTGGACTACCTGCACAAGCCGGTGAACGCGCCCGTCCTGCGGTCCAAGGTCGCGGTGTTCGCCGAGCTGCATCGCAAGGGGCGCGCGCTCGAGCTCGCCAATATCGCGTTGGAATCCGAAGTGGCCGAGCGCCGCCGCGCCGAAGCGCGGCTGAGCGACCTCAATGCGACGCTGGACCGCCGTGTGACCGAGCGAACGGATGCGCTGCAGGCCAGTGACGCCCAGTTGCGCGACGCCAACCGCCGCAAGGACGAATTCCTGGCCACGCTGGCCCACGAGTTGCGCAACCCCCTCGCCCCGGTGCGCAACGCCGTGCATGTGCTGCGGCTGCAGGGCCAGACGTCGCCCGAGGTGCAATGGGCATCCGAAATGATCGAACGCCAGGTGCAGTCAATGAGCCGGCTCATCGACGACCTGATGGATGTGAGCCGCATCAACCAGGGCCGCATCGAATTGCGGCGCGAGCGCGTGGAGCTGGCCCATGTTCTGCAGGACGCGGTGGAGACCAGCCGGCCGCTCATCGATGAATACGGCCACCAGCTCGAACTGACGCTGCCGCCCCCGGGATTGCCGCTCGACGCCGATGCCACGAGGCTGGCGCAGGCATTCATGAACCTGCTGAACAACGCCGCCAAGTACACCGACCGCGGGGGGCGCATCAAGGTCGGCGTCCGCAAGGAAAACGGCGACGTGCTGGTGACGGTGAGCGACACCGGAATCGGCCTCGCCGCCGATCGGCTGGAAAGCGTGTTCGAGATGTTTTCCCAGGTCGAAACCGCGCTGGTGCGTTCGCGCGGCGGGCTGGGCATCGGCTTGTCGCTGACCCAGCGGTTGATCGAAATGCATGGTGGCAGCGTCAAGGCGCGCAGTCCCGGACTGGGCCGGGGAAGCGAATTCGTGGTGCGCTTGCCGCTGGCTTCGCGGCCCGCAGAAGAGGCGCAGGCCGGATCGGACCCGCAGGCACCTGCCGCCATCGCGGCGCCGGATGCCGAACTGCGCATTTTGGTGGCCGACGACAACCAGGATGCCGCCGACACCCTGGCCATGCTGCTCCAGCTCATGGGCCACAGCGTTCGGCAGGCCACTGACGGTGAAGCCGCGGTGCGCATGGCGGCCGACTTCAACCCCCATGTCGTATTGCTCGACATCGGCATGCCCAAGCTCAACGGCTACGAAGCCTGCCGCCAGATTCGCGCCCAGCCCGGCGCCAGGGAAATGACCCTCGTTGCAGTCACGGGCTGGGGCCAGGCCGACGACAGGCGCAAGTCGCATGAGGCTGGATTCGACCAGCACCTGGTCAAGCCGGTGGATCCTGCCGCCCTGATGAACCTGATCGTGGCCGCCGGCCAGGTCCAGCCGTCCGGAAAGGGCCGCCTTAGCGCTGCCGCCGGTTTTTCTGCCAGATCGCCAGCAGGATGAGGCCGTACGCCAGCAAACGAAAGGTGTAGAAGAGCGCGCCGTCCTCGCCCGCACCCACCAGCAGACCCAGGGCGATGCGGTTGCACGCCTCGATCCAGAACGACAAGGCGAAGTACAGGAAGAACCGGTCGCGCGTATGGCGCCAGAACCGGAAGAAGAACAGCCCGACGATTAGCGAGGCAACCGCGATCGCGCCCATCAGCATCTGGTTCGTCGCGCTCATTCCTCCTCCCAGACCAGGCCGAACAGCAGCAGCAGCAGCGCCACCAAGGCGGTGGTCAGCCGCAAGGCCGAAAGATCCACATCGGGGAAAGCCAGCTTGTCGATCACCAGCAGGAAATTGCTCACGCTGAGGACGGCGAAGCACAGGGCGCTCCAGAACAGCAAGCGGGAGCGGCTGGTCCGCCAGGCTCGCAGCAGCAGGCCGAAGCAGGCCAGGCAAGTGAGCGTACAGAAGGAATAGATCAACGCGGCCATGTCATGAATCCTTTCGCAGCCGAAATGCATCGGCAAACTGGTGCGCCCGCCTCACTTTGGAGTGGATGAGGTCGGTGACCGCGCGCAGGCCGGTGGCATAGGACTGGGCCACCTGATCGAGAATCCGTGCCAGCTCCGGCGAGGGCTGGTACTGGTAGGCGGGACCGTCCTGGCCGCCGCCCTGGGCGGCGATGCCGGCGGATTCAAGGCTGTGGAGCAATTCAGCCGCCTGGACTTCAGGCAGGTACAGGCGCGTCGCCAGCTGTGACGAGCTCCACGCGAGGGAAGGATCGCTCCGCAGCAGCAGTACCGCCTCCAGGTAGGGAACCGAAGGAATGCTGGTGAGGATGAAGCGCCCGAGCTCGTCGGGGAGGGGGTTCCCTGTCATCGACGCGAGCGCACCCGATCAGCGTTTTTTGAGTTCCGACTTGTTCTCGATGATGCGGCCCACCAGGCCGTACACCACCGCTTCCTGGGCCGACAGCCACCGGTCGCGTTCGATGTCGAGCATGACCGTGTCCAGCGGCTTGCCGGTCTCGCGCGCAATCACACGGGCGATGCGTTCGCGCGCCTTGATTATCTCTTGTGCGTGAATGGCGATGTCGGTCGCCTGGCCACCGGCTCCCCCGCTGGGCTGGTGGATCAGGAAGCGGGTGTTGGGCGTGCAAAAACGGCGTTCGCGCGGCACACCGAGGTAAAGATGCGTCGCGGCGCTGCCCACCCAGCCGGTCCCGATCATGTTGACCGGGGCACTGATGAAGCGAAGCATGTCGTGGATGGCATCGCCGGACTCCAGGTGGCCGCCTGGTGAGCTCACGAATATGTCGATCGGGGCCGAGGAATCCGCGTCCAGGGCGATCAGGCGCCGCGTCACTTCGCTCGCGGACGAATCCGATATGGCGCCGAACACCAGCACGGTGCGCGACTTAAAGGCCTTTTCTTCCAGGAACGAGTTGCGCGGCTCCGCCGTGGCGGGCGTCAATTCGTTTTCAGGGTCGTTCATCGAAATCTCCTTTTCCAGGCCGCCATCATTGCACGATTGCGTGCGGCGCTTCGGGCGGCTGGACGATGCCGCCGCACGCCGGATCGCGAGGCGCAAACTCAATCGCCGCCGATGTCCGCGGCGTCGCCGCTGCCACCGGGCTGACCGTCATTGCCGTGGGACAGGAGGTCGCAGTCGCCCTTCGCACCGCCACGCCAGCCTGACCCGGATCGCATTAAACCAACTCAGCCTTATCGTGCCGTGTAATTTCTCACGCGTGGCTGAGCTGCTCGTGTCGGACGATGCCGACCCGCGGGTAGGCATGAATCCATTTTTGCTTTCCTCCTCTGTATGACGCCGAGTATGACGGTCGCGCGCCGGATACTTCGATTCATTGAAACAGGAAGTCCCATCAATGAGCATCAGCAGCGTCCCCTTCATTCCGCAATCCGCCGCCCGGAGGCCATCATGAAAAGAAGAGACTTCAATAGAGGAGCAACCGCAGCGGCGGCAGTAGCATTGAGCGGCTGCGGCGGCGGCGGCGGTGGTGGCAGCGACGAGAACGTTGCGGCCGCGCCGGCCCCAGACTCCTCGGCTCCGGCGAGGCCGCCGGTCACGCCTGAGCCGGACCTGACCCGGTTCCCCGATGCGCCCGGGCGGGACCCGACGCCTCCGGAAGCGCCCGCGCCTGCTCCCTCGCCCGCAGTGCCGCCTTCGGCCTTGGCGATTGGCGCCAACCTGGTGGGTATGCAAACGGCCGAGATCGGCCTGCGCTATGGCGGCGGCACCTTGCCCAACATTCACTTCACCGTTCCTCGCGCCGCCGATGTAGCCTGGCTCGCGGCCAACGGGTACACCAAGAATCGGCTGCCCATCCAATGGGAGTTGCTGCAGCCCATGCTGCACGACACGAACGCGAACGCCGCTGCCAGGGCGGCGATCGGCGAGCCCGGTGCCCTGCACGCGGGCTATGCAGCTTTCATCACCGGCTTGCTCGATGCGCATGCGCAAGTGGGCATCAAGTGCATCCTGGATCTGCACAACTATGCGCGCTACCGCGATTTCAGGTTCCAGTCCAACGGCGCCGTCATCGGCCTGGTGGACCCTGTCGATCCCCTGGTGCATGCCTATACCAGCGATGCCAACCAGGTGTTCGAGCGGATCGTGGCACTTGCGCCGGGCGCGACGCTCAAGCAGTCGAACCTCAACGATTTGTGGACCAAGGCCGCCCAGCGGTGGAAGGACCATCCAGGATTCGGCGGTTACGGGCTGATGAACGAGCCTTACGACCTGCCCGCGCCGGGCGGCACCGAGCGCTCGTTCGGCGGCGCCGAAGACCTGCACATCTGGCCCGCCTATGCCCAGGCCGCGATCAACGCGATTCGCGCCGTCGATGCGGTCAATCCGATCTATCTCGGCGGCAACGAGTGGAGCGCGGCGATGTCGCTGGCCACCAAGAACCCGGATTGGCCCCTATCCGGCACCAACCTCATCTATGAGGTCCACATGTACCTGGACGCGGGCAGCAGCGGCCAGCGCTTCGATTACGACTCCGAGGTCGCCCTGAACTACAACGCCGGCTTCGGCCCGGGCCCCATCAGCCTGCATACAGGAGTGGACCGCCTGAAGCTGGCGGTCGACTGGGCGCAGCCGCGCGGCATCAAGCTGGCACTGACCGAAACCGGTATGCCCGTCGACGACCCGCGCTGGGAGGAGATGTTCAGGCGCCTGGTCAACTACGCGCGCGCCAACAACGTGGAGTTCTACAGCTGGAACGGCGGCGCCCACTGGACGCTGCACAACAACGCGATCAACCATGTGCCGGGCTGGCATCAGAACAAGACGCTCGAGCCCAGCATGTCTGGCGTCATGAAGGCTTCGGCCGCCATCCCGATCGGTACACTGTTCGACGATGGCCCCGGCTGGGCAGGTTCCGGCCCGGTCACGATCACGGTCTATGCCCGGGGAAATCTGCCCAATGCCGTGACGGTGACTGTGAGCTCCAGCAATGGCGGCACCCTGAGCAAGAGCCAGCTGACGATTCCCGCCGGCGCCAACGGACAGGACACGTTCACCTTCACGCCGGCGGCCAACAGCGTGACCACGCTGACCTACACCGCTTCGACCGGCCAGACCCCGCCGCCGCCCCGCAAGGTCTACGCTCTGACCAATCCCGCCAGTTATGCGGCTACCAGCCTGCCCGATGCGGCCCTGGCCATCCTGGCCAAGTACAGCGCCAGCAAGTGGGAGCTGGGCGACGGGTACACCGATTACATGCTTGGCAGTCCTGCGGCAGCGGGCCAGCCGGTGCGCGCCATCTCCGATTCAGGCTACGGCTCGAGCCCCGGCAATGCGATGGAGATGATCAACTGGATCAACGACAGCGCCGGCATGGGCACCATGAGAGTGCCGGTGATGCGAGTGACCAACGGCAATAAGAATTCGGACCACTCTGCGGGCAACACGGCCGGGTTCTGGTGCCGCAAGACCGTCCCCCTCGCCGAGGTGCAGCCCAACCCGAGGAACAGGGCGCCCTACAGCATCGCGGATCCGCATTTCAGCCTGGCGGCGGTGAGCGTGCCGGGGGCCTCGAATTCGGGCATCGTGTTCCAGGCGTCCAACGCTGGCGTGCTGTATGCCACGGAGCTCCTGTTCTCCAACTCCCGGCCGCAGGCCAAGTGCGTGGACAGCACCGGCGCGTCGGTCGTGCTGACCGCCCCGGGCGCCTTGACGCCGAACGCGCCGGCGGTGGTCACCTTCACGTCCGCGCCCGGTGCGCAGACGCTGCGCGTGAATTCGTCCATCGTCGGCAGCGGCACTGCAACCTTCACCGGTAGCCCCCTGGACCAGCTGATGATCGGCTGGGGCTTCCAGGAGTACTACCCCCGCGCCGGTTTCGCTGGCAACATTTATGCGGTGGTGACTGGCAGGGGCACGCCGACTGCGGCGGAGCTGACTGTGCTGGAGCGTTACCTGGGAACCACTGCGGGCTTGGCGTTATGACCGGCTTGCGGGCCGGCGGAAAGCTGCTGATATAATCGGCGGCTCAGCGGCTGTAGCTCAGTTGGATAGAGTACTTGGCTACGAACCAAGGGGTCGTGGGTTCGAATCCTGCCAGCCGCACCAAACGTCAGTGAATCAACCGCCTGGAGGCCCTCGGCCTCCAGGTGGTTTTTATTTGGGGAGTCGCAGGCCCGCGTCGCGCGTGAGCCTGTTGAAATTTGACGCCACAGCACCAGCCCGCGCGATAGTATCGGCGTGACGATGACAGCACCTCCAGCCTCCGCCCCGGTAATTTTTTCCGCTCCCGCGCTCAAGACCCAACTGCGGCTGGCCTCGGCCGTGGCGCTGATGTCGATGGCCGTCTTCCTGTTGCTTGTGCCATTTGCGCAGACCCCGCTTGCGCGGGTGCCGGCATTCATTCCCATGTATCAGTCGGCGCTCATCATGTGTGACGTCACGACCTTCGTTCTGCTTTTTGCGCAGTTCACCGTCGAGCGCAGCAAGGCCCTGTTCGTGCTCGCAGGCGGTTACTGGTTCACCGGTGTGCTGACGGCCGCGCACACGTTGACTTTCCCCGGCTTGTTTTCGGCTTCCGGGCTGCTCGGCGCGGGATTGCAAAGCACAGCGTGGATCTACCTGTTCTGGCATGCCGCGTTTCCCATCTTCATCATCGGCTACGTGCAGTGCGCCAAGGAGCGCCTCTCCCGCGACCGTGCTGTCCTCTTGTTCGCGGGCATCACGGTGCTGGCGATCCTGGGCGTCGCATTGGCCACGGCGGGAGAATCGTTGCTTCCCGTGCTGCTGGCTGAGGGTCGGTACACGACGTCGTATCGGGTTGTCGTCGCAGTCGTCTGGTCGGCCAGCCTCCTGGCCCTGTATACGCTCTGGAAAGCGCCCGGGCGCAGTACCCTGGACGTCTGGCTCATGGCGATGATGTGTGTCTGGATTTGCGAGGTGGCCCTCGCAGCCGTGTTCAACGCCGGACGATTCGATCTGGGCTTCTACGCGGGTCGCGTCTTCGGACTGCTCGCCGCGGGATTCATCCTGGTAGTCCTGCTGTCCCAATACACGAGCCTGTTTGCCCAGGCCGCGACGGTGGCGAGCGCCATGTCGGCGCAAAGAGAGCGTGAAAGGCTCGCGGACGAACGCCGTCTGCTTCTGGACCTCGAACGCCAGGCGCGCGGCGAAGCGGAGACGGCCAACCGCACCAAAGACCAGTTCCTGGCAATGCTGGGGCATGAGCTGCGCAATCCGCTCGCACCCATCCGCACGGCGCTGCAGCTGATGCGGTTGCGGGATGCAAGCGCCCTGGTCAAGGAGCGTGAAGTGATCGAGCGCCAGGTGGCGCACCTGGTGCGGCTTGTCGATGACCTGCTGGACATTTCGCGCATCACGCGCGGAAATATCGTGATCCAGCGACGCAAGGTGGATATGCGGCCGATCGTGGCTTCCGCCATAGAAATGGCGACGCCTCTGATCGAGCAGCGAGGTCACAAATTCCGGCTGAACATCGAGGGCGAATTGTGGGTTCTGGGCGACGCGCCCCGCCTCGCGCAGGCTATCTGCAATCTCCTGATCAATGCGGCCAAGTTCACGCCCAACGGCGGAAAGATCAAGCTGTCCGCCCGTCGCCAGGATGAGAGTGTCGTCATCGCCGTACGAGACAACGGGGCCGGCTTGAGCAGCGACGCCGCCGAGAAAATTTTCGAGCCGTTCGTACAGATCGAACAGCAAGGCAGCGACCGGCCTCATGGGGGCCTGGGCCTGGGTCTTGCCATCGTGCGCAGCCTGGTTCACTTGCATGGCGGGACTGTGGACGTTCTGAGCGAGGGCCCGTCGAAAGGCGCTTCGTTCGAAATAAGGTTGCCCGCCGTCCAGGCGGAAGGGCAGGCCGTGGTCCCCGATGACCGGCGCCCCCCGGCTTCGACGACAACGGCCCGGGTGATGATCGTCGACGACAACGTCGACGCAGCGATGACCCTGCGTGAAGTGATGCAGCTGGCGGGGCACGAAGTGCATGTGGCCCACAGTGGGCCGGATGCCCTCATGCTGGCTGAACGGCAGGAATTGGACGTTGCTTTCCTGGATATCGGCTTGCCGGTGATGGACGGCTATGAGTTGGCCGGCCTGTTGCGCAAACGGCCGGGGTCGCAGCGTCTGGTCATGGCCGCCGTGACAGGGTACGGGCGCGAGCTCGACATGCAGCGCTCAGCGGGCATCGGCCTGGCGGCACACTTCGTCAAGCCGGTGAGTTCGCAGGAGATACTTGAGTTCATCGACAGCCGCGAAGAAGTACTGGCGGCTCAAGCGGCGGGCCGGTTTCCTGCCTATTCCAGCAACAAGGAGGCCGACTCGCTGTTCGGCCCCTACTGAGCAGCTGATTGCCTGCGTCAGGCAGCCTGGGCCTGCGAAATGCGAAAGCACTGATGGGCACAGTAGTCCACCAGTGCATCGATTTCGGTAGATTTGTCGAAGACGGCATCGACGCCCAGCTGTGCGCAGCGCTTGCGTACGCTGGCGTTGATGTAATTGCTAAAGACGACGATCTTCTGGCTGGCACGGCGCCGCTTGATGCACTGGGCCAGATGGATGCCGCTGCCCTGCTTGAGAAAAAGGTCGATGATCACCAGGTCCCAGCGCTCGATGTTCTGTTCCAGCCATGCCAGCGCGTCATTTTCGGTCGAGCTCACGCCCGCGACGTGGACGCAGGTGAGTTCCTCGAGCGTCCCGATGAGGTTCTCGCGAATTGTCGCGTTGTCCTCGATGACAAAGGCTTGCAGATGCACAGGAACTTTCGGGCGGGTTCAATGATGGTCTGCCATCATGCGATCAGTACAGTTTTGAGCTAACCGGACGAGTCCGCGAACGACGGTAGGACGTTGCCTACTGCATAAACACGAGCATGAACATAAGATACAAATTGATGCATGTTCCTTCAATGAACTCAGCGGATTCAGCCAGGCTCAGGCAAGTGCAGACCTTGCTCAAGCTTCTCGAGAGCACGGTGTTCGTGGGCGTCTGGATGATCGATCTCGAGCGCGACGAGCTCGAGTGGTCCGACCAGCTGGCGACCCTGCACGATGCCACGCCCGGCTACAAGCCGCCGCGCGAGGACGCCTTCGGTTTCTACGCGCCCGAATGGCGCGACAAGATCCTGGGATTGGTGCAAGCGTGCGCCGGCCGGGGCGAACCCTTCGACGAGGAGATGCAGATCGTCACGCTCAAGGGCCGGCGTGCGTGGGTCCGCTCGATCGGGCATGCGGTGCGCGACGAGGCCGGCCGGATCGTGCGCGTGGAAGGCGCCGTCCAGGAGATCGCCCCGCACGGCCACCGGCCCGGCACCTTGCTGCGCCACACGGTGAGCATGGGCGGCGCCCTGGGAAGCGGCGAAGCATTCGCCACCATCGACCGGGACGGGCGTTTCACCTACACCAACGAACAGGCCGAGAAGCTGCTGGGCATGCCGGCGCGCGAGCTGCTGGGCCGGCGCATCTGGAGTTCTTTCCAGAAAACCGTGCGCCTTCGCCTGGAAGAGCAGTTCAGACGCAGTTTCGAAAACGCCCAGGTGCTGGAAGTGGAAGAGCTCGATGCCCGGCTTTCCACCCGCATCGAGGTGCGCGGCTACCCTTTCGGCGCGGGCCTGGCCGTGCACCTGCGCGATGTGACCGCGCGCCACAAGGCGCAGGAGCAGCTGAGGCTGCTGGAGAGCAGCATCGCGCGACTGAACGACATCGTGATCATCACCGAGGCCGGCCCGTTCAGTGCGCCAGGTCCGCGAATCGTTTTCGTCAATGAAGCCTTCGAACGGCGCACTGGTTACGGCCCTGATGAGGTGATGGGCTGCACACCCCGGCTGCTACAGGGGCCGGGCACGCAGCGCCGCGAACTCGACCGCATCCGTCAGGCCATGGAGCAGTGGCAGCCTGCCCGGGTGGACCTGATCAATTACAAGAAGAGCGGCGAGGCGTTCTGGGTCGACCTGGAAGTATCACCGGTATGGGACGAAGCGCGAAAGCTCACCCATTGGGTCGCCGTGGGGCGCGATATCACTGAGCGCAAGACGGCCGAGGAGAAGATCCAGTACCTTGCCTTCTACGATCCCCTGACCAAGCTGCCCAACCGTCAGCTCCTGCTCGACCGGCTGGAGGAGGCCTTGTCCGACCACGACCGGCCGCACGAGGGTGCCCTGATGTTCATCGACCTGGACAATTTCAAGGTGCTCAACGACACCCTGGGCCACCAGAAGGGCGACCAGCTGCTGCAGCTGGTCGCCGAGCGGCTGCGCTCCTGCGTGGCGCGCGGCGACACCGTGGCGCGGCTGGGCGGCGACGAATTCGTCATCCTGCTGGAGCACACCGGCCAGAAGCCGCTGGAGCCTGTCGCCGGTGCCCGCACCGTCAGCGAGCGGATCCTGGCGAAGCTGGGCGAGCCGTACGTGCTGTCGGGCCACCTGCATCACAGCACCTGTAGCATCGGGGTGACCTTGTTCGGGCGTGCACCGTGGTCGGTGAGCGAACTGCTCAAGCAGGCCGACCTGGCGATGTACCAGGCCAAGAGTGCCGGCCGCAACACGGTGTGCTTCTTCGATCCGGAGATGCAGGCCGTCGCCACGGCCAATGCGGCGCTGGCGACCGACTTGCGGCAAGCCTGGCGCGAAGGCCAGTTTCTCATCGACTACCAGCCCCAGGTGGGAGCGGACGGTTGCATGACGGGCGTCGAGGCGCTGTTGCGCTGGCGCCATCCCAACCGTGACATGGTCCCGCCCTCCCATTTCATCCCCACCGCCGAAGAAACCTCGCTGATCATCCCGATAGGCCGCTGGGTGCTGGAGCAGGCTTGCGCCCAACTCGCTGTATGGGCCAAGCAACCGGACCGCAGCCACCTGAGCATCGCCGTGAACGTGAGTGTGCGGCAGTTCCGCGATCCGGATTTCGTCGACGAGGTGATGACCGCCATCGTCAACTCGGGAATTGCCCCGCACAAGCTCAAGCTGGAGCTGACCGAAAGCCTGCTCGCGGATGGCATCGAGGTGACGGTGGCCAAGATGGGCAGCCTGAAGGACATGGGCGTGACGCTGTCCCTGGACGACTTCGGCATGGGCTACTCGTCGCTGTCGTATCTGAAGCGGCTGCCGCTCGACCAGCTCAAGATCGACCGGGAGTTCGTCAAGGACATCCTGACTGATGCCAACGATGCGGCGATCGCGCGAACCATCATCGGCCTGGCGCAGAGCCTGGGCCTGGGTGTCATTGCCGAGGGGGTGGAAACGCAGGCGCAGCGGGCGTATCTTGCGCAGCAGGGCTGCTACGAATACCAGGGATTCCTGTTTTGCAAGCCCTTGCCCATCGATGAGCTCGAGACCTTCATGGACGCGCTGGACAGTTGATCAGACCGGTGCGATCTGCAGCGGCGCGGTAGCCACCGAGCGGGGCATGCGGATCACGATCTGGTCAGGGCCGCGCACCAGATCTACCGATTCGGCCAGCGCCAGGGCCTGGACATCCGACCATTCGAGCTGGCGGTAGCTCGCTTCGTACGGCAAGCCTTCGAATCCGTCCTGGCGCGGGCTGATCCAAACGGAAATCTCCGCGAAACCGGAAACCACCTGGGCCTTGACGCGAACCTCGCTCGGGCCTTCGGCAGCATCCGTGAGCGTGATCAGCGAGGCAATGAGGAGGTTGCGCAGGACCACGCGCGATACCTGGAAGGTGCCGTCGGTAACTTCCTTGGTGACTGCGAAGCCGCGAAAATTGAAGTTGCTCGCGAGCAAGGCCATGCATTCATCGACGCCATCGGCAAGGCGAACGCCTTCGTCTTCCCCGGGCTCGATCCAGCTGGCGACCTTGAGGCAGTTGGCCACTGCTTCGCGTGCAAGGCGGTTGAGCTTGGTGATGCTGGCCTGGAACTCGGCAGGCGAGGGCGAGCCGCGCTCGAGCCGTGCATTCAGCACTTCGGCCATCATGGCGATCGCCTGCAGATTCACTACCATGTCGTGCTTGAGTGCGGCGCCCAGCCGGCGCAACACGCCATACCGGGCAGCTTCCGCCCCGGCGCGCGAGCGCCGGCCGGCAGGGGCCCCATCGGGCATCGGCGTATCCACGCTGGAGTTTTCAGCCGCTATAGCCACGGCGCGGCGATCGGGCGGCTTTCGCCGCAAAGGGGAGGCTCATCATTTCTCCTGACCTTGACATGTTGCACGAACCCGGCGTCCTGCATCGTAGGACAGAGCGTATGTGAATGTAGGAAAAGACAAGACGTGTTACACACGGCATCGCCTATGCTCTGGTCATGAGCAAGGCCTTCACCAAGGAGAGCGACAGCGACGGCAACGAGGGGCCGGACGATCTGCTGCCCAGCTTGCCGGCCGGCGCCAAGAACTACATCACTCCTGCGGGCTATGCCCGCTTGCGCGGCGAATTGCTGCAGCTGATCGACGAGGAGCGTCCCAAGGTGGTGGAAGCGGTGCACTGGGCGGCAAGCAACGGCGACCGCTCGGAAAATGGCGATTACATCTACGGCAAGAAGCGCCTTCGCGAGATCGACCGGCGGATCCGCTTCCTGACCCGGCGGCTCGAGCTGGCGGAAATCACGGACCCGGCGGTTCACCATGGCCGTGTCCAGGTGTTCTTCGGAGCGACCGTGACCTATGCCGACAAGTCGGGCCAGGAACGCGCGGTCACGATCATGGGCATCGACGAGGCAGACAGCGCCAGCGGCCAGGTGAGCTGGGTGTCCCCCATCGCCCGCGCATTGCTCAAGGCGCGCGAAGGCGACGTGGTGAGGCTGGTCACACCGTCGGGCGCGCAGGAGATCGAAGTGCTGGAAGTGCGCTATCCGCCCCGGGGGGCCGATTAGGTCGCGCCGTGCCCGCCGGGCCGCACGCGCTGGACCCGGATCACCGAAGGCGTGCGTTTGAGGGTGCGCATCGCGGCGTCCAGGTGGGCCCGGTCGCGCACGGCCACGATGAAACGCAGGTCCATCGCGTCCTGCGCTTTCTCGTCGCCCATGTCCACATGGGTGATGTCGGCTTCGGCGCCGGCCAGCGCCGCGGCCACGCGCGCCAGCACGCCCTTGCCGTTGGTCACCGTGACCAGCAGGCTCGTCTCGAACGGGCGCACCGGCTCATCCGCCCATTCGACGCTGATGAAACGCTCGCTGTCCTTGTGCTGCAAGCGCCGTGCGACGGCGCAGTCGCCGGTGTGCACCACCAGGCCTTCGCCACGCCCCAGGTAGCCGACGATCTCGTCGCCCGGCACCGGGCGGCAGCAGGCGGCGAACTGCACGGACGCGTTCTCGCTGCCGTCCAGCGTCACTTCGCCTTGCGACACATTTTCATGTGCGGTATAGCGCTCACGAGTGATCAGCAGCGCATCGGGCTTCTCGCCGCGCTCGGCCGCGAGCATCGTCATCAGGCGCTTCGCGACGATGCTGGCGATGCGTTTGCCCAGCCCGATGTCGGTCAGGAGCTCGGCCCTGCTGCGGCTGCCGGTAAAGCGCAGCAGCTTCTCCCAGATCGAGTGATGCTCCTCGTCGTCCGCCGGCAGTTTTTCCAGTCCTTCGGCACGCAGTGCCTGCGTCAGCAGCTTTTCGCCCAGATCCTGCGACTCGACCTGCGCCAGCGATTTCAGGTGGTGCCTGATCTTGGAGCGCGCCCGGCCGGTGCGAACGAAACCCAGCCATGCCGGATTGGGCGTGGAGACGGGGGCAGTCACCACCTCGACCACGTCGCCGTTTTTCAGCTCGGTGCGCAGCGGGACCTGCACGCCGTTGATCTTGGCCGCCACTGTGCGGTCGCCGACGTTGCTGTGGATCGCATAGGCGAAGTCGACCACCGTCGCGCCCCGCGGCAGCGCCATGATCTGGCTCTTGGGCGTGAAGACATACACCGCATCGGGGAACAGGTCGATCTTGACGTGGTCCCAGAACTCGGCCGCGTCGCGGGTCTCGTGCTGGATGTCCAGCAGCGACTGGAGCCATTTGGTGCCCAGGCGGTCGGCGCTGTCGCCGTCGATCTCGCTGGCCTTGTAAAGCCAGTGAGCCGCTACCCCGGATTCAGCCACCAGGTGCATCGCCTCGGTGCGCATCTGGAATTCCACGTTGACGCCCGAGGGGCCGACCAGCGTGGTGTGCAGCGACTGGTAGCCGTTGACCTTGGGGATGGCGATGTGGTCCTTGAATTTGCCCGGCACCGGCTTGTACATCTGGTGCAAGAGGCCCAGTGCGGTATAGCACTCGAGAACCGAAGGCACGATGACCCGGAAGCCATAGATGTCCGTCACCTGGGCGAAGCTGAGGTGCTTCTCGTCCATCTTCTTGTAGATCGAATAGAGCGTCTTTTCGCGGCCGGAGATGCGCACCTGGATGCCGGCCTGCTCGAACGAAGCTTCGACCTCGCGCTGCACTTTCTGGATCAGGTCGCGCCGCCGGTTGCGGGCCTTGGTGACGGCCTTGCTCAGCACGTTATGCCGCCACGGGCGCAGGTAGCGGAAGGCCAGTTCCTGCAGTTCGCGGTAGGTCAGATTCAGTCCCAGCCGGTGGGCGATGGGGGCGTAGATCTCCAGCGTCTCCGAGGAAATGCGTGTCCACTTTTCGCGGGCCACGTCTTCCAGCGTGCGCATGTTGTGTGTACGGTCGGCCAGCTTGATCAGGATGACCCGCACATCGCGCGCCATCGCCAGCAGCATCTTGCGGAACGACTCGGCCTGGTTTTCCTCACGGGTGTTGAACTGCAGCTTGTCGAGCTTGGTCAGGCCGTCCACCAGTTCGGCGACGGGTGCGCCGAAACGCTCGATCAGCTGGGGCTTGGTGACCCCGCAATCCTCGATCGCGTCGTGAAGAAGCGCGGCCATCAGCGCCTGGGCGTCGAGTTTCCACTCCGCGCATTGCGCGGCGACTTCGATTGGGTGGGTGATGTAGGGCTCGCCGCTCGCGCGGATCTGGCCCAGGTGGGCCTCGTCGGCGAAGCGATAGGCCTTGCGGACCTGCTCGATCCCGGTCGCGTCCAGGTAATCCAGGCGGGCGGTGAGGGCGGCGAAGCTTGCCGCCGCCGCATTCGCGGCGGCCGGGCTCGGCACGGCCGCCGCCACGGGGCGCTTGCCTTTGCCAGGGGTTCGCAGCACTGCGCTCATGCCTAAATGTAGCGCGCCTGGAGGGCCGGGGCTTGCGCCAACAAAAAAGCACCGGCTCGCGGTGCTTTTTAGCGGGAAAAGGCGGTCGGAAGGCTTAGCCGGGAACCTTCTTGAGCATTTCCAGGCCGATCTTGCCCTGGGCGATTTCGCGCAGTGCCGTCACTGCCGGCTTGTTCTTGCTCTCGATCTTGGGCGCATGGCCCTGGCTCAGCATGCGGGCGCGATAGGTGGCCGCCAGAACCAGCTGGAAGCGGTTCGGGATTTGCTGCAGGCAGTCTTCAACGGTGATGCGGGCCATGGAGTCTCCGAAAAAAAGCGATGTATCAGAAGACTCCTGCGGAGTCAGATGATGTTGAGAGCCTTAAAGGTGTCGGCTCGGGCGCGGCGCTGGGCCGAAAACTTGAGCCGCTGGGCGTGAACGATCGCTTTCAGGTCGAATAGCGCGCGTTCAAATAACTCGTTGATTATAACGAAATCGAATTCCCGGGCCTGGGCCATTTCCTCGGCAGCGTTTTGCAGGCGCACCTCGATCACGTCGGGCGCATCCTCGCCGCGCCGTTCCAGGCGCGAACGCAGCTCTTCCCAGCTCGGGGGCAGGATGAAGATCAGCACGGCGTTGGTGAAGATGCGCTTGATCTGCAGGGCGCCCTGGAAATCGATCTCAAGGATCACATCGGCCCCCTGGGCGATGCGCTCCTCGATGGCCTTCTTCGACGTGCCATAGCGCTGGCCATGCACAAAAGCCCATTCCACGAACGAATCCGCCAGCACCATGGCGTCGAATTCCTGGGGCGACACGAAGAAGTACTCGCGCCCGTGCTTTTCCTGCCCCCGCGGCGGCCGCGTGGTGTGAGAGACCGAGGGCTGCACGCGCGAGTC
This sequence comes from Ramlibacter sp., assembly GCA_013815685.1. Classification (GTDB taxonomy): domain Bacteria; phylum Pseudomonadota; class Gammaproteobacteria; order Burkholderiales; family Burkholderiaceae_C; genus Ramlibacter. The sequence continues at coordinate 25,027 of JACDFR010000040.1, forward strand.
GAGCTCGAGCAAGGCCCTGACCAGGCTGGATTTGCCCGCGCCGCTGGGGGCCGCGACGACGAAGAGATTGCCTGGATAGTCCATGGTCGAGGTTTTGATCAGGCCGACGCCGGGCCGCCCCGAGGAGGCCTGGGCCCCCTCGGGGGGCAGAGAACGAGGTAAACGTGGGGGCTCATGGGTCAGGCGTCCGACGGGCCGCCCCGAGGAGGCCTGGGCCCCCTCGGGGGGCAGAGAACAAAGTGAACGTGGGGGCTCATGGGTCAGGCGTCCGACGGGCCGCCCCGAGGAGGCCTGGGCCCCCTCGGGGGGCAGAGAACGAAGTGAACGTGGGGGCTCATGTCTATTCGATGTTCTGCACCTGCTCGCGCATCTGCTCGATCAGCACCTTCATGTCGACCGATACCTTGGTGAGTTCCAGGGCCGCCGACTTCGAGCCCATGGTGTTGGCCTCCCGGTGCAGCTCCTGGATCAGGAAGTCGAGCCGCTTGCCGACCTCGCCGCCTTTCCTGACCAGCCGCTCGATCTCGTCGATGTGGCTGCCCAGGCGCGTCAGTTCCTCGGCAACGTCGATGCGGATGGCAAAGGCGGTGGCTTCGGTCAAGGCGCGGTCCTGGGCGGCTTCGGGCAGCGTGGCGCCATCGGCAAGCGCCATCGCTTCCTTCCAGCGTTCGAGGAAGCGGGCACGCTGCTGTTCGACCAGTTGCGGCACCAGCGGCTGCGCCTGCCCCGCCAATTCGCGCAGCTGCTTCAGGTGGCCCAGCAGCATCGCGGCCAGGCGCGCCCCCTCGCGCTCGCGCGCGCCGACCAGTTCGTCGATGGTCCGGCCCACGAGCTTTGCCAGTTCGTCGGCCCAGTCGACTTCGGCATGCCCCTCGCCGGCGCACATGCGCACCACATCGGCGACGCTGAGCGCCTGGGCGTCCGGCAGCCAGGCACGCACGTTGTCTTGCAGTGCGTTCAGCCGCTGCAGCATGCGGGGGGTGGGCTCGCGCAATCCTTCCGCGGAGGTGGATTCCAGCGCGGCCCGCACTTCCACTTTGCCGCGTTTGAGCTTGCCAACGATCATTTCGCGCAGCACCGGCTCGTGCTGGCGCAGTTCTTCGGACAGGCGGAAAGTGAGGTCCAGGAAGCGGCTGTTGACGGAGCGGATCTCCAGTCCCAGGCGGCTCGCCGGCGCGCCCTTGGCCTCCTGGCCTGCGGGGGCAAACGCTGCGCTGTGCTGGGCGCTTGCGTAGCCGGTCATGCTGTAAACTGGCATGGAGGTTCTTCTACCTGTTCTGTTCGGTGCGGGATTGCGAGAATAACCTGGGTTGTGCAGTTGACCCTACATTCGGACAACTTCCTAAATTATGTCAAAGGTCAAACCAGCCCCGCTGCCGCCCGATACCGTGATTGGCGGCTACCGCGTTGTGCGCAAGCTTTCGGCCGGCGGCTTTGGCGTGGTCTACCTGGCAGTGGACAACGAGGGCCAGCAAGTCGCAGTCAAGGAATACCTGCCCGCGTCGCTGGCCACCCGTGCGCCGGGCGAGTTGCTGCCCCAGGTGCAGCCGGAGAAGCTTTCGCTGTACCGTCTGGGCCTCAAGAGCTTCTTCGAGGAAGGCCGCTCGCTTGCGCAGATCTCGCATGCCTCGGTCGTGAGCGTGCTGAATTTCTTCCGCGAAAACGAGACGGTCTACATGGTGATGAACTACCTGGAGGGCGGGACCCTGCAGGATTTCATCATCACGGCGCGCGAACTGAAAAAGCAGAAGGTGTTCCGTGAATCGACGATCCGCTCGCTGTTTGACGAGATCCTGCGGGGCTTGCGCATCGTCCACCAGCACAAGATGTTGCACCTGGACATCAAGCCCGCCAACATTTTCGTCACCGACGACAACAAGGCGGTGATGATCGATTTCGGCGCCGCGCGCGAGGTGCTCTCCAAGGAGGGCAACTTCATCCGGCCCATGTACACGCCCGGTTTTGCCGCGCCCGAGATGTACCGGCGCGACTCGTCGATGGGCCCGTGGACCGACATCTACGCGATCGGCGCGTGCATCTACGCCACCATGCAGGGCTACCCGCCCAACGACGCGCCGCAGCGGCTCGAGAAAGACCGGCTGGCGCTGGCGCTCTCGCGGCTGCGCGGCGTGTACTCGGACAATCTGATCGAGGTGGTGGAATGGTGCATGTCGCTCGATCCGCTGTCCAGGCCACAATCGGTGTTCGCCCTGCAAAAGGAGCTTAGCCGCGAAGGCGAGCGCCGCTACACCAAACTGTCGGTCGGCGAGAAGATGCGCCTGCAGTTCGACAACTTGGTGTCCGACACCAAGCAGAACGTGAAGCGTGCCACCCAGTTCGGGGGCAAGGCAAAATGAAGTTTTCAGTCTTCCAGATCAGCCGCAAGGGCGGGCGCGAGAAGAACGAAGACCGGATGGGTTACTGCTATACCCGCGAGTCCGGCCTGTTCGTTCTGGCCGACGGCATGGGCGGCCATCCCGAGGGCGAAGTGGCCGCCCAGCTGGCGCTGCAGACCATCTCGGCCCTGTACCAGAAGGAGGCGCGTCCGATCGTCAGCGACGTGACCGAGTTCCTGACCGGGGCACTGCTGGCCGCGCATCACCAGATCATGCGCTATGCCAGCGAGAAAGGCATGCTCGACACGCCGCGCACCACGCTGGTGGCGGCCATCGTGCAGGGGACCTCGGCCACCTGGGTGCATTGCGGCGATTCGCGGCTCTATGTGGTCAGGGCGGGTGAGCTGTTGACGCGCACGCGCGACCACTCGTACCTGGAGCAGCAGAACGCCGGCGTGATCCGCATGGACAGGATCAACCGCAATATCCTGTTCACCTGCCTGGGGTCTCCCACCAAGCCGGTGTTCGACGTTACCGGGCCGATCGCGCTGCAGCAGGGCGACAAGATCATGCTGTGTTCCGACGGGCTGTGGGGCACCTTGAACGACATCGACATCGTGCACCACCTGAGCATGAAATCGGTGTCGGACGCCGTGCCCGACCTCGTCGAGGCGGCGCTGCGCAACGGCGGCGAGCACAGCGACAATGTCACGGTGATCGCGCTGGAGTGGGAAACGCCCGACTCGTTCGAGTCCACCCATGGCATTTCCACCGACAGCATCCACGACGGCGTGTTCGCGTCCACCATCCAGGCCGGCGTCCTCGACTCGATGGTCGAGGACCTGGACGATGCCGCCATCGAGCGCTCGATCGCCGAGATCAACGAGGCCATCCGTCGTTCGGCGGCCCGCAAAACGTAAACGAACGGAAAACGTCGCCGCTTCACGGCGCCGTCCTCCAAACCTGATATGACATTCATCCGATCGGGCGGCCGTGCCGCCGACCAGCTGCGCCCCATCCGCATCACGCGCGGTTACACCATCCATGCCGAGGGCTCCGTACTGATCGAGTTCGGCAACACCAAGGTACTTTGCACCGCCTCGGTCGAGGAAAAGGTGCCACCGCACAAGCGCGGCAGCGGCGAAGGCTGGGTCACCGCCGAATACGGCATGCTGCCGCGGTCCACGCACACGCGCAGCGATCGCGAGGCCGCCCGCGGCAAGCAGAGCGGGCGCACACAGGAAATCCAGCGCCTGATCGGCCGCTCGATGCGGGCGGTGTTCGACCTGAAAGCCCTGGGCGAGCGCACCATCCACCTCGATTGCGACGTTCTGCAGGCCGACGGCGGCACCCGCACTGCCGCCATCACCGGTGCCTTCGTCGCCGCGCAGGATGCGGTCGGCAAGCTGATCGCGCAAGGCAAGCTCACGGCGTCTCCCATCACCGCGCCGGTGGCGGCCGTGTCGGTGGGCATCATCCAGGGGACGCCCCTGCTCGACCTTGAATACATCGAGGACGTGGACTGCGATACCGACATGAATGTGGTGATGACGGGCGCCGGGCACTATGTCGAGGTGCAGGGCACGGCTGAAGGCGCGGCGTTCACCCGAGCCGAAATGGACGAATTGCTGCGCCTGGCTGAGAAAGGCATCGGCGAGCTGGTGGGGTTGCAGCGACGGGCGCTGCAACAAGGTGAGAACGCGGCCTGAAGGCCGCGTACGTGGGCTTTGGGTGGCGGACTTGAAACTCGTCCTGGCCTCGAACAATCCCGGCAAGCTGATGGAATTGCAGGGCATGCTCGCGCCGCTGGGCATCGAGCTGGTGCGCCAGGCCGATCTCGGTATTCCCGAGGCCGAGGAGCCGTTCCGGACCTTTGTCGAAAACGCGCTCGCGAAAGCCCGCCACGCCGCGCGCACAAGCGGCTTGCCGGCGCTGGCGGACGATGCGGGCTTGTGTGTCGACGCCTTCGGCGGCTTGCCGGGTGTGGACACCGCGTACTACGCCACGCAATTCGGTTACGAAAAGGGCGACGGCAATAACGTCAAGGCCTTGCTCGAGCAGATGCGCAATGTGGCGAACCGCCGCGCCGCGCTCGTCAGCACGCTGGTGGCCGTGCGCAGCCCCGACGATCCGGAACCCCTGATCGCCATCGGGCGCGTGGCGGGTGAGATCGCCCGCGAGCCCGTGGGCACCGGGGGCTTCGGCTTCGATCCCGTGATGTTTATCCCCGCGTTTTGCAAGACCTTCGCCCAGATGCCTGTCGAAGTGAAGAACGCCAACAGCCACCGCGGCCAGGCCGCGCGCCGGATGATCGAGCTGATCCGGGAAGCATGGTTGACCCCCGCGTTTGCGGCTGCGCCGCTGCACTGCCCCCCGAGGGGGCCCAAGCCTCCTGAGGGCGGCCAGTCGAAGGCTTGATGGCTGTGAGCGCCGTTGTCCCCAAGAACATCCAGCACTACCTGCGCCCGGGAACCTTGCAGCTGGTCGCGTTGCCGCCGCTGTCGCTGTATGTGCACCTTCCGTGGTGCCTGAGGAAGTGCCCCTACTGCGATTTCAACTCGCACGAGGTCCGCACCGGGGACATGCCCGAGCAGCGCTATCTCGATGCGCTGGTCGCGGACCTGGAAGGCGCGCTGCCGCTGGTGTGGGGCCGCACGATCCACAGCATCTTCATCGGCGGGGGCACGCCCAGCCTTTTCTCGCCGCAGGCCATCGACCGCCTGATCGGCGACATCCGCGCGCGGCTCAAGCTCGAGCCCGATTGCGAGATTACGCTCGAAGCCAATCCCGGCACCTTCGAGAAGGACCGGTTCAAGGCATTCCGCTCGGCCGGCGTGACGCGGCTTTCCGTGGGGGTGCAAAGCTTCAACGACGAGCACCTGAAGGCGCTGGGCCGCGTGCATGACCGCGCCCAGGCGATCGCCGCACTGGAAGAGGCGGCCACCGCCTTCGAGACCTTCAACCTCGACCTGATGTACGCGCTGCCGGGCCAGACCATGGACCAGCTGGAGCAGGACCTTTCACAGGCACTGGCCATGACGCCGCCGCACCTGTCGGCCTACCACCTCACCATCGAGCCCAACACCTTCTTCGCCAGATTCCCGCCGCGCATCCCCGACGACGACACGGCGTACGCGATGCTGGATCGCATCACCGAAGTGACGGCGGGCGCGGGCCTGGACCGTTACGAGGTGTCGGCCTATGCAAAGCCGGGGCACCGGTGCTGGCACAACCTCAATTACTGGCAGTTCGGCGATTACCTGGGCATCGGGGCCGGTGCCCATAGCAAGCTCAGCTTTGCGCACCGGGTGGTTCGCCAGGTCCGGTATCGGGAGCCGCGGCTTTATATGGACAACGCATTGGCCGGGCGGGCCGTCGCGCAGGACGATGAGGTGGCGCGCGCCGAACTGCCATTCGAATTCATGCTCAACGCGCTTCGGCTGAAAGAAGGTTTCGAGCTGCAACAGTTCAGCGAACGCACGGGGCTGCCCCTCACGGCGATCCAGGCGCCGCTGGAGGAAGCCGAGAGCAAAGGACTGATCCGGCGCGGGTTGGCGCGTGTCGAGCCCACCCCGCGCGGCTTCGATTTCCTCAGCGACCTGCAGGCGCTTTTTCTGCCCGCGAAGTAGGCATGCGTTCTTTGCATGGGGCGCGGCGCATGGGGCATTTGCGCCGAGACCCCGGCGGTCCTAGAGTGGGGCCTTGGCGACAACAAGGACAGCTCGACAATGAATGCCTCAGCCCAAGCGCTGCACAACCGGGTGGACGCCGTCCTGGCCTTGGCCGCTTCGCGCATCGACCCCGCACGGCTCAAGATGATCGATGGCCTGGCGCGCGAATACTTCCGCCGGCTCGACAGCGAAGACCTGGCCGAGCGCACGCCCGAAGACCTGCTGGGCGCACTGCTGTCGCACCTCGAACTGGGGCGGCAGCGCCAGCCCGGCCGGGCCCGGGTGCGCGTCTTCAGTCCCTCGCCGGGCCAGGACGAATGGCGCTCGCGCCACTGCGCGATCCAGATCGTGAACGACGACATGCCCTTCCTGGTGGATTCGACGACCCTCGAGATCAACCGCCAGGGCCTCACGCTGCACCTCATCGCCCATCCCGTCTATGCCGTCGAACGCGATTCGCAGGGGAACTTGAAATCGATCGCGCCTCGCGCCCAATCGCCGGAGGCGCCGCGCGAGTCGTGGATCCATGTGGAAGTCGACAAGCTGGTCGACGCCGAGCAGCACGAAGCCCTGGCCGCGGGTATCGAGCGCGTGCTCGCCGATGTGCGGGCGGCGGTGCAGGACTGGAAGCCGATGCTGGAGCGCCTGCACGAGGCCATCGCCGAATTCGAGCGGGCCCCGGTGGCACTGCCACCGGCCGCGGTGGACGAAAGCCGCGCCTTCCTGCAGTGGCTGGCCGAAGACCACCTCACCTTGCTGGGCTACCGCCGGCACGACCTGGTGCTGGACCAGGGCGAGCCGGCGCTGCGGCTGGTGGCCGGCAGCGGCCTGGGCTTGTTGCGCCAGGCAGGGCAGGAGGCGCTTTCCGCCAGTTTCGCCGCGCTGCCGCGGGAGGCGCGCGCCCTGGCGGCGGCGCCGGTTCCGCTGCTGCTGGTCACCAAATCCAACACCCGTTCGACGGTGCACCGCGCCGGGTATCTCGACTACGTCGGCGTCAAGCGCTATAACGCCGGCGGCGAGGTGACCGGCGAGCACCGGTTCGTCGGGCTGTTCACTTCCACCGCCTACCGGGCGCGCGCCGCGGAGACGCCGCTTCTGCGTGGCAAGGTACAAGCGGTCGCCGAGCGCGCCGGGCTGCCCGCCGGCGGCCACCTCGCCAAGTCGCTGGACCACATCCTCGAAACCTACCCGCGCGACGACCTGTTCCAGATCGGCCACGACGACTTGCATGACAGCGCACTGGGCATCCTGGCGCTGGGCGAACGCCAGAGGCTGCGGCTGTTCATCTGGCGCGACCCCTTCGACCGCTTCGTCTCCTGCCTGGTGTACGTGCCGCGCGAAGCCTATTCGACGGACCTGCGGGTCAAGTTCCAGCGCATCCTGCAGGACGCCTTCAACGGCACCAGCGCCGAGTTCGACGTGCTGCTGAGCGAAGCGGTGCTGGCGCGCATCCACTTCACCGTCCGCACCACACCGGGCCAGGTCCCGCCCTTCGAGCGCAAGGATGTCGAGCGAAAGCTCGCTGCTGCCGCCCGCCGCTGGGAGGATGAGCTTCGCGACTCGCTGGTCGACGCCGAAGGCGAGGACGCCGGGCTGCCGCTGTTCAAGGCCTGGGGCGCCGCCTTCCCGGCCGGCTACCGGCACCAGGTCGCGGCGCGCGACGCGCTTGCGGATGTGCGCAAGCTGGCCACCTTGTCGTCCGGTTCGCCGCTGGCGCTGGCGCTGTACCAGCGCGATGGCGCCGAGCCCGGCGCCCTGGGCCTGAAGGTCTATCGCCATGGCGAGCCGCTGGTCCTGTCCGACGCCTTGCCCTTGCTCGAGCACATGGGCGCCCGGGTGATCGCCGAATCCAGCTGGCGCATCGGCGGCGCGGGGGAAGTTGCCCCGATCGCGCTGCACGATTTCGAGTTGCAGGCGCCGCTGTCGGGCGAGATCGAACCCGGGACGCTGGCCCGCCTGTTCGAGGACGCCTTCGCGCGGGTGCTGCGCGCCGAGGTCGAAAGCGACGATTTCAACCGTTTGGTGCTGCTGGCCGGCCTGACGGCGCAAGAGGTGGTGGTGCTGCGGGCCTTCGCCAAGTACCTCAAGCAGATCGGCTTCTCGCATACGCAGGCCACCATCGCGGCAACGCTCTCGGCCCACCCCCGCATCGCCCGCATGCTGGTCGGCCTGTTCAAGTTGCGCTTCGATCCGAAGCACGCCGACGCGCAGGGGGCCGCCTCGCAGGTCAACGCCATCGAGAAGGCTCTGGAGAAGGTCACCAATCTTTCGGAGGATCGCGTGCTGCGCCAGCTGCTGGCGCTCGTCCAGGCGACGCTGCGGACCAACTTCTGGCGCACCGGCCCCGGGCACTCCGGGGCGACCGGGCCGCGCCGCCATTTCCTCAGTTTCAAGCTCGACAGCGCGGGCGTCCCCGGTTTGCCGCAACCCCGGCCGCTGTACGAGATCTTCGTCTACTCGCCGCGCTTCGAGGGCATTCACCTGCGCGGCGGAAAGGTGGCGCGGGGCGGGCTGCGATGGTCGGACCGGCCCGACGACTTCCGCACCGAAGTGCTGGGCCTGGTGAAGGCCCAGATGGTCAAGAACACAGTGATCGTGCCGGTGGGTTCCAAGGGTGGTTTCGTGCTGAAGAAGGCACCACCGGCCACGGACCGCGAGGCCTTCATGAAGGAGGGCATCGCCTGCTACCAGGACTATCTGCGCGGCTTGCTGGACCTCACCGACAACCTGGTGGGCGGAAAGACCGTTGCGCCGCCGCAGGTGGTCCGCATCGACGGCGACGATCCTTACCTGGTCGTCGCCGCCGACAAGGGAACCGCGGCATTCTCCGACTACGCCAACCAGGTCAGCCACGAGTATGGCCACTGGCTGGGCGACGCCTTCGCCTCGGGCGGCAGCGTCGGCTACGACCACAAGGCGATGGGCATCACCGCGCGCGGCGCCTGGGAGAGCGTCAAGCGTCACTTCCGCGAGATGGGCGTCGACATCCAATCGACCGATTTCACGGTGGCGGGCATCGGCGACATGTCGGGCGACGTCTTCGGCAACGGCATGCTGCTGTCGCCGCACATCCGGCTGGTGGCGGCGTTCGACCACCGGCATGTCTTCATCGATCCGCAGCCCGACGCCGGCGCGTCATTGGCCGAGCGCCGGCGGCTGTTCGCGCTGCCGCGCTCTTCCTGGGCCGACTATGAAGCCGGGTTGATTTCCGAAGGCGGCGGGGTCTGGGCGCGGTCGGAAAAATCGATTCCCGTTTCGCCGCAGGCGCGCGCTGCCTTGGGCATCGCGGCCGAGCGCCTGACGGCGAACGAGCTGGTCAGCGCCATCCTGAAGGCGCCGGTCGACCTGCTGTACAACGGCGGCATCGGCACCTACGTCAAGGCCAGCGGTGAATCGCACGCGGACGTGGGCGACCGCGCCAACGACGCGTTGCGCGTCAACGGCGGCGAGCTGCGCTGCAAGGTGGTGGGCGAGGGCGGCAATCTGGGCTTCACCCAGCGCGGGCGGATCGAGGCGGCGCTGGCGGGCGTTCGCCTCTACACCGACGCTATCGACAATTCCGCAGGCGTGGACACTTCGGACCACGAGGTCAACATCAAGATCCTGCTGGGCCTGGCGGTGGGCGAAGGCAAGCTCACGCAGGATGGGCGCACCGCGCTTTTGCCCACGATGACCGGCGACGTGGCGGCCCTGGTGCTGCGCGACAACTACTTCCAGACCCAGGCCCTGTCCATCGGCAGGCGGCTGGCGCCCGGCCTGATCGACGAACAGGCCCGCTTTATGCGATTCCTGGAAAAGATAGGCCGGCTGGACCGGGCCATCGAGTTCCTGCCCACCGACGACGAGATCGCGCAGCGCAAGAGCCGAGGCCTGGGCCTTACCACCCCCGAGCTGGCGGTGCTGCTGGCGTACAGCAAGATGTGGCTGTCGGACGAACTGATCGCCTCCGACCTTCCCGAAGACCCCTGGGTCGCGACCGCCCTGTATCGCTATTTCCCAGCGGCGCTGCAGGACAAATTCGGCCACGAGATCGAACGCCATCCGCTGCGGCGCGAGATCATCGCCACGCATGTACTCAACAGCATGATCAATCGCGTTGGTCCCACCTTCGTGTACCAGCTGGCGGAGCTGACCGGCGCGACGGCCCCCCAGGTCGTGCGCGGCTACCTGCTGGCGCGCGAAGTATTCGCCAGCGTGCCGCTGTGGCAGAGCATCGAGGCGCTGGACAATACGGTGGACGACAGCGTGCAGTGCGAGCTGATCGTGGAATGGCGCCGGCTCATCGCGCGCGCAACCACGTGGTTCCTGCGGTCCAAGCGGCTGGACGAGCCGACCGGGCGTGGCGCCGAGCGCCTGGCGCCGGCGGTCGCCTACCTGCGCACCCTGCTCGAGCCTGAGGCGGCTGCCTCGGTTCGCGTGGCGGCCTGGGTCCAGGCCGGGGTGCCGCTGCCGCTGGCGCAGCAGATCGGCGCCGCGGACCGCTTGTTCGATGCGCTCGACATTGCGGAGATCGCCGAGGCGGCAAAGGCCGCGCTGGATGTCACCAGTGAAGTCCACTTCGGTGTCGGCGAGCGCCTGGGCCTGGAAAAACTGCGGCAACAGATCGAACTGCTGGACGCGGGCACGCATTGGCAGACCCTGGCCAAGGTCGCCCTGGCGGGCGACTTGGCCGACCTGCAGCGCTCGATCGCCCTGGATGCCGTGAAGCGCCATCCGGGCACGGCCGGCGAAAAGCTGGCGGCGTGGGAAGCGCGCAATCCAGCTGCCTACGCGCGCGCGAAGCGCTTGCTGGCCGACCTGGCCGAAGCGGCCAGCCCGGACCTGGCGATGCTGTCGGTGGCGCTGCGCGAACTGCGCAACCTGGTCTGACGCGAGCGCATCGGCGTGCACCGGGGGCGGGCACGTGAATTCCATCCATGCTTTTCGCGATACGCCAACAGTGCGAGACCGAGATGGTCGACAAACCGGAGGAGAGCCAAGAGCCCAAGGAACAGCGGCCAGCCCCTGCGACAGGCCAGGGCGCCGCGAGTGCGCTCGACGCGATGATCAAACGCCGCCCGCCGCAGCCAGGTGCGCAGACCCACCCCGAGCAGCCGCTCGCAAAGGAGGACTGAGGTTGCTGCAGAGCCGGAGCTATGATCCCCGCGTACTCAACAGGGCGTTGCGCTTGATGTTCTATGTAAGTCCGCCGATGTCGCGGTCCAAAGCAGCCGTTGCCCTACCGTGTCTGATAGCTGATAGCTGATAGCTGATAGCTGATAGCTGATAGCTGATAGCCACCTGCTCACAGCAGGCCGCCCTCGCTTGCTCTCCTGAGACAATGAATGCAGGAGGAAACGATATGCCTTGGTGGCTGAGTTCGGCCGGCGCCGCCATCGCGGCAGTGGCCACGTTTGTGATTTCATGGTCCGCGCTGAAGCCGCGACAACGTCTGTTTGCGACGCGACTTGTCTCGCGGTGGGCGCAGCGCGCCGCTATTGCGTTTGCGATCCTCTACTTCACTTGGGTTAACGTCGCCTTCTTAATGAAAGACGGACCAATCGGTCGGTTGGAGCTGAGCGTCCTGCTGCTTGCGAATGCAGAAGCGTTGATCCTCATCCTCGTTCACCTGTTTGTCAAAGCTTTCAATGCCTTCCTGGACAAGCGCAATGAGCGCTGGGACAAGATGTCTGCACGGGTTGCAACACTGGAAGCCGAAGCCGCCTCTGGAGCCACGCCAAGGCGTAGTCGCAAGACTAGCCCCGCGCCGGTGCCGTGATCTCCCCGGCTTATGACCGCTTCTGGCCGATAGTGTTGAAAAACTCCCCTTGATCTCGTAGATTTGCGCCACGACCAACTCGAAGGGGGGCGGGTCATGATGGGAAGCCAAGGCGCCGGCCAGGCGCCGTTGTTCTACGCGTTCGATCTCGAAGACCACATTCCCAGATCATCTGTTGCGTGGCATTGACCGCTTCATGGATCTGAGCGAGCTGAGGCAACACCTCGCCGCGTTCTACAGCCACACTGGCCGACCGTCGATTGATCCCGAGCTGATGATCCGCATGCTGGTCATCGGCTATTGCTTTGGCATCCGCTCGGAGCGGCGGCTGGGCGAAGAAGTGCACTTGAACCTGGCCTATCGCTGGTTCTGCCGCCTGGGCCTGGAAGATCGAATTCCTGACCACTCGACCTTCTCGAAGAACCGGCACGGCCGATTCCGCCAGAGCGACGCATTCCGCCACGTCTTTGAGTCGGTGCTGCGACGCTGTATGGGTGAGGGCTTGGTTGGTGGAGAAGGCTTTGCCATCGACGCCAGCGTGATCAAAGCCGACGCGAACCGCGCCAAAGGCGTGCCCGGTGGCCAGGCGCACAACTGGAGCCAAGGCGAGGGGCCCAGCCGCGCTGTGCGAGAATATCTCAGCGCGCTGGACGCGAGCAATCCCGCCGCTGATGATGACGAGCCATCGACTCCTCCCAGCGGGCCCACAAGCCCGCCCAAGAACATCTCCCTCACCGACCCCGCAGCTCGCTGGACTGCGGCGCCTGGTGGCCCGGCCTTCTACGCGTACTCAACCAACTACCTGATCGACCTGGATGCGGGAATCATCGTGGACGTCGAGGCCACGCCGGCGCACCGCACCGATGAAGTGGACTCAACCCGGACGATGATCGAGCGAGTCGAGAAGCGATTCGATCTCAAACCCAAGCGACTCGTGGGCGACACGGCCTATGGCGCGGCACCAATGCTCAACTGGATCGTCAACGACAAGCAGATCGAGCCGCACATACCTGTATGGGAGAAGTCGCAGCGGGGCGACGGCACCTTCAGCCGTTCGGACTTCCAGTTCGACGAGCAGAGCAGCAGCTACGAGTGCCCCGGTGGAAAGCAATTGACCACAACCGGTCGGCCGACATCCGAAGGCACCGTGCTGTTCCGGGCGAAGAACGACAATTGCGCCGGCTGCGCGCACAAGCAGCGCTGCTGCCCAAACACACCAAACCGCAAGATCGCGCGCAGCATCTACGAGGATGCGCGTGACGTCGCACGTACTGTATGCACGACGCCCGCTTACGAGCAGTCACGCAGGGACAGAAAGAAGGTAGAGATGCTGTTCGCTCACCTCAAACGCATCATGAAGCTCGATCGGCTGCGACTGCGGGGCCTCAGCGGTGCGCGGGACGAGTTCCTGATGGCCGCGGCGGTGCAGAACCTGCGAAGAATGGCAAAGTGGCTCGGTCCGAAGCCAGGAA
>JACDFR010000089.1 GCA_013815685.1 Ramlibacter sp.
GGCACCGCGCAGGACGGCACCGCGCAGGTCGGCATCGCTCAGGACGGCACCGCTCAGGACGGCATCGCGCAGGTTGGCACTGCGCAGGACGGCACCGCTCAGGTCGGCGCAGCTCAGGACGGCACCGCTCAGGACGGCACCGCTGGAAACCGCCTTCTTCAGCGCGTGGCGCATGGCGAGGCCGCTTTCCACGTGAGCGGGAATCTCGCACTCAAACAGGACTGCGCGCGTCCAGCGCGAGAGGATTTGCTGCTTGCGCACCGCAGGAGCCTGGCCGGCGTGCGCGGTCGAATGTTCTTGGGTCATGCTGCGCTCCCGGTAGCCTTGGCAATGGCCTGCAACGCATTCACCCGCACCACTGCGCGGTCAGGTCGGTACTTACCCAGATGACAGTCGCTATCGAGCGTCAGCATCAGGTTCAGCGCAGCAAGCAGGTCGTCCGTCATTGAGGCCGCGTCCAGCAGCTCATTCGCTGCCATCGTGTTGCCCTGCGCCGTGCAATCAGCCGCGGCGGTGCGGATGATGTCCAAGACTTTGGACGCGCCCTTCTGTTCTTGCTCCATCTGCTCTCTCCATCGTGTCCTTGGCGGGATTGCTGGACTGATGGGAGACTTTAGCAAATGCGACATATGGCAGTCAATAGCAAATGCGATAAATATTTAGCGTATTACGGGTATTCCCCTACGCGATTCATCCACAGAACAGATGAGACGGGCGCAAAAACGCCGCTTCGCGGGCTACTGCCGGCGATGCATCCGGCACATGCGCACGTCGCTGCGCGTCTTCCAGCGATGCTCCTCGATGGTAAGCCACTGGTAGTTCTCGGCCCGATCCGCGCCACCAGCACACCTTGCGTCCCGGTGGTCGCGCTGATAGCCAGGGCAGGGGCCTTTCGTCAGGCCGGTGCTGGGGCAGGGGTTTTCCGCGCGGAAGGCGCTGACCTCGGCCTGGCTGCGCTGGATGGGCTGGGCGAGGCTAGTCGCCAGCGACAGGGCGAGGAAAGCACCTATCGATATTTGCCGTGGCAGTTTCACGCAGGTCATATTGGCTCGTCTTTTTGGGGCCCTCTCCAAAGGCTGTGGTGAAGGCAAAATAAACAAGGCTGGCGCCGATGGCCCAGGCGATTAGGTTCCCAAAAAGCATACCGAAGGTCAAAGCGGCGAATGGCGTGTCTGAGACGTTAGGAGCGTTGCTGAGAATCATTGCGGCAATCACGCCGAAAACCATCCCTAGAAAAATTCGACCGCATCGGATGAAGAACCGATGTACTTTGTACGAAACAGACGCGAGCCGTGCAGCTTGTTCTGTCTCAAGAATTTGCAGTTCTGCTGCGATTCGCGTGTGGCGTTTTGTGTAGTCGTCGTCCACAGAATCCTCCCAAATGCGACGTCCGCGATCCGCGCGGGCGCGGTACTGCTATTCAATGTTCGGGGCCGTCCTCGATCCGGTCCTGCAGCTGATTGAGCTTGTAACTCGCCCGGCTGGCGGCGCTGATGCCCTGTAGCGGCATCTCCAGGTAGTCCCCCAGGGCGTACATGCTTTCATTGGAGCCGTCGAATTTTACGCAGACCAGAATGCCTTCGAACGGACGCTCCCCGTGCTTCTCGGCCAGCGTTCTAAGCAGAGATTCAATTTTTCGGCTGTTGCGCTCGCCGATGCGGACGACCGTCATGCGACAGTGTTGTTTTCAGCGTGCGTGGCCTATTAAGAAAATCACCTAAGTACTGACCTCTTTACCAGTCCTTTTATTTTTCCCCTGCTGCGCCGGCCGGGCGTCGATCACGTCCGGGCGGATTGGCGCTTTGTTGTGCGCCAGGCGCGGGCCCTGACGCTCTTCGCTATGTTGCTCGCAATGCTCAATGGCCTGCTCCAGCAGAGCCTGGATGTAGCGCTTGTCCTCGTCCGATAGAGCAAGGTAGCGGGCCATGGGCACCTTGGGGAGCGGCCACGCCGCTTGACCTTCCTCCATGTCTAACCACCCCGCAGGCAGGTCGAGCGATTCTTCGAGGCTGCGCGCCGCCTTCTCTCCAATGTTTCGGTAGCCCGTCAGCCACTGGTTTAGCTGAGATGGGCTGATTCCGGCCTTTCTGGCCAGCTCAGCCTGCTTCCCGTCGAACTTCGGCGACGCGATCAATCCCTTCAGCTTTTGAGCCCGGCCGTCCATGCCGAGCACATTAGCAAACGCGAATTTATCAAAAGCGATTGACATTACATATCGCAATTGCTACAGTTTGCGGCATGGATCTGAAAACCTATCTCGCAAATGCTCCCGGCGGGGGCGTTGTGCTCGCTGAAAAGCTGAAGGTCGCCCCGGCGTACCTCAGCCAGATGGTCAACGGCCATCGCGCGATCTCGCCTGAGCGATGCGTTGCCATAGAGCAGGCCACCGAGGGCAAGGTCACCCGCCGCGATCTGCGCCCGGACGACTGGCTGCTGATCTGGCCCGAGCTGGACGACCGCCTGGGCCTTCCCGACAGCGGCCACCGCACCCGCTCTGACGATGAGCGCGCCGGGGCTTGATCCATGTCCCCCTTTTCTTTTTCCTTCTGACTCGGAGCACGAGCTGTGGCCTATAGCGACCCCACCCTTATTCGAAAACACCGCGTAAACCTGTCCTTCAACGACAGGGAGCAGGCGCTCGTGTCTGCCTTGTGTGAATACACCGGAGACGAGCCGGCGGCGTTCATTCGTTCGCTGGTGCTGGATCGTGCGGAAGAAGTGCTTGCTCATGCCATGCAGTCTGCAATGGCTCGGCCTGGAACGCGAGAAGCACAGACGGCGCTTTTTGCGGCCTGAGTCTTCGCATCAAAGTAACTTTATCTGTACGGACCCGGAACGTGGCCATCAACAGCACAGCGATCAGCGAAAAGGAGCGCCAGCTTGTGCAGCAAGTCGCTGATCAACGCGGTGTCACGTTTGAAGAAGCCATCGAGCAGATGGCGAAGGAAGGTCTTGCAGCCCGTGTGCGCCGCAAGACGGGCAGGGCTCCGGCCCGCGTGTACGAACTACCCAGGAGAAAGTCATGACCGATCTTTTTGGCTTCACTGCGGCTGCCCCCGTATTCGTTGACATTCGGTCGCAGCGCGAGTCTGTGGCTGAAAAAAAGGCGTGGCTGGCGTTTGAACTAAACAGCCTCTGCAAGACCCCCCCCCGGTCTCTGAATTCGGCATCGATCAACGCCGTCCGCGCCTGGCGCTTAGAGCACAAGAAGGCGCGCAAGGTCCTGGCGAACAAGCGCTCCAGCCGCACAGAGATGATGAGCGCGATCAACACGATGCGGGGCTTCGAGTGATGCAGGCCATGAATCTTTCGATCCCATCGCCCACACAGGCGAATTACCCCTGCTTGATTGAACCGCCGCCCGATTCCGTCAACCCTCAGAAAGCGGCTGTTACCGCTGTCGGACGTGACCTACACGACGAGCAGCTCGAGCTTGACGAGGGCGTGGACTACTTCTCCGCCCAAGGCGCGCTTGACGCGCTGAAGTTGCGGGAGCGGGCCGCTTGAACTTCT
This sequence comes from Ramlibacter sp., assembly GCA_013815685.1. Lineage (GTDB taxonomy): Bacteria > Pseudomonadota > Gammaproteobacteria > Burkholderiales > Burkholderiaceae_C > Ramlibacter. The sequence continues at coordinate 3,514 of JACDFR010000089.1, forward strand.
ACAAGCACCATCTCGGCGACTATGCCGCAGCAACATCGCACCTGACATGGGACGAGGACTGCGCCTATCGCCGGCTGCTGGACCAGTATTACAAGCGCGAAGCGGCGATCCCGGCAGACCCGAAGGATGCGTGTCGGTGGATACGTGCGACGAGCGCCCGCCAGCGCAAGGCCGTCGAGTCGGTGTTGCACGAGTTCTTCACGCTGGAGGCTGATGGCTGGCACCAGAAGCGCTGCGACGAAGAGATCGTCCAAGCCAACGCCCAGGCCGAAACCAACAAGCGAATTGCCGATGATCGCGAAGCCAGAAGGAAAGCACGATTCGTTAACGATTCGTCCACCGGACAACAAGGCAGAAACACGGGTGAGCGTGCACGAGTCGTGCACGAACCGTCCACGCCTACCCATGGGGGTCGTGAACCTAGCCAGACTCCAGACTCCACTAGCCAGACACCAGACACCAGACACCAGACACCATCCGGGGGTACTACGTCCCCCCGGACCCCCCGTCTTTCGACGCCCCCTGTCGGGAGCGCCGCAGCGGGCAAGCCTGAGGCGCCGACCACCGCCACATGGGCCGCCTACAGCGAAGCCTACGCTGCGCGCTACGGTCAAGCCCCGGTGCGAAACGCCACCGTCAACGGCCTGCTTGCGAACGTGGTCGCGCGTCTCGGCGGCGCCGAGGCCCCATTGGTGGCCGCGTTCTATGTTGGGCACCAGCACCGGCTTTACGTGAGCGCCGGCCACGCCTTGAACCTGTTGGTGCGCGATGCGGAAAAGCTGCGCACCGAATGGGCGACGGGCCGTCAAGTCACCGGAACCCAGGCGGCGCAAGCCGACAAGACCCAGACCAATTTCAACGCCTTCGCCCCCATGCTGGCCGAGGCGCAACAGCAGGAGACCGACCATGCCAAGCACTGAGCTGATCCAAGCCGTCGCCGTCACCGCCGAATTGTGCGGACGGACTTTCAGCGAGGGCGCCGCCCGCGTTTTCGTGGACGACCTGAGCCGCTACCCCGAGGCGGCCGTCATCGGGGCTTTGGGGCGATGCCGACGCGAGGTCAAGGGTGTGCTCACGGTTTCGGACGTGGTGAGCCGCCTGGAAGATGGCCGGCCCGGCGTCGAGGAGGCTTGGGGCTTGCTGCCGATCAGCGAGTCGCAAACCTGCGTCTGGACCGATGAAATGTCGGCCGCATTCGGATCGGCCCTGCCGTTGATCGAGCGCCGCGACATGGTGGGCGCGCGGATGGCGTTCAAGGAGGCCTACGCCAAAGCCTTGGCGAAAGCGCGGGACAGCGGCAAGCCGCCGAACTGGTGGGCCAGCATCGGGACTGATCGCGCGGCGCGCAAATCCGTTCTGGAGGCCGCGGTAAACGATGGCCGGCTGACGCTGGACTACGCCCGGCAGCACGTCCCGGAACTGACCGGACCGGCCAATCCCCAGCTTGAGCGAAGCATCGCTGCTGCCCTGGCCGCGCCGGAGCGGAGGGCTGCGTAATGGCCGCAACCCTGCCCCCGCTTGCCCACATGACCCGCGACAAGGCAAACGAAATCCTGACGCTGTGGAAGTTCGGGGCGGCGTACCCCGCGCGCCTGATCGACATGGCGCTTTACGTCACCGGGGACCTGGGGTCGTTGCGGTGATCTATGTGCACCTCCTGCCGCGCAGCCAGAGAAGCCTCGACCTGGAATCAATTCGACAGCCTGAAGTGCCCGTGGTGCGCGGCCCGGCTGATCCAGCGCATCGGGAAACTTCGGATCACGGCGGCCAAAGTGACCAAACGCCGCGCGGTGGTGTTGGCCGATTCGGTGGCGGCCGGTTTGGACGAAGCGCAGATACGGGCGCTGGTCAAAGGCCCGCTAGCGCTGGCGCCGGAGAAGAGGGGGCGGTCTTAGGGTTGATTTATCTATGTTGCCCGGCCTATCCGGCCCTTGTTCGGCCTGTCCGTCCCTCAGTCGGCGCTTATCCGGTGCTGAATGAAGACCCGGTATCAGCTGCACCGTGGCCCCTGCCCCCCGTCAACCCATGGAACCCAACCCCCCGGCAATCACTGAGTGAAAAGCTGTGGGAGCTGGTGACGGGGAGCTACCTCAACTTCTAACCGACAACAAGGAGCGATCTATGCAACTAAATTATGTGAATTACAAAGGTGAGCCGGCGCGGCTTGATCCATCCTTGCACGCCAAGGTAAAGGCCGCGAAGGAGCAAGTCTCGACGCACAAGGGCTGGCGGGTTTCCGGCTTTCCTCCTGGGGCAATGGAGGCGGCGAAGCTGGATCGCGACTGCGACTATGCCGAATACCTGCGTCAGCCGCCCGACAAGAGGGGATTGAAGAAGGTAAAGCCGTGGGATGAAGGCCTGTGGCGGCGCACGACCAAGAAAAAACCAGTTCGAAGCAAGCCTTACGAAATTCCAGAGGCCGCGAAGCTTTGTGCCGACATGGCCGCAAAGTCCGGCTGGCTGGATGTTGAAATCAACGAAATCAAGCGCGAATGCGCCTGAGATGAAGCGCACCTACATCCTCGGCCCGCTATCCCGCCCGACGGTCCTGCGTGCCGTCCAGGACGCGCCCGAGGGGCACATGGTGCGTATCGAAGAGCCGAAGAAGCGCCGCATCCAAGAAGAAAAGTATCACGCCATGATCGGCGACATTGCCCGCCAGTCCCCCTACGCCGGGCGCAAGTGGGACGCCGACGACATGAAGCGGATCCTGGTGGATGAATTCGCCGAGGAAATGCGCCTGGCGGGCACGCCGCTACACCACGACGGGCGGCTGATCCCAAGCGAAAACGGCCGGCGGGTCATTCAGCTTGGCATTCAGACCAGCGAGTTCTACGTCAAAGAGGCCGCGCAGTTCATCGAGTTTCTGCACGCCTGGGGCGCAGATCGCAGCGTGGTGTGGAGCGAGCCCAAGGAAAGGCAGGCAGCATGACTCACAGCCGAGAAAAAGGCCGCAGGGCTGAAATCGAGCTATGCAAACTGCTTTCCGATGAGCTGGGCCTGACCATCGAGCGCAACCGCGATCAAGCGGCCAAAGGCGGCGCAGATTGCCTCCAGTTACCCGGCTTCGCCATTGAGTGCAAGCGCCGGGAGATGCTGTCCAAGCCCTCGTGGTGGAAGCAGGCCGTCGAGCAGGGCCTAAAGGTGCAAGCCGAGCCCATCGTTTTCTACCGCCAGAGCCGCAATCCGTGGCGGGCGCTGATCGTCGGAATGGGCGGATACCGGGATGTTTCCTGGACTGAGGCCCTCGATTACATCCGGGACAAGCTGGCCCGGCTTTATGGCGTTTACCGGGAAGCCGCCTGATGCTCAAACGCACCGGCTTTGCCCGCAAGACCTACGCCCCTGCACCGGCCGCGCCCCTCACGCGCGCCACCCGGGCGGGGTCTTACGCTGCCAGCCCGTGCGCCGCCCCCATCCCCAAAGAGCGCATGGTGAGAAGCGAGGCCTACCGGCTACTGGTGGCCAGCCTGCCGTGCATCAACTGCCGCCGCATCGGGCGCAGCCAGGCCGCTCACCCACCGCCAACCGGCAAGAGCCTGAAGGAAGACGACCGCCAGTGTTTCCCGCTATGCGCCGACGAACTCGCCCGCACTGGCTGCCACACCCGATTCGACCAATACCAGCTATTTCCCGCGGACCAGATGCGAGAGCAGGCCCTGGCATGGGCCCAGCGCACCCGCAACACCATCGAAGCAGCCCGCAAGTGGCCGGCTGGCGTTCCCAAATGGGGCGCTACGTGACTCGCTGCCGCGCCAGTTTCGCGGCCAGGGCCTTGACGGCGGCATGGTCGTCCGGGTGGACGTACAGCTCCAGCCGGGTCAGGCCGAGCGCATCACGCCTCTGGCGCATGGCCTGCACCCGCTGGGCGCTAGTTTTGGGCAGTGAATCAGGATCAGCGCGCATCGGCGCTCCTGGGGGCGGTTTTGCTGGCCCGGCCCGCCTCATAGCCGTCGATGTAGCTGCGGCGCAGGATCGACAGCAGTTGCTCGCGCGTCAGCAGGCCGACCTCGCCACGGTTGGGCCAGCGGGCGAGCCATGCGGCAGCAGTCTCGTGCATGCGGCTGCGCCAGGCGCGGTTCGGGTGGTTGTTGGAGGGCATGGTCAATCCAGGCGACGGGCAGAAAGACCGAGCGTTTTATGCACCCCACGGGCACGCAACAGACCGCATACGCTGCGCACGTCGGCGTCGTCCGAGTTCAATTTGCTGCGCACCCACGCGCGCAGGTTGTACACCGTCTCAGTGTATCCAGTGGCGTCGGTGACGCTCCAGCGGAATTGCCGTATTTGCCGCTTGCGTGCCGCGCGGATATGCAGCCTAGTCGTAGCGCCGAGTTGCATTAGCTCGTGCGGTTCGCGATGTGACGGCCTTTCTGGAGGCATGAGCCACGCCTCCAGGGTATTTGCTGCGATTCCCAGCAGTGCGGCGGTCCCGTGTTGGGTCAGGCCGCATCGGTCTATCAGCTCGCGCAGACGGATGTGGAACGGACCAGCTCGGCGGCCCCTGTTGCTGGCCGGCACCTCAATATCCGCCGTCGATCACGGCGGAGCTGCGGACGTAGCCGGCGACCGGCAACGCCGAGACGGCAGCAATTACCTCGCGGTTTTGGCCATCGCTCGCCACCAGATCGGCGTCCGTCGCGTCGTACACGACGTAGTAGCCGCTGGTGTCGCGCGGATCGTGGCCGAGTTCCTCGTACTCGCGGGGTTCGGCGCTGATGTCGCGGTCTACCGCGCGGCACGCACTCACGATGTCCGCGGCTTGGGCCTCGCCCCAGACATAGCCGCTATTCGATTCGATGAGGATAAAACGCTTGCTCATGATTTCTCCAATTGCCCCAATACGCTGAGGCGCCGTTGTGCGGATCGCACTCCACAGCCCGGCGTGCCGGGCTGCAGGGTGAGATCAGATGTCGGGCTGTTGCAGCAGTTGGCGGCTGATGAACCCCTCGGGCGCCCCGGCCCAATACGCGTCGATGACGGATTTGGCAGATTCAGCATCGGCGAGGTGCGGCGCGACGGCGGATTGGTAGTCCGCCTCATGGGCGAACTGTCCAGCGTTATCGGCGTCCATCGCGGCGATGATCGCGCGGTCAGCGAATTTCAATTTGGCTACCGCGGCCTGGAATTCGGATTCTGTGACTTGGGTCATTTTCATCAGCCCCATTACGCTGCGGCGGATTCCTGATGCGTGCCGATGCGCCCGTCCTGCAGTTCGGCAAACGCCGTGCCGCCGTTATTGATGTAGATCGCCGCCTCCGGCGTGCATACCGATTCGTTGAAATTTTCGTGAGCCCATTCCTCGTGCGATTGCCGGCCATCGCCGCACTCGTGCACGGCCTGCCGGTACGAGTCATGGCTCTCGGATATGGCGTCGGCCCAGGCCTCCTGCGGAGTCGTGCCAATCCCGATGACCATGTCGTCGCTGTGAACTGCGTAGACGGTCCCATTCAATTGCTCTGTAGACAAATGCATGATTTTCTATCCTCTGCCCCAGCTCCCGAGGCGCGGCGGATGCGGTGCATCCATGGACTGAATAATAGCATCGTTACCGGAAACGTCAAGGGCTTTTTAATCAATCTTGGTGCCGTAGTCGTTGCTCACGTCGTGGTATGTGGCGGCGTAGTTCATTTTCTTTTGGGAGTAGGCGGATTCGGCTGTCAGCTCGGCGGCATGGACAGCGGCGTTGTGGGCCGCGTGCTCATCGATCATCGCGCGGACGGCGGATTGATGCTCGGCGCGGACGCAGACCGTCACGCGGCCCATTGCCCCGGCCTTGATGATGTAGCCGTGTTCTGCGTGGGCCTCTGCCCCGCAGAAAGGGAGGATTTCGCCGCCCATCGTGACGCGCATCTTGTGGGTATTGGCAGGCAGGTAGCCATTGGCGCTCAGGATGGCATTGCGCAGCAGCGTCACGACAAGCTCGCCCTTGGCTGTGGTCCAGCGCACGTCAGTTGCATTGATGTCGTCGCCGGTGATGTAGGTGTTGCTCATCTTGTCTCTCCTGGGTGGCGGATTCGGCGAATCCATGGACTTAACTATAGCATCGTTACCGGAAACGTCAAGGCCCATTTACGCCATCCGACGAACGGTAGTTATCCACAGGACGAACTGAAATGAGCCTGAGCACCAATGCCAACCCGTGGTCATATCGGATCGGGCAGGCCCGCTATGAGGCCCTGGAGGCCGACAACATCCCGCATAAGTGGACCCGCGAGGAACTGATCGGAATCCGGGACGACTTCCGAGCCCGGCTCAAGGAATTGAAGAAGGAGACGACATGTTTTTTAGTTCTTTGATGTGGGTCGTGACCGCAATGGAGCAAGCGCGGCTGGAAGAAGAGGAGTTCCAGCAACGGCTCATGGCGGCCCCTGAATCGGAGCGCGTGTGGATGCTCGTCCAGCGCCGCAAGGCACAGGTTGTTGCGCAGGCCGCTGCGCAGGCCGCGTCAGAGCGTCTGGCGTACCTGGAGGCAATCAAGCCTCATACCCTCTGGTCATTCCTGGGGATGGGGCCTAAATGAGCCTGAGCACCAATGCCAACCCGTGGGCATCCCTGTTCAACCCGCTGGCCCACCTCCCACCGCCCAGGATCGTCCAGCAGGTAGCCGCCATCGTGCGTGCACCTCAGGGCAGGGCGCCCAGCTGCGTCATCCCGCCAGCCGAGCCCAACCCCTGGGGGCTGACGGCAATGCAGTGCCACCTGATCAAGTGCCTCATAGCCGGAAAAAGCGGGCGGGGCCTTGCTCGAGAAATGGGCCTGAGCCCGAGGACCATCGAAAGCCACTCGACGGTCCTGCGCAGAAAGATGGGCGCCAAGTCCATGGTCCAGGCCGCGGCGATGTGGACGAAACACAAGGAGGGAACGTGATGGGCAAACCCGCAGAGATTGAGCCGCGCTGGCTGGTGAGCATGATGTGCCGCTGGGCCAGATACGAGCTGACGTGCCAGTCCCGAGCATTGGGCTATCCCAAGAAAGCCGCCGGCTTTTCGGAAAAGACAACAGGTGGCCACGACCACAGCGACCCCACAGCTTTCACGGCGCAGGATTTCCGCACCCTAGAGACAGCCCTAGACGACTGCCGCGAGCGGGAGGTGAATCTCTGGGCGGCCATGATGATGTACTACAAGCCTTGGGCCGTGGCGAGCTTCGAAGCCGAGGGCTTCCCTTTCGCCAACTCCACCTACTACGACAGGCAGCACCGGGCCCATAGGCTGGTGGCGGCGAATTTCTTTGACCCTGTGCAATTAAGCGCTTGACTTACTGCTGAGCTTGGAATAATCTCGCGGAAATTAGGTATGAGTGGAGTCGTCACTCAACCGAAATTGGACGGCTGGGTGTTACCCGGCTGACGCGCACAAGCGGAAAGAGGGGCAAAGGTTGGCGAAGCCTCAAGAGGTTCAACATGTTCATCATCACCCGCAAGACACTGGCGAAGTTCACGGCGAACCAGAAGCTGCAGGCGTTGAAGCTGGCACAGGCGGTTCAGGAGAAGGAAGTGCAGCAAACGACGCGCCCGGAGCTGAAGCAGTGGCAGCCTAAGTCGGACAGCCAGTCATTTGAAGTCTCTGACAAGGCGCGTGCCAGCAACGACGCGACGATCCGACGAGTTAAGTAGCCTGTCCG
>JACDFR010000041.1 GCA_013815685.1 Ramlibacter sp.
GCCCCGGCCCCATCCGTCCCGGGGCGGCCGGCCTCGTCGATTGGCGAGCCCGACGGCACGGCGTTGCTGGCCGCGCGCAGCCTGATCGTGCCGGTCGCGGGCGTGGCGCCATCGGCGCTGGTGGATACGTTCGAGCAGGCCCGCACCGGCCGCCGGCATGACGCCATCGACATCGCGGCTGTGCGCGGCACGCGCGTGTACGCGGTCGATGACGGCAAGGTGGTCAAGCTCTTCACGAGTGTGCCCGGCGGGTTGACTGTCTACCAGTTCGACCCGCAAGAGAACCTGGCCTATTACTACGCGCACCTGGACCGATACGCCGACGGCCTTCGCGAGGGGATGATATTGCAGCGCGGCGACCTGATCGGCTATGTGGGCAGCACCGGCAATGCCGCATCCGCCGCACCCCACCTGCATTTCGCCGTTTTCAGGCTCGGGCCGCAGCGCCAGTGGTGGAAGGGCGACGCGGTCAATCCTTACCCGGCCCTTCGCCGGGCGCAAGCCGCGAAGTAAACCGCGGCGCCTTGCGGCACGCCGCGGCCGGTACTACTATGTTCGCATGCCGCAACTCATCACCTCGGTCGAGGGCGTGGAGATCAAGAGCCTGTACCTTCAAAAGGAACGTACCACGCTGGGCCGCAGCCCCGACAACGACATCGTCCTGGACAACATGGCGGTGAGCGGCCATCACTGCGTGTTCGAACTGCGCGGACTTGCAGAAGCGTTCATCGAAGACCTGGGCAGCACGAACGGCACCTACATCGGCGGCAAGGCCGTCAAGCGCCAAAAGCTGAACGAGGGCGAGGTTATCGCCATCGGCGACTTCCGCATCCAGTACTCGGCTGCGTCCGAGCACGCCGGCGGCTTTTCGGAAACGATCGTTATGAAGGTGGATACCGACGGTACGCCCCGGGCGGCCCACGCCATCTTCCAGGTTCTCAACGGCTCGTCGGCCGGGCTTGAAATGCCGGTCGTCAAGGCGGTGACCACCTTCGGCAAGCCGGGCGTGTGTGTGGTGGCCGTGTCTCATCGGCGAGACGGGTATTACGTTGCACCGTTGGACGCAAGCAGCATGCCCACGCTCAATGGTGCCGCCATCGGCGATCGGCCGGTGCTGCTTTCCAACCACGATGTGCTGGAGCTGGCCTCCACGCGGATGTTGTTTTTGCTCAAGGAATGATGGCCGGCGCCTCATAATGTGTCCATGGGACTGATGAGCAAGATTTTCGGCGCGGGCGCAATGGATACGTCAACCGGCGGATCGCCCCTGCGCGAAGACGAGGACCTGGTGCAGCAGGCCAAGACGCCAGGTACGCCGCGCCGCGAACTGGTGCAGGTGGTGCTGCGGGAAACGATGCGCAGGCATGGCGTGCCGTCAGACTGGATCGATTGCCGGGTGCTGCCGGTCATGCATCGGCACGAGAAGGCGGCGGTGCACGTGCAGTTCCTGGTGCGAAAGGGCGACCAGCAGCTGCTCGGATACCTGCATGCCTTCCAGGAAAGTTTCTGGGTGGAAATGCTGAAATTCGAGCCGCAGGCCAACGACTGGCTGCTCAGCGTGGCATGGCAGTTCTACGGCTCGGCCGTCCGCGGCTTTGCGCCCCTGCCCGAACCGGGCGCCTGGACCGAGGAGACACGGCCCGTGCCGGCCGAGGCCGCCGCGGCGCAGGTACAGCCAGCCGACGCGGAAGATCTCGAATCAGACCTGCAGGCGCTCTACGCCATCCGTGACGCCGCGATCTCTCAGCCCGCGCCGATACGAGCCGTGACGGGCGGCGAGCCTTCGTAGGCGCGCCCCGGCTGCGCAGGTGCTAGGGCTTGGGGATGTGCAGCGTCTTGCTGATCATGAGGCTGCCCGAAACGACGAACAGCAGCGACATCAGGTGCAGGTCCCAGGGGCCGATGGTGTAGACGCCTCCGTAAAGCGTCTCCCCGACGCGCCCCTGCCAGCCGGCAAAGGCCAGCAGGCCCGTCAGCAGGACGCTGGTAGGGATCGGCGTGCCCTCGAAGTAGGCGACCTTGTTGCTGCCGGCTGCCAGCGTTTCAGCCGTGATGTTGTAGCGCGCAAGGCGGCTCACGCCGCAGCCAACGAAGTAGATCAGCGCGGCCACGTCCCAGCCGCCTTGCATGCCGGCGGCGAACGCCAGCGCGGCGGGGGCCACGCCGAACGAGATGACGTCGGAAAGCGAATCGAGCTCGCGGCCCAGCGCCGAATGCTGGTGCCGCGCGCGGGCGATGCGGCCGTCGAGCACGTCGAAGATGAAGGCTGCGGGCGCGAGCGCGGCCGCCGCATAGAAGTGGAATGCCAGCTGCGACGTCATGTACAGCATGGCGAAGAACACCGCTCCCACGCCGCAGGCAGCGTTGCCGAGCGTGAAGAAGTCGGCCAAGTGGAAGCCGCGCAACATCGAAAAATGGCGCGGTGCAGCTCGTTCCATGGAATCCTCCAAAGTGTCGAGTTCACCTTACGTGCGGCCACGGCGCTGTCGCGTCGGACCCCGGCCCCGCGCCTTGTCGGCCCCGTCCGACGCGAAAAGCGATAGCCACCGTGCGTTACGCTGCTGCCTATGAACATCCAGCCCGTCCGCCTCGTGGGTCCCACCATCCGGCTCGATCCCATGACGAAGGCCCACGCGGCGGCTCTCGCGAAGGTGGGATTGGCGCCCGCCGCGCCCCCCGGCGGGCAGCCGTGAAAGCAGTGCGTGCATTGGCCTACGCCTGGGCCGCCCCGTATTCGGCGGTCGGCGCGATGCTCGCGCTGGCCGTGGTGCTGTCGGGTGGGCGGGCCCGCATGCACCGGGGCGTCCTGGAGTGCGCCGGGGGCGCCCTGGGACGGGCTTTCTCGCACCTTCCTGCGCCGCTAGCGTTTTCCGCCATCACGGTCGGGCACGTCGTCCTGGGCCTGGACCACGCGACGCTCGCCGCCGTGCGCGAGCATGAACGGGTGCATGTCGGCCAGTACGAACGGTGGGGCCCGCTGTTCGTTCCGGCCTATCTCGTGGCCGGCCTCATCGAACTGTTGCGGGGCCGGCGAGCCTACCGGGATAATTATTTCGAACGGCAGGCCTATGGCGATACGGACCGGCCTGCGGATCCGGCGGCCTAGCGTGGCGCGCCGCAACCACTATCACGTGTATGTCGTCGAACTCGCCGACCAGGTCTGGAATGTCGGCCGCTTCCGGCGTGCCAACCCCGGCTACCAGCTGGGCAAGCCGTTCGTCTATGTGGGCATGACCGGGCTCGACCCCGATGTGCGGTTCGACAAGCACAAGGCCGGCCTGCAAGCCAACACATTCGTGCGCGACCACGGGCTGCGCTTGCTGCCCGGCTTGTACGCCATGTACAACCCCATGCCCTATGATGCCGCGCGCGACATGGAGGTGGAACTGGGCATCGCCTTGCGTGAAGCCGGCTACGGCGTGTGGCAAGCCTAGGCGGCTACTGGCGGATCTTGCCGGAGCCGCTGATGATGGACAGCTCGACGAACTTCGAACCCGAGCGCATTCCCGGCTTGAAGCCGACGACGTAGCCGCCCAGGTTGAAGCTGTCCATGCCGTCCAGGGCCGGTGCCATCCCTTCGCGCGTGGGGCGCGGGCCCTGGCGGCGGACGGCTTCCACGATGACCTTGGCAGCGATGTAGCCCTCCATCATGGCGTAGCTGACCGGCACTTCCAGCTTGTCCGCCTTGGCGACCGCATCGGTGAAGTCCTTGCCGAGCTTGCTGGAGATCTTGTAGGGACTGGGAGTGACCTGCGCGATGGCGATGCCCTGCATCTGCTCCTCGGCCAGGCGCTTGGACAACTGCTCGATGTCCGCCCCCGAGTGGGCGAACAGCTGCGCCGCGCCGCCGCCCGCGCGGTACTGTTCGATGAACCCCGCCGCGGCCGCGCCGCTCGCAACCATGATGATGGCCTGTGGGGCCGCTTTGACGAACGTTTCGATGGCGGGCGACACGCGGGCGGTCCCGGCGGGGTAGGATGCCTTCGAGACGATGCTTGCGTTGACTTTTTTCGCGGCATCGTCGGCCGCGGCGATCAGTGCCGCGGCCCCCGGGCCCTCTTCATGGAACAGGCCCAGCCGCGTGATGCCGATGGTGGCCAGGTGCTCCGTCAGCTTGTTGATCTCGTCGCGCAGGCTGGCGCGGACGTTGTACAACAAAGAGGTTTCCGGCCGAATCTCGGCGGTGCGGTAACCCACCAGTGCTATCTTGTCTTTCTCGAGCAGGCCCGAACTCACCAGGTCGCTGATGTTGCGATTGCCGAAGTATCCGGCCAGCACCAGCGGCTTGTCCTGCGCGAGCATCTGCCGGGTCACGCCCACCGTGTCCTCGGGCCGGCCGCCGTCGTCCTTGCGTACCAGCGTAAAGGTATGCCCATTGACACCTCCCGCCTTGTTGACGCCGGAGAAAAGCAGCTGCATGCCGGCCGCATAGGCCCGGCCCTGATTGGCGTCCAGGCCGGACATGGGCGCGACCTGCCCGACGACTATTTGCGCGGCATGCACCAGGTTCGCCGCCACCAGCGTGACCCCCGCCAGAAGAATAGATGCCAGATCGAGTTTTTTCACGGCGTCTCCGGTAAACGTTAGCCTCGGCTTGACCATATGCCACCGACGCCGGCTCGGCAGTATGGAAAGCACTTAGTCCGGGGGTAAAGAGACCGAAGTCGTGTCAAATACCGCTCCATGAGCCTTTCCGCCCCCAGAGCAAACCACATCGAGTCCCCCTACGCCTGGATGCGCCTGGCGGTGTCCCTGGTGCTCATGACCATCGGGGGTTCGGGCATGTACTCGGCCACCGTCGTCTTGCCTCGGATCCAGCAGGACTTCGGGGTGACCCGGGCCGACGCCTCGCTGCCCTATACGCTCACCATGATCGGCTTCGGGTTGGGCGGCGTCATCATGGGCCGTCTGGCGGACCGGTTCGGTGTCGTTGTCCCCGTCAGCATGGGCGCCCTGGGCCTGGGCGCCGGCTTCGTCGCCGCCGGGCTGGCGCCGACCTTGTGGTGGTTTTGCGCCGCCCAGAGCCTGTTGATCGGGCTGCTGGGGACGTCGGCCACGTTTGCGCCACTGGTGGCCGACACGTCGCAATGGTTCGACCGGCGCCGCGGCATCGCGGTGGCCATCTGCATGAGCGGCAACTACGCCGCGGGCGCCGTGTGGCCTCCCGTCATGCAGTATTTCATCGACAGCGCGGGATGGCGCCAGACGTATATCGGCATGGGCATCTTCTGCGTGCTGGCCACCCTGCCGCTTGCGCTGGTACTGCGGCGCCGGCCGCCGGCCCAGGCTGCTGCGCCCGCCGTGGCCAGCGGGCGAGCCGGCGCGATGGACCGACCCATGGGCATGAGGCCGGCGACCGTGCAGGCGCTGCTCTGCGTCGCGGCTATAGCGTGCTGCGTCGCCATGGCAATGCCCCAGGTCCACATCGTGGCCTATTGCAGCGACCTCGGGTTTGGCGCCGCGCGCGGCGCGGAGATGCTGGCGCTGATGCTCGGCCTGGGCGTCATCAGCCGTTTGGCGTCGGGCTGGATCTCCGACCGTATCGGCGGCCTGCGCACCTTGCTGCTGGGGTCGGTCCTTCAGGGTGTCGCACTACTCCTGTTCCTGCCTTTCACGGGCCTGTTTTCGCTCTACCTGGTCGCGGGTCTTTTCGGGCTGTTCCAGGGCGGCATCGTTCCTGCGTATGCGCTGATCGTGCGGGAACATTTTCCCCCCGGGGAGGCGGGCGCCCGCGTCGGCACGGTGTTGATGGCCACTCTGGTCGGCATGGCGCTGGGCGGCTGGATGTCGGGCGTCGTATTCGATCTCACCGGCAGCTACCGTGCGGCCTTCATCAACGGCATCGCGTGGAACCTGCTGAACGTCTCCATCGTCCTGTTCCTGCTCTACCGCGTGCGGGCCCTGTCGCGCGACGGGCTGCGTACCGCCGCAGGGCTCGGTTGAAAGGTTCCGCCAACATGCCCACCCCTGTCCTCGACCACCGGCGCCGCCTGCTTCGATTGGCGGCGGCCTGCGCCGGCACGCTGTGGCTGCCGCGCAGCGCCTGGAGCCAGCAACAGTTTTCGGCCAGTCCATTCGAACTCGGGGTGGCCAGCGGTTCACCGGCGCACGACTCGGTGGTGCTGTGGACGCGCCTGATCGCGCCGGGCTGGTTTCAGTCCCTCGGGGCCGCCCCGGTCACCGTTCGCTGGGAGATCGCCCATGACGAGCAGTTCACCCGCATCGCCCAGCGCGGCCAGTCGCAAGCCGTCCCCGAACTTGCCCACTCGGTACATGTGGAGGCCGCAGGCCTGGAGCCGGACCGCTGGTATTTCTACCGCTTCATGGCGGGCGACGCCGTGAGCCCCACCGGGCGGACCCGGACGTTTCCGGCGCCTGATGCCCCGGCGCAAAAGCTGCGGCTGGCCTATGCCTCCTGCCAGCGGTGGGAGCATGGCTACTACGGTGCCTACCGGCACATGCGCGACGAAAACCTCGATGCCGTGATGTTCCTGGGCGACTACATCTACGAATACCCGATCGCCGCCAATCCCGTGCGCCTGCACGGCGGTGGCTGGGCGGTCACGCTGGACGACTACCGACGCCGCCACGCGCTGCACAAGAGCGACACCGACCTGCAGGCCATGCACGCGAGCTGCCCCTGGCTCATGACCTGGGACGACCATGAAGTGCAGAACGACTATGCCGGGCTGTCGGCGGGCGAGAACGGGCCGCCGGTCGAAAGTTTCGCCACGCGGCGAGCCGCTGCTTACCAGGCCTATTACGAGCATATGCCGCTGCGCGCCTCCGTCCTGACGCGCGCATTGGCGGGCCTGGCCGCCGGGGCCGAGTTCCGACTGCATTCGCAGCAGCGGTTCGGCCGCCTCGCCAACCTCGTGCTGCTGGATACCCGGCAGTACCGCGATCCTCAGCTCCTTTGCGGCGGCGGCGGGCGCTCAAGCCTGGTCGATCCGGCGGATTGCGCGGCATGGAGCGACCCCGCGCGCAGTTTGCTGGGCGGCGCGCAGGAACGATGGCTGGACAGCGTTCTGGCGCAATCGCGCGAAGGCTGGACGGTCCTGGGCCAACAGTCGCTGTTCGGCCAGCGCGACGCGCGGCCTGGCCCGGGACAGCTGCTGTGGAATGACGGCTGGGACGGCTACGGGGCGGCGCGCAGGCGGCTGACGGACGCCTTGCAGGGACACAGGAGCGCCAACCCGGTGCTGCTGGGCGGCGATGTGCACGAGAACTGGGTCGGCCGGGTCCTGGCCGACTACGCCCGCGCGGAAAGCCCGAGCGTCGGGGTCGAATTCTGCGGCACCAGCATCAGCTCGAGGTCATCGGGCGGCCCCAAGGTGGCCGAGCGGCTGGCCGAGAATCCGCACTACACCTTCGGCGACGCGAATCACCGCGGCTATGGCGTGGCCGAATTCGTGCCGGGACGGCTCACCACCACCTTGCGCGTCGTCGACGATGCAGCGCGCAAGGACGCGGCGATCCGCACGCTGGCCCGGTTCGTCGTGACGTCGGGCCGCGCGCAGGTGGAGCGGGCCTAGCGCACCACCTCGAGCAGTCGGGCGAGCCCGCCCTCGTTGATGGCGACCATCGCCTGTTCGCGCACCTTGGGTTTGGCGTGATAGGCCACGGACAGGCCGGCTTCCCCCATCATCGGCAGGTCATTCGCACCGTCGCCCACGGCAATGGTTTGCCGGGGGGAAATGCCCAGCCTGGCGCAGGTCTCGAGGAGCATCTTGCGTTTCTCGCCGCCGTCGCAGATGTCGCCCCATGGCTGGTCCACCATGCGCCCGGTCAGCTGCCCGCAGTTCGGACCCGATTCGATCTCGAGCACGTTCGATCGGGTGTAGTCGATGCCCAGTCGATCGCGGATGCGATCGGTGAAGAAGGTGAAGCCTCCCGACACCAGCAGCACCTTGAGCCCGGCCTCCTTGCAGGCCGCGACCAGCTCCTCGGCGCCGGGATTGAGTTGCAGCCGCTCCACGTAGACCTGTTCCATGTCGGCCACGGTCACCCCGCGCAACAGGGCCACCCGCCGGCGCAGGCTCTCCTTGTAGTCGGCAATCTCGCCGCGCATGGCGGCTTCGGTGATGGCCGAGACTTCGGCCTTGCGATCCGCCGCATCGGCGATCTCGTCCACGCACTCGATGTTGATCAGCGTCGAGTCCATGTCGAAGGCGATGAGCTTGAACTCGCTCAGTTCCAATGGGGGAATGAAGCCCTGGATCACCAGGCCTGGGGAGATTTCGCGGGATGCTGACATGGTTATGATTTTCGCATCAGTGACTGCGACGCGAGGCGACGACGCGAGAACGCACGCCACAAGGGTTCAGACAGCCTCAGCCACTTTCGGCTGTCCCAGCGATCGCAGCACGTCCCGCACCATCTGCGCCCGGTCCTTGGGGTCCTTGAGCTCACGCTCGATTCGCAGCTTCTCGTTGCCGGCGAGCTTGATGTGCTTGTTCTTCTGCACCAATTCGATGATGCGCATCGAATCGATCGGCGGATCGGCCTTGAAAGTGATGTGGATCACGCCCGGCGCCGCGTCCACCTTCACCACGCCGTAGGGCCGCGCCAGCACCCGTAGCCGGTGCACGTCGATCAGCGTCTGGGCCTGCGGCGGCAATTTGCCGAAGCGATCGACAATCTCTTCCAGCAGACCGTCGATCTGTTCAGCGGTCTTCGCCGTGGCCAGCCGCTTGTAGATCGACAGGCGCAGGTGCACGTCCCCGCAGTAATCGTTGGGTAGCAGGGCGGGGGCATGCAGGTTGATGTCGGTGGTGACCGACAGCGGCGCCAGCAGGTCGGGCTCCTTGCCCGCTTTCAGGGAACGGACGGCCTCTGCCAGCATTTCGTTGTAAAGCTGGAAACCGATCTCGAGCATGTTGCCGCTCTGGTTTTCGCCCAGCACCTCACCTGCACCGCGGATCTCCAGGTCGTGCATGGCCAGGTAGAACCCCGAGCCCAGTTCTTCCATCTGCTGGATCGCATCCAGGCGCTGGGCGGCCTGCTTGGTCAGGCTCTCGGTGTCCGGCACCATCAGGTACGCGTAGGCCTGGTGATGGCTGCGGCCGACCCGTCCGCGCAGCTGGTGCAGCTGTGCCAGGCCGAACTTGTCGGCCCGGCTGATCACAATCGTGTTGGCCGTGGGCACGTCGATGCCGGTTTCGATGATGGTGGAGCACAGCAGCAAGTTGAAACGCTGGGCCACGAAGTCGCGCATCACGCGCTCCAGCTCGCGCTCGGGCATCTGGCCATGAGCCACCGCAATCCGTGCTTCGGGCACCAGCGCCTCGAGCCGCTCACGCCGGTTCCGGATGGTCTCGACTTCGTTGTGCAGGAAGTAGACCTGGCCGCCCCGCTTGAGCTCCCGCAGAACCGCCTCGCGGATGACGCCGTTTCCTTCGTTTCGCACGAAGGTCTTGATGGCCAGGCGCCGCTGCGGCGCCGTGGCGATCACCGACAGGTCGCGCAACCCCTCCAGGGCCATTCCCAGGGTGCGGGGGATCGGGGTGGCGGTGAGGGTGAGCACGTCGACCTCGGCGCGCATGGCTTTCATCGCCTCCTTGTGCCGCACGCCGAAACGGTGTTCCTCATCGATGATGAGCAAGCCCAGGTTCTTGAACCTGGTCGATTCCGAGAGCAGCTTGTGCGTGCCCACGACCACGTCCACGCCGCCGTCGGCCAGGCCCTTGAGCGTCGCGGCGACTTCCTTGCCGGAGCGAAAGCGCGAAACCTCCGCCACTTTCACCGGCCACTTGCCGAAGCGGTCTTGCAGGGTCTGGAAGTGCTGCTCCGCCAGCAGCGTGGTGGGGGCCAGGAACGCCACCTGCTTGCCGCCGGTGATGGCGATGAAGGCCGCGCGCAGCGCGACTTCGGTCTTGCCGAAACCCACGTCGCCGCAGACCAGGCGGTCCATGGGTTGCGGCGAGATCATGTCCTGGATCACGGCATGGATGGCCGCATTCTGGTCGGCGGTTTCCTCGAAGCCGAAGTCGTTGGCGAACACCTCGTAGTCCTGCGCCGAGTAACGGAAGGCGTGCCCCTCCCTGGCAGCGCGGCGCGCGTAGATATTGAGCAGTTCGGCGGCCGTGTCGCGCACCTGTTCGGCCGCCTTGCGCCTGGCCTTTTCCCATTGGCCCGAGCCGAGCTTGTGCAATGGGGCTTCGTCGGCGGACACGCCGGTGTAGCGGCTGATCTGGTGCAGCTGGCTGACCGGCACGTACAGGGTGGCCTTCTCGGCGTACTCCAGGTGCAGGAATTCCTGGATGGCCGCCGAGCCGTCGGGGTTCTGCGCCTGTCCCAGGTCCAGGTTGACCAGGCCCCGGTAGCGGCCGATGCCGTGCTGGGTGTGCACCACGGGGTCGCCGACGTTGAGTTCGGACAGGTCCTTGATCAGCGCTTCGACGTCGCTGACCTGCTCCTGTTTCTTGCGCCGGCGCGTGGTGGGTCCGGCGGCGAACAGCTCCGTCTCGGTGATCAGGTCGATGCCCGCTTCCAGCCAGCTGAAGCCGGTGTTGAGCGGCCCGGTGGCGATGCCCAGCTTTTCGTCGCTTGCCAAGAACTCCTCGAGCGAATCGAACGCGGGTGGCGACAGGTGACTGGCGCGCAGGAAATCGAGCAGGCTCTCGCGCCGGCCCGCGCTCTCGGCCAGCACCAGGCCCCGCTGCGGGCTGTTGCGCAGGTGCTCCTTCAGGCGTGCCAGCGGCTCCTCGGCTCCGCGCACGACCGACATGGCGCCGAGCGCCTCGACTTCGGCAAAGCCCGGGCCTTCGACGGCCCGCAGCGCCAGCTGCGCGTGGCGATTCGCATGGCCATAAAACTGCTCGGCCGTGAGAAACAAAGTTTCCGGCGGCAGAGCAGGGCGGTCGGGATCGCCCTGTAAAAGACGGTAGCGGTCGCGGGTGTCCTGCCAGAATCGCAGGAAGGCCGGTTCAAGGTCGCCGTGCAGCACAACCGTGGCTTGTTCGCCCACGTAATCGAACACGGTCGCGGTGTCGTCGAAGAAAAGGGGCAGGTAGTACTCGATGCCCGCCGTCGCCACGCCGTTTCCGATGTCCTTGTAGATGCGGCTTTTGGTCGGGTCGCCGTCCAGCACCTCCCGCCACCGGCTGCGGAACCTGGACCTGGCTTCGTCATCCATGGGGAACTCACGGCCCGGCAGCAGGCGCACCTCGGGCACCGGATAAAGGCTGCGCTGGCTGTCGGGGTCGAAGGTGCGAATCGAATCGATCTCGTCGTCGAAGAGGTCTACCCGGTAAGGAACGGCCGAGCCCATTGGAAATAGGTCGATCAGCCCGCCGCGCACCGCGTACTCGCCCGGGCTCACCACCTGCGTCACATGGCTGTAGCCCGCCAGAGTCAACTGGGCCTTGAGCTTGGCCTCTTCCAGCTTCTGCCTGACCCGGAAGTGGAAGGTGTAGCCCGCCAGGAAGCTCGGCGGCGCAACGCGGTAGAGCACCGTGGTAGCCGGGACGACCACGACGTTGGCTTCGCCCTGCGAAATCCGCCAGAGCGTGGCCAGCCGCTCGCTGATCAGGTCCTGGTGCGGCGAGAAGCTGTCGTAGGGTAGCGTTTCCCAGTCGGGAAACAGCGCGCAGCGCAGGTCGGGCACGAAGAATGCCATCTCGTCGATCAGGCGCTGCGCATCCGTGGCATCGGCCGTGACGATGGCCATGAGTTTGCCCGCTGCTTTTTCGCGCTCGGCCAGCCGGGCGAGCAACAGGGCATCGGCCGAGCCGGGAGGGCGGGGCAGCGTGAATCGTTTTCCGGGGCTTAAGTAGGGTAAATCCATAAACAAATGCAAACACCCCGCCCATGACGCGGGTGGGGTGTGAGCCGCGATTTTAGAATGGACGCTATGCCAACGAGTGACAGCAAGACCAATTCACGTTTTTATGCCTTGGTTCCTTGCGCGGGCACGGGTAGCCGCGCCGGCAAACAAGGGCCGAAGCAGTACGAGCGAATCGCCGGCCACCCGATGGTCTGGCATACCCTGGCCGCGTTCGGCGCCGTGCGCCGTATTGCCAGGACCGTGGTGGTCGTCGCGCCCGGCGATGGCTTCTTCGAACGCAACCCCGCATCGGCGCTGGTGGTGCCCTGCGGTGGGGCTACCCGGGCGGCCAGTGTCGCCAACGGACTCTACGAACTGCAGCGTGTGGGCGCGGGCGAGCAGGATTGGGTGCTGGTCCACGACGCCGCCCGATGCCTGATCACGCCCGCACTGGTCGACGCGCTCATCGACGCTTGCGAGCACGATGAAGTCGGTGGGCTGCTGGCCCACAGGCTCGCCGACACGCTAAAGCGCGAGGAGGGCGGCCGGGCGGCGCAGACACTGGAGCGCGACGACAAGTGGCTGGCCCAGACCCCGCAGATGTTCCGTATCGGCATGCTGATGCACGCCCTGGAGCGCTCGGGTGGGCAAGTCACCGACGAAGCTTCGGCGATCGAAGCTTTGGGCCATCGCCCGCTGCTCGTTCCGGGCGGGAGTCACAATTTCAAGGTAACCTTCCCGGATGACTTCGCGCTTGCCGAGGCCGTGCTCAAGGGCCGGTTGAGTTGAACATCCCCTCGTTTCGCATCGGGGAGGGGTGGGACCTGCACGCCCTGGTTCCAGGGCGCAAGCTCGTCATCGGCGGCGTCGAGATCCCCTTTGAAATGGGCTTACTCGGCCATTCCGATGCCGATGTGCTGCTGCATGCGGTCACCGACGCGCTGCTCGGCGCGGCGGGGCTGGGCGATATCGGCCGCCATTTCCCCGACACCGACGAACGTTTCAAGGGCGCCGATTCGCTCGTGCTGCTGACCGAGGCGGTCCGGCGGGTGCGCGAGCGGGATTTTCGCATCTGCAACGTCGACAGCACGGTGATCGCCGAGGCGCCCAAGCTCGCGCCCTACATTGGCGCGATGCGCCAGCGCATCGCGCAGGCGCTGGACTTGGCGCCGGACCTCGTCAACGTGAAGGCCAAGACAGCAGAGAAGATGGGCCCTGTGGGCCAGGGGCTGGCCATCGAGGCCCGGGCCGTGGTGCTGCTCACGGCTTGATCGGCGTCAGTGCGCGGCCTCGGCCTTGTGTTCGGGCTCTGGGGGTTGCGGCGGGCTGGCCTTGGGCTTTTGCAGCTTGATGTGGGCCGCGAGGCCACCGGAGGTGGTGTTGGCCAGGGCGAAGATGCCGCCCATGCGCTGCACCGTCTTGTCGACGATCGCCAGGCCCAGGCCGGCGCCGGTGGCCGCCGTGCGGGCTGCGTCACCACGGAAAAACGGCTTGATCAGGTTTGGCAGCGCCTCGGGCGCCACGCCCATCCCGTGATCGCGCACCTTGAGCAGCACCCATTCATTGCGGGACTTGGCGGCGATGTCGACCACGGCAATGCCGGTCTCAGGCGTCTTGCCGTAGCGTCGCGCGTTCTCCAGCAGGTTGGACACGACGCGGGCCAGCTCGACTTCGTCCGCGAGCACGACCAGGCCCTTGGAAACGTCGAGATTGATCCGCATGTCGCCGTGGTCCTGCACCGCATAGAGGCAGGCCTCGATCACGTCGTTGAGCAGTACCGGCTTGAGCTCCGCATGGTCGGGGCGGGCATAGTCGAGAAACTTGTCGATGATGGCGTCGAGCTGGTCGATGTCCGCCGCCATGTGCTCACGCGCATCCGAATCGGCCACGCTCATCTCCGTCTCCAGGCGCAGGCGGGCCAGGGGCGTGCGCAGGTCGTGCGAGATGCCGGCGAGCATCACCGCCCGGTCCTGCTCGATCTTGGCGAGCTGCTGGGCCATCCGGTTGAAGCCGATATTGACCTCGCGAATCTCGCTGGTTACGGCCTTCTCGTCGAGGCGGCTGGCGTCGAAGTCGCCGTCGCGCACACGGCTGGCCGCGAACGACAGTTGTTTGAGCGGGCGATTGATCAGCCGGGCGATCAGCGCGGCACCCGCCAGCGACAGGCCCGCGGCGGTGATCAGCCAGATCAGCCAGGTACGCCCGCCCACTCGGGTGAGGCGCGACCGGTCGAGCAGCATCCAGTACTGGTCGGCGTCGATCTTGAAGCCGACCCACAGGCCCTCTTCGCCGTTCACGCTGGCGGCCATCACGGTGCCGGGACCGAGCCGGGTCACCAGTTCGTCCATGACGCGGGTGTCGAGCTCGCCGGCGGTGAAGGTGGCGTGACGGTCGCCCGGCTCGCGCGGCACGATGCGCACACCTTCCTGGTCAGCCAGGGTCTTGATGAGCGATACGCGGGCGATCGAGTCGGAGTGAACCAGCGCCGCGCGGCTGAGATTCACGAGCGAGGCGATCTGCTGGGCGGTCTGCACGGCCCGGGGCTCGAACTCCAGCGCACGAAAGGTCTGCAGCCAGGCCACGATGCTGCCGATCAGCAGCAAGGACAGCAGGAAGAAGGTACGCCAGAACAGGGAGAGTCCGACCCGCGGCCGCATATCCAGCGGAGCCGGCGCCGTCTCGAGCGGTGCCGGTCCGGTAACGTCGATACTCGTGGCGACACCGCGGATCAATTGCCAGTCCCCTGCTTCAGTTATTACCCTCCGATTATTGTTGAAGTCGGCAGCAATAACGCGATCAACCCGCCCCATCCGGTACGAAGACGTAACCCACGCCCCACACTGTCTGAATATAGCGGGGCGCAGCCGGGTCGACTTCGACCAATTTACGCAGGCGCGATACCTGAACGTCCAGGCTGCGGTCGAAGGGCTCGAATTCGCGGCCACGCGCCAGTTGGGCCAGCTTTTCGCGCGACAGCGGCTGGCGCGGGTGCCGCACCAGGGCTTTGAGCATGGCGAATTCGCCGGTGGTCAGGGGCAACTCTTCGCCATTCTTGCGCAGCGTGCGGGCGCCGAGATCGAAGGCGAACGGGCCGAACGACACCACTTCGTTGTCGCTCGACGGTGCGCCGGGTGCCTCTTGGGCGGGGCGGCGGCGCAGCACGGCGTGGACCCGCGCCAGCAGCTCGCGCGGGTTGAAGGGCTTGCCCAGGTAATCGTCGGCGCCCACTTCGAGGCCGACAATTCGGTCGACGTCCTCGCCTTTGGCGGTGAGCATGATGATGGGGGTGCGGTCATTGGCCGCGCGAAGACGCCGGCAGATCGACAGTCCGTCCTCGCCGGGCATCATCAGGTCGAGCACGATCAGATCGGCCGTCTCACGCAGCATCAGCCGGTTGAGCGCCTTGCCGTCTTCCGCTAGGATGACCTCGAAGCCTTCCTGGGTCAGGTAACGGCGCAGCAGATCGCGGATGCGAGCGTCATCGTCAACGACCAGTATTTTGTCGGTTCGGGCTGCAGCTTGGGACATGATGCTCCAAAAAAATGGATTTGTAACAGAGCCGATTCTGAAGGGCTTGGAGCTCTGCGTGCGGGGTTTGCCGGTACCCTTGACACAGTGTTACAAATGTTGCCCCACGAGGCAAGGGTTCACGCGCACCGTGTGAACCTGCGCTATCTCTGTCCGTTGAACGCATCATGAAGCAATTTCTGATCCTCATCGGTCTCTCGGGCGCGGCGGTTTGCAACGTCCCTGGTGCGTCGCCCTCAGTCCAGCATTCATCGCCGGAGCCCCCCGCCGTACAGACTGAAGCCGCGAGCCCCAAGCCGACGGGCCTCAAGCAACTGTCGGATCAGGAGCGGGCAGTGCTGCGCCGCCAGCTCTACCAATACAGCCGCATCGCGAGCAAGGGCTGACTGCCGGGTTACGCTCGACGACTTTGCTCCTTCATTCGTCCCATGAAAATTCCGAACACGACGCGCCCGGCAACCGCCCTGGCGCTGGCAACGATGTGTGCCGTCGCCACGGCGCAGACCCCGGCGCCGCCGCAAAACGTCCTGCAGTTGTCGGCCAGCAGCACGGTGGAAGTGCAGCAGGACTTGTTGAGCCTGAGCCTGACCACCACCCGGGAAGGCAACGATCCCAACACCGTCCAAAGCCAGTTGAAAGCGGCGCTGGACGCGGCACTGGCGGAGGCGCGCAGGTCGGCGCAAGCCGGCCAGCTCGATGTGCGCACAGGGAATTTCGGCCTCTACCCGCGCCACGGCCGCGATGGCAAGCTCAGTGGATGGAACGGTACGGCCGAGCTGGTGCTCGAGGGCCGGGACTTTGCCCGCATTACCCAGACGGCCGGAAAGATCCAGACCATGACATTGGGGCGGGTGAGCTTCGGCCTCAGCCGTGACCAGCGCGCCAAAGTGGAAGGCGAGGCGCAGATGGTGGCAATCGAGCGGTTCAAGGCCAAGGCGGGCGAACTGGCCAAGGGCTTCGGCTTTTCCGGCTACAGCCTGCGCGAGGTGACGGTGAACGGCAGCGACCAGAACTTCGTGCCGCTGCAGCGCATGGAGATGGCAACAGCCAAGGGCGCACCGGCGGACATGGCTGTGCCGGTCGAAGCGGGCAAAAGCACGGTGATCATCACGGTCTCGGGTTCCGTACAACTGCGCTAGGTGCTGTCCGACACCGCGCCGGCGAAGCGCCCGCTAGGCTCGGCCCGATGTGGGTAGAACCTTCGCCCTGCACCGGCACGCCGGTGCAGGGCGCTTCCAACGGCACTTTCTTCGTCCTGGCAAATCCCGGCTCGGGGGAGCATGACGCCCGCGAAACCACGGAATTGCTTTCTGCTGTCTTTGAAGAAGCGGGGCGCGTCGTCGAGTTCGTGCCGGTTCCCAGCGCCGGCGAACTGGCATCGGCCTGTGCGCAAGCAGCGGCGCGGGCGGCAGAAACCGGTGGCGTGCTGGTGGCTGTCGGGGGCGACGGCACCATCAACACGGTGGCGCAGGCGGCGCTGGCCCAGGGTTGCCCCATGGGTGTGATACCCCAGGGCACCTTCAACCTCTTTGCCCGCAATCACGGCATTCCCCAGGATGCCCAGGCTGCCGCGCGCGCCCTGGTTGCGGCGCAGGCGCAGCCGGTGCAGGTGGGCCGTCTCAACGACCGCCTGTTCCTGGTCAACGCCAGCCTGGGTCTCTATCCGCAGTTGCTGCAGGACCGCGAAACCTTCAAGGACCAGCTGGGGCGCCGCCGCTGGGTGGCGATGCTCGCGGCGCTGGTCACCCTGTTCGAATGGCGCAGGCAGCTGGCGCTGCAGATCGAGCTGGAAGGCGAGCGCATTGCCGTGCGCACGCCCACTCTTTTCGTGGGCAACAATCGCCTGCAACTCGAGCGCATCGGTATCGGCGACGAGCTTGCCTCTCGCGTGGGAGAAGGCAGGCTGGCCGCTATCGTGCTGCAGCCGATCGGCACCTGGGCGATGCTGGCGCTGGTGCTGCGCGGCGCGCTCGGCCGCCTGGGTGAGGCCGGGCAGGTCCGCAGCTTCGCTTTCCGTGCGCTGACGGTGCGGCCCTGGAGCTCGCGCCCGATCAAGGTCGCCACCGATGGCGAAGTGCGATGGATGCGGCCCCCGCTGCGTTTCGAGATGTCGCCGCAGCCTCTGCTGCTCATGATGCCGCAGCCGCAGGACCGGGCGGCCATCGAATGAGCATCGTCCTGCACATGTCGGATACGCACTTCGGCACCGAGAAGCCGGCCGTGGTGTCCGCGCTGCGAGCCTTGGCGCGCGAGCGGCACCCCGACGTGCTGGTGTTCAGCGGCGACATCACCCAGCGGGCCACCCCCGCGGAATTCACGGCTGCCCGGCGGCTGTGTGACGACATGGGAATCACGCGGATGCTCGCGCTTCCCGGCAATCACGACCTTCCCCTGTTCGACATGCTCTCGCGCCTCACGCGGCCGTATGGCAACTACCTGCAGGCCTTCGGGCCGCGGCTGGAGCCGAGGCTCGACACCGACGATTTTCTGGTGCTCGGCGTCAACACCACCCGCCCGGCCCGCCACAAGAACGGTGAAGTGTCCGCCGAACAGGTGCAGCGTGTCGCGCGTGAACTGCAATCGGCTCGGCCCCGGCAGCTGCGCATCGTGGTGACACACCAGCCGGCCGCCGTGATCCGGAAAGAAGACGAGCCGGACAGGCTGGTGGGAGCCGAGGCGGCGCTGCAGGCGTGGTCGCGCGCCGGTGCCGACCTGGTCCTGGGCGGCCACATTCACCTGCCGTATGTGCTGGACTTGAGGGCCCGGCCTACGCCGACGCCGCGGCCGACCTGGTGCGTGCAAGCCGGCACCGCCGTGTCTTCGCGGGTGCGGCACGGGACCTGCAATTCGGTGAACCTGATCCACTGGCTGCCGATGCCATTCGGGCAGGCGCGGAAATGCCAGATCGAGCGCTGCGACTACAGCACCGCGGAAGGCTGGTTCGCCACCGCGGAACTGACGACCCTGGCGCTGGGTTGATCCGGATTGATCCGGGTTGGTTACTGCGCTACCCAGCCGCCGTCCATATTCCAGGCGACGCCGCGCACATTGTTCGCGGCGGGAGAGCAGAAAAAGACGGCGAGCTCGCCCAATTCGTCCGGGGTCGTGAACTGCATCGATGGCTCCTTCTCGCCCAGCAATTGGCGCGTGGCCTCCTCATTGCTGCACCCGTTCGCCAAGGCCCTGGCATCGACCTGCTTTTGCACCAGCGGTGTCAGCACCCAGCCCGGGCAGATCGCGTTGCAGGTCACGCCCGTGATCGCGTTCTCCAATGCGGTGACTTTGGTCAAGCCCACCAGGCCGTGCTTGGCCGCGACATAAGCCGATTTCTGGACCGATCCCACCAGGCCGTGCACCGAGGCGACGTTGATGATGCGGCCCCAGTTGGCTGCCTTCATTGCAGGCAGCGCGAGGCGGCTGGCATGGAAGGCGCTGGACAGGTTGATGGCGATGATCGCGTCCCACTTCTCGGGCGGAAAATCTTCCACCGGTGCCACGTGCTGGATGCCGGCGTTGTTCACCAGGATGTCGACTCGGCCGAACCGCGACGCCGCGAATTTCATCATGTCCTCGATCTCTCCCGGCTTGCTCATGTCGGCGCCGTGGTACTCGACCTTCACGCCCGATGCCTCGACCTGCGACCTGGGACCATCGACGTCGCCGAAACCGTTCAGGACGATGTTGGCGCCCTGGCGCGCCAGCGACTTGGCCATGCCCAGGCCGATGCCGCTGGTCGAGCCGGTCACGAGGGCGGTTTTGCCTTTCAGCATGATGGTCTCCGTATCTGAATTAGGATGGTGTCAAAGAGCAAGAATGCAGCCGCAGAGTATGCGGTTTTTGATCGTGACCCTTGA
Organism: Ramlibacter sp.; assembly: GCA_013815685.1. Taxonomy (GTDB): domain Bacteria; phylum Pseudomonadota; class Gammaproteobacteria; order Burkholderiales; family Burkholderiaceae_C; genus Ramlibacter. The sequence continues at coordinate 19,150 of JACDFR010000041.1, forward strand.
ACCTACGCTGAACTACCTATCCTGCGCGGACGCCGCGGGGGGGCATCGCATGGCTTACTGGGAATGGGGCGAAAGCCTGGCGCGCCATGTCATCGTTTGCGTTCATGGCCTGTCGCGCCAAGGCCGCGACTTCGACGCGCTGGCACAGGCTCTGCTGGCGCGCGCACCGCACGCCTTGCGCATCGTCTGCCCCGACGTGGCCGGGCGCGGGCGCAGCGACTGGCTCGAGGACCCGATGGGCTACCAGGTACCCAGCTACGCGCAGGACATGCTGGCACTGCTGGCCCAGCTGCACAGGCATGCCCCGATCGGGTCGCTGGACTGGGTGGGAACCAGCATGGGCGGGTTGATCGGCATGGTTGTGTGCGCAACGCCGCAGCTGCCGTTGCCCGCGCCTGTGCGGCGGCTGGTGCTCAATGACGTCGGCCCGGCGATCGAATGGCAGGCGTTGCGCCGGATCGGCACTTACCTCGGCAATACGGGTGCCTTCGATACCGTACAGCAGGCGGCGGATGCCATGTGGGCGATTTCCACGACCTTCGGTCCGCACACGCCCGAGCAATGGCTGGCGCTATCACGGCCCATGGTCAAGCCGCTGCGCGAGGGCGGGTTCACATTGCATTACGACCCTGCCATCGCCATTCCCTTTCGCACTGTGACCGAAGAATCTGCCGCCCAGGGCCAGCAGGCGCTTTGGCAGCTGTACGACAACATCCGCGCCGAGACGCTGCTGATGCGAGGCGCCCACTCGGATCTGCTGTCCCGCGAAACCGCGCTCGCCATGACGCAGCGCGGCCCGAAGGCACGCCTGGTCGAATTCGAAGGCGTGGGCCATGCGCCCACCCTGGTCGCCGACGGCCAGGTGGAGGCCGTGGCCTTGTTCCTGCTGGGAAGCGAAGATGAAAAGCCTCTCCGCGGAACAAGCTGACCCGGCGCCCGTTCCCGAGCTGATCGCCGCGACGGAGCAGGCGATGCCTCACCAGGCCCATGCACTGGCACGGGCGCGCGCATTCGCGGAGCCCTTCATCGCCGGCGAGACGCTGGACACCGGGGAAAATACCCTGGCCCACGCCGACGCGGTGGCGCAGATCCTCAAGACCATGGGCGGCTCCGAGGCGATGCAGGCGGCCAGCTACCTGGTCTACGCCTGTGCACACCTGAACAAGCCGCAGGAAGTGATCGCCAAGGCGTTCGGCGACAACTACGCCGCGCTGGCGATGGAAACGACCAAGCTGGTGAAGGTGCAGCTGCAAACGCGCGCAGCCGAGGACGCCGGCCAATGGGTGGACGACCCGAAGCTCCAGACCGAGAACGTGCGCAAGATGCTGCTGGCTTTCTCGCGCGACCTTCGGGTGGTCATGCTGCGGCTGGCCTCGCGCCTGCAGACGCTGCGCTGGCACGCGGCCTGCAAGACCGTGGCGCCGCCCAGCGTGGCGCGCGAGGTGCTGCACGTGTTCGCGCCCCTGGCCAACCGCCTGGGCATCTGGCAGGTGAAGTGGGAGATGGAGGACCTGGCGTTCCGCTTCCTGGAGCCGGACACCTACAAAAAGGTGGCCGGCCTGCTCGATGAGAAGCGCATCGAGCGCGAAGAATATGTGGAGCAGCTGCGTGCGCGGCTGGAAGATGATCTCAGGGCGCAGGGTGTCCAGGCCAGCGTGCACGGCCGGCCCAAGCATATCTACAGCATCGTCAAGAAAATGCGCGGCAAGTCGCTGGATTTCGACCGGGTGTTCGACATCCGCGCGCTGCGGGTGATCGTGCCGGCGGTCAATGACTGTTACGCCGCCCTGTCCTGGGTGCACCAGCAACTGCCGCCCCTGGTCGAGGAGTTCGACGACTACATCGCCAGGCCCAAGCCCAATGGCTACCAGTCGCTGCACACGATCGTGCGCGACCCGGCGGGCCGTGCGATCGAGATCCAGATCCGTACCCAGGCCATGCACGACCATGCCGAGCACGGAGTGGCCGCCCACTGGGCCTACAAGGAAGCGGGCAGCAAGGGTTACGCCGGCGTTTCGGCCAGCGGCGAGTACGACGCCAAGATCGCCGTGCTGCGGCAGCTGCTGGCGTGGGAGCGCGACCTGGCGGGTTCGGGGCAGGGTCTCTTCGAGGATCGCATCTATGTGCTCACCCCCGACGCCGCGATCGTAGAGCTGCCGCAGGGCGCCACCCCGGTGGATTTCGCCTACACCGTCCACACCAGCCTGGGCCATCGCTGCCGCGGTGCCCGGCTTGACGGCGCGATGGTGCCGCTGAACACGCCACTGCAAAACGGCCAGACCGTGGAGATCGTCACCGCCAAGGAGGGCGGGCCCTCACGCGACTGGCTCAATGCGGACCTGGGCTTCCTGGCCAGTCACCGGGCCAAGGCCAAGGTGCGGGCCTGGTTCAACGAACAGGTTCGGCACGAGACGATCGCGCGCGGCCGCGAGCTGGTGGAGAAGTTGTTGCAGCGCGAGGGCAGGACCGCCTTCAAGCTGGAGGAGCTGGCATCGCGGCTGGGCTTCAAGTCGGCCGAAGACCTGTTCGCGGTGGTGGGCAAGGACGAGTATTCGCTGCGCAACATCGAAACCCTGCTGCGCCCGCCCGAGGCGCCGCCGGCGCCGGACGACTTCCTGCTGAAGAAATCGAGACACACCGACAAGACACCCAAGGGCGGCGTGCTGGTGGTGGGCATCGACTCGCTGATGACCCAGCTGGCCAAGTGCTGCAAGCCCGCGCCGCCCGACGCGATTGGCGGCTTCGTCACGCGCGGCAAGGGTGTCAGCATCCACCGCGCCGACTGCAGCAACTTCCGCGAGCTGGCCGTGCGCACCGCCGAGCGTGTGATCGAGGTGGAGTGGGGCAGTCGCAATTCCGACGGCGGGGCCATGTACCCGGTGGACGTGGGCGTGGAGGCCGCCGACCGGCAGGGGCTGCTGCGCGACATCTCCGAAGTGTTCGCGAAGGAGAAAATGAACGTGGTCGGCGTGCAGACGCAGACCGTCAAGGGGACGGCCTTCATGACATTCGTCGTCGAGATCGCCGATTCAGGGCGCCTGAACAAGGTGCTGGGCCTGGTGGCCGAGGTGCGGGGCGTGCGCTGGGCCAAGCGGCGCTGAGGAAAGCGCCGGATGGGTTTGCTACAATCGCGCTCTCGAATACGAACTCAGGCGCGTAGCTCAGCTGGTTAGAGCACCACCTTGACATGGTGGGGGTCGTTGGTTCGAGTCCAATCGCGCCTACCAATATCCTGACAATTTACCCTCTGGGGCATGCATCATAAGCCCGCTTTCTCCTCTGAGAGCGGGCTTTTTTATTTCCTAGGGCGTCCATTCGCGTCCAATGCGGTCCAAGCAAATGCCCGCATGCAAAGCTGTCGCCGAGATCCCCGGCATTGGTCTACTCACGGCGACCGCCGTGGTCGCCAGCATGGGGACGCCGACAGCATTCAAGGATGCCCGAGAGTTTGCGGCGTGGATCGGACTGGTCCCGCGTCAGACCGGTACAGGTGGGCGGGTCAGGCAACTTGGCATCAGCAAGCGTGGCGATGCCTATCTTCGTACTCTCCTCATGCACGGTGCTCGAGCCGTCGTGATCAGAGCCAAGGATGGCCCGACATGGCCATGGCTTGCCGCCTTGCTACAGCGCCGGCCGTACAGCGTTGCAGTCGCTGCGGTGGCGAACAAGCTGGCGCGAACGATCTGGACAGTGCTGGCCCGCGGACAGGCCTGGCGCCCCAGGCGTGGCAGGCTGCGCACTGACAAACTGTGAAACAACCGCTTTGAAGGAGAGCAAGCGACCACGCGTGTGACGGGCCAGACAGGTCGGACAATGATCGATATTCGTAACCGCATATTGCTGGGCTCGCCCCCTCGCGTGCGTTCAGGGCGGCGACTGCGCAGAACGAATCCTCCCCGGCGAGCTATTTTGGCCCCCTGCACGGTGAGCCGTGACGTGAGACATTTTCGAAGCACTGAGAAAGTTCAGAAACCTTGTGCGTGTCGAGCTTGGATTCGGTGCCGAATTGGACTCGTTGCATTTTGCGCTCGTGGATAGGTCGGTCGAATTCCGACCCTGCCAGTCCACCTCTGCCGAAGCTCGCCGATCCTGCTTCTAGACGGGAGCCGAGCCAGCCCTCACTCACTGGGGCCACAGTCGGTCCTAGTTCAAGCACACCCCCAAACACTGGTTGACGCTGCAAGTTTTTCCTGACGGGCAGGCGTTTGGGCGGTAGCGCTGGGCGCTTCCATCTCTCAATTGCCCCGTCTGGCATCTACCGGTCTGCCCTGCTGACGGCATCGCGCCCGCACATCGGGTTGTCGCCGAAGGATGTGTCACTGCGAACGCGCTGCTGCCTTACAAATTACGCGCCCATTCGGGTTCAAGATGGGCAACCACGCGAACGAAGGTCTGAAATGTCCGGGTGGCGCCCAAGAAGCTCGCGGTACTGCACGCAATTGAATCGAGGCAAACGATGGCTCCAACTGACTCCAGAAAAAAACCCATGAGCAAGCCCCGCAAGAAAGGCCTCGCACCCAAGGCTGGACTGCAAAAGTGCCTGACGGGCATCAAGGGGTTTGACGAAATCACGGAAGGCGGGCTTCCGAGAAACAGAATCACCTTGTTGGCCGGAAGCACCGGCACCGGCAAGACACTGCTTGGCGTTGATTTTTTGATCAGCGGCGTGACCCAATATAAAGAACCCGGCGTCTTCATGACATTTGAAGAGAATGAAGATGATTTGTACAAAGACGTGGCTTCGCTGAATATGGACCTGCAAGCGCTCGTCGCCGAGAAGAAGATTGTTCTTGATTATGTTTTGCTCGAACGAAGAGATATCCAGGAAGCAGGGGAATTCAACCTTGAAGGAATCTTTGTTCGACTTGAACATGCCATCGATTCCATCAAGGCGAAGCGCGTCGTGATGGATTCCATCGAATCATTGTTCGCCGGCGTGCACGACACGGGCATCCTGCGCCTCGAAATCAAGCGACTCTTTCGTTGGCTGAAGGAAAAGAAAGTCACAACGCTGATCACGGGTGAAGTGCAACCCGACTCGTTCACTCGCCATGGCCTGGAAGAATACATTTCCGACTGCATCATCCTGGTGGACAACCGCGTCAGGGATCAGATTGCAACACGGCGCCTTCGTGTCATCAAATATCGCGGCTCCAACCACGGAGTCAACGAATATCCGTTCGTCATCGACAACGATGGGCTTTCAGTCATCCCCATCACGTCTGCAGGTCTGGACCACCCGGGCTCGGCCGAACGGGTGTCGACAGGCGTCGCATCACTGGACAAGTTGTTCAAGGGTGGTGGATACACCCGAGGCAGCACCATTCTCGCATCGGGCACCGCGGGCACTGGCAAGACCAGTCTCGCAGTCGCTTTCGCCGTGGAAACCTGCAAGCGCGGGGAGAAGAGCCTGTTCGTGTCGTATGAAGAGTCACCGGGCCAACTCATCGAGAATATGAAATCCATCGGTTTCGAGCTCGGGCCGCTCGTCAGGAAGGGGCTGCTGAAAATCGTGGCCACGCGACCGGCGTTTTTTGGCCTGGAGATTCACTTGCTTAACTTGAACAAGATGGTCGCCGATTTCCAGCCAAATGCCGTTGTGATCGATCCGCTGACGAGTCTCCTGATGCACGGAAACGATCTTGAAGTGCAGTCCATGCTCACACGCATGATCGATGCCCTCAAATCCAAGGGCATCACTGGCTTCTTTACCAGCGTGGTCTCTTCGACTGAGCCAAGTGACGCGAGCGGCGATATCGGCGTCTCGTCATTGATTGATACGTGGGTTGTCGTGAGGGAACTGGAGGAAAACGAGGGGAAACGTCGCACTCGCGGCATCTACGTCGTCAAGGCGCGCGGCATGGGCCATTCCAGCGATGTGCATAAACTGATATTGAGCAATGACGGGATGCGGCTCGTGCCGATGGACCCCGACGCCACGGCTGGAGACAAACAGAAAAAGACGATCGGAAAAAGCACCACCAAGCCCAAAAAATAGCAAGTCTTTCAGGAACCCCGACAGTGCTCCCGCGCCCCCCCCCCGCGAACATGAAAAAGTCGATTCCGACGTGCATAGTAGGCATTGGTGGCTCCGCAGGCGCCCTGAATGCCTACAAGGCGCTATTGGACTATTTGCCAGCCGATACAGGCATGGCATTCGTGATCATTTCGCATCTCTCTCCAGACGCTCACAGCCAGCTGGCTCAAATTCTGGAACGCCATACGAAGATGCAGTCGTTGCTGGCATCGGCTGCCATGCCTATCAGCGCCAACCATGTTTATGTGATACCCGCAGGCGCCGACCTGGAGGTTGAAAAATACAAGTTCAAGGTCACTTTTCCTCGGCGCCGACGCAACGCGCAAGTCGATGTGTTCTTCGCTTCGATCGCGGAAGCTTTCGGCGACCGGGCGATCGGGGTTGTCCTGTCTGGTTACAACGGGGACGGCACCGCAGGTTGCAAGCACATCAAGGAAAAGGGCGGCATCACTTTTGCGCAGGATGAATCCGCACAGGTTGATTCCATGTCTGTGAATGCGCAGGCGTCAGGCTATGTGGATTTCGTTTTGCCGCCGGACAGGATTTCTGAGGCGCTGACCGAGATTGGAGCGCGCTTCGCTCGCCGCGTTTGAGCCGGAAAGGAGTGCCGGAATCTGGTCATTCGACCGGCTCGGGCATCCGCTCGACCAGGCGTTGCAGCGCATCGACCTGGCTTGCCAGTTGGCGCTCCTGCGTTTGCAGACGGTCCGCCGCGGTCACGTCCCCGTCCTGGCGCTGCAGCGCTTCCATCCGGCGCAATATCAGCCGCCGCTCCTGCAGCGCCCGAATCGCGCCCCACAGTGCCGCTTCGGTCCCCTCGGCCTGCGCGTGCTGCAGCGTCCTGATCGTGAACGCGTGCCCGGTATGGCAGAGGTAGCGCACCGGTTGCGAGTCAGCCACTTCCCATAGCCCGCCCTTGCAGTCGGGACAGACAAAGGCCGACGGCTTGGCAATCGCTTCAAGGTGTTCCATCGGGTCTCCTCGCGACAGGGTGAGCTCGTGTTCGTGCACGAGGCGTTCAACGCGGGCCGGCGCCGCGGGCGCGTCTTTCGGATCGATCAGCGACACCAAAAGGCCGGCCATCTGCGCGAGCGGCACACAGTGGTCCACCCGCACGTATTTCAGGGCACTGGCCGGCATGCTCGGCTCCACCGCGTCCTCGGGCGTCTGCACAACGGCGATGCCCCCGCATTCCTTGATCGCCTGCAGCCCCGCCGTGCCGTCGTCGAGCCTGCCGGTCAGCACCACGCCCACGACCATCGGCCCGCTCTCGAGGGCGGCCGAGCGAAACAGCGGGTCGATGGCCGGCCGGCTGTGGTGTTCCTTCGGCCCGCGCGTGAGCCGCAGCCGGGCGCCGTCGACCAGCAGATGATGGTCCGGCGGCGCCACATGGATATGCCCGGCCCGGACGGGCTCGCCGTCGATTGCGTGCGACGCCTTCAACGGCCCGCGCGCCGACAGCAGTTCGGGCAGGATGCTCGGGTGATTTCCGACGTGCAGCACCATCAGCACTGCCGCCGGAAAATCCGCCGGCAGCGCCGAAACCAGCGTCTGCAGCGCCTCCACGCCGCCCAGCGAAGCGCCGATCACCACAGTGGGGGTCTTCTTTTTCATGTCGCCCCAGCGGGGGGCGGGAGCCAGTCCGCCAGCAGCTTCATGAGAGCCAAAGGGTCCACCGGTTTGACAAGATGCACGTTGAACCCGGCTTCGCTGGACAGGCGCAAATCTTCGGCTTGGCCCCAGCCGGTCAAGGCGACGAGCAGCACGCCCCGGCCCCAGCGCTGCTTGCGAATCCGGCGGGCGGTTTCGTAGCCGTTCATTCCGGGCATGCCGATGTCGAGCAGCAGCACCTCCGGCCGCCACTGCGCCGCCAGTGTCAGGGCGGTGGCGCCATCGTGGGCTGTCTGCACCTCGAAGCCGGCGCTTGCCAGCAGTTCGGCCAGCGACTCCGCCCCATCGCGATTGTCATCCACCACCAGGACCCGGCGATGAGGGTCCCCGGCCGGCCAGGCAACCCCTGGCACCGCGGCGACCGCTGGCTCGCGGGTCAGCGGCAACCGCAGTTCGATCTCACTGCCGCGGCCGATCCCTTCGCTGCTCGCCGACACCGTGCCGCCATGCGCCTCGACCAGTTGCTTGACCAGCGTCAGGCCCAGGCCCAAACCTTCGCGCGAGCGGCCGGCCGCGCCGTCGATCTGCACGAACATGTCGAAGATGCGCGGCAGCTGGTCGGCGGCCATGCCGATGCCGCTGTCGTGCACGCGAATGATCGCCTCCTCGCCGGCGCGTTCCAGATCGAGCGCGATACGGCCGCCCGAGTCGGTGAACTTGCATGCGTTGTTCAGCAGGTTGCCGATCACCTGCGCCAGCCGGGTCGCGTCGGCATCCACCGGCAGCGGCTCACTCGCCAGCGTGGCCGTCAACTCGATGCCCTTGGCCTCGCACGCGGGGCGAACGGCCTCCACGGCGGAGTCCACCAGCGGGCCGAGTTCGATCGGCTGCTTTCGCACTTCGATCTGGCCGCGATTGATCCGCGCCACGTCCAGCAGGTCATCGACGAGCCGCGTCAGCTGCGTGATCTGGCGCTCGATCATGGCGCGCATGCGTAGCTCCTGCTCGCCGGGGTTGCCGATGCGGCCCAGGATGTGCAGCGCGTTGCGAATCGGCGCCAGCGGATTGCGCAGCTCGTGCGCGAGCAAAGCCAGGAATGTCAACTTTTGCTGGCTGTCGTCGACCAGCTGCGCGATATGCTGCCTCTCCTGGCCTTCGAGGCGGTCAATGTCGGTGTGGTCCTCGATGGCCAGCAGGATCAGCTCGCTGCGCTCGCCGTCGCCCGGAATGCGGCGCGCGTTCAGGCGCATCACTTTGGGCCCGATCGACTCGGAGTCCCGCCTGACCTCGAAATCGGCAAACGGCAAGCTGCGCGAAAGCACATCGCCCAGTCGGTCGCGCAGCGCCGGAATGTCCCATTGGCGGTTGTCCAGCTCGAACAGCTGCCGTCCCTCGATCTCCTGCGGCGTGACCTGGAACATCGTGTAGAAGGCCTGGTTGGCGGACCGCACCTTCAGCTGCGCATCGAGCACCAGCAGCGTTTCGCGCACGGTATCGACGATCGCCTGCGCGTAATCGCGCGCCACTTGCAGTGCGTCCTGAGCGCTCTTGACCGCGTCGATATCGAGCAGCACCAGCACCACGCCGTCGATCCGGTTGTCTGCCGTGCGGTAGGGGTGCAGGCGCAGCAGCCAACTGCGGCCGTCGGGGCCCCGCACCTCTCGTTCTGTCATCTCCACGCTGGCAATGACCCCGGCCGAGATGGCTTCCAGGTCGGGCAGCTCGATGCCGTGCTTGACATTGCCCAGCGGCCGGCCGACATCGGCGGCGACCAACTGGAGCAGCCTGGCCGCGGCCGGCGTGAAGCGGCGGATGCGCAGGTCGACGCCCAGCACCAACGTGGGGACGCCGCTGCTGCCGATCAGGTTGGTCATGTCGTCATTGAGCCGCGCCAGTTCGCCATTGCGACTTTGCAGCTGTTCGTTGACGGTGGTGAGCTCCTCGTTGATCGATTGCAGCTCTTCCTTGGCGGTCTCGAGTTCCTCGTTGGTGCTTTGCAGCTCCTCGTTGCTGGAGAGGAGCTCTTCGCTGGACGACTTCAGTTCCTCGCTGGCGGTGTCCTGCTGCTCGATCACCGACTGCAGGTACTCGCGGGTCGAGGCCAGTTCCTGGCGGACGTGATGCAATTCGGCGGCGTCGGCGGGCAGCGCCGGCTCGCCCGGCGGGGCGGCCGGCGGCGTGACACGCCGCATCCGTTCCTCGAACAGGATGAGGTAGCAGCGCTCTCCGGTGTGCGGGAGCTTGACCGGCATCACATGCAGTTCGATCTCGCGATCGACGCCTTCGCCGCGCACGCGCACGTCGGGGTGGCGCACGGCCGCGCCGGTTTGCTGGCATTCGTGGACGGCGCTGCGCAGCACCAGGAACAGGCCCTCCCGCGCCATCTTCAGCAGGTTGTGGCTCGGGTCGCCGGCAGGCGGGGTGAGAAACGGGCCGGTCTCGCCGCGGAACTGCAGGATGTCGAAATCGTGGTTGATGAGCACGCCCGGCGGGACGTACTGCCCTGCCGCGACGCGGTCGGCCTCGCGCTGCCAGTCGGCGGCCTGGGGCCGCGCGGGCGACCCACCGTGGTCGCGGCCGGCCAGCCGCGCCTGATTGTCATCGGAACGAAAGTGCGGATAGGACCGCGCGGCCGCAGACTTGCGGGCGTAGATGCGCTGCGGCGGGTCCACCGCGTCGAACAGGTCGATGTGGGCACCGATGGTCTCGGCCGCGCCCAAGAGCAGGAAGCCGCCCGGATTCAACGCGTAGTGGAAGGTGGGGATCACGCGCTTTTGCAGCGCCGGGCTCAAGTAGATCAGCAGGTTGCGACAGCTGATCAGGTCGAGCCGCGAGAACGGTGGATCGGCCGCGACGTTCTGCTTGGCAAACACCACGATCTCGCGCAATGTCTTGCTGATGCGGTAGTGGCCATCTTCCTTCTGAAAAAAGCGGCTCAGCCGTCCGGGCGACACTTCGGCCGTGATGCTCTCGGGGTACAGGCCGGCGCGGGCCTTGTGCAGCGCCACCGAGTCGGACAAGTCGGTGGCGAACACCTGTATCGGCGGGCGCAGCGGCTTGTCGTCCAGAAACTCCAGCAGCGCCATGGCCAGCGAGTACGGCTCCTGCCCGGTGGAGCAGCCGGGCACCCAGATCCGGATCGGCGCATCGGGCCTCTTGGAAGCCAGGATGTCGGGGAAGACGCGGCGCTTGAGTTGCTCAAACACCTCGGCCTCGCGGAAGAAGCTGGTGACGTTGATCAGGAGGTCGTTGTACAGCGCGTCGAGTTCAGCGCGGTCGCCGCGCAGCCGGTCGATGTAGTGAGCCAGGTTGGGCCCGCCGTGCAGCATCAGGCGGCGCACGATGCGGCGCTTGATGGTGGTGTCGCGGTAGGCCGAAAAATCGACGCCGCTGGAGACACGCAGCAGCGCCAGCACGGCCTTGAAACTGCTTTCGTCCCCGTCGCCTGCGGCGGGCGCGCCGGCCGGGTCGTTGCCCGGTGTCGGCTCCATGTACGGATGCCGGCCGATGCGCGCCAGCTCGTGGGCGATGCGATCGGGCGGCAAGACCCGGTCGATGCAGCCCGAGAGGAACGCACTCTGCGGCATGCCGGCTTGCTTGGCCGAGGCGTCGTCCTGCGCGAAGGTGAACCCGCCGCAGGCCTTGATTTGTTCGATACCCAGCGTGCCGTCGCTGCCGGTGCCCGACAACACCACGCCGATGGCGCCGCTTTGCCGGTGCTCGGCGAGCGACTTGAAGAAGTGATCGACCGGCAGGTGCGGCCCACGCCCTTCGCCGCGCGGCTCGACGTGCAGCATGCCCTCGGCGGCCAGGGTCAGCGTCGTGTTGGGAACGATCACGTACACATGATCGGGCTGCACGGCGAGCCCCTGCGCTGCCTCGAGCACCGGCATGCGCGTGGTCTTGCCCAGCAGATCGGCGAGCCGGCTCTCGTACGTGGGACCGAGGTGTTGAATCAACACGAAGGCCATGCCGGTGTGTTCGGGCAGGGCTTTCAACAGTTGGGTGAACGCTTCCAGGCCACCGGCCGACGCACCGACCCCGACGATCGGAAAGCCGCTGGTTTCAGCGGGATCAGCGGTCATCAGCGACAAGGTAGGCGCGGCGGGCGCCGGGGAGCGGTCGATTGGCGGGGGGGCTCCCAAGGCAGTTCCTTGCGCCCAAAGGGCGCGGGACAAGTGTACAGCGGGGACATGGCGCTGTCGCCTGTTGCTAGTTTAGGGGTCGGGGAGGGGTGTGGCAGGTGCCGGGCCTTGGGCCTGGCTTGAGCGCTTGGCGCAGATTGGCGCCAGGATTGCTTTGGACGCGTCCGGTGACCAAGGCGTACCGAACACTTGGCTGCTGGTGTCGATGGCTCTGCGGGCCGTTTCATGCACTCCACGGGCCTCTATCCGGCGGGCCACGTCCAGCAGCAGCAGTGGAGTAATGTCCGTAATCGGCAATCTGCCAATGCGGGGGAACACATCCATCTCAAGCCTACGGATGACCTTTTCCGCGTGCTTGGGCGCCCATTCGCCTTTGTGAACATCGAACCACTCGCGCGCGATGGCCTCGAAGGTGTTCTCGCGGGATACACGCTGCGCGAGCTTCGTCATCCGCTTGGCCGCGTTGGGGTCGACTCCGTTGCGACGCTGCTCACGGGCCTGGGCGTGGCGCGCTCGCGCCTCGGCCAGGCCGACCTCGGGGAAGGTCCCGTAACTGACGATGGTTTCACGGGGGGTGCGAATGCGCCATTGCCAGTACATGCCGCCTTTGGGCGTCACGTTCAGATACAGCCCTTGGCCATCGGTGTGTTTTCCGGGATTTGGGGATTTTGCGAGAGCTTGAAGTTGCAGATTGTTGAGCGCCATTGAACCTCCTGGGGTGTTAAGCCCACGGGTAAAGAGTGCGGTAAATTGGCTACATGAGCGCAACCGGGAGTGCACAGAATGTGCACTGGCGCGGGCCAGCGGCGATCTTTCGAGTCCAATCGCGCCTACCAATCATTGCCCGCAAGATCCAACCCTAGGGGTAAACCTCGGGGTTTTGCCGAGGGCGTCTCCCTAGAATGTGTTGCAGCGCAATACAACGGCCGCCGCGGCGTCCGTGCCAGGAGCAAGCCGAGTGCAAAGCAAGAAAGCCAACGGCGTCAAGCCGGCACAGCGGGTGATCAAGAAGTACCCCAACCGCCGGCTCTACGACACCGATTCATCCACCTACATTACGTTGACCGATGTCAAGCAGCTGGTGATGGACAGCGAATCGTTCATCGTTCGTGACGCCAAGACCAGCGAAGACCTCACCCGCACCATCCTGCTGCAGATCATCCTCGAGGAAGAAGCGGGGGGAGCGCCGATGTTCAGCGAGGCGGCGCTGGCCAACCTGATCCGCATCTACGGACACGCGTCCCAGTCCTTCATGGGCAGCTACCTCGAAAAGAACGTGCAGGCTTTCACCGACATCCAGGCCAAGCTCACCGAGCAGTCCAAGACGCTGACGCCCGAGATGTGGGCGCAATTCATGAAAATGCAGAACCCCGTGATGCAGGGAGTGATGGGCAACTACGTCGAGCAGTCCAAGACCATGTTCGACAAGATGCAGGAGCAGATGGCCAAGCAGACCGAGCAGATGCTGGGCGCGTTCGGTATCAAGCGATAGCGCCGCCGTAGGTTCGCTCCTACAGCGTTTGGGGCGGCCTGCTCCTATAGTGGCCGGGAGCATAACCTCATGCGTGACGCCGACGATCGCACAGCCCAACTCCTCTCCGACTTCTTCGACAAGGCGGCGATAGGCCTGCATTGGGTGGGGCCGGACGGCATCGTCTTGCGGGTGAACCGGACCGAGCTCGATTTGCTCGGTTATGCGGAGCACGAGTACGTCGGGCATCACATCTCCGAGTTCCATGCCGACGAGGGCGCCATCCAGGACGTTCTGGCGCGCCTGACGTCAGGCGAGACGCTGCACAACTACGAGGCGCGCTTGCGGTGCAAGGACGGCTCCATCAAGCATGTGCTGATCTCGTCGAACGTGCTTCGCGAGAACGGCAAGTTCGTGCACACGCGCTGCTTCACCCGGGACGTCTCGGCGCTGAAGGAGACGCAGCGGGCGCTCGCCGAGTCGGAGCGCCGCAAAAGCGCCATCCTGGCGGCGTCGCTGGACGCCATCATCACGATGGATCACCAGGGGCGCTTGCAGGACTTCAACCCCGCCGCAGAGCGCATTTTTGGCTATACGCGCGATGCGGCGCTCGGCAAGCCGCTGGCCGACGTCATGATCCCACCGAGGTTGCGCGAACAGCACCGGAACGGCTTGCGGCGCTACCTGGCCACCGGCGAGGGACCGGTGCTGGACCGCCGCATCGAGGTGCAAGCCATGCACGCCCACGGCCACGAATTCCCTGCCGAACTGTCGATCAGCCGGGTTAACGGCATCGAGCCTCCACTGTTCACGGCGACCGTGCGAAACATCAGCGAGCGCAAGAAATCGGAAGAGGAACTTCACCGCAGCAGTCAATTGCTGCGTGGCACCTTCGAGCAGGCAGCTGTGGGCATCGCCATTTGCGCGCTGGATGGCCATTTGGTGCAGACGAACCTGAAGTTCCGCGAGATCATGGGCTACAGCGCCGAGGAGCTCGCGCTACGGACTTTCCTGGACGTCACGCACCACGACGACCAGGAGCTCACGGCGGCCAACGTCAGGCAGCTGCTGGCGGGCGAAATCCCGCACTACGCGATGGAGAAGCGCTACATCCGCAAGGACGGCGTGCCGATCTGGAGCCTGACGACGGTGACCTTGATGCGAGCCGACAGCGGCCAGTCTGTGCGCTTCATCGGCGTCATCGAGGAGATCACCGAGCGCAAGAAAACGCAGCAGGCCCTGCAACGCAGCGAGCAGATGCTGCGCGATGCGCTGGAGGACAGGCGCATCTTGCTGGAAAGCGAACGCGCGGCCCGCAGTGCCGCGGAGCGTCTGAGCGAAATGAAGGACGAATTCCTGGCAACGCTGTCTCACGAGCTGAGAACGCCGCTGTCGGCGATCCTCGGTTGGGCGCACATCCTTCGACGCGGTCCGGGCAGGCCGGAAGACCTGGCCAAGGGCCTGGACGTGATCGAGCGCAACTCCCGCATCCAGACCCAATTGATCGACGAATTGCTGGACACGAGCCGCATCACGTCGGGCAAGGTGAGGCTGGACATTCAGCCGTTGGATCCCACATCCTTCGTGCTCTCGGCCATCGAGACGGTGCGGCCGGCGGCCGACGCCAAGCGAATCCGGATCGATCCCGTGCTGGACGCCGAAACCGGCGCGATCCCGGGCGACGCCGGGCGGCTGCAGCAGGTCGTCTGGAATCTCCTGTCCAACGCCATCAAGTTCACACCCCCCGGCGGTACCGTGCAAGTGCGGCTGCAGCGGTTGCCGGGAGGCATTGAGGTCACGGTGCACGACAACGGCGCGGGAATCTCACCCGATTTCCTGCCCCACGTCTTCGAGCGCTTCCGGCAAGCCGACGCATCCACCACCCGGCGCCATGGGGGCCTGGGCCTGGGATTGGCGATCGTGCGCAGCCTCGTTGAGCAGCATGGGGGCAGTGTGCAAGCCGCCAGCGCGGGGGAGGGCCAGGGCGCGACCTTCACGGTACGGCTGCCATCCAGCTTGCCGGCCCGCCCGATGGAGTCCCGCGTGGAGCACGTGTCCGGCGCGCCGCGGGAGGCGGATGTGGTCGCCCGCGACTTCCGCACTGCGGACCTGGCCGGCCTGGTGGTGCTGGTCGTCGATGACGAAGCCGACGCCCGCAACCTGCTGGAGCGGGTCCTGACGGAATGCGACGCAGCTGTCCTGCCGGCCGCGAGTGCAGCCGTGGCCCTGCGTTACCTGGACACGCGCCGGGCCGACATTCTGGTGAGCGACATCGGCATGCCCGATGTCGACGGCTATGCCTTGATCCGCCGGATCCGCGCGCTCGCGCCTGAGCGCGGGGGCGCCATCCCCGCCATCGCGCTGACTGCCTTCGCGCGCCCCGAAGACCGCGAGCGGGCGTTGCAAGCCGGATTCCAGGAACACATGGCCAAACCCGTGGAGCCTTCGGAACTGGTCTCCCGCATCGCCGAGCTGGCCCGCGGACGGGCTCTGGATGCCTTGCCGGGGCGCCAGTCGTAGCGGTCTGGGACAATACGGGGATGAGCGAAGTCCTCTCCCCCGAAAACAAGATCCCCAAAGTCGGGTTCGTCAGCCTGGGCTGCCCCAAGGCCCTGACGGATTCCGAACTTATCCTCACACAGCTGAGCGCCGAGGGCTACCAGACCTCCAAGACCT
Organism: Ramlibacter sp.; assembly: GCA_013815685.1. Taxonomy (GTDB): domain Bacteria; phylum Pseudomonadota; class Gammaproteobacteria; order Burkholderiales; family Burkholderiaceae_C; genus Ramlibacter. The sequence goes on from JACDFR010000041.1 coordinate 35,090, forward strand.
TCGAAGGCGCCGACCTGGTCATCGTCAACACCTGCGGTTTCATCGACGATGCCGTGCGGGAAAGCCTGGACACCATCGGCGAGGCGCTGGCCGAAAACGGCAAGGTGATCGTCACCGGCTGCCTGGGCGCCAAAGCCGGCGAGGGCGGCGGCAACCTGGTGCGCCAGATGCACCCGTCGGTGCTGGCCGTGACCGGCCCGCATGCGACGCAAGAGGTGATGGACGCGGTTCATGCCAATCTGCCCAAGCCGCACGATCCTTTCGTCGACCTCGTTCCCAACCCGCAGGCGGGTTCTTTCGGCGTTGCCGGGATCAAGCTGACGCCACGGCATTACGCCTACCTGAAGATCAGTGAGGGCTGCAATCACCGCTGCACTTTCTGCATCATCCCGTCGATGCGCGGTGACCTGGTGAGCCGGCCGATCGGCGATGTGTTGAAAGAAGCGCGGGCTTTGTTCGAAGGCGGCGTCAAGGAATTGCTCGTGATCAGCCAGGACACGTCAGCGTACGGAGTTGATGTGAAGTACCGAACGGGCTTCTTCGACGGCAAGCCGATCAGGACGCGCATGCTGGAACTGGTGCAAGCGCTCGGCGACATGGCCGAGCCTCATGGGGCCTGGGTACGGCTGCACTACGTGTATCCGTATCCGTCGGTCGATGAGGTGATCCCGCTGATGGCGACCGGTAAGGTATTGCCCTACCTCGACGTGCCATTCCAGCACAGCCACCCCGATGTGCTCAAGCGCATGAAGCGGCCGGCCAGCGGCGAGAAGAACCTGGAGCGCATCCAGCGCTGGCGCGAGGCCTCTCCGGAGATCGTCATTCGCAGCACCTTCATCGCCGGTTTCCCTGGTGAGACTGAACAGGAGTTCGATCACCTGTTGCAGTTCATGCGCGAAGCGCGCATCGACCGCGCCGGCTGCTTCGCATACAGCCCGGTCGAGGGCGCGGCGGCCAACGACATCCCGGGCATGTTGCCGCGGGAAGTGCGCGAGGAGCGCCGGGCGCGATTCATGGCGGTGGCGGAGGAAGTATCCGCCGCGAAGTTGCGCGAGCGCGTGGGCGCGAACATGCAGGTGCTGGTGGATTCAGCGCCGGCGCTCGGCCGCAAGGGCGGGGTCGGCCGTTCTTACGCCGACGCGCCGGAGATCGACGGCACCGTGCAGTTGCTCCCGCCGGAGAAGCTGAGCAAGCAGTTGCGGGTGGGGGAGTTCACCCGCGCGCGTATCGTCGCAACCGAGGGGCACGACCTCGTGGCCGTCCCGGTTTGACGCATTTCAGAAACAACAAAGCCGGTCAACTTTGCGTTTAACCGGCTTTATGATTGGTGCCCAGGAAGGGACTCGAACCCCCACGATGTTACTCGCTAGTACCTGAAACTAGTGCGTCTACCAATTCCGCCACCTGGGCCAACGGTCCGCAGGTAGCGGGCCGTTTTGTGTATTCAGGAAAGAGAAGGATTCTACCATCAAAAATATTGGACACATTGCCAATGGGCTCCTCGATGAAATCGAAGGCGTGATCCAGGGACATCGTGACGGCCACGGCTACGTGGTTCGCGACGACGGTGAAGGCGACATCTACCTGCCACCCAACGAAATGCGCGCCGTGCTGCACAAGGACCGTGTCAAGGCGCGCATCGTGCGGCACGACCGCAAGGGGCGTCCCGAAGGGCGTGTGGTCGAGATCGTCGAGCGGCCCCCGCAACCGATCATCGGCCGGCTGCTGCACGAGAGCGGTGTCTGGCTAGTGGCGCCTGAGGACAAGCGCTATGGCCAGGACGTACTGATCCCCAAGGGCGCGACGGGCCTGGCAAAGGCCGGGCAGGTCGTGGTGGTCGAGCTCACCGAACCGCCCA
>JACDFR010000109.1 GCA_013815685.1 Ramlibacter sp.
GCCCTGGCCACCATCGAATCCATCACCGTGCTGGGCGCGCTTCATGCAAGCCCGGCGGTCAAGGCCGCGCTGCGCGATCGCACAGCCGGCGCCTGAGACTCAACACAAGGACCACCATGAACCCCCCCTTCCAGCAGCTCTTGAGCGAAGCGACGCGGCTCACCCGCATCGGTGACCTGCAGGCGGCGACCGCCGCGATCCAGGCAGCGCTCGGCGGCGGCGCCGGCCCGGCGCCGGCCCAGCCCGAGGCCGCCTTCGAAGTGATCGATGTGCCGGCGCGCGAAGTGTCCGGCGCGCCGCGGGCCGAGGCCAGGGCCCAACGCGAGCTCGAACCCGAGCCCGAACGCGAGCCCGAAGTTCACGAACCGGCCCGATTCGTTTCTGGCAGTTCAGGCAGCGGCGCCGCCCGCCGCGACTACAAGCTCTACATCCCGCCGGGCGCCGGTGCTCGCCCGTTGCCGCTGGTCCTGATGCTGCACGGATGCACGCAGGACCCGGATGATTTCGCCAAGGGCACGGGCATGAACGAGGCCGCGCTGGCGCAGGGCTTTTTTGTGTTGTATCCGGCCCAGTCGCGCAAGGCCAATCCGCAAGGCTGCTGGAACTGGTTCAAGCACAGCCACCAGCAGCGTGGCCGCGGCGAGCCCGAGATCCTGGTTGCCATGACGCGCGAAGTGATGGCCCGGCACCCGATCGACCCGCAGCGCGTCTACGTCGCCGGCCTGTCGGCGGGCGGCGCCATGGCGGCCATTCTCGGCTGCGCCTACCCCGAGCTTTTTGCCGCGGTGGGTGTCCACTCCGGACTGGCGGCGGGCGCCGCGACCGACCTGCCGGGTGCCCTGGCCGCCATGCGTGGCGGCGCGCCTGCCCGATCCACGGAGTTCCACAGCGTTCCCACGATCGTCTTCCACGGGGATGCGGATGGAACCGTGCATCCGTCGAACGGCGACCAGGTCGTCGCGGCCTGCGCCGGGCGGTCGTCATCAGTGCAAACCGAGCAGGTGAGAAATGGCAGCGGGCGCGCCTGCACCCGCCGCGTGCACACCGATGCCGTCGACGGCCGGATCCTGGCCGAGCACTGGCTGGTACACGGCGCGCCGCATGCGTGGTCGGGTGGCAGCCCGCGGGGCTCGTACACCGACAGCCGGGGCCCGGATGCGACCGCCGAAATGGCCAGGTTCTTCCTGCAGCACTCCCAGCCCCCGAGGCAATAGACCGCTCAGGTGGTGGGAACCAGCCCGGGCAGGGGACACCACTGCCTGGAGACCTGGTGCTGTTTGTTCAAGTGTTCCCGCACCACGTCGATGACGGCCCGCTGGCTGGCCACCGTGGAAAACGTGTGATCCGCGTCCTCGACCATGACCATGCGGAAGTTCGAATAGCGCCGCAGCCGGCTGCCCCGCCGGCCCAGGTGGAATTCGACGTAGTCGAGCCCGTCGTCCTGCACCGACATGATCATCAGCGTCTCGACGCCCCGGGCGCTCAATTGCTTTGTCTTGCCCAGCACGCCGTCTTCTGCCGTCCTGGCATCGATCAGCCCGTTGAAGGCCCGCTTGAACCGCGCGCCCAGCAACGTCCAGATGCGCCCCGCAATGCCCTGGACGTCGATCTCGCCGCGCACCAGCCGCACGTACAGGTTGGAATGCAACAAGGCGCGCCGGTAGAAGTCGGTCGACTTGTAATAGCTCTGCATGGAGTTTTGCCACGTGCCCTCGCTGTCCTCCCGCCATTCGAGCAGGCGCGAGTTCAGCAGGATCTGGCCGTCGACCCGGGAATCGACCAGCGCGGTCTGGAAGGCCACGAACGAGCCGGAGCAGATGCCCAGCACGAAGAAGCGCTTGCAGCCCCGCCCCGCCAGGCAGTCGATGGCCGCCCGAACGTCCGCGGTGGATCGCTTGCGGTACATGCTGCCACTGGAAAAACCCGCGTCGGTGCAGCTGTCTCCGATGCCCGCCAGGTCCATGCGGAATGCCCGGTAACCGGCCGCGGCCAGCGCGCGCGCGAACTTGACGTGGTTCCGGTTCGGCCCTATCCGGTAGTTGCCGCCGACGTTGAGCAAGAGAACAACGGTATCGCAGCGCTCATCCGCATCGGAGAGGTCGAAAGGTTCCGAAAGCACCCCGAACAGCGACTGGTCGGCGCCGAAGGCCAGCGGCACTTCGCGCAGCCCGTCGAGCTGGTAGCCCTCCGGCCACTCGGGATGTTGGGCCGGCTGCACGGCCGGTTGAGCTTGCGCAGCCTGAGCCGTGGCCAGCCATTGCGTGATCGAAGCGAGTGTCCCCGGCTCCAGCACGGCCTCATGCGGCTCGGCCATCATGCCCGCGTAACCCGGCCACACCGTGTAGGTGGTTGCGATGCCCATTTCCCGGTACTTCGCCGGCAACGGACCTTCGGCAGGCAGGTCGTCTCGACCGATGATCAAGGCCCGCTGCGCGGGTGCCCGGCCGGGCCCGGCACCATCGAGGGCGGTGAGATGTGCAATGGTTTCAGCCGTATACAGGCACCCCATGGCTTCCAGTCCATCGGGCGCCGCCTCGCCGTTGACGGTCGGGCGTTGCGCGCTCGCGGCGCGCATCTCGCGCACGAAGACGCGGCCCGTGGCGCATGGCGCCCACAGCACCAGGTTCTCCACGCCTCCCATCCGCAGCGCCGCTTCCACCGCCAGCGTCGCGCCCAGGCGTATGCCAAAAAGCGCGAGGCGCGACACGCCGCTCAGCCGCTTCAGTTCGTCGGCGGCGCAAGTGACGCTGTCGATCCACGCCGGCACGCGCTGCGGATCGGCGTCGCCGCCCGCCGAATCCCCGGTGCCGTGATAGTCGAAACGCAACACGTCGAAGCCGTCATCGGCCAGGGTTTGGGCCAGCTGCGTATAGGTCCGGTAGGAGCAGAGCGCTTCGTAGCCCATCGGGCGGCAAAGCACCACTCCCAGCCCACGGGCCGGTGCGCGGCCGGCATGGAACCACCCGAAGCAACGGCCCGCGCCGGATTGGAACGTGAGGGGAATGGCGCCCCCGGCAATGTCGTTCATGGCATCTTTCCCCCGCCACCGGTTGCGGAGACGGGTGATTGGAGTCTGGCTCCTTGCATTGAGTTCACTGCGTGAACAGAGCCGCACAGCGGCTGGTTTCCGCGACGCCGGAGCAACACGCGTACGGGCGTGTCGGGCGGCAAATGAAAATAGTCGTCGTCCGCCTGGAAGCCGGGGACTTCGAAGTGCACCCCTTGCGCGAACTGCGCGGTCCGCACCGAGATCTCGGCCGTCCGGGCGTCCAGCATCAGGGCCTGGGCGCTCAGCCCTACGTCGGGCAGCGGCCTGGCCGCAAGCCCAGCGGGAAAATGAAATGCCCGGGCCACCACCGCACCCTGCATGTCGCGCAAAGTCGCGGCTACCGCGTCGCAAGGAGGCGGCCCGAAGCGATAGGCATGGCCGAGATCCACGAAATGGTCGAGCAGCTCCAGGCACGGCAGGCTGTGCGAGCTGCGTGCCGGCAGGACCATGGTTTTCACGCCCGCGGCCACCTTCACCGCCCCGTCGCGCCAGCCGGCGATCTCCAGTTCTACCCGGGTGGCCTCGTTGCGCTCGTTGACAATGTGGGCGAACAAGCCGCTGACGCCTTCGTCGGACAGCAGCACGGTCAGCGGCTGCAGGACGCGCTTGAGGTAGTGGTAGCAGGCCTTGGGCACGC
>JACDFR010000042.1 GCA_013815685.1 Ramlibacter sp.
CTCCTGGCCCAGGCGGCCAGCCTGGGCTGCGGACCGCGCCTACTCCTGCACCCCTTCTCGCCCCGCGGGGGGTGCCATTTCCCTGTTTCACTGGACTAGCTACATCAGCCCGATTTCACCGCGGGAGGTGCGGCCGCTGCGGGCGAACTGCGCGGCTTCGGCCTTGACGGCTTGGCTGCTCACCGTCGACTGTGTGAGGCCGATGTAGCCGGTCCCAGCGTTGCTGATGCGCACCGGCATCTTCGCTTCCGCGCCCACCTCGGTGGCGTTGCGCACCGAACTGAACTTGATCGGATGCTGGGATGCGTCGACTTCGTCCGCATGGGCCGACAGCGCCGAGAAAGCGGTGAGCGCGGCCAGGGTGGTGATGCCGAAAATGTGCTTGATCATCATGATGGGATCCTTTTTCAATGTTGAAGGTGTTCCCTTTACGCATGCGGGGCGGCGATTGGATGTTTTCGGGCCGTAACGATGTGTTTGCGTGCAGGCGGGGCCTTCAGTGACGTGACCGCGTGCGAGAAAGGCTGCCGGAGCGCGTGCCCCAACCGCCCAGCGCCCACCATCGCTACCAGGCCGGCGCGCCCGCGCCGAATCCGTTCTGGCGCCAAGCTTCGAAGACCGTCACCGCCACGGCATTGGAAAGGTTGAGGCTGCGCTGGCCGGCTCGCATCGGCAGCCGCAGGCGCTGGCCGGACGGGAACGACTCGCGCAGCTGCGGGGCCAATCCGCTGGTTTCCGAGCCGAACACGAACCAGTCGCCGGGCCGGAACGCGGTGTCGTGCACCAGCCCGCTGCCCTTCGTGGTGAGGGCGAACAGGCGCGCCGGGTCCGGGTTCATCGAGGTGATGAAGCCTTCCCAGTCCGTATGCCGCCGGACCTGCGCATATTCGTGATAGTCGAGGCCGGCGCGGCGCATCTGCCTGTCCTCCATCGAAAATCCCAGGGGCTCGATCAGATGGAGCGCGCAGCCGGTGTTGGCCGCCAGCCGGATGACGTTGCCCGTGTTGGGCGGGATCTCCGGCTCGACCAGAACGATGTTGAACATCAACGGATCCCGTCGGTGCGTGCCAGGACCAGCGCGGTGACACGCGCCGCGCCGGCCTGGCGCAGTACCTCGGCCGCGGCGAAGAGCGAGGCCCCGCTGGTCATGACATCGTCGACCACGACGGCGTGCTTGCCCCGCAGCACCGATGCGCGCAGCGGATCGACGGCGAATGCGCCCTTGACGTTGCCCAGGCGCTCCTTGCGGCCCGACGCTGCCTGCGCCGGCGTGTGCCGTATGCGCAGCAGCAGGCGCGCGTCCGTCTTGGCCGGCGCCAGGGCGCGGGCAAGCAGCAAGGCCTGGTTGAAACCCCGCTCGGCCAGGCGCTGCCGCGAAAGCGGAATGGGCAGGACCACATCGGCTGCCTCCACCGCCGGTTCGATCCACGGCGCGCTGCGCATCAAAGTGGCGAAGCCGCGCGCCCAGCCCGGCTGCCCATTGAACTTGAAGTGCCCGATCAGCGCCGACCAGGGGAACTCGTAGGATACCGCGGCATGGCAGGCATCCAGGGGCGGGGGCGCGCTCAGGCACCGCCCACATTCGGCGACACCCGCGGCGAGCGGGATCGCGCAGCGCCGGCACCGCGGCTCGGGCTGGGCGAACCGGGCGATACAAGCCTCGCACAGCGGCTGGGCCGGCCAGGCGTGGCATATCGCGCACCGCCCGGGCAGTGCGGCAGCGAATCTTTCGATCATGTGCCGGATCATCGGGTCAATATACTCGTTGCCATCCCATGGCCGACCACCGCCCGCCCACGATCGATCCCGTTGCCGCGCAGCACTGGGACTGCGTCGCACCGGCACATTCCCCCTGGTTGCATGAGGAAGTGGCCCGCCGGATGGAGGACCGGCTGCAATGGATTCGCCTGGAACCCAGGGCCTGGGGCCACTGGGAGCCGGTGCGCGGCGGCCTGCAGGCCCATGCCATGCTAGAGCGGCGCTACCGCGGCGCCGAAAACTTCGTGACCGAGACGCGGGCGTACCGGGCGCGCGCGGCCGCCGCCTTTCTGGCAAAACCATGGTGGCGGCGCTGGGGCCACCCGGCCCCGCGGCACGGCCCCGCGCCCGATGGCGGCGTCCAGATGCTTTGGGCCAACATGGCGCTGCACATGTCGGCCGACCCGCAGGCGATGATCGCGCAGTGGCACCGCGCGCTGGCAACGGACGGCTTCCTGATGTTCTCGTGCCTGGGCCCCGACACCCTGCGGGAGCTGCGCGAGGTCTATGCCGCGCTCGGCTGGACGCCCCCGGCCCACGAATTTACCGACATGCACGACTGGGGCGACATGCTGGTGCAGGCCGGCTTCGCCGAGCCGGTCATGGACATGGAACGCATCACCCTGACCTGGGAAAAGCCGGCCAGGCTGCTGCAGGAGCTGCGCGAGCTTGGCGCCAACCTGCATCCGGCACGCTTCCCGGCCCTTCGCGGGCGCGGCTGGAAGCACCGCCTGGAGCAGGAGCTCGCGCGTTGCCTGCGCGGCTCGGACGGGAGGCTGGCGCTGACCTTCGAGATCATTTATGGCCATGCCCTCAAGCCCGCGCCACGGGTGCGCGTGAGCGAGCACAGCGCCGTGTCGCTGCAGGACATGCGAGCCCTGCTGCAAGCCGACAGGCGGCCTCGCGAATAGCCCGCCCGACCGGGGCCCCGGGGCGAACCCGCGCTACAATGCCGGGTTGATTTTTGAGCGCCACCGTTCGATGCCGGTATTTCGTTTCGCCACTGTCCAGGACCAGAACATCCACTGGTTTTTGAAGCGCAACTGCTCGGTCTCGCCGGCCCAACTGGGCTGGTTCTATGCCTCGCTGTGCGTCGTGTCGCTCGGGATTGCCACTTTTTTCTGGTTCCAGGGGGCGGTGCTGGTGCTTCCGTTTGCTTGGGCTGAACTGGCCGGCGTCGGCATCGCATTCCTGGTGTATGCCCGGCACGCGGGCGATCAGGAAAAGATTTCGCTGGAAGGCCACCAGCTGGTGGTCGAGTTGGAGAGCGCGGGGCATCTGCGCAGGGCGCTGTTCAATCGCGATCAGGTCCGCGTGGAGCCCGGCGCGGGCAACCGTTCCCTGATCGAGCTGTCCGGTCAGGGCCAGCGGGTGGGAGTGGGCCGCTTCGTGCGGCCCGAGCTGCGGCCGGCACTGGCGCAGGAGATCAGAAGGGCGCTGCGCGGGGCTTGAGAAGCTTCCTGGGCAAGCGGGACGGATTTTGATTTGAGGCTAAAGCTAGTACAACCATGAAGAGCATTTCCAATAAATTGGCTTCGCTGCTGCTTGCCCTGGGTGCAGTCAGCCCGGCCGCGCATGCCGTCAGCGATCTGCCCGGCGGCCCCGCGGTGCGCCAGCTCAATCTGCACGCGGCGGCGACGCGAATCGCCGTCGAGCAGGCATGGCTCCACTGGTTCATGCTCATCACCTGCATCGTGATTTTCATCCTGGTCTTCAGCGTGATGTTCTATTCCATCTGGAAGCATCGCAAGTCCAAGGGGCACAAGGCGGCCAACTTTCACGAGTCGGTCACCGTGGAGGTGATCTGGACCATCGTTCCCTTCCTGATCGTCATCGGGATGGCCTTGCCGGCGACCAAGGTGCTGGTGGCCACCAAGGACACCAGCAACGCCGACCTGACCATCAAGGCCACGGGCTACCAGTGGAAATGGGGCTACGACTACCTCAAGGGCGAGGGCGAAGGCGTTTCCTTCCTCTCGACCCTGGACAGCACCCACCGCGAGATGTCCAACGACGGCGCCAAGGGCCAGATACCCGACGACTACCTGCTCAAGGTCGACAACCCGGTCGTCGTGCCCGTCAACAAGAAGGTGCGCATCATCACCACCGCCAACGACGTGATCCACGCCTGGGGCGTCCCGGCCTTCGGCGTCAAGCAGGACGCCATTCCCGGATTCGTGCGCGACACCTGGTTCCGCAGCGAAAAGACCGGCGACTTCTATGGCCAGTGCTACGAGCTGTGCGGCAAGGAACATGCCTACATGCCGATCCACGTGAAGGTCGTCTCGGCGCAGGAATACACGACCTGGGTCGACGGTGAGAAGAAAAAGATCGCCGCCAAGCAGGATGACCCGGCCAAGGTCTGGACCCTGGACGACATCAACAAGCGCGGCGAAAAGATTTACGCCTCCAACTGCGCCGCCTGCCACCAGGCCAACGGCAAGGGCGCCGGCCCGATCAAGGCGCTGGACGGCTCGCCCATCGTGACCGATGCCGACAAGACCAAGGAAATCCACGTGGTGCTGAACGGCAAGGGCGCGATGCCCGCCTGGAAGCAGCTGTCGGACACCGACATCGCCGCCGTGATCAGCTACACCAAGAACAACTGGTCCAACAAGACCGGCCAGCTGGTGCAGCCCGCCGAAGTGCTCGCGCAGCGCGGCAAGTAAACGAATATCTAGGAACACCAGATGAGCGCCGTACTCGACCATCCTGACCACGCCTCGGGCGACCACCACGACCACGCCCCCGCGGGCTGGCGGCGCTGGGTCTACGCCACCAACCACAAGGACATCGGCACGCTGTACCTGCTGTTCTCCTTCTTCATGCTGATGTTCGGCGGCGCCCTTGCGATGCTGATCCGCGCGGAGCTGTTCCAGCCCGGCTTGCAGCTGGTGAACCCCGAGCTCTTCAATCAGCTCACCACCATGCACGGCCTGATCATGGTGTTCGGCGCGATCATGCCGGCCTTCGTGGGCTTTGCGAACTGGATGATCCCGCTGCAGATCGGCGCGCCCGACATGGCCTTCGCCCGCATGAACAACTTCAGCTTCTGGCTGCTGATCCCGGCCGGCCTGATGCTTGTCGGCTCGTTCTTCATGCCCGGCGGCGCGCCTTCGGCCGGCTGGACGCTCTACGCCCCGCTGACGCTGCAGATGGGCCCGTCGATGGACGCCGGCATTTTCGCGATGCACATCCTGGGCGCATCGTCCATCATGGGGTCGATCAACATCATCGTCACCATCCTTAACATGCGCGCGCCCGGCATGACGCTGATGAAGATGCCGATGTTCGCCTGGACCTGGCTGATCACCGCCTACCTGCTGATCGCCGTGATGCCGGTGCTGGCCGGCGCGATCACCATGACGCTGACCGACCGCCACTTCGGCACCACCTTTTTCAACCCCGCAGGCGGCGGCGACCCGGTGATGTACCAGCACATCTTCTGGTTCTTCGGCCACCCCGAGGTCTACATCATGATCCTGCCGGCTTTCGGCATCATCAGCCAGGTCGTTCCCGCGTTCTCGCGCAAGCGCCTGTTCGGCTATGCGTCGATGGTCTACGCCACCTCGTCCATCGCCATCCTGTCCTTCATCGTCTGGGCGCACCACATGTTCACAACCGGCATGCCGGTGACGGGCCAGCTGTTCTTCATGTACGCCACGATGCTGATCGCCGTGCCCACGGCCGTCAAGATATTCAACTGGATCGCCACCATGTGGCAGGGCTCGATGACGCTGGAAACCCCGATGCTGTTCGCCATCGGCTTCATCTTCGTGTTCACGATCGGCGGTTTCACCGGACTTATCCTGGCGATGGCACCGATCGACCTTCTGCTGCAGGACACCTATTACGTGGTGGCGCATTTCCACTACGTGCTGGTGGCAGGGTCCCTTTTCGCCATGTTCTCGGGCTTTTACTACTGGGTTCCGAAGTGGACCGGCGTGATGTACAACGAGTCGCGCGGCAAGATCCACTTCTGGTTGTCGCTGATTTTCTTCAACATCACGTTCTTTCCGATGCACTTCCTCGGGCTGGCGGGCATGCCGCGCCGCTATGCCGACTACCCGATGCAGTTCGCCGACTTCAACGCGCTCGCCTCGGTGGGTGCCTTTGGTTTCGGCCTGGCGCAGGTCTATTTCTTTTTCATGATCGTGCTGCCCTGCATGCGCGGCCGCGGAGAGCCGGCACCGCAGCGGCCGTGGAACGACCCCGACGGCAAGGGAGCAGAGGGGCTCGAATGGGAAGTGCCGTCGCCGGCCCCGTTCCATACTTTCGAAACGCCGCCGCGCCTGGACGCCACGGCGACCAAGGTGCTGGACGCCAGGGTCATGCCCGAGCGCCATGAGCCCGTTTCGGCCGGCACGCACAGCCACTGACGGATCGCCACATGGCCGGCGAAGAGCAGAAGAAGAGCAATATGCGGATGGGGCTGATCCTGGCCACCATCGCGGTCGCGTTCTTCCTGGGCATCGTGGTCAAGATGTTCCTGCTGTCGAAGTAGAGCGATGGAAATCCGGGCACAGAACATCAAGATGGTGGGCAAGCTGGCGATCGTGGCGGCCGGCATGTTCGGCTTCGGCTACGCGCTGATCCCCATCTACAAGCACATCTGCGAAGTGACGGGCATCAACATCCTGTCGCTGTCGGAGCGGCAGGTGCCCGGCGGTGGAACCGCCGGCGCCAATGTGAAGCTCAACACGCAGGTCGACACCAGCCGCACCATCACCGTGGAGTTCGACGCGAATTCGCGCGGCCCCTGGGAGTTCAAACCCGCGCAGCGGTCGATCCAGGTCCATCCGGGCCAGCTGGCCACCGTCATGTACGAGTTCCAGAACGTGCAGAACCGGCGGATGGCCGCCCAGGCCATCCCCAGCTATGCGCCGCACCAGGCCGCGGCGCACTTCAACAAGCTCGAGTGCTTCTGCTTTACCCAGTATGTGCTCGAGCCGGGCGAGAAAAAGCAGTGGCCGGTGGCCTTCGTGATCGACCCCAAGCTGTCGAAGGACGTGACCACCATCACGCTGTCCTATACCTTCTTCGAAGTCGGTGGCAAGACACCGCCGGCTCCGATATGAACGGCGGCGTGGGGGCCCACACATGAATGCCATGCGCACCATCAGGGCCGTCGCCTGGTCATTCATCGGTATTCGCAAGAACAGCGACTACAAGGAAGACCTCGGCAAGCTCAACCCTTTTCATGTCATCGCCGTGGCGCTGGCGGGAGTGGCGCTCTTCGTCGGCGGGCTGGTGCTGCTGGTCAACTGGGTAGTGGCCGGATAGAGGCTACAGAATCAAGACAAATGTCGGGAAATCAGGAGTTCACATGAGTTCAGCTGCACCGGGTACAACGCCTTATTACTTCGTGCCCCAACCCTCGCGCCATCCCTTCATGGCTGCGTTCGGCCTGTTCTGGATCGTCCTCGGCGCCGGCCAATGGATCAACGGCGCCGATTGGGGCAAATACGCCCTGGCCTTCGGCCTGCTGTGGCTGTTCGGCGTGCTGTTCCAGTGGTTCCGCCAAGCCGTGGGCGAAAGCCAGGCGGGAAGCTATGGCCACAAGGTCGACCTTTCGTTCCGCTGGAGCATGAGCTGGTTCATCTTTTCCGAAGTCATGTTCTTCGGCGCGTTTTTCACCGCGCTGTGGTGGATGCGTTCGCATTCGGTGCCGGCGTTGGGCGGCCTGGACAATGCGTTGCTCTGGCCCGACTTCAAGGCCGTTTGGCCGAGCGTGGCGCCCGGCGCCACCGCGTCGCCGGCCGGGATCATCGAGCCCTTCGAAACGATGAAGGCCATCGTGCCGGCTTCGAAGGAAGTGTGGGCCCGCTCGTTCCTGGGCGGCATCTGGCAGACCTTCCTGGGCTCGCTGCCCACGGTGAATACCGCCTTGCTGCTCACCTCGGGCGTGACCATGACCGTTGCCCATCATGCGCTGATCGAAGGCAACCGCAGCAAGACGATCCGCTTCATGTGGATCACGGTGGCCCTGGGCGCGCTGTTCCTTTTCGTGCAGGGCTACGAGTATGCGCACGCCTACAGCGCGATGAACCTGAAGCTGAGCTCGGGCGCGTACGGTTCCACCTTCTTCATGCTCACGGGCTTCCACGGCTTTCACGTGTTCATCGGCATGCTGATGCTGCTGTTCATCACGCTGCGCCTGATGAACGGCCACTTCACCGCCGACCGCCACTTCGGCTTCGAGGGTGCGGCCTGGTATTGGCACTTCGTGGACGTGGTCTGGCTGGGCCTGTACATCCTGGTTTATTGGCTGTAGGCCGTACAGCGCAAGAAAAAAGGGCCGCGACGCGGCCCTTTTTCTTGTGGCCTACTTGCCTGCCGGTATCCCGGTCGGTTCGATATAGCCCAGCTGCCACGCGACGAGGATGCAGATGAACAGCAGGACGGAAAAGCCCACGCGGAATGCGAGCGCCCGTGCCATGCCGCTCTTGGACTTGCCGCCCGGGCCGTTGCGCATCATGAAGAAAAGGGCCGAGCCCAGGCTTCCGATGATGGCCAGGAACGCCAGGAGCACGAGGTATTTCATGGAGGCGATTATCCCGTGACAGCCAGCCGGCCGAAGCGCTTTTGGTTGTTGACCCTTGCGGCGCTGGCCGCGATGGCGGCGACGTTCGCCCTGGGCGCGTGGCAGATGAGCCGCGCCGCGCAGAAACTGGCGTTGCAAGCGGCCATCGACCAGCGTCAGGCCATGCCCCCCGTTGACCAGCAAGCGCTCCTGTCACCTGCACTCACCACGCAGCTGCTGCATCGGGCTGTGCGCCTGCGCGGCACCTGGGTGGCGCAACACACTGTTTTCCTGGACAACCGCCAGATGCGTGGAAAGCCCGGCTTTTATGTGGTCACGCCGCTTAAACTCGACGGCAGCGACTCGGCGGTACTGGTGGAGCGCGGATGGGTCCAGCGCAACTTCGTCGAACGCGAAAAGCTGCCCCCGGTCGAAACGCCCCCAGGGCTCGTCGAGCTGGACGGGCGGATGGCCTCGCCCCCCGGCAAGCTATACGAATTCGAAAGTGCCCGCCACGGCCCCATCCGGCAAAATATCGACTTGGCCCAGTTCCGGGCCGAAACCGGCCTGGCGCTGCTTCCGCTTTCCGTGCGGCAGACCGGCGGTTCGTCGCAAGGCCTGCTGCGCGAGTGGCCGGTGGTCGCCAGCGGCGTCGATAAACATTACGGTTATGCCTTCCAGTGGTGGGCCTTGAGCGCCCTGATCGCCTTCCTCTATGTCTGGTTCCAGTTCATCGCCCCGCGTCGAAAAATCCACCGTGCGTGAAGAGCCGTTGGGTCTCACGGTGCATGGGCTTCCCAGCCCGCAGGAGGCGTTGGCCGGCGACGGCCGCCGAACGCGGCTGGGGCGGCTCAAGATGCTGGGCGTGCTGGCGGTTTGCGCTGCACCGGTCGTCGCGTCCTATTTCACCTACTACGTGATCCGGCCCGAGGGCCGGCGCAATTACGGCGAGCTGGTGGAGCCCCAGCGTCCCTTGCCGGCCCTCGCGGCGACGTCGCTGGAGGGCTCGGCGGTGGCACTGCCTTCGCTGAGGGGCCAATGGCTGCTGGTCAGCGTGGGCAGCGGGGCCTGCGACGACGCCTGCGAGAGACATCTCTACCTGCAGCGTCAGCTGCGCGAAGGCCTGGGCAAGGAAAAAGACCGCCTCGATCGGGTCTGGCTGGTGGCCGATGGCCAGCCGATACGCCCTTCCTTGCTCCCGGCGCTTGCGCAGGCGACCGTCTTGCGGGTGGACGGCCAACAACTGGGCCGTTGGCTGGCCGCTGCCCCTGGGCATGAGCTGGCGGACCACCTCTACCTGGTCGACCCGCTGGGCAACTGGATGATGCGGTTTCCGGCATTGAAATCGGGCGAACTCGACACTTCGGCGGCGAAGAACATCAAGCGCGACCTGGAGCGTGTGTTGCGCGCTTCCGCCTCCTGGGACCGGCCGGGCCGCAGCGCCCCCTGATCATGGACGCCCAGCCGCTCTACGATCTCTCGCCGGCCCTTCGCCTGATGCTCATGGGCATCGCCATCGCGATTGGCCCGCTGGCCTGGGTGTGGCTGCGCCATCGGCAGGAAAGCCCGGCGCGGCGGCTCCAGGCCGTGACGCTGCTGACCTTGTTTCTCACCTTCGACCTGGTGCTGTTCGGCGCGTTCACACGGCTCACGGATTCCGGGCTGGGCTGTCCCGATTGGCCCGGCTGCTATGGCGAGGCCAGCCCAAGCGGGGCGCATGCGCAGATCAGCCGGGCCCAGGGCGAAATGCCCAGTGGCCCTGTGACGCACGAAAAAGCGTGGATAGAAATGACCCATCGCTACCTGGCGACCGGCGTCGGCGTCCTCATCCTGGTGCTGGCAGCGGCGGCGTGGGGGCAGCGCAGAAGAAACAGGGCCGTCGGCCCGTGGTGGCCGACGGCGACGCTGGCCTGGGTCTGCCTTCAGGGCGCGTTCGGTGCGCTGACGGTGACCATGAAACTTTTCCCGGCCATCGTGACGCTGCATCTGTTGGGAGGCCTGGTGTTGCTGGCCCTGCTGTGCCGCCAGGCGGTGATGCATCAGCAAGCCGGCCGGGGCGCCGCTGCGATCGTGTCCCGCGGCACCCGTGGCTGGGTGGACGCTGCGTTTGCCTTGTTGTGGCTGCAGGTCGCGCTCGGCGGCTGGGTGAGCACCAATTACGCCGTGCTCGCCTGCAGCGAGTTTCCGGCTTGCCAGGGCAGCTGGTGGCCCGCCATGGATTTTCGCCAGGGCTTCGAGGTCTGGCGCGAGCTTGGCAAGACCGGCGCAGGCGAGAACATCGGCTTTGCCGCGCTCACGGCCATCCACTATGCTCACCGCTTGCTTGCTTATGTGCTTCTCGCTGTTCTGACCGTGCTGGCCTGGCGCCTGCGCGCCGGGGGCGCACTTCGCACGCAAGCACGCTGGATCGCCGGCCTGGCGATCTTGCAGCTGGCGACGGGCCTGTCCAACGTCGTGCTGGGCTGGCCTTTGCTGTCCGCGGTGCTGCATACCGGCGGCGCCGCGGCGCTGGTGGTCGTGCTGACCTGGGCGTTATGCGAAAGCCGGCCTGCCCCCGTCTCGCCCGCGGCGTCGCTGAAGGGGGTGCCCGCATGAGAGTCGCCAAGCCTCAGGCGATGGGCCATCCCAGCGCCTCCCGGTTGCAGCAGTTCTATGCGCTGACCAAGCCGCGTGTGGTGCAGCTCATCGTGTTCTGCGCACTGATCGGGATGGTGCTCGCGGTGCCCGGCACCCCCACCGCGGCAGACCTCAAGCAGGGTCTGCTGGCCTGCCTGGGAATCTGGCTGGTGGCGGGCGCGGCCGCGGTATTCAATTGCCTTGTTGAAAAGGGCATTGATGCCAGGATGAAGCGCACATCCTGGCGCGCAACCGCCAAGGGCGAGCTGAACGACTGGCACACCCTTTTGTTCGCTGCCGTACTGTGCGCGCTCGGATCGGTACTGCTGTATGTGTGGGTCAATCTGCTGACCATGTGGCTGACCTTCGCCACTTTCGTCGGCTACGCCGTCATCTATACCGTCATTCTCAAGCCCCTGACGCCGCAAAATATAGTCATTGGGGGCGCTTCGGGCGCCATGCCGCCGGTCCTGGGCTGGGCTGCCATGACCGGCGATGTCGGCCCCGAGGCGCTGATCCTGTTTCTCATCATCTTTCTGTGGACGCCGCCGCATTTCTGGGCCCTGGCCCTGTACCGCGTGGAGGACTACCGCAAGTCCGGCTTGCCGATGCTTCCGGTGACGCATGGGAATGAGTTCACGCGCCTGCAGATATTCCTGTACACGCTGGTCCTGTTCGCCGCCTGCCTGATGCCTTTCGCCTATGGCATGAGCTCCTGGCTGTACCTGGCCGCGGCGGTGGCGCTGGGCTTGGGTTTCTCGCTCCACGGATTTTGGCTCTGGCGCGAGTATTCGGATGCGCTCGCCCGCAAGACGTTCCGGTTCTCGCTGATCCACCTCAGCTTGTTGTTCGCGGCTCTGTTGGTGGACCATTACCTCTTCTGATCATGCAACGCCGATCCGTCCTCGCCTCCCTCGCTTCCCTTGCCGCGCTTTCGTTCTCGGCTTGTACGCAATCCAGTGCGCAATTCAAGGCCATCGACGTCACCGGCGCGGACTATGCCAAGGATTTCAGCCTGCCCGATCACAACGGCCGCACGCGCACCCTCAAGGATTTCAATGGCAAGCTTGTGGTGATGTTTTTCGGCTACACCCAATGCCCCGATGTGTGTCCGACCTCCATGGCGGAGCTGGCAGAGGCCAAGAAGCTGCTCGGCCCCGATGGCGACAAGGTGCAAGGCGTTTTTGTCACGGTCGACCCGGAGCGGGACACGCCGCAGGTGCTCAAGGGCTACATGGCCAATTTCGATCCCGGCTTCCTGGCTTTGCGCGGCAGCCCGCAGCAGCTGGCCGCGATGGCCAAGGACTTCAAGGTGTACTACAAGAAGGTCGAAGGCAAGACGCCCACCAGCTACACCATGGACCATTCGGCAGCCAGCTTGGTGTACGACACGCAGGGCCGGCTGCGCTTGTACACCCGTTATGGCAGTGGTCCGCAAGCCCTGGCCAGCGACCTGCAGCTGCTGCTCAAGCAGGGTTAAGGCTGGGAGCAAGCGCCCGCCCGGGTCGCCCCAAGGCGCGAAGGCCCCCCGGGGGCAGTGCCGGGGCTTCAGCCTCAGGCGTGGGGGCTATTTACTCGGCCTTGATACCGCGCATCAAGATCACGCCCCCCAGCAATGCGGTGTCGGCCTTGATGCGATTGGCCAGACCTTCCGACGACGTACCCGCCACCTGCCAGCCCTGCTGGAAGAGTTTCTGGCGAACGTCCGGGGTGCGCGCTATGTCGCCGATCAACGTGGAGAGTTTGGCCACGATCGGCCGGGGCATGGATGCAGGCGCAGCGGCCGCGGTCCAGATCTCGAGCTGGAACCCCCGCAAGCCAGCTTCGTCGAGGCTGGGGTACTCGGGAACCAGCGGGCTGCGGCTGGCCGATGTGACACCTACGGCCTTGAGCTTGCCGGCACGGATCTGGGCGGCTGCCAGCGCGGGCGGGAGCAGCGACAGCTGGATCTGGCCGCCAAGCATGGCGTTGATGACCTGCGGGTTGCCGGGGTAGGGGACGTGCACCGGGTCGATGTTGGTCTTGGTCTTGAGCAGCTCCATGCCGATATGGCCCACGGTGCCGACACCCGGCGTGCCGTAGCTCCATTTGCGTCCCGCATTGCGCGCCGCCAGGAAAAACTCCTGCGCGGTATTGAACGGTGTGCTGGCTGGCGCCGCAAGCAGCAATGGGGCGGTCCCGATCAGGCTGATGGGCGCGAGGTCCTTCAGCGGGTCGAAAGGCGTCGCCGGGTTGAGCAGCTTGGCGATCGTCATGTTCCCGTTGATCATCACGCCGATGGTGTGGTCATCTGTGGCTTTTGCCACGACGTCGGCGGCGATGTTGCCGCCCGCGCCGGGCCGGTTCTCCACGATCACCGGCTGGCCCAGCGCCTTGGAAAGCGGCTCGGCGATCGTGCGCGCCACCAGGTCGGGCGTGGAGCCGCCGGGAAATCCGACCATGATGCGAACCGGCTTGGTGGGCCATGCGGCAGGGGCCGTGGCAGGTGCCCTGGTGGATTTCGGGGTTTGGGCGCCCGCCGAGACGGCGGCCAGCGCGAGCGTCAGGAATGCGCGGCGCGCGGGAAATTTCGACATGCTGGATCTTCCTTTAAGTGGCTAAAAATTGAGCGGACGGATGAGTTTGCGTGCCTCGGGGCGCATGGATTGCACGCCCTCGAGCAGCCAGCTCAGGCTGCCCGAAGCGTTGAGATCACGGTCGGGCAGCAGGGCCACCGAGACGTGGAACCTGATCGTCGTGCCCGGCGGCAGGGCTGCGGATGACCGCAGCCCGCTGGCGATCACGTGCTGGGCGCGGCTGACGGCATTCTCGGTGGTGGTCGGGCCTTCAAGCAGCAGCGCGAATTCGTGGTCGCCCACCCGCGCCGCCATGTCGATGTCGGTGATGGCACTCCGCAGCAGCGAGGCGGCGACCACCAGCGCCTTGTCGGCCGTTTCGCGGCCGAATTCCGCGGCGATCCCTTCGAAATTGGAGATCCGCACGGCCATCAACGCGCAGGCGTGCTTGAGAGAGCGCGATCGCGTCAGGGCGCCATCGAGCCGCTGCAGCAGCGTGCGAGAGTGAGCCAGACCGGTCAGCGCGTCGGTGTGCGCCAACGCGGCGGTGCGGACCTGGGCTTCGCGGCGGCGGCCGCCGCGCAGGCTCAGCGCATAGAACAGGATTGGCATTTCCAGGGCGGCGCCGATGGACAGGCCATATCGTGTGAGGGCGCTCGCCGGTATCAGGTTCAGGCCCCGCAGGAGGGGAAACATGGCCATCACCAATACGGGCAGGAAGCCCAGGGCGATCAGCGGCATGTGGGGGTCGTCGCCTTGCGTCCAGACCAGCGCGATCAGCAATACGACGACACCCAGCGCCAGCGCCGTCAACATCATCACCAGGGCGAACGACTGGCGCGAAAGCAGGAACGTGTCCAGGGCGACTGCTGAAAGCTGCGCGGCGATGACACTCCAAACCGCCAGGTCCAGGCCCTTCGAGAAGCGGGCGGGCTCGGTCACGGTGCGGGCGAACCAGAGCGCGGCGGCGGCCGATACGCCGGGCAGCAGGAAGGTGGCCACTTCGTTCCATCTGAGCCAGTGGTCCCACAGGTATTGCGCCCCCACGCCCAGATAGGCGACCTGGCCTGCCGCCAGCGTGCCGACATAGACCGCGAAGACGCCGAAGTTGCGGTCGCGATAGGCCACGGCATTGGCGCCGGACACCAGCACGATCAGTGCCGACAGTCCGAAGTAGGCGCCTAGCAGGAACTGTTCGCGCTCGCGCGAAGCGATCAGGGCCGACTGGTCGTACAGGGTGATGGGCGCGGCGAAGTCAACCCTCTCGTGCTCGACGCGAAGCCAGTAGCGCACCGGCTTGCCGCGCTCCGGCGACAACTCGAAGGTGGGGAAACGGCCGGCCAGAGGCCATTGCGAAACCGCCGTCCCGTCGCCGGCCTCCTGCCTCACCCACTGCCCTTGCGCCGACCGGTAGAACAGCTGGGCCCGGTCGAGCCCGGAAGACGCGAATTCGACGAACCAGCGCTTTTCGCCCGTATTGATGGCGTCGAATCTGAGCCACAAGGCTTGCCTGTCGATGCGCAAACTGCGGCCGTCCGCGCGCGGGACCCAGGGCAGTGTGTCGCGCGCGGCTTCGATCTCGTCGGCTGTGCGCATACCGCCCGGATCGATCCAGAAGCGGCTGTGGCCATCCAGCGACACCTGCTGCGATGGGGGTGAAAGAACGATTGCGCCGTCCTGGGCGAACGCCGCGCCCAGGGCAAGCAGCCAAAGGATCAGCCCCGCGGCGAACGCCCAAGTTGTTCTTTTTCCTCGCACCCGGCGATTGTTGCAGCATTCGCCCGGCGGGCAATAGCGCAGATCACGCGTAGGCGGCCAGCGCCTTCTTCATTTTCTTCATGGCCGCGGACTCGATCTGGCGAATACGCTCGGCGCTCACACCGTATTCGGCCGCCAAGTCGTGCAGCGTCAAGCCGCCCGAGCCGTTGTCATTGACCTTGAGCCAGCGCTCTTCGACGATGCGCCGGCTGCGTGGATCGAGTTGCTCCAGCGCGGCCGCGATGCCTTCACTGGCCAGGACGTCGCGCTGGTGGGATTCCAGCACCATCGTAGGTTCGTGGTTGGCGTCCGCCAAGTAGGCGATGGGGCCGAAACCTTCATCGCCGTCGTCGCCCGGGGCGGGATCCAGCAGCACGTCGCCGCCCGCCATGCGCGCTTCCATCTCGATGACCTCGTCGCGCTTGACGTTGAGTTCGCGTGCCATCACGTCGATCTGTGCGTCGGTCAGGCTGTCGCGGTGCGTCTGCGCATCCGCCTCGTCCTTGAAACCCTGCTTCATCGAACGGAGATTGAAGAACAGTTTGCGCTGCGCCTTGGTCGTGGCGACCTTGACCATTCGCCAGTTCTTCAGGATGTACTCGTGGATTTCCGCCTTGATCCAGTGCAGGGCGTAGCTGACCAGCCGGACACCCTGATCGGGGTCGAAGCGCTTCACGGCCTTCATCAGGCCGATATTTCCTTCCTGGATCAGGTCGCCGTGCGGCAGGCCGTAGCCGAGGTATTTGCGCGACACGGACACCACCAGCCGCAGGTGCGACAGCACCAGTTTGCCAGCGGCTTCCAGGTCGTTCTGGTCTTTGAACTTGCGGGCGAATTCCTGCTCCTCCTGAACTGTCAGCATCGGCAGCCGGTTTACCGCCGAGATATAAGCGTCCAGGTTGCCCAGCGAAGGAACAACCGCCCACGGATTGGCCATTGCCAATGCCGTGCCAGGGGCTCCAATTGATGTGGACATGCCAGAAATTCCTTTCAAAGTGGCCGTAATGCTAGCACTCTCTTGGAAAGACTGCTAAGCATGGAGTTCACGCCCACGCTAAAGAAAATCGGTGTTGTATCGGGTATTAATGCCGGCTCGCAGATGTCGCTTCGCACGCCGATTACCAGTAGTATCGTATACATGCAGTAACAAAGCGCAAACGCGCCAGGCAGGAAAGCAGTATGAAAACCATGATCAGTCGGGTGTTCACCAAAAGAGGTGGCCCGTTGCCGATGAAGTTGTCCCCCTGGTCGGTTTCGTCTGAACTCAGCTACAGCGATATCGAAAACTATTACTTGCGTATTATTCTCGATTGCCTGCGCCGCATGCTGGTATCCACAGACAGCATCGAGATCGATGTCAGGCCATCGGGCACCGGGCCCACCGGCCTGCCCGGGTTCTCCGGCTACGTGCGTATCATCAAATGGGATCCGGTCGTGACACCAGTGCTCCTGCAGAACATGTCGGTCGTCGACACGCGGATCCGCAAGGTCGCAGACGCCTCCGTCATCCTCGAGCACACCCACTTCGCCGGCATCTGGTTCCAGGCCACGAGCAGCACCGAAGGTTCGCCCACGGCCTTGCTCGGCCTTCCGTGCGAGCTGATCCATCAACCGGGTACGGCCGGCTGAGCTCTACCAGCGAATGCCGAGCTTGACAAACAGCTTGCTCAGCACGAACAGCGGCCCCACCCACAGGTACTGCAGATCCTCGATGAACGAAGGCTTCTTGCCTTCAATCTTGTGGCCCACGAACTGCGCGATCCAGGCGGCGACGAAGACCACGAGTGATATCGGCAATACCGCCGAACCCATGGCCCGCACCAGCGCCAGCGCGACGGCCGAGGCGATGGCCATGGTCACGAGGAGCACCACCGACAGTCCGGCGTAATACACCAGGCTGGCTACAACAAAGCCGTAGGCCAGCCAGGGATGGACTGCCGTCAGCAGCCCCAGCAAGCTCAGCATGATTAACGGGATCGCCACGAAATGGATGAGTTCGTTGCGCGGATTGCGATGGCTCTCGCCGTAGTGACCCAGCAAGCGGTCGATCTTGCGCTCGCCCGCCATCGCACCTTCATCGACCGTGTCCATGATGTCTCCTTGTTTGGAATCAGGATTCTGGAAGGACTGTCCCATGCAAGACTGTAAAGAAGCAGACATTCTGAGCATCGCCACCACCGTCGGCTCGCTGCAGGCGGCTGCTGACGGGGCGCAGGGTGTGCGCATGGAAGCCGCCGTGCCTAACGCACCGTGAGGCCCGGCCGAGTCCCGGACGGTCCGATCTCCCCGATCACCGCGGCGTCGGCAAACCCGTGCCGGCGGAAGACACCCAAAACTTCGCCGGCGGCAGCCGGGGCGCAGGAAACCAGCAGCCCGCCGCTGGTTTGCGGATCGGTCAGCAAGGACCTGGCAATGTCATCGAAGCCGGCCGGCAATTCGACAGAGGAACCGTAGCCGGCCCAATTTCGCCCGGAAGCGCCCGTCACATGGCCCGCGGCAGCCAGTTCCGCCACACCGGACAACAGGGGCACCGCCCGCCATTCGATCCTCACTTCCAGGCCGGCGCCGCGCGCCAGCTCGAGTGCATGGCCCGCCAGGCCGAACCCCGTGACATCGGTGAGGGCGTGAACGCCTTCCAGCGCAGCCAGTTCCGGGCCGGGCGTGTTCAGGCGCGTCGTCGTCTCGATCATGCGGCGGTAGCCGTCGCTGTCCAGCAGCTCCTTTTTCAGGGCGGCGGAGAGTACGCCGACCCCCAGCGGCTTGCCCAGGATCAGCACGTCGCCCGGCCGGGCGTCGGCATTGCGCTTGACCCGCCCGGGGTGTACCAGCCCGAGGGCGACCAGCCCGTAGATCGGCTCCACCGAGTCGATGGTGTGGCCGCCGGCGATGGGGATGCCCGCTTCACGGCAAACCGACTCCCCACCCTCGAGGATCCGCCCGATGGTGCCCGTGGACAGCACGCCGATCGGCATGCCCACCAGCGCCAGCGCCATGATCGGCTTGCCGCCCATCGCGTACACGTCGGAAATCGCGTTGGTGGCGGCGATGCGGCCGAAGTCGTACGGGTCGTCGACGATGGGCATGAAGAAATCGGTGGTCGCGATCAGCGCCTGCTCGTCGTTCAGCCGGTACACGGCCGCATCGTCGGCGGTTTCGATGCCCACCATCAACTCCGGCGGCAAGGGCATGCGCGCCGTGCCCTTGAGGATCTCGGCAAGGACGCCGGGCGCGATCTTGCAGCCACAGCCCCCGCCATGCGATAGCGAGGTGAGCCGGGGCTCGGCAACCGTGGAAAGGTTCAATTTCGCGTTCATGTCGGATCCTGCAATTCGTTGAGCAGCTGAAGCAAGGCGGCACGCTCGGTTTCGGGGGCAAAGAGCGGCGCGCGCAGCGAGCATTGTGCGCGCAGCCGCTCCAGCAGGGGCTGCGCGGGGTCATTGGCCGGCCTCGCCTGCTCCTGGCGGCAGCGCACCAGCAGCGCAGCCAGTGCCGATGTATCGCCATGCTCGAAATAGCCCTGGTAGTCGTGGCCCAGCATTCCGATGTTCCCGGAAATTCGCGACGCGATGACGGGCGTCTGGCTGCAGATCGCTTCCATGATGACGTGGGCGCCGCCTTCCACCGCGCTGGTGTGCACCAGCACGTGCGCGCGCCGGATCGCCAGCCGGGCGCGCCCGTGTGACATCGGACCCAGCCAGTGGTAGCCTGGATTTGACTGCTGAGTCGCGATGGCCCGGTCGGCCCAGGAACGCTGTTCAGCCTGGCCGATGTGATCGATGCGGATGTCCGGCCGGTCCCGCAGCAGGCGGGCCGCCTCGAACAGGGTCTCAGGGCTCTTGACGTCGCGCAGGTGGCCCACCATGACGGCGCGCAGTTGCCTGCTGGCCTTCGGCAGCGGCGCGCGGGCGTCGGTGGATTGGTAAATCACCCGCGCCTTGGCGCGGGTGTGAGC
Organism: Ramlibacter sp.; assembly: GCA_013815685.1. Taxonomy (GTDB): domain Bacteria; phylum Pseudomonadota; class Gammaproteobacteria; order Burkholderiales; family Burkholderiaceae_C; genus Ramlibacter. The sequence goes on from JACDFR010000042.1 coordinate 19,163, forward strand.
GGGCAGGGCGGCGGCGCCCGCCGCTTGCAGCACGACAAGCCGCTGCGCGAGCTCTAGCGACTGTTGTGCCTGCAGGTCATCCGCAATGTCGAGGTAAAGGTCGGTGCCGGTGAGGATCACGGCCAGCCCACGGCCGGGCCGCGCCCGGGCCCAGGCCTGGATGGACTCGGCGGATTTGCGGGCATGCAGAGCCAGCATGACCGAGCCGCCGTCGTCTTTTTCATCAGGCCAGCGCTGGACGATGCGCACGCGCGCATGGGGACGCAGCAATTGCCCCCATCGCCACGCGGTCTGCCAGTTGCCGTTATTCGCGCTGGCCAGCGCCGGGCTTACGATGACAACCGATGAACGAACCATCCCCAGGTTATAGCGCAGCGCAGGCATTGCGATGTGGCGGCCGTGCCTCGGTGCGCAGCGCGCTCGTGGCAGCGCGCAAGCGCACGCTGGTGATTGCGGATGCCTACATGCGGGCACTGGATGGCGACGGAATGCGTGTCGCGTACCGGTCCACGATCAACCCGCCGCTGTGGGAGCTCGGCCACCTCGCATGGTTCCAGGAATACTGGATTGCGCGCAACCGCGAGCGGGGGCGCGGGATCGACTGCGATCCAGCGCATGCACGCGCCGATTCGCTCTTGCGCGGCGCCGACGCTTTGTTCGACTCCAGCACCGTGGCCCATCGCCGCCGCTGGGAGTTGCCGCTGCCCGACGGTGCCGCGGCGCGCGGCTATCTGGCCGAAACCCTGGCGCAAACGCTGGACCTGCTCGACCAGCTTCCGGCCGATGCCGGCCACGACGGCCTCTATTTCTTCCGCCTGGTGGCTCTGCATGAAGAGATGCACAGCGAGGCCGCGTGTTACATGGCCAGGGCGCTGCAAATCGAACTGCCGAAGGCGGCCGCGTCGTTTGCGGCCGTGGGTCTTCCGGCGCCGTCGCCTGTCCGCTTGCCGGCCCAGACCTTCCTCGTGGGGTGCAGCGCGCCGGGCTTCGCCTTCGACAATGAGCTCGGCGCGCACGATGTCTCGGTCGGCGACATCCAGATCGATTCCCAGCCGGTCACCTGGGCCCGCTTTCTGCCTTTTGTGCGCGAAGGGAGCTATGAAGACCGGCGCTGGTGGGACGATGCCGGCTGGGCCTGGTTGCAGCAGTCGGGACACCGGCGGCATGAAGAGCAGGCCGGCGAGCCAGCGGGCACGGCGATCCACCTCGGCGCCTACGAGGCGCAGGCCTGGTGCCGCTGGGCCGGCCGCAGATTGCCGACCGAGGCCGAGTGGGAGTGCGCCGCGCTCACGGCGCCCGGCTTCTCGTGGGGGCAGGCCTGGGAATGGACGGCTTCCGTATTCGAGCCCTATCCCGGCTTCGTGCCTCATCCCTATCGCGACTATTCCATGCCGTGGTTCAACAGCCGCATCGTCCTGCGCGGCGCCTGTCCAGCCACGGCGCCCGTCTTGCGCCACCCCCGCTACCGTAATTTTTTCGAGCCCCACCGCACCGACGTGTTCGCGGGCTTTCGCAGCTGCGCCTGACGGGCGCGCGCGCTTGGGGTGTAATCCCCACAGCTTCAACAACGACGGGTCCACCATGTTCTCGACAACCTTCTTTGCCGCCCGCCGCCTGGTGCTGGCCATTGCCTTGTGCGCCCTGGGCGCGGCGGCGCATGCCCAGCAAGTGATGCGTGTCACGGCGATTCCCGACGAATCGCCGACCGAGCTTGCACGCAAGGCCGCCCCGCTCATGAAATACCTGGAGCAGCGGCTGGGCGTCAAAGTGGAGTTCACGCCTGTGACCGACTACGCCGCGGCCGTGGAGGCGCTGGCCAATCGTCAGGTGGATCTGGCGTGGTTCGGCGGCTTCACCTTCGTCCAGGCGCAGCAGCGCTCCGGCGGCAAGGCCGTGCCGGTGGTGCAGCGCGAAGAAGACGCGAATTTCAAGTCGGTCTTCATCACCACCGACTCGGGCATCAAGAGCCTGTCCGACCTCAAGGGCCGCAACGTCAGCTTCGGCTCGCAGTCCAGCACGTCCGGCCATCTGATGCCGCGCAGCTTTCTCCTGGCTGCGGGCATCGATCCCGATCGCGACTTCAAGCGCGTGGCGTATTCGGGCGCCCACGACGCCACGGTCGCGGCCGTGGCATCCGGCAAGGTGGACGCCGGCGCGCTCAACATCTCGGTTTGGGAAAAGCTGCTGGCCGACAAGAAGGTGGACCCGGCCAGGGTGCGCGTTTTCTACACCACGCCCGCGTATTTCGACTACAACTGGACGGTGCATGCCGACATGCCGGTTGCCCAGCGCGAAAAGCTGGCCAAGGCGTTCACCGACCTGGACAAGGGCACGTCCGAGGGGAAGGAAATTCTCGAGCTGCAGCGCGCCACACGGTTCGTTGCGACCCGCGCGGACAATTACAAGGGCATCGAGGCCGCAGCCCGCAGCGCCGGCTTACTCAAGTGACCGGCCGGCGCGGCGATTGGCCATGAGGCTCGATCTGGCACGTGTTTCCTCCCGCCACCCAGCGGCGCGCGCAGGAACGCCGGCGGCATTGCAGGCATTGGACCTGCGGGTCGAAAGCGGCGAGCAGATCGCGGTGATCGGCCCCTCCGGCGCGGGCAAGACCACGCTGTTGCATGTCCTGGCCTGCGCGTTGCGCCCGGCAGCGGGGGCAGTGCGGCTGGAAGGGCGCGACCCATGGCAATTGCCGCGCGGCGAACTGCGGCGCCTGCGCGGCGAGTTGTTCCTGGCGCCCCAGGTGCCCCCGCTGCCGCCGCGCCAGCGGGTCGTGACCGCGGTCCTTGCGGGGAGGCTGCCGCACATCGGCCTGGCGCACAGCCTGCGCAGTCTGTTCTACCCCACCGGCATCGCGCAAGCCGACGCAGCGCTGGCGCGTTTCGATCTTTCCGACAAGCTCTTTGCGCGGGTCGATCGCCTCTCGGGTGGCGAGCGCCAGCGCGTCGGCCTCGCCCGCGCCTTGCTGGCACGCGCGCGGCTGCTGCTGGTCGATGAGCCCCTGTCGGCGCTCGATCCCTCGCGCTCGGGCCAGGCACTGGAAACACTCACCGGTGCGGCGCGGGAGAAGGGCGCTACGCTGATCACCACCATGCACGATGTGCCGATGGCGCTGCGTACTTTCCCGCGAATCGTGGGCTTGCGCGGCGGCGCTCTCGTGTTCGACCTTCCTGCCGATCAGGTCACGCCCGAGCGGCTGCACGCGCTCTATGAACAAACGCTCGAGGAACTCCACGCGGCCGCCCCTCGCGATGCGCCGCAAGAGCAGCTGCCTGTCGCGATGACTTGCAGGTAGCTGGCGAATGAATCATCCTGCCGCCGCCCCGCCAGCCCAGCGCGACCCGGCCTGGACGGGCCGTCTGTTCTGGCTGCTCGCAGCTGCTGTCGTCCTGTGGCCCTTGTTGGTGCTGGCCGAATTCAAGCCCTGGCTTCTTGTTTCACCCGACAGCCTGGGGCCCACGTTGCGGTTCGTCGCCGACCTGGTTCCGCCGCGCGTCGATGGGCCTTTCCTCTGGCTGGTCGCCCGCGAGACCTGGCGCACCGTGGCCATTGCCACCGCCGGGCTGGCCCTGGCCCTGGTCATTTCCCTGCCGCTCACGCTGCTTTCGGTGCGGGTGCTGTCCTTGTCCGGGCTGGCGGGCCGCATGGCGACCGGCCCGGCCTTGTTTCGCTGGGCGGTGAGGGGCGTGCTGATCGTCCTGCGCAGCGTCCCGGAACTCATCTGGGCCCTGGTTTTCGTGCGCGTGGTGGGGCTGGGTCCCACCGCGGGCGTCCTGGCCATTGCCCTGACCTACAGCGGCATGCTGGGCAAGGTGTACGGCGAAATCCTGGAGAGCGGCGAAGCGCACGGCACCGTCTCGCTGCTGCGCAACGGCGCGGGCCGCCTGCAAGCCTTTTTCTACGGCATGCTGCCCACCAATGCCGCCGAGTTGACCAGCTACACGGTGTACCGCTGGGAATGCGCGATCCGGTCGTCCGCCGTGCTGGGTTTTGTCGGCGCGGGCGGGTTGGGGCAGCAGATGGATGCTTCGATGAAGATGTTCAACGGCGCCGAAGTCGCTACCATCCTTCTGGTGTTCGTGGCGCTGGTCGCTCTCACGGACCGCTTGAGCGCCTGGCTGCGCAAGGCGCTGGGCTGAGATGGAGCGAGCCCCTTCCAGGACCGCTGCGAACGAGGTGTACCGCCTTCCTCCGCCCCTGTTCGATGCCCGCTGCAAATCCTGCTGGTTCGGCGCCATGCTCGTTTTGCTGGTGGTGCTGAGCTTCTATTCGCTCGATCTTCAATGGGCGCAGTTCTTCTCTCGCGATGCAACGGCACGCATGGGGCGCTTCCTGGCGGAACTGCTTTCGCCCGCCACCGACGCGCGTTTCATGGCCAGGCTGATCCCCGCGATGCTCGAAACCCTCGCCATGTCGGCGGTGGGCACGCTGCTGGCCGCGGGGTTCGGCCTGCTGCTGGCATTGCCGGCGGCCAGGACCTGGCCTGGCGACAGGGCCCGCTGGCGCGGTGCGAGCCGCCTGCTGCTCAATGCGCTGCGCAGCGTGCCCGAACTGATGTGGGCGGCACTGTTGCTCATCGCCGCGGGCCTGGGGCCTTTCGCGGGCACCTTGGCGCTGGCGATCCACACCACCGGCGTGCTGGGGCGGCTGTTCGCCGAGGCCATCGAGAACGCGCCGGAAGGGCCGGCCTTCGCCTTGCGCGTGCGGGGTGTTGGGGAAGGCCGGATATTCCTTTACGCCAGCTTGCCGCAAATCATTCCCCAGTTGCTCAGCTATACCCTGTACCGCTGGGAGAACAACATCCGCGCCGCCGCCGTGCTGGGCGTGGTCGGCGCCGGCGGATTGGGGCAGATGCTGGCGTTCCACCTGGGCCTGTTCCAGATGGCCGAGACCAGCTCGATCCTTGCGGCGATGCTGGTGCTGGTGCTGTTGGTGGACGCGGCCAGCTACGGGGCGCGGCGGTTGATGTCGCGCTAGTGTTGCGCCGGAGGCCGTGCCCACGCGCAGGCAAAGGGGCGGCCGGCCTGGGCGTCGTCGTGCGCCTAGATTGACGCTGTTTCATGGCCTTCGCACTCGAAAAATAGTGTGAACAGGCCCTAGGCGAGCAGCGCCAGCGCGAACTCCCGCGCGTTGAAAGTCTCGAGATCTTCGAGCTTTTCGCCGACGCCGATGAAATACACCGGCACGGGCTTTTCCTGTGCGATCGCCGCGAGCACGCCACCCTTGGCCGTGCCATCCAGCTTGGTGACGATCAGGCCCGTGAGCTTCAAGACTTCATCGAAGGCACGGACCTGGGCCAGCGCGTTCTGGCCGGTGTTGCCGTCAATCACGAGCAGCACCTCGTGGGGGGCGGTGGGCTCGGCCTTCTGGACGACGCGGCGTATCTTTCGAAGTTCCTCCATGAGGTGCAGTTGCGTGGGCAGGCGCCCGGCGGTGTCGACCAGCACCACGTCCTTGCCGCGCGCCCTTCCGGCCGTCACCGCGTCGAAACTCACCGCGGCCGGATCGCCGCCTTCCTGGCTCACGATCTCCACCGTATTGCGATCGGCCCAGATCGCCAGCTGCTCGCGCGCGGCAGCGCGGAACGTGTCGGCCGCGGCCAGCAGTACCGAAGCGCCTTCGCCGGCCAGGTGCCTGGTCAACTTGCCGATCGACGTGGTCTTGCCCGCGCCATTGACGCCGGCCACCATGATCACGGTCGGCCGGAACTCACCGATGACCAGCGGCTTTTCCAGCGGACGCAGCAATTGCGTGAGCGAGTCGATGAGGATGTTCTTCACCTGCACCGGCCGCGTCGCGCCGGCGGCCTGCACCCGGCGCTTGACCTCGTCGAGCAGATGCTGTGTCGCCTTGACCCCGGTGTCGGCCATCAGCAGCGCCGACTCAAGTTCATCATAAAGGTTGTCGTCGATCTGCGCGCCGGTGAAGACCAGCGAGATGCTGGAGCCGGTCTTGCGCAGGCCGGACGTGAGCTTGTCCAGCCAGCGCTGGCGCTCGGGCGCCAATGGGGCGGGCACGGGTATTTCGATGGGCTGCACCAGTGCGCTGCCGATCAGGCCGCCGCCCCGCGCCGGAATGGCCGGCGGCACCGCGGGCGCCGGGGGTGCCGGCGCGGGGGCCGGCTTTTTCCTGAAGAAACTGAACATTGCTGCGCTTTTTAGAATCACACGATTCTATGAAACACCCCATGCAGCGCGTCCTCTCCAGTATTTGCCTCTTGCTGCCTCTTTCGTTTGCACCGCCGGGGTTGGCGCAAACGGCCCCCAAAGCCGAACAGTTCAAGCTCGACAATGGCCTGACCCTGATCGTCAAGCCAGACCGCCGGGCACCCACAGCGGTGCACATGCTCTGGGTGCGCGTCGGGTCAATGGATGAGGTCGATGGCGCAAGCGGCGTGGCCCATGTGCTGGAGCATATGCTTTTCAAGGGCACGCGCGACCTCAAACCCGGCGAGTTCTCGCGCCGGGTCGCGGCGCTGGGCGGGCGCGAGAATGCCTTCACCACGCGCGACGCCACCGGCTACTTCCAGCAGATACCCGCCGGCAAGCTTGAAGAGGTGATGAAACTCGAAGCCGACCGCTTCGCCAACAACCAGTGGCCCGACGAGGAGTTCAAGCGCGAGATCGAGGTGGTCAAGGAAGAGCGGCGGTTGCGCACCGAGGACACGCCCCGGGCCTTGATGTGGGAAGTGTTGAACGCGACCGTGTACCAGGCCTCGCCCTATCGCCGGCCGGTCGTGGGCTGGATGAGCGACCTGGAGGCCATGACGCCGCAGGACGCGCGCAACTTCTACAAGCAGTGGTATGTTCCCGCCAACGCGGTGGTCGTGGTCGCCGGCGACGTGGAGCCGGCCCAGGTGTTGCGCTTCGCGCAGAAATACTATGGACGAATGCCCGCCCGCACGGCGCCGGCCCGCAAGCCGCGCATCGAGCCGCAGCAGGCGGGCTTGCGCCGCATCGAGTTCAAGGCGCCCGCGGACCAGGCCTACGTGTCGCTGGCCTTCAAGGTGCCGCAGCTCGACTCGTTCGAGCCCGGCCCGGCCAACGACGACGCATTGGCCCTCACTGTGCTGGCGGCCGTGCTGGACGGCTACAGCGGCGCGCGCCTGGACCGCGCTTTGACGCAAGGCAGCGACCGCCTTGCCGACAGCGCCGGTGCGGGCAACGGTTTGTGGGGACGCGGTCCCCAACTGTTCACGCTGGATGGGGTGCCCGCTCCCGGCAAGACCCCCGAACAGGTGATTGCCGCGCTGCGTGCCGAGGTGGCGAAGATTGCACAGTCCGGCGTGAGCGAAGCCGAGCTCAACCGCGTCAAGACGCAGTGGGTGGCGGGCGAGGTTTACAAGCTGGATTCGGTCAATAACCAGGCGCGCGAACTCGGTGGCTACTGGATCCAGGGCCTGCCCCTGGATGCGGGCGAGAAGCTTATCCAGCGCCTGCGCGGCGTGACGGCCGAGCAGGTCAAGGAGGTGGCGAACCGGTATTTTGGGGACGACCAGCTCACTGTGGGCGTGCTGCGGCCTCAACCGCTGGACCCCAACCGCAAAGCACGCACGCCCCCGCCGGGCCTGCGCCATTAGGAAAGGCTGCGCCTTATGTTGATGAGAAAAAGAATTTTTGCCCTGGCCCTGCTGCTGGGCTGCACGCAGCTGCTGGCCGCCATCCCGATCCAGCAGTGGACGCAGCCCAGCGGCGCCAGGATCTATCTCGTAGAGAGCCCATCGATCCCGATGGTGGACGTGCGCGTCGAATTCGATGCGGGCGGCCGGCGGGAACCCGCGGACAAGGCGGGCCTTGCCAGCGTCACCGCCGGCATGATTTCCAAAGGTGTGGAAGCCCGCGATGGCGAGGCAGCATTGGACGAGAACCAGCTCGGCGAGGCCTGGGCGGACCTCGGGGCGGGCTTCGGGGCCGGCGCGGGCTCCGATCGGATGAGTTTTTCGCTGCGGTCCCTCGTCTACCCGGACCTGTTGCCCAAGGCCGTGCAACTCGCGGCTCGGCAGATCGGCGAGCCGGCGTTTCCCGATCCCATCTGGCAGCGCGAGCGCCAGCGGCTGGCCGCGGCCATCCGCGAAGCCAACACCCGGCCCGGGACTCTGGCCGGCCGCGCTTACGCCGCTGCAGTCTATGGCAGCCATCCCTATGGCCACGAAATGACCGAGGCGACGCTGGAGCGAATCAGCGTGCAGGACATGAGGCAGGCGTACCGACTCATCGAGCCGTGCCGGGCCAAGGTGAGCATCGTTGGTGCGGTGACCCGAGCCCAGGCCGATGCGCTGGTCACTGCGCTGCTCGCGCGCCTGCCCGCGGCGGCGACCGGTCATTGCGAACCGCTGGCCCCGGTTGCCGAAGTGGCGCCACTGGCTGAGCCGACCGTCAAGGAAATCCCGTTCGCGTCGGCGCAGGCGCATGTGCTGATCGGCCAACCCGGCCACAAGCGCAACGATCCCGATCATTTTCCTTTGTTGGTGGGTAATTACATTCTTGGAGGAGGCGGCTTTGTCTCGCGGCTGTCGCAAGAAGTGCGTGAGAAGCGTGGGCTGAGCTACAGCGTTTCGAGCTATTTTTCGCCGGGATTGCACGCAGGGGCCTTCACGGTCGGTCTGCAGACACGGCCCGACCAGGCGGCCCAGGCGGTCCAGGTGGCGCGCGATGTGGTCGCACGTTTTGTCGCCGAGGGGCCTACCGATGCCGAACTCAAGGCGGCGAAGGACAACCTGGTGGGCGGGTTTCCCCTCCTGATCGACAGCAACCGCAAACTCCTGGACAACGTGGCGAATATTGCCTGGAACGACTTGCCACTCGATTACCTCGATACATGGACAGCGCGGGTGCAGCGCATCACCGGGGCCGAAGTCAGGGCCGCTTTTGGCCGCAAACTGCAGCCCCAGCGGATGGTGACCGTGACCGTGGGCGCTGCGACACCGGGCTGATACAAAAAAAGTTGACTTTCCCCCTGTCAATGTTGACAGGGGTTCTCACCACGAGTTCTTTTTCGGTATCAGAATGGTTTATCGCTGTCACACGATCAGCGTCCTCACAGGGCGCTGGGTAGGTCGAAAGAGCCGGATTCCTCAAGGGGGTCCGGCTTTTTCCTTTTCGCCAACGCTTTAAGCTTGACGGATGAAAAGCAAAGCGGCGCACGAGGTGCGCATCATCGGCGGCCAGTGGAAGCGCACCAGGCTGGCCGTGCCTGACAAGGCGGGCCTGCGCCCCACGCCCGACCGGGTGCGCGAGACCTTGTTCAACTGGCTGGGCCATGACCTCGCGGGATGGCGCTGCGTCGATGCCTTTGCCGGCACCGGCGCATTGGGCCTGGAGGCGGCGTCGCGGGGCGCCGCGCATGTCCTGCTGGTGGAGCAGGACGCGGACCTGGTTTCGCTGCTGCGGGCCGTCCAGGCCAAACTCGATGCCACCGCCGTCAAGGTCGAACGGGCCAACGGGCTGTCGGTTCTGGCGCGCCTGCCGCCCGCCAGCGTCGACCTGGTGTTTCTCGACCCGCCCTTCGATGCCGGGGTGCACGACAAGGCACTGGCGGCGGCGGCTGCGGCGATCACGGATGAGGGCGTCATCTACCTGGAGGCACCCCATGCCTGGGACGACGGGAAGCTGGCGCCGTACCGCTTGTCCCTGCTGCGCCATCTCAAGGCGGGCGCCGTGCACGCGCATTTGCTGCGACGCGCTGCATAATGCACCGCAGAAAAGGGCGGCACCGCCCATCAGGAGACACCCATGGCCCAGAGCGTGATCGCCGTCTATCCCGGCACTTTCGATCCCATGACCCTCGGCCATGAAGACGTGGTGCGGCGGGCCACGCAGCTGTTCGACCGCGTGATCGTCGCCGTCGCCGCGGGCCACCACAAGAAAGCGATGTTCACGCTGCACGAGCGCATCGAGATGGCGCGGGTCGTGACCGAGCCGTTCAAGCAGGTGGAAGTGGAAAGCTTTTCCGGCTTGCTGCGCGACTTCGTCGTCGCGCGCGGCGGCAAGGCCATGGTGCGCGGGCTGCGCGCCGTGACCGACTTCGACTACGAGTTCCAGCTTGCCGGGATGAACCGAAGCCTCATGCCGGAAGTGGAAACCGTGTTCCTCACGCCCAGCGACAAGTACCAATTCATCAGCAGCACTTTCGTGCGCGAGATCGCCGTGCTGGGCGGCGAAGTCGACAAGTTCGTATCGCCGACGGTGCAGCACCGGTTGATGGAAAAAGTGCGAAGCCTGGGCAAGGAATAGAACAGGCTTCCCGGCAATCAGAGCACCCCGCAGGCGACCGGCTCCAGTCCCAGCGCAGCATAGACCGGCGCTGCCTGGCGCTTCAGGCGTTGGGACTGTGGTTGGCTGCGGATTTGCTGCTGCAGCAGGTGCTGGGCCGCGGCCAGCCGGCCCGTGCGCACCAGCGAGTCGAGATGAACCTGTGCGAACAAGTCCCGCTGGGCATGGCTGCCGCCGATCTCGAGCAGGCGGGGAAGTGCCAGCCCGAGCTCGTTGACTGCCCGCTCGAAATCGCCTTGCGCGTGCGCCATCAGCCCGCGGCTGGCCGGCACGCAAACCTGTTGCCAGGCAGCCGCCCTGTGGCCCAGCGCCAGGTCCGCATGCTGTTCGATGTTGCGCATCAGCGAGCCGGCCTCGGCGCGGCCGGCACGCGCCAGGCCGTAAAGGTATTGCATGTCCAGGAAGGGCAGCACCTGGTCCTGCACGCGCGCCGCAAGGTAGCCGCCCAGGTCCTGCCACCGCTCGCCGACGTCGACGCCGGCGAGTTCCAGCCGCGCGAGCAGCGACACCGCATTGATCTGGTCCTGCGAATAATCCTTGGCAACGCCCCACACCCGTTCGTCATACAGCGCCAGTACCTCGTCGTGGCGCGCCATCTCGAGCGCGAACAGGGCCTGGTGCCACCAGTTGTGCGTCACCATGAACGAGTTGAGGCCGATCCATGTGGGGCTGACTTCCTCCAGGAATGCATGGCCCTCCTGCACGCGGCCCTGGGTGAGCATGACGTGCGCCAGCGCGTGGTGCGCCCACGGCTCTTTACGGCACATGTCGATGGCCCTTCGCGCCGCGGCTTCCGCCTGCTCCAGCAGGTGGCATTGTTCCCAGGCGAAAGCGAGCATGCCATGAAGGTAAGGAACATCGCCCGCTGCCGGAAGGCAGGCCAGGGCCAGCCGCAGCATCCCCGGCGAATTGCCGGTGTTGAACAGGTGATAGTGCCCGAGCTTCAGCGAGGCCAAATCCCGGGGGTATTCGCGGGCCTGTTGTTCGTGCAGTGCGATGGCCCGCGGGATGTCGCTGCCGGCCCAGGCATCGATCGCCTCGATGAATCGCCGCTCGCGCGGTGTGCACCTGCCTTGCCCAGCCAGCGCACGCGCCAGAAAAGGGCGGGAGTTGGCGGCGGCGTTGCGCGTTTCCGCGAACAAGTGCACGGCCGCGGCGTACGCCTGGACCATGGGGCTGTCGTCCCGCAACGCCGCCTCGAGGACATTGGCGGCCCGCGCCTCGCTGGCGATGAAGCCCTCGGCAAAATCGTTCAACGCTCCGACCCCGGCCTCGCCTTCCACCGTGACGGGGTTACCGAGGCTGTCAGTCCACATGGTGCAGCGCTTCGGAGGGCGGCTGCGGCCACGGCCGCTGGCCGTCCCTGATCAATTCGAATGCGCGCGACACCTGCAGCACGCCCAGGTCGTCGAAGCGCTGGCCCGCGATCTGCAGGCCGATCGGCAGGCCCTGCGCCGTGTAGCCGCAATTGATGGATGCGGCAGGCTGCTCGGACATGTTGAAGGGCACGGTGAAGCCGATGTGTTCCAGGGGCCGCATCGGGTCGTTGGTCGGAGAGGGCAAATCGGCGCCAAAAGCCGGCACCGGCGACGTCGGCGAGATGACGTAGTCGAAGGCGCGGCAGGCATCGACAGCGGCGACGCGGGCCGCATGGAACTGGCTGAAAGCCATGAAGACGGCCTCGCCGTCCATCGACGCCGCGCTGTCCGCCCACGCCTGGAAGTAGGGCAGCACCTTGCCTTTCCTGTCCGCCGGCAAGGCTTTCAGGTCCATATGCGAGCGCATGCGCCAGAAGCGGTCCATTCCGTCGAGCATGGCCGGCGTCATGAAGGCTGGCATGGGCACCAGCACGGCGCCGGCCCGTTCGAACAGCGTAGCCGCCCGCTCGACGGCGGCGCGCACCTCGGGCTCCACCGCCAGGCCGCAACCCGCGTCGACCAGCAAGCCGATGCGCAGCCCCTTGAGCCGTTCGACGCCCTTGTCGAACTGGCTCCAGGCGATGTCCTGGAAAGGCAGGCTCATGCTGTCGCGCGCGTCGGGCTGGGACAGCACCTGCATGAACCACGCCGCGTCGGCCACGCTGCGCGTCATGGGCCCGGCGGCGCGGCCCAGGTACGGAGGAACAATGGGTATGCGGCCCAGGCTGGGCTTGAGGGTGAAGATGCCGCACCAGCCCGCCGGCAGCCTCAGCGAGCCGCCGATGTCGGTGCCGATGTGCAAGGGTCCGTAGCCCGCCGCTGCCGCGGCGGCAGCGCCCGCACTGGAGCCGCCGGGCGTGCAGCGCAGATCCCAGGGGTTGCGCGCCAGCTTGTGGAAACTGGAGAGGCCCGAGGAAAGCATTCCGTAGTCGGGCATGGTCGTCTTGGCAACGATCACCCCGCCGGCTTCGCGCACGCGTGCCGCTGGCGGGGCGTCCACCGGCGCGGGCACGAGCGCGGTGGCGGCGGTCCCCAGTGGCGTCGGGTCGCCGCGCGTGGAAATGTTTTCCTTGATGGTGACCGGTACGCCGTCGAGCGGACCGAGCGGCGCGCCCTGCAACCAGCGCGCTTCGGAAGCCCGCGCCTGCTCCAGCGCGAGCTCGGGCCGCAGCAGGTAGAGCGCCTGCAGGTGATGTTCCCAGCGCTCGATGTGGCCCAGCACCGACTGGGCAGCCTCCACCGGCGAGAACTCGCGCCGCCGGTAGCCGTCGATCAGCTCGGCGGCAGACAATTCATGCAATGCGGCCGAATGTTTTACCGACATGAAAGTCCGGCTTCAAGCCCACGACATCGCGGAAACATCGTTCACGAAGATCGGCATGTCCTTCCACAAGCCCTTGAGGTTTCTGTTCGCGACGGTCACCCACTGCGGCTGGAAAAGAAAGGCGTGCACGCTGTCCTCGGCGATGAGGCGCTGGGCGTCGGCCAGCAACTTCGACCGGTCGGCGGGGCGCGGTGTGGTCTTGATCTTGTCGTACAGCTCGTTGAACCTGGGGGACTGGTAGTTCCAGTAGTAGTCGGGCTTGGCGAAGTTTCCGAAGTCGAAGGGCTCGACGTGCGAGATGATCGTCATGTCGTAGTTCTTGGCGCCATAGGTGCCGCTCAGCCACTGCGCCCATTCGACGTTCTGCAGCTTGGCGGTGATGCCCACCTTGGCCAACTGCGAGGCGATCACTTCGCCGCCCTGGCGCGCGTAGGGCGGCGGCGGCAAGGTGAGCGTGAGTTCGAGCGGCGTGGTGACGCCGGCTTCCTTGAGCAGGGCCTTGGCCTTTTCCGGGTCGTAGGGGTTGACGCCGGTGGTGTCGACATAGCCGAAGGCACCCGGCACGTAATGGCTGCCGATGGGCACTCCGTAGCCGTCGCCGGCGCCCTGGATCACCGCCTTGCGGTCGATGGCGGCGGCAATGGCGCGGCGCACGCGGACGTCGTCCAGCGGCTTCTTCTTGTTGTTCATGGCCAGGATGGTCTTGGCGCGCGATCCGCTGATGACCACCTGGAAGCGGGAATTCTCCTTGAACTGCGGGACGCTGCGCGCCGTAACGCGCGGGAATGCGTCGACGTCGCCCGCCAGCAGGGCCGCGACCTGGGCCGCGGGATCGGGGATGAAGCGGAAAGTCGCCTTCTTCAGCTTGACGGCATTGGCGTTGCGGTAACCGTCCCACTTGCTCAGTGCGATGGACGATCCCTTGACCCAGTTCTCGAGCCTGAAAGGTCCGGTTCCCACCGGTTTCGTCGCATTGGCGTCGGCACTCTGGGGCTCGACGATGATGGCCGTGCCCTGACCGAGCAGGAAAGCAAAATCGGGATCGATCTCTTTGGTGAGGATGACCACGGTGTGATCGTCGACGATCTGCGTGCTCAGATTGGCGAAGGTGCGCTTGTCCTTGTTGGTGCTCTTCTCGCCGCCGGCGCGGTCGAAGGAGAATTTCACCGACTGCGCGTTGAAGGGCTCGCCGTTGTGGAACTTGACGCCCTTGCGCAGCCTGAAGGTGTAGGTCTTCAGGTCGGGCGAGACTTCCCAGCTTTCGGCCAGGAGCGAAGTCACGCTGCCGTCGGCATTGATCTTGGTCAGCGTCTCAAAGATGTTGTACAGCGTGACTTCGGAAATCGAGGACGCGGCGCCGCCGGTGGGGTCGAGGCCGGGGCTAGGCTCCAGCGTCATCGCCAGCACGACGGCGTCCTTGCGGCCTTGTGCCAGGGCATGCGGCAGCGCCAGCGGCACGCTCGCTAAAGCTGCGGTGGTGAGCAAAGTGCGGCGTTTCAACATGAGGTTGGCTCCATTAACGAAGTGGAAAATCGGTGAGGCGGCGCCCGGCTGAGCGGCTTTGTTTTGCATCATCCCCGAGTTTGGCGAGAAATGGCAAGAGGGGATTGCTCATGGCCCGCCGGTTTGGGACGGCTTCGAGGTTCGGCCTGCGGCACCGCTTCGAGCAAAGCCCGCGTGTACGGGTGCTCGGCTGCGTGGAACAGCCGCTGCGGCGGCCCTTGCTCGACAATACGGCCTTGCCACAGCACCGCGACGTCATCGCACAGGTGGTGAACCACGGCCAGGTCGTGGCTGATGAGCATGTAGGTGATACCGAATTCGGCCTGCAGGTCCTGCATCAGGTTCAGCACCTGCGCCTGCACCGAGACATCGAGCGCGCTGACCGGTTCATCCGCGACGATGAGGCGCGGGCGCGTGATCAGCGCGCGCGCGATGGCGATACGCTGGCGCTGCCCGCCAGAAAATTCGTGCGCGTATTTGCCCAGGTCGGCAGCGCGCAGGCCCACCGAGCCCAGGACGGCCGCCGCCCGCTTGTGCTGCTCGCTGCCGCTCGCTTCGCCCTGGGCCGCGAGCGGCTCGGTCACGATCCGCTCGACGGTCTGGCGCGGGTCGAGCGAGCCGTACGGGTCCTGAAAGACCATCTGGATATCGCGCCGCGCACTGCGCAACTCTTCCCGGGGCAGCTTGTGCAGGTCGCGGCCCATCAACTTCACGCTGCCCGACGTCGGCTTGTCCAGCGCCATGACCAGACGCGCCAGGGTCGACTTGCCCGACCCGGATTCGCCGACGATCCCCAGGCTCCTGCCGGCTTCGATGGTGAAGGTCACGCCATTGAGCGCATGGACTTTCGGCGGCGGGCCGAACAGCTTTTCGCGCGGCATGGCGTACTCGCGCGCCAGGTTGTCGACTTGCAGCAGCGGATCACTCATGCGGTCACAACCCGCTCTTTGTCCGCCGCGACCGCGTCCAGCCGTATGCAGCGCGCATGGTGGCCGGGCTCGACCGCGATGGGTGGTGGCACCGTGACGTGGCACTCGGGAATGGTGAAGCGGCAGCGCCCGGCGAAAGGGCAGCCGGGCGGCAGATCGGCCAGTTCCGGCACCGTGCCGGGAATGGTCGCCAGCCGCTGGCCCCTTGGTGATCGCAGGCCCGGCCGCGCCGCGAACAGGCCTAGCGAGTAGGGATGTATCCGGTTGGCGAACACCGAGTCGGTGGGCCCGCTCTCCACCACACTGCCGCCGTACATCACCATGGTGCGGGCCACGTTCTGGGCGATCACGCCCAGGTCGTGCGAGATCAGCATCAGCGCCATGCCGCGCTCGGCGACCAGGTCCCTGATCAGCTCCAGGATCTGGCGCTGGACGGTCACGTCCAGCGCCGTCGTCGGCTCGTCGGCGATCAGAAGGTCGGGTCCACACGCCAGTGCCATGGCGATCGTGACGCGCTGGCGCTGCCCGCCGGAGAACTGGTGCGGGTAGGCGTCGATGCGCCGCGCGGCATCGGGAATGCCCACGCGGTCCAGAAGGGCGACGGCTTGTTTTCGGGCTTCGGCCGCCGACAGGCCGCGATGCAGGCGCAACGGCTCGGCCACTTGCCGGCCTATGCTGTGGACCGGGTTCAATGCGGTCATGGGCTCCTGGAAGATCATGCCGATGCGGTTGCCGCGGATCGCGCAAAGGGAGCGATCGCTCTTGCCGGTGAGTTCCTCGCCATCGAAACGGATGCTGCCGGTGATCTCGGCGTTCTCGGGCAACAAGCCCATCAGCGCCATCACGGTGATCGACTTGCCGCACCCCGATTCGCCGACCAGCCCCAGGGCTTCGCCGCGCTCGAGCGAAAAGCTCACGTCGCGCACCGCGAGTGCCGGGCCGCGGTGCGTGCGCAGCTTCACGTGGAGGTTGTCGACTTGGAGCAGCGGCACCGGCATCAAGCTTCCCGACGGGCCGCCCCCAGGGAGGCTTGCGCCACCTCGAGGGGCAGCGAACGAATGTGGGCGTGGGGACTCATCTTTTCCTCGCCAGGCGTGGATCGAACAGGTCGCGCAGGCCGTCGCCCAGCAGGTTGAGCCCGAGCACCGCCAGCGCGATCGCCACGCCAGGGTACACCGCGAGCAGGGGCGCCTGGAACATCAGCGTCTGCGCTTCGCTGAGCATGCGTCCCCAGGACGGCTGGGGGGGCTGCGTGCCCAGGCCCAGGTAGGAGAGCGCGGCCTCGGCGAGGATGGCGATGGCGAAGCGGATGGTGGCCTGGACGATCAGCACCGACACGATATTGGGCAGCACATGGTCCATCGTGATGCTGAATGCGCCCTTGCCGCAGGCGCGGGCCGCCAGGACGAACTCGCGCGACCACACGGCATTGGCGGAGGCGCGGGTGATGCGCGCGAACGTGGGGATGTTGTAGATGCCGATGGCGATGATCGCATTCACCATGCCGGGGCCGAAGACCGCCGTGAGCATGATGGCGGAAAGGATCGCCGGGAATGCAAAGCCGAAATCCGACAGCCGCATGATGAGCTCTTCCACCCAGCCGCGGCGCGCCGCGGCCAGCAAGCCGAAGGCGGTGCCCACGATGAGGCCGATGCCCACCGCGATCACGCCCACGGCAATCGAGGCGCGTGCGCCGACCAGCAGCAGCGACACGATGTCGCGGCCGTACGGGTCGGTGCCGAGCCAGTGGGCCGGTCCCGGCGGCATCAGTTTGGCCGCCATGTCCACCTCATAGGGAGAATGCGGCGTCCACACCAGCGACAGCCCGGCTGCCACGATCAGGAGGAGGCTGAGCAGCGCGCCGATGGCGAAGCTGGGGTGGGCGAGGGCGCGCCTCCAGAAGCCGGGTGCGCGCAGCAGCGGCGGCGTGGCGACGGGAATGGCGCTCATAGGATCGAGCGGCGCCGGGCCGCCCCAAGGCGCGAGGGCCCCCTCGGGGGGCAGCGCCGCGGTCTTGACCGCAAGCGTGGGGGCCTCATATATCGCTCGCCTTGACACGCGGGTCGATGACGGCGTACAT